>JAZUIE010000024.1:0-20067 GCA_045642125.1 Acutalibacteraceae bacterium | reverse complement strand
GTTCATTGCCCTTAAAGGTCTTTAGTATTTCGTAAGCCTTAGTGTCTTCTGTAGCGAGTTTTCCTAAAACTTTATCAAGCAAAGCAACGGCAAGATAGTAAGTGTATCCATCGTTGGCCTTGACAAGTGCATATTCTTCGTCAGGGTTAACACAAAGCGCAACATTAGAGGGTAATGTCCACGGTGTAGTAGTCCATGCAAGGAAATATGCGTCTTCGCCTTTAGTCTTAAAGCGTACAACAGCAGAGCGTTCTTTAACTGATTTGTAGCCTTGCGCAACTTCGTGAGAAGAAAGCGGAGTTCCGCAACGGGGACAATAGGGCACAATCTTAAAGCCCTTATATAAAAGGCCTTTATCAAATATTTGCTTTAATGCCCACCATTCGGACTCGATAAAATTATTGTCGTAAGTAACATACGGGTTGTCCATATCAGCCCAAAAGCCGACAGTCTTTGAGAAGTCTTCCCACATACCCTTATATTTCCAAACACTCTCTTTGCAGTGGTCAATAAACGGCTCAAGACCGTATTCTTCAATTTGCTCTTTACCGTCAAGACCTAAAAGCTTTTCTACCTCAAGTTCAACGGGAAGACCGTGAGTATCCCAACCTGCTTTACGGGGAACCATATAGCCCTTCATTGTTTTATAACGGGGTATCATATCTTTTATGACACGGGTAAGAACATGACCTATATGCGGTTTTCCGTTTGCGGTCGGAGGACCGTCATAGAAAACATAAGGTTCGCCCTTTGCGTTTTCTTCAATACTCTTTTTGAATATTTCTTCCTTGTCCCAAAATTCTTTGATTTTCTTTTCCTGTTCAACGAAATTAACGTTCGGAGAAATGTTTGAATACATAAATAACCTCACAAAAAAATATCCCCATCCATAATAGGACGGGGGAAATAATAAACCACCTATTACTAAGGACTGACATCCCCGGACTTTGTAACGCAAGTTAAACGGCGCTTCTTAATTGAATAAATCTTTCAGAATTGCTGCTGACGAGTGATTTTCGCATATAAAAAAGCATATTAGGCTCACACCGTCCCTAAATCGCTGTAATGTTTTTTCAAAGCTACTCTCTCGCTAAACGCATTTTAATTTATATACTGATTATAACATATATAAAAGAAAAATCAAGCAAAACACTTATATTTTCTCATAAATTTGGCAAAAATTAACTTATAAAAATTAAATTTCGGTTATTTCCCAAAAATATTTTCTGTTACATTCGGGAAAATCACTTAAAATTCCGTGCTCAGGGTCGTAAATTTTCCCCTTAAAATACAGCGACCAATGCCAACATTTCGGCGTTTCGAGGCTTAAAAGTGCAATGTCGGGTAAATCGCTTAGTTTTTCTGCCGTTTTTCTTGTTTTATCAATATTGATATTAAGCTTCGAAAACGCAAAAAACATATCACTTAATTTTGTTTCTTTTTTAGTTTTAACAAGGTCGAAAACTGTTTCAATATGAACACCCGAAAGCATAGATATAACTGCCTGACCACAGGCAAGAGGGTTAACCTCAAACTGGTGTTTAATATTTTTAACTATCGGCATTTTTTATTTCACCCGACAAGAATTTTATCATAGGAAAAATTATGTGTCAAGGCAGATTTATACTTGTTTTATAGTAATTACTGTGATATAATATATTATCAATGCTCGGAGGTAAATTATGGCAGATGTAAAATACATTAAATTAAATGATAATGCTTTAGTACCGACATACGGAACGCAGTTTTCCGCAGGTGCGGATATTTATGCCTTAATTGATACCGAGTCGGTTTCCATTGCTGCCGGTGAAACGGTTTTAATACATACCGGAATTGCTTTACAAATTCCCGAGGGTATGGGCGGTTTTATTTTTGCAAGAAGCGGTCTTGCCTCTAAAAAAGGTTTGGCACCCGCTAATAAAGTCGGTGTTATTGACAGCGATTACAGAGGCGAAATTATGGTCGCTTTACATAATCATTCAAATGAAACAAGAACTATAGAAAACAAGGAAAGAATAGCTCAAATAGTATTTTTGCCTTATGAGAAAGCAAACTTTATTTTAAGTGAGTCGTTAGAAGAAACTAAAAGAGATGTAGGCGGTTTCGGCTCTACCGGCAGAAAATAGTAACTTTACATAAATTTAATTCGGAGGATAATTAATGTCTGAAACAAAGCAGAAAAATGATAAGCATAGTTCTGTTAAAAATAAATACGGAAGTAAAACAAAAAATGCAAAAACGGCTGTTAACAGTTTAGTTAGCGGAAAATCTGCTTCGAAAACTCAAAAAAATTTCAAAACAAATAAAAATACAAATATTAAATCAAATAATACTCAAAACAAGAAAAACAAAACCAATAGCAAAAAAAATACTAAGCGTGAACCTGCCAAAAAAATTCCCGTTAGAATTATTCCGCTGGGCGGTCTTGGTGAAATAGGCAAAAACATTACGCTTTATGAGTATGAAGATGAAATGATTATCGTTGATTGCGGTATGACCTTTCCGGACGAAGATACTCCGGGTATAGATACCGTTATACCTGATTTTTCTTATCTGTTAGACTGTAAAGATAAGATTAAAGGTCTTTTTATAACTCACGGTCATGAAGACCATATCGGAGCAATTCCTTATTTATTGCGTGAATTCAATGTTCCGATATACGCTACTAAGTTAACTGTAGGTTTAATTTCCGAAAAACTTAAAGAGCACAAGTTATATGACAGTGCAAAACTAAATGTTGTAACTCCCGGTCAAACGATAAGAACTAATAAGTTTTCGGTTGAGTTTATACATGTTAATCATTCTATACCCGATGCTGTTGCTTTTGCGATAACCACAAAAGCCGGTACTGTTATTCAAACGGGTGACTTTAAGATTGATACTACACCCATTGACGAAACGGTAATTGACTTATCGAGATTTGCCGAACTCGGAAATAAGGGTGTTTTAGCACTCCTTTCCGATTCTACAAACGCCGAAAGACCCGGCTTTACTGCTTCTGAAAGAGTAGTCGGCGAAACATTTTCAACTCTGTTTAAGAAAGCCGGTAATCACCGCATTATCGTTGCAACGTTTTCTTCAAACATTCACAGAATTCAGCAAATTATTAACGAAGCTGTTAAGTGCGGACGCAAGGTTGCGGTTTCCGGCAGAAGTATGCTTAATGTTGTTAAGGTTGCGAGTGAACTCGGGTATTTAACTGTACCTGAAGGTGTAATTGTAGAAATCGAAACAATTAAAAATTATCCTGACGAAAAGCTCGTAATTGTTACAACCGGCAGTCAGGGCGAACCACTTTCCGCTCTTCATCGAATTGCTTTTTCCGAGCATAGACAGGTTGATGTTAAGCCCGGCGATATGTTTATTATTTCGGCAACACCGATACCCGGTAACGAAAAACTTGTCAGCAAGGTTGTTAACGAACTTATAAGGCGAGGCGCAAATGTCGTTTATGAAAAAATGTACGATGTTCACGTTTCGGGCCATGCTTGTAACGAAGAGCAAAAGATAATGTTAAGCATTGTAAAACCGAAGTATTTTATTCCGGTTCACGGTGAAGAAAAACATTTATACAAACATTCTTTACTTGCAAATTCTTTGGGAATTAAAAATGATAACATCATTTTAGCGTCTAACGGCACGGTAATAGAACTTACAAAAAACAGTGTTAATACTAAAAATACAGTACCTTCGGGCAGAGTTTTAATTGACGGACTCGGTGTCGGTGATGTCGGCAGTATAGTCCTTCGTGACAGAAAACATTTAGCCGAAGGCGGAATTATCATTGTAAGCGTTGTTGTTGATTCTCTTACAAGAGAAGTTTTATCAAAACCGCAAATTGTTTCCCGTGGCTTTGTCTTTGTTAAAGAATCTGAAGAACTCATGGGACAAATTGAGGACACTGTATATGATATTTTAGAATCGTGTTACCACTTAGGTTGTAAGGACTGGAATGTTTATAAAACCAAAATTAAAGACGGCGTTTCAAAATTTCTTTACAATAAAACGCATAGAAGCCCGATGGTGCTTCCGATAATTATGGAAATTTAACGAAAGGTTTTGAATATATGAAGGTTATTTTACTTCAAGATGTAAAGGGAAAAGGCAAATGCGGAGAACTTGTTAATGTGTCGGACGGATACGCAAGAAATTTTCTCTTCCCGAAAAATTTAGCAAAAGAGGCTGACAGTGCCGCTTTAGGCGAACTTAAAAGTAAGAACGAATCAGCCGCACATCATAAACAAGAAGAAATTGATGCCGCAAAAGCACTTGCCCAAAAGCTTAACGGCAAAACTGTTATAATTAAAGCCAAAGCGGGTAGTGCCGGTAAACTTTTCGGCAGTGTTACATCAAAAGAAATCGCAAATTCCATTGAAAAAGATTTAGGTATTAAGGTTGATAAAAAGAAAATGACTGTTGCCGATATAAAGAACTTCGGTGAATATGATGCGGACATTAAGCTTTATACCGGTATAACGGCAAAAATTACTGTAAAGGTTACTGAATGATATGGCTAATGAAATTTATTTAGGCGATGTTTCCAAGCAACCGTATTCTGTTGAAGCGGAACAAGCAATTTTAGGCTCTATTATCGTTGACCCTAAATGCTTAAGTGAGGTTGCGGTATCATTAAAACCCGAATACTTCTATTTGCCTCAGCATAGAGATATTTACTCAACTATTTCGAGTATGTACGAATTAAGTCAGGTAATTGATTTTGTGTCTTTGCTTGAAAAACTTAAGAAGAACGGTACATACGATGAAGACGGCGGAAAAGCATATTTAACGCAGTTGGCTCAGGGTGTTATTTCCTCTGCCAATATCAGTGAATATGTTGCGATAGTAAGAGAGCGTTATTATGCCCGTGCTTTAATGGATGCCGCAAAGGATATTCTTAAAGATGTTGAAGAAAATGTTCTTGATTCGGGCAAGATGCTTGATAATGCCGAGCAAAAAATTTATGAAATTCGTTCGGGTAGGGAAGTAAGCGGTCTTACGCATATTAAAAATGTTATTGAAACCGAAACATACGACCGTTTATCTAAATTAACAGACCCCGATACCCGAGAAGATTATATCGGTATTTCAACCGGTATGGGCGACCTTGACAGAATGATAACAGGTCTTAATAAATCTGACCTTATTATTTTAGGCGCAAGACCGGGTATGGGTAAAACTTCTTTTGCTCTTAATATTGCAAGAAATGTTGCAATTAAATCTAATAAAACTGTTTGCTTTTTCTCACTTGAAATGACCCGTGACCAATTGGCACAGCGTTTGCTTTCGAGTGAGGCCGGAATAGAGAGCTCAAAGCTCAGGACAGGTGAACTTGACGCTAACGAGTGGACAAGACTTGCTCAAGCGGGTGAAGAACTCTCAAAAGCCGAAATTTATTTTGACGAAACATCGGGCATAACAGTTCCTGAAATGAAAGCAAAATTGCGCCGTATGAAAAAGGTCGATTTTGTTGTCATTGACTATTTGGGACTTATGCATTCGGCGAGAAATATAGATAACCGTGTTCAGGAAATTTCCGAAATTACCCGTAATCTTAAAATTATGGCTAAGGAGCTCGGAGTACCCGTCCTTACCTGTGCTCAGTTGTCCCGTGGAACGGAAACTAAGGGCAGGTCACATAAACCGGCACTTGCCGATTTGCGTGATTCCGGCTCTATTGAACAGGATGCTGACATAGTTTTGTTCCTTTATAGGGATAATTATTATGATAACGAAAAGGAAGATGACGGTGAGTTAGGTGACCCGAATAAGGCACAGTGCATTATCGCTAAAAACCGTCACGGTGAAACCGGTACTATTGACCTTTATTGGGATAATAAGCATACCCGTTTTACCGGAATAGAAAAACGAAATGATTTCTAAGGTTAAAGACGCAATTAATAAATACGGCCTTTTAGACGGTGTTACCGAAGTTACGGTTGCATTATCGGGCGGTGCCGACTCTGTAGCTCTTTTAAGTGTGTTAAACGAGTTGAAAGACGAGTATGGTTTTAATCTTTTTGCCGCACACTTTAATCACGGAATTCGTGGCGAAGAAGCTGACCGAGACGAAAAGTTTTGTTTCGAAATTTGCAAAAAGTTTTCAATACCGCTTTTTTGCGAAAAAGGTGATGTACCCTTATATGCAAAAGAAAAGGGTATAAGTATAGAAACTGCCGCAAGAGATAAAAGATATGAATTTTTAAGTAAAACTTCAAAGGGTGTTGTTGCTACTGCTCATACCGCAAGTGATAACCTTGAAACAATACTTTTTAATTTATCGAGAGGGGCTTCTCTTAAAGGACTTAAGGGTATTCCCGCAAAAAGGGATAAATTTATAAGACCGCTTATTTTTTGTACGAGAGAAGACATTGAGAATTATCTTAGCCTTAAGGGTTTAACTTATGTTACAGATTCGACAAATTTAGTTGATGACTGCTCGAGAAATATTATTCGTCATAAAGTAGTCCCCGTGCTGAAATCATTAAACGAAAAAGCCGAAAACAATGCATCAAAAACGGCAGTTTTGCTTAACGAAGACGAAGATTTCTTAAATAAAACTGCAACAAATGAATATAAAAACAGAATTTGCGGAAAGTATCTTGATGTAAAAAACTTTTCTGTTTTACATCGTGCGATTTCAAGTCGTGTTGTTGATATTTTTTATTATGAATTATTTGGCAAACATTTAGATTATTCTCATATTTTAAGTGTGCTCGATGTTTGCCTTAATAAATCTAAAAAAACAGCACTGCCTGATAATTATTATGCCGTATTTTCCGATGGTAAAATTACATTTACCGATAAATTATCTGATGAAGATACAGAGTTTAAGGTTGAATTTTTAAGATTTTCCATTGACGAGTACAATAAAAAAGTAAAAGTTCACGAATTGTTTGCAAATTGTGCTGTTGACTTTGATAAAATTATAGGAAAAGTTAATCTGATAGAAAAAAATTCAAGCGATAAAATTAAACTTATTAACTCTAATTCAACAAAAACACTAAAAAAGCTTTTAACCGAGCGTTCTGTTAAGTTAAGTTATAGGAAAAATCTTCCTGTCATTTCCGACCAAAATGGCGTAATTTGGGTTTATAATGTTGGTGTTGCCGATAGAGTTAAAATTGATAGCAACACAAAAAATGTTTTATATTTTAATACTTTGATTATTTAGGAGAATATTAATTATGGATGGGTATGAAGGTATTATCAAAGATGTTTTGGTTTCGAGAGAGGAACTAAATGAAATTTGTAAGCGATTAGGCAAACAAATTTCTAAAGATTATGAAGGCAAAAATCTATTACTTGTCAGCGTTCTTAAAGGCGCCATTGTTTTTATGGCAGACCTAATGAGAGAAATTACATGTGACTGCAAAATAGATTTTATGGCTGTTTCGTCTTACAGCGGTACAAAAACAACGGGTGCCGTAAAATTCAAAAAAGATTTAGATGTTAATCCGGACGGTTGTGATATTCTCATAGTTGAGGATATTCTTGATTCAGGTATTACACTTACTTATCTTAAAAAGATTTTACTTGACAGAAATGCCAAAAGTATTAAAATTTGTACATTGCTTGATAAACCTGCTAACCGTCAGGCGGATATTCATGCCGATTATGTCGGAAAAGTAATTCCTGACGAATTTGTCGTGGGTTGCGGACTTGATTATGACGAAAAATTTCGCAATTTGCCTTTTGTGGGTGTACTTGCCGAAGAAGTTTATTCCGATAAGGAAGATAAATAAAGGAGATTTTTAATTGAAGAAGAACGTAAGAAATATATTGCTTTATATAGGCATACCGATAGTTCTAATACTATCTTTTGCTGCGGTATCCCGACTTTCTAAAAAAGCTGACGATACAAAGTATTACGAAATAGTTCAAAAGGTTGTTAATAATGAAGTCAGCGAGTTTGAACTTAACTTGTACTCGGGCGATTTAACATATAAGCTTCGTGGAAGCGAAGAAACACACCATTATACCGTTGCTCAGGCAACAATGTTTTATAATGATGTAAACGAAGCTGTTATGATAAATAATGCCAAGTATAAGGGTACTGATAAGGTTATAAAATACGATTATAAGAGCGGCGGGGAAACTTCATGGATAATGAGTATGCTCCCGAGCATTCTTACGATTGTTCTTATGATAGTATTCGGTATTTTCATATTAAGACGAATGAATTCGGCTATGGGAACCGATAAAACCATGGGCTTCGGTAAGGCAAAAGTTAAAAAAGCAGACGATAAGAAGAAAACTACCTTTGCCGATGTTGCCGGTGCCGAGGAAGAAAAGGAAGAAATGGCGGAAGTCGTTGATTTCCTTAAAAACCCGAAAAAATTCAGTGAACTCGGTGCGCATATTCCAAAAGGTGTTTTGCTTGTCGGCCCTCCGGGAACAGGTAAAACATTACTTGCCCGTGCCGTTGCAGGTGAAGCGGGTGTTCCTTTCTTCTCAATTTCAGGTTCTGATTTTGTGGAAATGTTCGTAGGTGTCGGCGCGTCCCGTGTTCGTGACTTGTTCGGTGAAGCTAAAAAGAATGCACCTGCAATTGTATTTATTGACGAAATTGACGCCGTAGGCAGACAGCGTGGTGCAGGTCTTGGCGGCGGTCATGACGAAAGAGAACAGACATTAAACCAGCTTCTTGTTGAGATGGACGGCTTCGGCGAAAACGAAGGCGTAATCGTAATGGCGGCAACAAACCGTCCCGATATTCTCGATAAGGCACTTTTAAGGCCGGGAAGATTTGACCGTCAAATAACGGTAAATTATCCCGATGTTAAGGGCAGAGAAGAAATCTTAAAGGTACATTCAAGAGGTAAGCCGTTAGGCCCTGATGTTGTACTTTCAACTATCGCAAAATCTACCGCCGGTTTTACGGGTGCTGACCTTGAAAATCTTCTTAATGAAGCGGCACTTCTTACCGTAAGACGCAAAAAGAAAGCTATAACACAAGAAGAAATAGAAGAAGCAACACTTAAAGTAATAGGCGGACCGGAAAAGAAGAGTCTTGTAATAAGTGATAAAGAAAAACGCAATACCGCTTTCCATGAAGCAGGTCATGCCTTACTCGGATATTTCTTACCTACGCAAGACGAAATTCATTATATTACCGTAATTCCCCGTGGCAGAGCGTTAGGACTTACCGTATCACTTCCGAATGAAGATAAATTTAATAAGTATAAGTCCGAAATGGAAGAAGAAATTGTTATGCTTTTAGGCGGAAGAATTGCCGAAGCATTATGCAATTCCGATATTTCCGCAGGTGCTTCAAACGATATTGAAAGAGCAACAAAACTTGCGAGAGATATGGTTGTTAAATACGGCATGAGTGACGAATTAGGTCCGATACTTTATGCAAACTCAAACGATGAAGTATTTTTAGGCAGAGACTACGGTCATGTTGAAAACTGCTCTGAGGTTGTCAATGCAAAAATTGATAAAGAAATTCACCGAATTATTGATGAGGCATATAATAGAGGCGAAAAGATATTAAACGATAATATCGAAAAGCTTAACGCTGTTGCAAACGAACTCTTTACCAAAGAAAAAATCACTTCTGAAGAGTTCAAAGCAATTATGGAAGCATAATATTTATTAATGTGCTTAAAATTGATTGACAATACTTTGTCAATGTATTATAATGTTAAAGTTAAATTTATAAAGCAAGGCTTTATAACACTAAGGAGATTTTAGATATGACACAAAATGTTACGGTTAACAAGTGGCTCGAAGAGATGAAAGCTCTTCTATGTCCCGATAAGGTTATGTGGATTGACGGCTCGGAAGCTCAACTTGACGAGCTTAGAAAAGAAGCGGTAGAAACCGGCGAAATGTTAAAATTAAACGAAGAAAAATTGCCCGGTTGCTATCTTCACAGAACCAAACCCAACGATGTTGCACGTGTAGAAGACAGAACTTTTATATGCACTGAGACTAAAGAGTTGGCAGGTCCTACTAATAACTGGTGCGACCCCAAAGAGATGTACGAAAAGCTTTATAATATTGCTCGTGGAACATATAAGGGCAGAACTATGTATATTATCCCTTATTCTATGGGACCTATAGGCTCACCACTTGCTAAAATAGGTATAGAGGTTACCGATTCTATATATGTTGTTCTAAATATGTCTATTATGACAAGAGTCGGCACCGAAGTACTAAAGGTGTTAGGTGACAGTAACGACTGGGTAAGAGGTTTACATGCTAAGTGTGATGTTGACCCCGAAAACCGCTATATCTGTCATTTCCCGCAAGATAATACAATTATTTCGGTTAACTCAGCTTACGGCGGTAACGTTCTTTTGGGCAAAAAATGTTTTGCTTTGCGTATTGCTTCTTACCAAGGTTGGAAAGAAGGCTGGATGGCTGAGCACATGCTCATTTTGGGACTTGAAAACCCGAAGGGTGAGGTTAAGTATGTTGCGGCAGCGTTCCCGTCTGCTTGCGGTAAAACTAACCTTGCAATGCTTATTCCGCCTGAATACCTTAAAAAGCAGGGTTATAAGATTTGGACAGTCGGCGATGATATCGCATGGATGAAGATAGGCCCTGACGGCAGACTTTATGCGATTAACCCCGAAAACGGTTTCTTCGGTGTTGCCCCCGGTACTAACAGCCGTTCAAATTATAATGCGCTTGAATCAACTAAGAAAGATACCATTTACACAAATGTTTGTCTTAACCTTGACGATAATACCGTATGGTGGGAAGGTCTTGACCAAGACCCGCCTAAGAATGCTCTTAACTGGAAGGGCGAACCTTGGGACTACACAAAGTATGATAAGGCAAATAAAATTGCAACTTCCGGTGCTCATCCTAATTCAAGATTTACAGCACCTGCTAAGAACTGTCCTTGCCTTTCTGACGAGTTTGATAAAGGTCAAGGTGTTCCGATTTCCGCAATTATATTCGGCGGAAGACGTGCTAAATGTACTCCGCTTGTTTATCAGTCGAAAGACTGGGTTAACGGCGTGTTCATTGGCTCTGCAATGGCTTCTGAAACAACAGCAGCCGCTGCCGGTGCTATCGGTGTTGTAAGACGTGACCCGATGGCAATGCTTCCGTTCTGCGGCTACAATATGGGCGAGTACTTTAAGCATTGGCCCGTCATGGGTGAAAGATTAGGCGATAAAGCACCTAAGATTTCCAATGTAAACTGGTTCCGTACCGATGATGAAGGCAACTTTATTTGGCCCGGATATGGCGACAATGCGAGAGTTCTCAACTGGATAATCGACCGTTGCGAAGGCAAAGCCGATGCTACCGAAACTGCTATCGGTTATGTTCCTAAGCCTGAAGATATTGACCTTACTGACCTTAATATGGACATTGAAACACTTAAGTCAATACTTGCTGTTGATAAGGATGTTTGGGAAAAGGAAGCTGCCGAAATCGAAGAACATTACAAGAAATTCGGCGATAAATTGCCAAACGAACTTCGTGAGCAGCTCGATAGTCTTAAATCAAAATTAAACAAAATGTAAGCATTAAAAAAGCTCTAAGCCTTATGACTTAGAGCTTTATTTTTTTTACTTGTGTCAGTCTGTTATAAATGTAATTACATAGTGTTCGGGGTATTCGATGTAAGAAATTGAAGTAAAGGGAAGGGAGGACATTAAACTCCATTTTTTCTTTGTTATAAGCTGTTCCTTTGCCTCAAGATATGCATCTTTATTTGTAAATTTTATAGTTTTTATTTTTGATTTTTGCAAATATATTGCATGATTAATACTTAAAAAATTGTATGAGTCAAACAGATAGCCGTTTATATTATAATAATTGTACTTTTGTGATACACAATTAGGTACATTAAACATTGTATCTATTGTGTGATTTTTGAGTATTTCGTCTGTGGTAATACCAAAATAAATATGAATTGCGGAATTAGGATATTTTTTTGCTTCCGTTTCTTCGAATTGCGGGTCGTCAAAGGTCGTGTCAACAAAATAAGGCTCATTGTCAAGATATAGTATATTCCAAGCATGAGATTGATTTTGAGATTTTCCCGTAACGTATCCGCAACAAATATTAAGGCTGTTTAATATCATTTGATATGCTTTAGAATAACCGGCACATACTGCCTTACCGTTAACAAGACAACCGTAAGCCGTATAAATATAATCTGCATCGGCATTATGCTCTTTTTTTAATGATTCGTCTCGGTTATTAAAATCGTATTCTGTGTTTTCGATTATATAGTCATGCACAAATAATGCTTTTTCATAGTCGGAAGAATACTTATTTGCTTTATTTGTGATTTCATTAATTTTTGAGTTTAATTGTTCTTTTTCGGTTTCTTTATCCGAACTGTTATAAAAATCAAAAGTACCGAGCTTAATCGTGATTGAGTCACCGGAAAAGAGTCCGGCGGTTTTACCTTCTGCGGTTGCACTGCCGTCAAGCCAATAATACTCGGGGTGGTCGTTTGTTACCGCTCTTACAATTTTTTCAATATTGTTCTTATATTTGTTATAATCAATATTTTCAACCAAACAATTAAGTGAGCCGCTTTCAAGATTTGAAATAATGATTTTATATACATTTTTTTCGGTGTCGTTAAGGTCCTCATAGCATGTTACATTATAGTTGGTTATTGATTTTGGAGTGTCAACGGTTACTTTGTTGTTATATAGCTTTCCAAAGTCAATTTTAGGCAGTATTATTTTGTATGAAAATGCTATACCTATTATTAAAATTAAAAGCAATAAACTGCCGCAACCTCTGCGTTTTCTACTCATATTAATTTTCCTTTCAAGTATCTCTAATCATTATACTTTTTTTATTGAAAAATATCAAATATAATTTGTTTTTCTAACGCACTTTTTGCCTTTATTTTCCTTGACATTGTGTTTTAACTATTATATAATACAATATGTAGTATTATAAGGTTTTTCGGAGGATATTTATGCGACTAAAAAGTGCTAATAAACTTTCTTCCCTTGATATAACTTTAAGAGCAATTATTATTGCTGTTGTTTTTGCTCTTACGACTGTAATGGCTTATAAATTACCAAGGGCGTATGCTCCTGACGAGTATATGCGTAATGCTATTGCATATTTCATTTTCAGACACGGAAAACTACCTGTCGGCAATGAATTTGAACTTATAAATAATTTATACGGCTTTTCTTATGCTTCGCTTCCGTTTTTACCTGCAATAATTTCTGCGGGAATTATGAAAGTTGCTTCTTTCTTTACTCAGTCAGAGCATTTAATATTTTTTGCTTCCCGCATGGTAAGTGTTATATCTGTTACTTTAATTCCTTATGTTTCATTTTTAATCGGCGACAAGGTTTTTCAAAAAAAATCTTCGACTTATCTTTTTGCGATTATATCTGCATTTTTACCGCAGGTTATTTTTATCGGCGGATATTTTAATAATGATACATTAGCACTTTTAGGCGCTTATTTAATAATGTATTTTTTAATATTAGGAAAAGAAAAGCTTTGGAGTACTAAAACCTTAATAGGTTTGTCGGTTTCTTTATCTTTTGTTTTACTTTCCTACTACAATGCATACGGCTGGGTACTTGTAAGTATTATCTTTTGCGTGGTTTCTTGCTTGTTTGACGAAAGAATTGATAATAAATTTAAGTTCATATTTAAGAAATTTTCTATTGTGTTTTTAATTACGGTACTACTTGCCGGTTGGTTTTTTATCAGAAATGCAATACTTCATAACGGCGATTTTCTCGGCAGAAATACCGCTAATATAATCGCTGCCGAATTTGAAAAGTCGGGACATGAAATTTTTAAGTTTAATCCGCCGAAAGCTCAGGGCATTTCCGTTTTTTCTATGCTCGGTGACGGTGTTTGGCTAAAAACTACCATTCAAAGCTTTATCGGTAAATTCGGAATGCTTAGTATAAATTTGCCGGATTTCTTATATACTTGTTATTATATATTCTTTGGTCTTGGCTTTGTTTTGGCAATTATTTTTGCCATATTTGACCGTAAAAAGTATTTTTGGCATATTTGTTTGCTTATCGCCGGAATAACTCCTTTAGTATTGACTGTTATATATTCTTACTCAAGCGATTATCAACCGCAGGGCAGATATGCAATTTCGCTTTTACCGGCTCTTGCTTATTTTGTTACTTACGGTTTTGAAAAATTAGAATTTTTTACTGATAAACATATATTGAGAAAAATCAAAGTACCGTTAACGGTAGTTTTCTGTGTTTTATATATAGTTTTGTTCAGTTTTTCTTATTTTGGTACAATGAGAACAAACCTTTATTTTTCTCCGTCACTTAATACCGATATTCAGTCAGACTCTTCGGTTATGACGGTTAAGTATAACTGCGAAGATAAATACTCTTCGGTTAGAATTGCCGTTTGGAAAGATTATGATAATGATTTAGTTTGGACTAATTTGACTAAGTCGATATCAAATGACGAGTTTAACTCCGTAAATTGGACTGCTACTGTTAATCTTTCAAAATATAATACAAATGATTTTGTTAATTTACATGTTTATGCGGTAAATTATAAAGGTAAAGATATTTGTTTATCTGAAAATGTTGTTAAAATTCCAAAAGCTGTCAGAGAAAATCAAATATTTGTAAAAGATGTAAACGGACAAGCTCAAATTTATATGGAGCCTATTGACTTGTACGATAATGTTTCTTTTGAAATCATTTCAAAGAATGCCGAGCGACAAGTTATTACCGCAAAGGTTGACGATAACGGCAATTGGGTTTCTGACAAAAATATTAAGTTTAGTAATATTATTTCCGTAAATGCTTTAGGGGACGATAATAATTATATCGGTAACAAAACTGCATTTATAAACTGATAATCGGGGTTTAATTTATGAAGAAAAAAATTGTTATTATTGGCGCTAATGATTTCCAAAACCCGTTAATTCTAAAAGCAAAAGAAATGGGACTTGAAACACATGTTTTTGCTTGGCAAGACGGTTCTGTAGGTGAGACTACGGCTGATTATTTTTACCCTATAAGTATTGTCGAAAAAGAACAAATACTTAAAAAATGCGAAGAAATTAAACCTGATGCCGTTGCTACCATTGCTTCCGATTTAGCTAATATAACGGTACAGTATCTTGCAAAACATTTAGGGCTTACGCATAATAGTGACGAATGCATTTTAATTTCCACTAATAAACACAAAATGCGTGAAGCATTAAAAAACGGCGGAGTAGAAACACCGCATTTTATGAAAGTATCGTCTGTAAGTCAGCTCGGCGATATTTCAAGGTTTCATTTTCCCGTAATTGTTAAACCTACTGACCGTTCGGGAAGCCGTGCAATAACTAAAGTTGAAAGCGCAGACGGTTTGGATACTGCCATAAAAAATGCTGTCGAACAGTCATTCGAAAAAATGGCTATTGTCGAAGATTATATAGACGGTCCCGAATTCAGTGTTGAATGTATTTCGTATAACGGAAAGCACACATTGCTTACCGTTACCAAAAAGTTTACAACAGGTGCACCGCACTTTATCGAAACGGGACATTTAGAACCTGCCGATTTAACGGAAGAGCAGTATAATAAAGTCAAAGAAACAATTTTTAAGGCTCTTGATGCTCTTAAAATCAAGTTCGGTGCTTCGCATTCCGAATTCCGTCTTACAAAAGACGGCAGGATAGGTATAATAGAAATCGGTTCAAGAATGGGCGGAGATTGCATAGGCTCTGACCTTGTAAGACTCTCTACCGGTAAAGATTTTGTTAAAATGGTTATTGATGTTGCTTTAGGCAACGAGCCCGATTTAACGAGTATTTCCGAACCTGCTTTTTCGGCAATTCGTTTTGTCTTTTCAAAAGAAGATTTAGAGGTACTTGAAAACATTAAAAATAAAGCGCCCGAAACTTTGCAGTTTGTAAGTGAGATGTCACCCATAGGTGACCATAAAATAGTTGACAGCGGCACCCGTTACGGCTTTTATATTATAAAAACCGACAGCCGCCGAAAGCTAATTGATTTGGCAGGTTTTTAAGTTATGCAAAACAGTTCTGTTAAACTAATTATTAAACGCTTTTTAATTTTACAGTCGGTTGTAATTATTTATACTTTTGCCGGTGTTTTTGCTAAACTTGCGGCAAGATATGAATTACTGTCTTTTAACTTTCTTTTATTTTACGGTGCTGAGTTTTTAATACTCGGTATCTATGCAATTATTTGGCAACAGGTAATTAAAAGAGTTGAGCTTTCTCTTGCTTATGCAAATAGGGCAACGGCAATTATTTGGTCACTATTATGGGCGGCATTGTTTTTTGGTGAACAAATAATACTAAACAATATAATAGGAGTAATAATTATCGTCATAGGAACGATAATTGTTAACAGTGATAATGCTTAAATATTGGTTGTTTTTAGCGCTCGGTGTTTTAATTTCCGCCGTTTCGCAAATATTCCTTAAAAAAGCCGCTCAAAAGGAATATAGTTCTTTTATTCGTCAGTATCTTAATTTTTTCGTAATTTTGGGATATGCTTTAATGGCAATTTCAATGTTTATGAATGTTCTTGCTTACAAAGGCATTGAAATGAAAAACGGTCCCGTTTTCGAAGCTTTTGGTTTTGTTTTGGTATTTATTTTTTCCCGAATATTTTTCGGCGAAAAGTTTACACCTAAAAAAATCATTGGCAACGCACTTATTATACTCGGTATTATTGTATTTTATTTAAGTTTTTAGAGGGTGAAGTATGGATATTTCGGTTGTAATTCCCGTATACGGTTGTAAAGGCGCATTACCTGAACTTCATAGAAGACTTACTGAGTCTTTAAGTAAAATAACTAAGGACTATGAAATTATTTTGGTTAATGATGCTTGTCCGCAAAACTCTTGGGAGTCTATAGAAAAAATCTGCGAAAACGACAGTAAGGTTGTAGGTATTGAACTTTCAAGAAATTTCGGTCAGATTTATGCAATTACGGCAGGTCTTGATAATGCTAAAGGCGATTATATCGTTGTAATGGACTGTGATTTGCAGGATAGACCCGAAGAGATTATAAATCTTTACAATAAAGCTCAAGAAGGCTACGATGTAGTATTTGCCCGTAGAGCCCAAAGAAAAGACTCACCGCTTAAGGTTTTCATTTCAAAGATTTTTTATGATATTTGTACATTTGCGACCGGAACAAAATTCGACCCTGCTATTTGTAATTTCAGTATTATTACAAAAAAGGTTAAGGAAGCATATTGCAGTATGCGTGAAAATAACCGTGCATACGTTGCTTATATTCAGTGGGTCGGTTTTAGGACCACTGCCATTGATGTTGAACATAACGAAAGGGCAGAGGGTAAATCGTCCTATAATTTCAAAAAGCGCTTCAAAATGGCTACCGATATTTTGACATCACAGTCGGATATGATTTTGAAATTTTTTGTAAAAATCGGTTTCTTTATAACATTTATTTCTTTTCTCGCAATAATTTATCTTGTTATCGACTACTTTGTAAGTCACTTGATTTCCGGTTGGACAAGTATTATTGTTTCAATTTGTTTCTTCAGCGGACTTTTAATGGCAACAATAGGTGTTGTCGGTATTTATGTCGGCAATATCTTTATGCAGTCTAAAGGCCGTCCGCTTTATATTATCAGAGATGTTCTTAATAAACATTAAGATTAGAGGGGTTTTATGATTAACTTTAACTTGCCTCCGTTTACAGGCGATGAACTTATTTATGTTAAAGAGGCAATAAATTCGCATAAGATTTGCGGTGACGGTGAATTCACTAAAAAATGTAATGCATGGCTTCAGGAAAGATTAGGCGCACAAAAGGTTTTGCTTACAACGAGTGGTACTACTGCACTTGACATGGCTTGTATGCTATGCGATTTTAAGGACGGCGATGAGGTAATTCTTCCGAGCTTTACTTTTTCGAGCACTGCCACAGCGCCTGTTCTTTGCGGTGCAAAGCTTGTTTTTGTTGATGTTCGTAAGGACACAATGAATATTGACGAAACAAAAATCGAAGCCGCAATTACCGATAAAACAAAAGCAATAATTGCCGTTCACTATGCCGGTGTTGCTTGTGAAATGGATACGATTTTAGATATTGCGAAGCGCCATAATCTTAAAGTAATTGAAGATGCTGCGCAAGGTGTCAATGCTTACTATAAAGGCAGAGCGTTAGGTACTATCGGTGATTTCGGCTGCTACTCTTTCCATGAAACTAAGAACTACTCTATGGGCGAGGGCGGAGCCGTTGTTATAAACAACCCCGAATACAACGAAAGAGCCGAAATATTAAGAGAAAAAGGAACTAACCGTTCTAAGTTTTTCAGAGGTCAGGTCGATAAATATACTTGGGTTGACTTTGGCGACAGTTATTTGCCGAGTGAACTCAATGCCGGATATTTATGGGCACAGCTATTAAAGTTTGACGAAATAAACGACAACCGTCTTAAAACATGGAACGCCTATAACGATGCATTTAAGCCGTTTGCCGATAAAGGTCTTTTCGATATTCCCACAATTCCCGAAAACGCAACGCACAATGCCCACATGTATTACATTAAGTGTAAAGATTTGGCACAGCGCACCGAGTTTATAAGCTTTATGCGTGAAAACGGTGTTCAGTGTACTTTCCACTATATTCCGCTTCATTCCGCTCCTGCGGGTGTTAAATTCGGCAGATTTAACGGAGAAGATGTTAATACCACAACCGAAAGTGAGCGTCTTGTTCGTTTACCGATGTATTATGGCATTACTGACGAAGATGTTAATACTGTAATTTCTTGTGTAAAGGAGTTCTTTAGTAAATGAAAAAGATTATAATTTTCGGTGCAACCGGTAATACGGGAGCATATTTTGCTGATTACTGTAACGAGCATATTGATAAAACAAAATATGAAATTATTGCTTCCGGTATAGATGATACTGATTTCTTTTCGTCATTAGGTATTAAGTATGTAAAACTTGATATAACAAAGCAAGAAGAATTTGAGAAGCTTCCAAAAGACGATGTTCATGCAATTGTTAACCTCGCAGGTGTTTTACCGGCATATCTTTCCGACTATAATCCTTTCGTTTATATTAATGTCAATGTTACGGGCGCTGTCTGTATCCTTGAATATGCAAGAAAAGTAAAGGCCGACCGTGTATTATATGCTCAGACATGGGCTGAAATGGCAGGTTATTGGGGCAAAGAAGAAGTATTATCGCCTAAAATGGAAAGAAAACTTAACTATACGGGCGACCATGCTTTTTATGCAATTACAAAGAGTATGGTAGTAGAAACAATGAAGCATTATCATGCCGAATACGGAATTAAAGATTTTGTTTTCAGACTACCTAACATTTATCTTTACAGCCCTGTTAAGTTTAATTATATTGACGGTGTTAAAAAACCTATTGCATATAGGTATATGATTGACCGAATTTCCGAAGGTTCAGATGTTGAAATGTGGGGTAACCCCGATGCCTTTAAGGATATGGTTTATGTAAAAGACTACTGCCAAATGCTTTATAAGGCCTTATTTGCCGATGTTGACGGCGGACTTTATAATGTAGGTACCGGCGTTAAAACAACGCTTAGAGAGCAAATTGAAGGAATGGTAAAGGTATTCGCTCCTAAAGATAAAAAAGTCAATATCATTGAGTGCCCCCAAAAAGCAACATTTACAAGCTTTGTAATGGATATTGAAGATGCTAAGCGTGATTTAGGTTACGAACCCGAATACGACTATATTTCTTATCTTGAAGACTATAAAAAGGAAGCAAAGCTTAACCGTTTTGAAAAATTGTTCAAAAAATAATAATAAAACTCCCTCCCGCAATTTTGGGAGGGAGTTATTTTTTACACTGATTAAATTAAAAATAAAAAACCTACCACTTTCGTGATAGGTTCTTTATGGCGGAGATGGAGAGATTCGAACTCTCGAGGACGCTTTAACGTCCTACACGATTTCCAATCGTGCGCCCTCGACCGGACTAGGCGACATCTCCATAGGGTCGATACTTATTATACCATAAAAAATTGAGAAATCAAGTGATTTTTAATAATTATTATTGATACTTAAAAAGTGTTAACAAAACTCAAAATTTTCACAAAAAAACACCATAAAAATCGCAAAGTATTCTTGACAAAATATAT
>JAZUIE010000023.1:0-16834 GCA_045642125.1 Acutalibacteraceae bacterium | reverse complement strand
ACTTTCTACCGGGCGGGAACCCGCCGCCGCCACGGCCACGCAAACCGGAATCGGTAATGCATTGAATAACATCTTCCGGTTTCATTTCGGTTAAAACTTTACCGAGTGCTGCATAACCGTCCATTGCGATGTATTCGTCAATGTTTTCAGGGACAATAATGCCGCAATTACGAAGAACAACACGATTTTGTGCTTTGTAAAACGCAGTATCAACCAATGATTGTGCAGTATTCATAATTTAACCTCCAACTTAAATCTTGGATGCAGCAATAGTGTATTCTTCAATAACCTTGCCGCCCTTAAGATGATTTTCAATAACTTCTTTTGCCTTGTCAGCAGTCATCTTAACATAAGTGACTCTCTCCTTACCGGCTTCGTAAACTTCAACAACCGGTTCAAACTGACAAATACCGACACAACCGGTCTGAGAAACGGTTACTTTATCGGAAAGGCCTTCGGCTTTTACGCCTTCAACCATGGCTTCATAAACAGGTGTAGCACCTGCGGCAATTCCACAAGTTGCGAGACCTACAACAACACGAATTTTTCCTGAATCTTCGGGAAGAACTATAGTATCCTTAACCTTGTCTTTAATTGCCTGTAATTCAGCTAATGTTTTCATATATTTATCTCCCTTTCGTAAGATTTAACTGTAATCAACAAGTGAAAAAACAATATGTATTTAAGCGCTTATTAATCAGTCGGCATATTTTGCAAGAATATCGTCAATGTCATCAACGGTAACACGACCGTAGGTTTCATCGTTAACAGTAAGTACGGGAGCCAAGCCACAAGCACCGATACAACGACAAGCTGTTAAAGAAAATTTGCCGTCAGGTGTGCATTCGTCAGAACCGATACCTAACTTTTCGCTTAACTTGTCAAATATGGGACCTGAACCCTTTACATAACAAGCAGTACCTAAACATACAGAAATGTTGTACTTGCCTTTGGGAGAAAGTGAAAACTGTGCATAAAATGTTGCAACACCGTAAACCTTCTCAAGCGGTACTTCCATGCCTTCTGCAATCATGTTTTGAACTTCAAAAGGAAGATAGCCATAAATGTCTTGTGCTTTTTGCATTACGACCATAAGGCAGCTCTTATCACTTTTGTACTCATCAATAACTGCTTTAAGTTGCGCTTCCTGTTCGGGAGTGCCCTTAAAGGGAAGTTTGCTGATTTTCTTCTTCATAGACATAATCCTCCTAAAAATATTACGTTAGCCGGAATTTAGACAAAATACATCAAATTACACAACTATACCAATGTAGTATAACACAAAATATTGTATTTGAAAAGGGTTTTTTTAATATTTTTTATAAAATATTTAGTAATATATATAAATATATACATCTATTAACAAAATTACTAAAATATGGCTGTTTTTAATAACAATTTTACTTGACAATATAAAGGCAATGTTATATAATAATTCGGCAAACAAATTTAGGGGTATAGCTCAGCTGGTAGAGCATCGGTCTCCAAAACCGAGTGCCGAGGGTTCGATCCCTTCTGCCCCTGCCAACAAAGAACGCACTTTTGTCTACCAAGACAAAGTGCGTTTTTTGAATGATGTTTGCCTTCGGCAAATGATGTTACCTACGGTAATGATGTGTGCTTCGCACATGATGTGCCTGCGGGCATGGGTGGCAAACATCGCATCATTGCGGAATGAAATGAAGCAACATCATTTCATAGCGAAGCGGAGAAACATCATTAGCCGCAAAGCGGCGGCATCATTGATTTTCAATATAAAAGTGATACTATTATTGTGAAATGCTGTATAAATCAAAATTGCAATTAATAAAATAATGTGTTAAAATTTGATTTGAGGTGAATATGATGCCTAACTACGAAAACTTATCAAAAGAAATTTCCGAAAAAGTTTTGCTTAAAAATACAAGTCCGTATGCCTTTAACGATGCTGATGTTATAAGGCGCAACAATAATATTGATAAAGCGAGTGCTATACGCTCCCCTTTCATAAGAGATATAGATAAAATTCTCAACTGTCCGTTTTACAATAGATATTCCGACAAAACACAGGTTTTTTCTTTTTATAAGAATGACGATATTTCGAGGCGCGGACTTCATGTTCAGCTCGTATCAAGAACAGCAAGAACTTTAGGCCGTGCACTCGGTCTGAATCTTGAACTTATTGAAGCTATTGCATTAGGACACGATATCGGTCATACTCCGTTCGGCCATGCAGGAGAAAAATATTTAGACGAAATATATTTCCGCCATACAAAAAGACATTTTTCACATAATATTCACTCGGTACGGGTGCTCGACAAGATTTTCCCTTATAATATCAGTCTTCAAACATTAAACGGTATCGCATCGCATGACGGCGAATTTGAATTATCGGAGTACACACCAAAAGCACTTAATAACTTTACTGAATACGATAAAATAATCGAAAATTGCTATGTTGACAAACAAAACATCAAAAAACTTGTTCCCTCAACTCTTGAGGGCTGTGTTGTCCGAATTTCCGATATTATTGCATATTTAGGTAAAGACCGCCAAGACGCCCAAAGAGCAAGACTAATTGACGATATTTCATTCGAGAACGGTGCTATCGGAACTATAAACGCCGAAATAATAAACAACCTTATGGTTAATATTATTGAAAACAGTTACGGTAAACCGTTCATTAAAATGGACACTGAACATTTTAACGCACTGACAAAGGCAAAATCGGACAACTATTCGCTGATTTATGAAAATGACAATGTAAAAAATATGTTAAATAACAACATAAGAAATATGATGCATGAAATGTATGAAAAATTGCTTTTAGACCTTAACAACAAAAATAAATCTTCGGTTATATACACCCATCATATAGATTACATAAATAAAGCGCATTATAAGAGAGATACACCCTACGAAAACGAAGAAAGCAATCAAATTGTTGTCGATTATATTGCAAGTATGACTGACGATTATTTTGTCGATTTATATGCCTATCTTTTTCCAAACAGCAAAATAAAAATAGAATACAAAGGATACTTCGATTAAGATAACAGCCCACATTTTTTTAAGTGTGGGCTGTAAAATTTAATAGTTACAGTTTAAACTTAAGTATATGTCGGTGAATGTCGCAAATATATTCTTTACAATGCTTTTAGAAATATTAAAAGCGAGGAAATATAATGGCAGAAAGACGAATGTTTTCAAAATCGGTTCTTATATCGGATAATTTTTTGGATATGTCGCTAAATGCGCAGTATCTTTATTTTATGTTCGGCATTTATGCGGACGATGACGGTTTTGTAGGTTCGCCGAAAACAATTATGCGGCAGTGCGGTATTAAAAATACAGCATTCTCAGAGCTGATACAAAACAATTACATTATTCGCTTTGACACAGGCGTAATTGCAATAAGGCATTGGAAACTTAACAATTATATACAAAAAGACAGATATAAAAAAACGATTTATATTAATGAATTTAACAGTCTTACAGAAGAAAACAACATATATGTTTTGCAGGATAAAAACGGGTGTATTCAAAATGTATCCAAAACGGATACACAGGTTAGTATAGATAAGGTTAGTATAGATAAGGATAGTTTATTATCCGTTCCGGACGAGCCGGAAACGAAAAAAGAAACAAAACACAAATACGGAAAATATAAAAATGTTTTGCTTTCAGATAACGATATTAAAATGTTAAAAGAAAAATACCCTTATGACTACACCGCAAAAATCGAAAATTTAAGCGAAGGTATAGAGCTTAAAGGGTATAAATACAAAAATCATTATTTGGCAATTATAAAATGGGCGGAAAATGCAAAAGAAAAACTTAATAATACTGAAAACAGTTATGCCGGATACGATTTGGAGTTGTTTGAAAAAATGCTTGACGAGGATATTTAAGCTGAAAATCCGAAATAATATATAAAAAAACCGCCGAAACCCTCATAAGTTAAAGGTTTTAGCGGAATTTTTATTTGGTGACCCATCGGGGAATCGAACCCCGGACACCTTGATTAAAAGTCAAGTGCTCTACCGGCTGAGCTAATGGATCAAGACAGCTTATATATTATATCAATAGCATATACTAAAGTCAAGAAAAAATTAACATTTTTTCAAAAAAATATGCGGATAGTCAAACCTTTACTAACAAAGCAACTATCCGCATATTTATATTAATAAAATTAAATTACACGAACTTTAACAACGCCGTCAATTTGAGCAATTTTATCTGCTAACGCACCGTCATTATTATCGGAAATATCGAGCATCGTATATGCGAAATCATTGCGTGACTTATTAAGCATATTTTCGATATTAACACCGTTTTCCGAAACAATAGCGGTAATTGCGTTAAGAACATTGGGAATATTCTTATGAATAACGCAAACACGGAATTTTCCGCTTCTCGGCATCGAAATTGCAGGTAAATTAACCGAATTTGTAATGTTACCGTTTTCGATATAATCGATAATCTCTTTAGCCGCCATTTGCGCACAGTTATCTTCCGACTCGGGAGTAGAAGCACCGAGATGCGGAATTGCGATAACTCCGTCAACACAAAGTAAATCATCGTCCGGAAAATCGGTAACATAAGCGGCAACCTTACCGTTGCTTAAAGCTTCAATCATATCTGCGCTGTTAACAAGACCGCCACGGGAGAAATTAAGAATGCGTACACCGTCTTTCATGAGCGCTAAAGAGTCGGCATTGATAAGACCCTTTGTATCGTCATTAAAAGGAACATGAACTGTGATATAATCACAAGTTTCAAAAATTTCTTTAACATCATAGATATGAATTGCATTATGAGTTAAATTCCAAGCGGAATTTATTGACAAAAACGGGTCGTATCCATAAACGGTCATACCGAGTGAATTAGCGGCATTTGCAACCATAACACCAATTGCGCCAAGACCGATTACACCGAGTTTTTTGCCCTTAAGTTCAGGGCCTACAAAAGCGCTCTTGCCTTTCTCGACAAGTTTGCCTACTTCGGCGCCTTGACCTTTTAATGTTTTTGCCCATTCGATTGCGGGAATTACACGGCGAGATGAAATAAGAAGACCTGTTAATACAAGTTCTTTAACAGCATTTGCATTAGCACCGGGAGTATTAAATACTACTATGCCGTTTTCACTGCAACGCTCAATAGGAATGTTATTTGTACCCGCACCTGCTCGTGCAATTGCCTTTAATGTTGCCGGAAATTCAGTTTCATGCAAAGATGCCGAACGAACTATTGCGGCATCGGCATTTTCCACATCATCGGCAATTACATAATTGTCGTTAAATACCTCAAGTCCGACTTTAGATATTTTGTTATAGGTTTTAATATTATACATTATGCATTTTCCTCTTCAAATTTCTTCATAAACTCAACTAACTTTTCAACGCCCTCATACGGCATAGCGTTGTAAATGGAAGCACGCATACCGCCAACAGTACGGTGACCCTTAATGTTAACAAAACCTGCTTCCTTAGCGGCAGCAACAAATTTTGCATCAAGTTCGTCATTACCGGTTACGAAAGGAACATTCATAATCGAACGGTCTTCCGGTACAACAGTTCCCTTAAACATCTTGCTGTTATCAAGGAAGTTGTAAAGGAGATTAGCCTTCTTATAGTTCATCTCTTTCATAGCCTCAAGTCCGCCTATTGATTTAATCCACTTAAATACAAGACCTGCGATGTAAATGCAGTAGCAAGGCGGTGTATTGAACATTGAGCCATTGTCGGCATGAGTTTGATAGTTAAGCATGGTAGGAGTAATATCCATAGCATTACCGAGTAAGTCTTTACGAACAATTACAATAGTAAGACCTGCGGGAGCAACGTTCTTTTGAGCACCGGCAAACAAAAGTCCAAACTTAGATACATCAATAGGCTCAGACAAAATGCAGCTCGAAATATCGGCAACGAGCGGAATATCACCTGTATCGGGAAGCTCATGATAAGTAGTACCGTAAATTGTATTGTTCATGCAAATATAAACATAATCGGCATCTTTATCGAAATCTTCTCTTTTGGTCTTCGGAATGTAAGAATAGGTTTTATCGGCACTGGAAGCTACCGCTCTTGCCTCACCGTAACGGGCAGCCTCTTTATAAGCCTTGTTTGCCCACTGACCTGTAACAATATAATCGGCTTTATGGTTCTTATTCATAAGGTTGAACGGAACCATTGCAAACTGAGTTGAACCGCCGCCCTGTAAGAACATTACTTCATAATTATCAGGGATATTCATAATATCTCTTAAATCAGCTATAGCCTCGTCAATAATTGCTTGATACTCTTTTGAACGGTGGGACATTTCCATAACGGACTGACCCGATGTACCGTATTCGAGCATCTCTTTTGCTGCGGTTTTAAGAACCTCTTCCGGCAACATTGAAGGACCGGCACTGAAATTGTAAACTCTTGACATAATAATTCCTCCATAGAATTTAATTAATGAAACCATTATACGTACATAATATTATAATGTCAATAGGTTTGTTAATATTTTAACAATATTTTTTCAAAAATAATAAAAATGAGTTAAATCTTTGTTAAACTTTTAACAAAAAAAGTATTAGTTATAAAAAAATGACGGCACTGTTAAGTGTCGTCTTAAAATGGTGGAACTCAGGCACTCAAATCTTAACTTACGGTCTAGCACAAAACCTTATGTTTGCACAGACTGTATTCTCGAATTGGGTGCCGAGCCACTCGACTGGTGGACCAACAGGGACTCGAACCCCGGACCAACCGGTTATGAGCCGGTTGCTCTAACCAACTGAGCTATTGGTCCAAATCGCCGACTTAAAAAGTCGGCAAAGAGTATTATAACATAAAATGAATTTTTGTCAATAAAATTATAGCAAAAAAATTAATTATTTTATCATTTTATTAAATTCATTTTCGTCAATAATTTTAATACCCAAACTTTGAGCTTTTGTAAGTTTACTTCCTGCGTCCTCCCCTGCTAAAACATAGGTTGTGTTTTTGGAAACCGAAGAAGCAGTTTTACCGCCGAAAGATTCTATAATCTTTGTCGCTTCGCTTCTTTGGTATGTCGGAAGTGTACCGGTAAGCACAAATGTATTACCGGCAAATCTTTCGTCTTTAATTACAGACTTAGACTCCATATTGAGCCCTAATTCCTTTAACTCTTTTATCATAGTTTCAGTATCCGATAAGTTAAAAAAATCAAAAGCCGATTTTGCCATTATTTCGCCAAAGCCGTCAATTTTAAGATAATCTTCCACAGAGGCCTCAAGTATGTTTTCCATTGTCTTAAAATGGTCTGACATCAATTTTGCAGCCTTAAGACCTATATGTCTTATACCAAAAGCAAAAATAAGCTTATATAAGTCGTTTTCTTTCGATTTATCGAGTGCCGTCATTAAATTATTTACAGACTTTTCACCCGTTCTATCGAGCAAAAGTACCTTTGAATAATCAATTTTATAAAGTGATACGATGTTTGAAATCAAACCGCCGTCAAGCAGTTGTTCAAGAACTGACGGCCCTAACCCTTCTATATCCATTGCATCTCTTGAGGTAAAATGGATAAGATGCCTTAAAAGCTGCGCAGGACAGTCGGCATTCGTGCACCTAATAACCGCTTCGCCGTCTTCACGAGAAACGGGAGAGCCGCAAGAAGGACAAGTTACGGGCATTTTGAAAGACTCGTTACCCGAATGTTCCTTAACACCTAAAACTTCGGGTATAATCTCCCCTGCTTTTCTTACGGTTATTGTGTCACCTATTGCAATATTTTTGGAAGAAATAAAATCTTCGTTATGGAGTACTGCTCTTGAAACGGTAGTTCCTGCCAAAAACACAGGGTCAAAAACGGCAGTCGGTGTAAGTGCGCCGGTCCTGCCGACTTTAACTTCTATCTCTCTTAAAACAGTATCCTTTTCTTCGGGCGGATATTTATAAGCAACAGCCCATTTGGGAAACTTCGAGGTGCTTCCCAATACAGTTCTGTACTCTAAGTTATCAACCTTAACAACGGCACCGTCAATATCATAAGATAAGTCGCCACGGCTCTCGCCTATTCTTTTTATCTCAGTTACAGTATCTTTTACGGTATTACATTTTTTATATGACGGCAAAACATTAAAGCCTAAATTTTTAAGAAAATCGAGCGACTCAATATGAGAAGAAAATTCTTTATCACACTGCTGAATATTAAAAATAAAAATATCGAGATTTCTCGATTTTGTGATAGCCGCATTTTTTTGTCTTAAAGAACCCGCAGCGGCGTTTCTTGGGTTCTTGGCGGGAGTTTCGCCCATAAGTTCTTGACGCTTAACAAGGTCATAAAAGCTCTTTTTAGGCATATAGACCTCGCCTCTGACCTCTAAGTCGCCATTAAAATCTATTTCTTTGGGTATAGAATTTATTTGCATTAAATTTACGGTAATATCTTCACCTACATCACCGTCACCACGGGTTGAGCCACGCAAAAATGAGCCGTTTTTATATTCGAGTGAAACCGACAAACCGTCAATTTTAGGCTCAACGGATAACGAGGTATTCTTAAGTTTGATTTTTGATAAAAACTCTTCAACTTCTTCAATACTGAATACATCTTGAAGACTTTCCATTCTTACACTATGACTGACAGGCGAAAATAAGCTTTGCGCCATACCGCCGACCTTTTGTGTCGGCGAATCGGGAGTAATAAGCTCAGGAAATTCTTTTTCTATGGCTTTTAGTTCTCTTGTAAGAGCATCGTACTCAAAGTCATTGAGTTCGGGTGCGTCCATATTGTAATAGAGTTCATTATGATATTTAATTGTTTTAACAAGTTCTTTATGTCTTGCCTTTGCGGTTTTGAAATCCATAATTTTCTCCTATTTTACATTACTGTAGTTAAAAATTTTATCTGCCGTTGTTTTATTTGGATATTCGGAAACATTTGTAAATGAATTAGGAACTTCGCCGACTATAACTGTTTGAGCTAAGATAGCTGTTGTAGTATAATCAAAACCGTCATTTTTTCCTAATAACAGTATATCGGTATGCATCGTAATTTTAATAATTATTTGATGAAGCGTTTGATTTATTCCGGCTTCGCAAAATTTACTTTCAAAATCAGTAAGAAAACTTGTTGCAACCTTCACTTTGAATTTAAGATTCGGCCCGTAACCCGAAAGATAATCGTTTAAGAATAATGTGCCTAACGGAACTGATACTGCGGAAAAGTCGGAGCCTTTGGTAGAACTGTAAATTTCATTAGATAATAAACTTTTAATTTTATTAACAGCATTAACATCTATTTCAATATCTTTTATTTCATTAGAGTCGTCTTTAGTTATTCTCGATATGGTATCGTATGTAATATTCTCTTTATCAATGACATTAATAACTGCCTTGTCAACCGCATGAACAAACGAGTTTTTTACATTCGCCTTAGCGGCACTTATTATAATCGGTCTTGTTTTGACAGAAGCCCAGATAAGAAAAGCGAAAACAAAAACCAACAATATAAGCCACGCTGTTAATATAGGTATAACATTTCTTCTTAAATTCAAGCAAACTCCCCCTAATGTACTATATTCATACATTAAGGGGGTTGCTAAAATTAGTTTTGATTACTTGAGTCGCTATTCTCGGAGTTTTCTTTCGGTTGTTGGAGTGCGGCACCCGCATGTGTTCCGCAGACCTTGGGGATATTACTCTTCCTATACCAGCCTATCGCCTTATTAGGACAACTCTCAGTTGCCAAAAGTCCCGTTGAAGTACAATAGTAATACTCCGAAGCATATTCGCTTGTGGCAAACTCTTTTGCTTCAAGTCCGTTATGAACATTTGACATAACAGCTCCCCACATTTTAAGTGCTATTGAGCTTTGAGATATCATTTGCTGTTGGTCGTAACCGCACCAACATGAAGCAACATAATAAGGTGAGCCGCCGACAAACCAAAGGTCATTAGAATCGTTAGAAGTACCGGTTTTAGCATAAATTTTCATATTTGGAATAAATGAAGCGGCGCCCTTACCGGTACCTTGTGAACCGTAAACAACATTTCTTAAAAGTCTGTTCATTACAGTTGATGTGTCTTCGCTCATTGCAATTATGGGCTCGGAATTGTATTCAAGTACAACCTTATCATGTTGGTCGCAAACTTTAGTATACATTGTAGGTTTATAATAAAGTCCGCCATTTCCAAAGGTTGCATAAGCTGCGGCAGATTCCATAGTGGTAATACCGCCGTTTGTACCGCCCATGCCGAGCGGTGAAAGGTTAATATCTTCGCTGTTAAGTGTCGTTATTCCGAGTTTAGTTGTAAGGAAATCAAAAGATGTTTGCGCTTTTAATTTGTCAACTAAATATACGGGAATTGTATTAACTGAGCGCTCAAGCGCATATTGTACCGTTATATTTCCCAAATATCCGTTATACCAGTTATTCGGTTTCCACTTGCCGTAATTTACAGCAGTATCATTTACGATAGACGAATAGTTAATAAGATTATTTTCAATAGCAGGTGCATAAGCGGCTATAGGCTTCATAGTCGAGCCCGGTTGTCTAATAGCATCAGTTGCACGGTTAAAACCGGTTATGCCGAGATTAGATGTTTTTTTACCGATACCACCGGCAAGTGCCAAAACATGGCCTTCATAGTCCATCATCGTAAAAGAGCCTTGAAGGGTGTTTCCGTCTCTGCCTTTCAGTCCGTAAGCATCTGAATTTGAAAATACATTATCGGTTGTTTTTTGAAAATCGGGGTTAAGTGTCGAATAAATCTTATATCCGCCACTATAAAAATTAGAAGCGGCATGATTTTCGTCATAGTTATATTTTTCTGCTAGGTCTTTTGTAACTTGTCTAATAAGAGCGTCAACATAATAATTGTTTACTTCCGACTCGTTAAGTGTATCCTTTGAACATACAAGCTTTATTTTTTCTTTTAAGGCTTTATTATACTGCTTTTCGGTTATATATCCCTGGTCAAGCATTTCGCTTAACACAGCTTCTCTTCTTATTTTGTTGTTTTCCGGATTTTCATCGGGTGCAAAATAGGAAGGACTCTTTGTTATTGCTGCAAGTGTAGCACATTCGGCAAGAGATAACTCATTAGGTGACTTTCCGAAATAATAGTTTGATGCAACACCGACACCGTAAATACCGTGTCCCATTGCGATAGTGTTAAGATAACATTCTACTATTGTGTCTTTCGCATAATGGCTTTCAAGATATCTTGCACGCATTATTTCTCTAATCTTACGACTCGCCTTTTGCTCATCGTCATTTGTAAGATTTTTTACAAGCTGCTGAGTAATGGTGGAACCACCTTGATTAGAAGAATAAAAATGCAAAAACAAATTGGCAAATGCCGAAAAAGTTCTCTTCCAGTCAACACCGTCATGAGAATAGAAACGCTTATCTTCAATAGCGACAAAAGCATTAACCATATTTTGCGGAATGCCGTCATAATCTTTGTCGTTATCCTTAGCAAGTTCTGGGTCATAAGGTACCCATATTCGGTTGAACGTCCCGTGTAGTCTTTGATACTCTACCCATTTATCTTGATTTTTAGTATCTTTAACATAAATCGTAGTTGTGAAATTGAGTTTTAGGTCATTCAGATTTTCCTGCATTGTACCGTCAACCGCAGTGAAAGCATAGACAATAAAAGAGCCGACAACAATACTTACTACAATTATTCCGACTAAAACAGCCGTCAAAACGATTTTAAGAACTTTGTCTTTGGACATATTCTTTTGGCGTTTTGCTTTTTTTATGGCAGCATCTGTTTTCTCGGTTGAAAAACTGTTTAAGTCAAGTGTAGACGGTTCATTAGAATCATTTTCATCAAAGAAAAATGAATTATTATCCATTATGTCACCTCCGTTACAGTTATAGTAATTATAATACATTTTCTCTATATTTAACAGTTACAATTTTTTAACCTAAACCGCTTTATAAACATTTTACTTGAATATCATAAAAAAACTGATATAATAATTATTAGAAAAAATCAAAGGTGGGTTATGCTTTGGAAAACGATGCTTCATCGGCAGGTGTAAGACTCGGCGGACTTTATAATACCGCCGAAATTAAAATTCTTGTTTGCTATATACTAAATGCCGTAAAAGAGCCGGTTCCTATTACCATGCTTGTTAACGAATTGCATTTTCAAGGTCTGGCTAACGGTTTTGAAGTAAGTGACGCTGTTGTTTCGCTGACAAAAAGCGGACATATAATTATGGTCGATAAAAAAGACGATACTTACACAATAACCGAAAAAGGTACCGAAGTTGCACAAACGCTTAATAGTTCACTTTCGTATACAGTTAAAGACCGTGCGTTTGCAATAACTCTTAAATTATTATCTAAATTTAAGAATGCAAAGCAAACAAGCTTTGAGGTTATAAGAGAAAACAATTTTCCGTATTTAATATCAACCGTTCTTGACGGAGATATTCCTTTAATGAGTATTAAATTACTATTAGCCGATGAAGGTCAAGCAAGTTCGATTAAGGAACGGTTCCTTGATAATTCTACTGAAATTTATCAAACAGTTATCGAAAAATTAACAAAATAAAAAGTAAAAAGGTTGCCTTACTTTTAGTAAAGCAACCTTTATTTTATTTAGAATAATTAAATGTCGGAACGATTTTCTTTACAAGAGCCCTTATGTCGGAATCGTCATTAACCATTGACTTTTTAAGTTCAGACAAAGTCGCCAAAAACTCTTCTTCGTCATATTCAATAGGCTTACCGATATGTATAAGACGGTTATCGGTTCTTTGTAAGCCCTCTTCTGCAAGTAATTTTTCCTCATAAACCTTTTCGCCCGGACGAAGACCGGTAAACTCAATCTTGATATCGACATACGGCTTATATCCGGACAACGAAATAAGATTTTCGGCAAGATTGACAATTTTAACCGGCTCACCCATATCGAGTACAAATATTTCTCCGCCCTTAGCACAAGCACCTGCTTGTAAAACAAGTGAAACAGCTTCGGGTATCGTCATAAAGTACCTAATTATATTGGGGTCGGTAACAGTAACAGGTCCACCCGCTTCAATCTGCTTCTTAAATAGCGGAATAACACTGCCGTTGCTTCCCAAAACATTGCCGAATCTGACAGCAACAAATTCGGTTTTTGAATGTTTATTGAAGTTTTGAATTACCATTTCGCAAATTCTCTTACTTGCGCCCATAATGTTTGTCGGGTTAACGGCTTTATCAGTCGAAATAAGTATAAAGCGCTCAACACCGTATTTATCAGCACATTTTGCAGTATTATAAGTGCCGAATACATTATTCTTAATTGACTCATTAGGGCTGTTTTCCATAAGAGGAACATGCTTATGAGCCGCTGCATGATAAACAAGATTAGGTCTATATTTATCAAATATTTGAGCCAAGCGTTTTTCGTCACGCACAGAACCTATCAAAACAGTCAAACTTAAATTCGGGAAGTTTTTCAACAGTTCATTTTGTATATCGTATGCGTTATTTTCGTATATATCAAAAATAATCAGTCTTTTAGGCTTATGAGTTGCTATTTGACGGCAAAGTTCACTACCTATTGAACCGCCACCGCCGGTTACCAAAACAACCTTGTCTTCAACATAACTTAACACCGTTTCGACATTGATGTCGATAGGGTCTCTTCCCAAAAGGTCTTCAATTTGTACAGTTCTGAGCGAAGATGCAGTTAAAGACGAACCACCTGCAAGTTGATAATATGAAGGAATAATCTTTACCTTGCAATTGGTTTTTTGACAAAGATTTAATATACTTGCTTTTTTAGCAGAACTGCAAGACGGTATAGCAAAAATAATTAAATTAACATCATGCTTTTCAGCCACGGAAATAACATCGGTAGTTTTTCCGATAACCTTTACGCCGGAAAGTAAAAGTCCTTGCTTTTTATCGTCATCATCGAGAATGCCTACAATTTTAAGTTTCTTGTTTTTAATGTTTTTTCTGATATCGCCGATAATTAGGTTACCTGCCGAACCGGCGCCGATTACCAAAACATTACCTAAAAGCTCACTGTCTTCAATATCTTTTTTCTTTTTTTCGGAAATACGGGTGATATACCTTTTAAGAAATACAAAAATAAAGCATAAAAATGCAATTATAAGACACGATGGAACAGTAAAAGGTGTTTTCGGTCCCAAAATAACCGAACTGTAAGCAACATAAAGTCCGCCCGAAGCTACTACAGAGCTAATAAATAACCTAATATAAGAAGTAATATTGGCAAATTCCCAGATAATACTATAAGATCTGAATGCGTATGAAATTCCGGTAAAGAGAACCGGAAATACAACAAAGCCGCAAACAATAACAAATAAATTAGATTTTTCAAGTCCGAAAATCAAATTTAATTTTTGGTTGGCAAATAAAGTCACAAATACTGCCAAACAAGCTAAAACATAGTCAATAAAAATTGACAATAGTTTTCTGAGATTTTTTTGCATAATATCACCATTTACTTGTATTTTTATTAATAATATCACAGATTTTACCAAAAATCAATAACACATTACTGTTAATAAATTTTAAGGCTTTATTTTTTGCTTCTGAGTTTGTTTATTCTATCCCTTAAAGCTGCTGCATGTTCAAATTCAAGTATCTTTGCTGCCTGTTTCATTTCGAGTGTAAGCCGTTTTATAAGCTCTTCCCTTTTGGCTCTCGAAAGTTTACTGTCCGGCTTATCTTTTTCCGGTTTTGAGCCTATTTCAATAATCTCTCTGACATCTTTTATAATTGTCTTCGGAATTATACCGTTTTCTTCATTATACTTTTGCTGAATTTTTCTGCGCCTTTCTGTTTCTTTTATCGCTCTTTCCATTGACGGCGTAACATTATCAGCATACATAATAACAGTACCATCGGCATTTCTGGCGGCACGACCTATGGTTTGAATAAGTGAAGTCTCACTTCGTAAAAAACCTTCCTTATCGGCATCGAGTATCGCAACAAGTGACACTTCGGGAATGTCAAGTCCTTCTCTTAACAGGTTGATACCGACAAGAACATCGAAAACACCGAGCCTTAAATCTCTTATTATTTCCATTCGCTCGATAGTATCAATATCATAATGCATATACCTGACCTTAATATTTAAGTTTTCGAGGTAGTCCGTTAGGTCTTCAGCCATTTTTTTCGTAAGAGTAGTTACAAGTACTCTTTCTTTTTTCTCGGTGCGTTTATTGATTTCGGAAATTAAATCGTCAATCTGACCTTCTGACGGCTTTACAATAACAAGTGGGTCTAATAAACCTGTGGGTCTTATAACTTGTTCGGCAATATTAGAAGCGTGTTCTTTTTCGAAATCACCGGGTGTTGCCGAAACGAAAATCGCTTGATTTATATGACTGTAAAACTCATTAAAATTAAGCGGTCTGTTATCAAATGCAGAGGGCAAACGAAAACCGTAATCAACAAGATTTTCTTTTCTTCCCCTATCACCGCCGAACATTCCTCGCACCTGCGGTAATGTAACATGTGACTCGTCTACAAACAACAGAAAATCATCGGGAAAATAGTCAAGTAATGTTGACGGAACACTTCCGGGCTTTCTTCTCGATAAAACTCTCGAATAGTTTTCTACACCTTTACAAGTGCCGAGTTCTCTTAACATTTCTATATCGTACTCGGTTCGCTGTCTTATTCGTTGCGCTTCTATAAGCTTACCGTTCTCATTAAAATAAGCTACCCTTTCTTCCATTTCGTCTTTTAATTCTTTAAGGGCATCTTCTAATTTATCGGCAGGAACTATATAATGCGATGCCGGATATATGGCAGTGTGATTAAGAAACTGTTTAACTTCGCCGGTTAGGGTATTTATTTCGGATATTCTTTCAATTTCATCGCCGAAAAATTCAATTCTTAAAGCATTTTCATAAGAATAAGCAGGATAAATGTCAACAATATCGCCACGAACACGAAACTTGTTTCTTGTAAAGTTAATGTCATTGCGTTCATACTGTAGGTCAACTAATTTATTTATAAGCTCTTCTCGGCTTTTTTCCATACCCGTTCTAAGAGAAATAACCATATTTCGGTAATCGATAGGACTGCCGAGAGAATAGATACAAGAAACAGATGCAACGATAATTACATCACGCCTTTCAGACAGTGCACATGTTGCACTATGCCGAAGCTTGTCTATTTCGTCATTTATTGCTGAATCTTTTTCGATATAAGTATCGGTACCCGGTATATATGCCTCAGGCTGATAATAGTCATAGTAGGAGACAAAATATTCGACCGCATTGTTAGGGAAAAACTCCTTAAACTCTGAGCAAAGCTGGGCTGCCAATGTTTTATTATGGGCAAGTACTAATGTAGGACGGTTAACACGGTTTATAATATTAGCCATCGTAAAGGTTTTACCCGAACCGGTAACACCGAGTAATACCTGCTCTTTGAAACCTTTATTTACACCATCGACAAGCTTTTCAATTGCCTGCGGCTGGTCGCCGGTCGGCTTAAACGAGGAAACGATTTCAAATTTATCCATTGGCATCTGCCCTCCTCTCTTTTTAACCAATAAATCAAGTTAAATATGTATAAAATGTGCTTTGGACGAAAAAAGTCATTTTTTATATAAGTTAGTATACCACAGTTTTCTCTTAAAAAAAAGACTTTCATAAAGTTTTATACCGTGTTGATTGTCATTATATGAATCGTCTTGAAACTTCAGTGATTTCGTGATATAATATCCACAATCTATTGGCTTTGGGTTTATGATATAATATCCACAATCTATTGGTGTTAAAAACACCAACAAAATGCCGTTGGCATTATAAAACCTGCGGTTTTGATTGTGTCTATTGAATGACTAAACCTGCCGTGCTATACACGGCAAGCGGC
>JAZUIE010000022.1:0-4697 GCA_045642125.1 Acutalibacteraceae bacterium | reverse complement strand
GCGAAGCCTTTGTAAGCGGTGTTAACCGTTGCCGTGTCGCAACACGGCAGGTTTAATGTTTCAATGTTCTCAAACGAAAACGACAGTTTTCAAATGCCTGCGGCATTTCGGTGGCGTACCACCGCCACCGGTTTGAGGTTATTATAACATAAATTTATACCTTTAACAACTAAAATTTTCTTGAAAGAAAGTTATAAATATCCTATAATATAACTAACTTAATTTTTTTGGAGGAAATATGAATTTAGCCGACCAAACACAAGTTAAAAAAATACTTGCCGAAAACGGCTTTTATTTCAAAAAGTCACTGGGGCAGAACTTCCTTATTGACAGTACCGTTTGCCCTAAAATGGCAGGTTACAGTGCGACAAGCGAAAGCGGAGTAATAGAGATAGGCCCCGGCATCGGAGTCCTAACAAAAGAGCTTTCTAAGACCGCAAAAAAAGTTGTTGCGATAGAGCTTGACGAACGGTTAAAACCCGTTTTGGCGACCACCCTTCAAGGCCTTAATAATGTTAAGGTTATTTTCGGTGACTGTATGAAGCTAGATATAGAAAAGATAATAAAAGAAGAATTTACGGGTATAAAAAGTGTAAGCATTTGCGCTAATTTACCCTATTACATAACATCACCGATTATTATGGGACTGCTCGAACAAAAATTACCGATAGACTCCATAACGGTTATGGTGCAAAAAGAGGCCGCCGACAGAATTTGTGCAAAGGTAGGCTCAAGACTTGCAGGAGCCGTTACGGTTGCGGTTAATTATTTTTCCGAAGCTATAGAACTATTCGATGTAAAAAGAACCTGCTTTTTGCCGAGTCCTAATGTTGATTCGGCGGTTATCAAGCTTAAAATAAGAAAAGAACCGCCAATTAAGGTAAGTGACGAAAAAATGTTTTTTTCGCTCGTTAAATCGGCTTTTGCTCAACGGCGGAAAACTTTTGTAAACACGGTGTCAAATACGCTTAATATTGACAAACAAAAACTTAAAAGCATTCTTTCGAGTTTAGACCTTGACGAAAACATAAGGGGCGAAGCTCTCGATATGGAAACGCTCGGAAAAATATCGGATATGCTTATTTAATAATATATATGCCTTGTTTTTCATAGTATTTAATATACTCTTAAAGGACAAGGTGAAAATATGAAAATTCTCAAAATAGTTTTTCTTGTTATTTTGTGCATTTCGGCAATAGTTATATTTTTTTGTGCGGCACGGAGAGAAAAGACAATAAAACTGCTGTTTCTTAATTCCCTTTTTGGGATATTAAGCCTTGCGGCAGTCGATTTAACCGCAAAATTTACCGGTGTTTTCATACCGGTTAACATTTATTCGGTATTAGGCGCCGTATTTTTCGGAGTGCCGTCAACAATAGGCTTTTTATTTTTGCCTTTTATCTTTATATGATGTTGACATACATATTTAGGTTTGATAAAATGGGTTTGTTGTAATATATGAACCTAATAGGTGAAAAAAATGGATATTAAAGAAGAATCGCTTAAAAAGCATTACGAATGGAACGGAAAAATCGAGGTCATTTCAAAGGTACCCATTAAGTCTTCTGAAGACTTATCTCTTGCATACACCCCCGGTGTTGCCCAGCCTTGTCTCGAAATAGAAAAAGACCCCGAACTTTCCTATAAGCTGACAAGACGGTCTAACCTTATCGCCGTTGTTACTGACGGCTCGGCTGTCTTGGGACTCGGTAACATAGGCCCGTTAGCCGGTATGCCGGTTATGGAAGGCAAGTGCGTTTTGTTTAAGGAATTTGCCGATGTTGACGCATTCCCTATATGCATAAACTCAAATGATGTTGACGAGATAGTAAATACTGTTTATAACATTTCGGGTTCGTTCGGCGGAATAAATCTTGAAGACATTGCCGCACCCCGTTGCTTTGAAATTGAAAAGAAGCTTAAAGAAAAATGCGATATTCCCGTTTTCCATGACGACCAACACGGCACTGCAATTTGTGTCGGAGCCGCTATGATTAACGCCCTTAAAATAGTTAACAAAAAGCTAAGTGATATAAAGTGTGTTATAAACGGTGCCGGTGCCGCAGGAAGTGCAATAGGCGGACTTTTGCTTAATTTAGGTCTTAAAAATCTTATTATGTGCGATAAAAACGGCGCTTTATATAAAGGCGATAATTCTTTATGTGAAGCCCATAAAGCACTCGCAGAGAAAACTAATCCCGACAACATAAAGGGAAGCCTTAAAGATGTAATAAAGGGCGCCGATGTGTTTATAGGCGTTTCGGCTCCTAATATCGTAACCGAAGAAATGATAGCCTCAATGAACAGCGATGCAATAGTCTTTGCAATGGCAAACCCCACTCCTGAAATAATGCCCGATAAGGCAATAAATGCCGGTGCAAGAATCGTAGGTACCGGCAGGTCCGATTTTAAGAACCAAATAAACAATGTGTTGGCGTTCCCAGGAATTTTCCGTGGTGCGCTCGATGCAAGAGCAACTGAAATAAACGAAGAAATGAAAATGGCGGCGGTTTATGCGTTAAGCTCACTTGTCGGTGACTCAGAGCTAAGTGAAGATTATATCTTACCTAAAGCATTTGACAAGCGAATCGCTCCCACTGTCGCAAAAGCAGTAGCAAAAGCGGCAAAAGATTCGGGCGTTTCAAAATTATAAAGGAGTTTCTCATGTTAGCAAAAGACCTTAAGGGCGGAGCGCAAAGCGAAGCCGAAAAACTGAAATCAAAAATACAAAAAGCAAAAAACACTGCCGACATTTACAGTTTAACCGGCAATGTTTACTACATAAATCGGGATATGCCGATATCGGCAATACCGAGTGACTTAGAGCCCGGCGATGCCGTGCTCTTTGAAAGAGGCGGTCTTTGGAGAACAAATGCCAAAGAAATACCCGTACCCGAAGGTGTAACCTTCGGCTCATACGGTAAGGGCGAAAAGCCTAAATTTTACGGCTCTGTTAAAAACTTCGCCGAGAAAGGCTCCTTTAAGAAAGAAAAGAATAATCTTTTCAGTGTACATGTACCGGGCGGAAATATCGGTAATATAGTTTTTAACGAAACGGACGCTTTAGGCGTTAAAAAATGGGAGAAAAAAGACTTAAAAGAAAATTTTGACTTTTTTTACGAGCCCGAAACAGAAGTTCTTTATCTTTATTATGACAAAGGAAATTTAGAAGACGATTTTTACGATATTGAAATCAGTCCTCGCGGAAATATGTTCACAATGCACTCCGGCGCTACTGTGGATAATGTCTGCATTAAATATGTCGGCGCTCACGGTATAAATGCCGAGCATCAGACAGAGGGCTGTACCGTTACCAACTGTGAAATAGGCTTCATAGGCGGTTCAATGCAGTTTGACCATGTGCGTTTCGGAAACGGCATTGAGTTCCCGATAGGCACTAAGGACACCGTTGTAAAAAGGAACTATGTTTACGAGGTTTATGATGCCGGTCTTACCTTTCAAAGCTGGGGCTCTGCCAAAAAAAGTTCGGCATACGACAATGTTTTGTTCGCCGAAAATCTTGTTGAGTATTGCCATTATGCTTTTGAGTTCTTTACAACCGACCCTTGCAAAGATATAATTTCGGTTATAAAAGATGTTGTTATTAAGGACAATATATTCCGCTATTCGGGTTACGGCTGGTCTTACGAACAGCGCCCCGACAAATGGGAAGCTTCGGCAATAAGAGGTGGACAAAGAAATTACTATCCTTATACTATGAGTCTTACATTTAAGAATAATATCTTTGATTGCGCTGCTACAAATCTTGTGTTCTGGTATTGGAACGATAAATATAAAAACTTTTTCCACGAGGGTCCGCATCCGGGTGTTAAGGTAAAGGGCAACACCTTTTATCAAAGCAAAAATTTAGACAACCGCTGTATTACATATAACGATGTTGACCCGATGTATGCGACCGATTATGAGTCACTTAAAAAGGCTGCCGAAAAGTTTGACAGCAGTCCCAAAAAAATCGAGTGGATAGAATAAAAATAAAGGCTTAAGGTAACTACCTTAAGCCTTATTAATTTTAATCAGTTTTTGCCGTAATTATCTATGTAGTTTTCCCAGTCTTCGTCCGTAAACGAATCGGTATCCTTGTTAAACTTATCATACATATTTTTTATAATACTGTTGTATGTTTTTCTTACCCTTATTTCCTGTCTTAAGGCGATAAAAAGCATAAAAACGGACGCTGTAAAAATAATGACAAGCTCGGGCAAATGTCTTATATAAAACACAGAGTTTATACCGAATGCGCCCGATTCGTATCCTTCGCTTAACTTGTAAAACAAAATAAGGAAATACGGTATAGGCAAAACAGAAACAATACTTGCCGCTAACTTAAATTTTATAAACTGGAATATAGCTGCCGCTATTTCTATTGCCGTTAAAAGAGAAAGTATTATAAGTGTTTCGTTATTTACATTGTAATCGTTAAATTTATTTATCCGCATTAAAACTTCGCCTATTATAAATGCTGCGTTTGTTAAAAATAGGTAAGTAACGGCAATAAGATTTATTACGGCAAGTGCTTTATAAAGTTTGCCCGAAGTTTTAGCATACCTTATACCGTATTTTTCTTCATATAAAGAAACTCTCTTTAATGCGTTTTCATTTCTTTTCATTTTTTGTAAATCGGTAACTGTTACAAGTGGAGTTGATACAGTCTTATCTTTTTCTTTAGATTTAACTTC
>JAZUIE010000021.1:0-48572 GCA_045642125.1 Acutalibacteraceae bacterium | reverse complement strand
GGCATCGCTTATGCCCGTGAAAACCACCTGTTTTCGGAGTTTTGCCCGCAAATGGTCGCAAGCTCAGTCGATGTGTTGGAAAGCATTATCGCGGAAGAGCACAAGTAAAACATCCGCTTTTCTCCATTTGATTTGCGTTTTGTGATATAATTACATAGAACAAAGGATGTGATTTAATGAAAGAGGAATGCCTCATCTGCAAAGCTCCGCTCGAATATCTGAATGAAGATATCCTGATGGAGTGCGCGATCTGTCATAAAAAAGAACTCAGCAAGACAAGATGCATAAGCGGGCATTATGTCTGCAACGAGTGCCACACCAAAGGTATTGACAATATTTTTGGTGTGTGCCTTGCGGAAACTTCAAAAAATCCCATAGAAATTCTCAACAAAATGATGAATTTACCGTTCTGCCATATGCACGGACCCGAACACCACATTATGGTCGGGGCGGCACTTCTTACGGCATACAAGAATGCAGGTGGCAATATTGGCCTTGAGAAAGCATTGATTGAAATGAAAAACAGAGGTCAGAGCGTTCCCGGCGGTGCCTGTGGCTTCTGGGGTGCCTGCGGTGCAGGCATCAGTACGGGAATGTTTATCTCGATTATTTCCGGCTCAACACCGCTTGCAGGCGAACCGTTCGGCCTTTCTAACCGTATGACCGCAAAATCACTTGATGCTATCGGCTCGATTGGCGGTCCCCGTTGCTGCAAGCGTGACTCCTATCTTTCCATTCTTTCCGCCATTGACTTTGTGAAAGAGCATTTCGGCGTAGAAATGGAAAAACCGGAGATCGTTTGCGAATTTTCCGCAAAGAACAACCAATGTCTCGGTAAGCGTTGCCCTTTCTCAAAAGCAAATCATAAAGGCTGATTTGTAGTATATCGTCCTATGTACGGAGCAGGTTAACCCTGCTCCGCTTTTTTCTTTGTGCCTTGCCATCACACGCTCGGCATACTCTTTTCTTGTCTTCGGCACGAATAACAGAATATATTTTTTGTTTATATGAACCTTTTACTAATTTTTTCTTCCGGCAATACCATTTTGGGGGTATTTAGTTTTGTAACTTTGTCCTCCTCATAAGAAAGACCGCAAAGTTTAAGTTGTTCCAAAAAACTTTTATAATAAATATCAGACGAAAAACCCTGAATAAAGCAAACATGGAATGTTCCGTTTATTGCAGCTACTTCAATAAAGAGCGTCTCGTAGGTGGAGCCGTCAGTAAGATTGTACATATAATCAATATAAGGTTCAATACTTCCAAAGCTTATTCTCCCTACATAGCTTACGGAGAATGTATTTTCAGTCGAATCTTTTAACGCCATTTCTCCGCCGAGCCGTTTTTTCTCTTGAATGTCGGGAACGGCAAGTAATTTTTCTACTCTTTTTTTCTGTTGAGCTGCAAGATAAATCACATTTTCCGGTTGACTTTGAAGCATTGTCATTCCACGTGATAAGGTGCACATATTTGTAACGTTCATATCTCTCATTTTATTAGGATAATCGAGTAAAATTGCATTACAAAGCATTCTATAACTATGTTTGTTGCCTAAGCCCGGTCTTAAATTGAACGACACTGCACTTATAACATCTTTGGTTTCTTCCGAATGAACATTCCAAATGGCTTTAGTCATTAAAACAGATATTAATGAGCAAGGACTTGAATCATTATCGTAATTGAACTTCATTACTTCTTTTTCGTTTAATTTTAAGCGATAAACAGTGGCATTACGGTCCGAAACATACCCACCGTCACGCAGACGGAAAAAATCAGGCAATTCCTTTTTGAAAAAAGGCTCTGTAGATTTCATTTTTTCCTCAGGATAAGGATTAATAAGCTCGTCATCAAACAAATTGTCGTCAGAAAGATTAATGCCGTCAAAATCAAGTGTAATCTCATAACGGTCATTAAGATAATAGTATAGCAAAGTTTTGATAAAAGGAACGAAACCGCCGCCATCGGTGATTACATGTGATATGTAAAAACTGATTGTTTTTTCAAAATATGACAGCGCCACCAAATGGTTGTTCACTTTTTCGCTTCCAAGAGGATAAACAGCAGGTCCTTTATAGACAACTACAGGCTTATCGTTAGGCTCTGTAAGATACTCGCCGTCCCTTTCAACGATACTAATGGCAAAATAGGGGTAACGCTTCATAGCCTTACCGACAGCATATTTCAGTGATTTTTCCGATATACCTTCCTTAAGCCCGACATCAATACGGATAGTAAAAGGCATTTTTTCCGAAGAAATATAGAATAACGGGTCATAATACTTCGCTTTCATTTTTCGTTTAGCCACCGTTTCAAATTGATTGTTTTCGTATATTATAGCCGATAACCGTAAAAAAATAAAGTAGATACATAAAAGTTTATTAGTTCCTTGACAAAATATAAAAAAGGTGTATAATAATTGTAACAATTAAAACTCGTTCGGTGCTGACGGAATGTGAATTAACACAATGTATCGTTCGAGATTTTTATGCCGACCGTCTGGGCAGCTCTGATTTATTCGGAGGTGCCCTTTTTTATTTGTGTTTACGAAAGCAAAACAAAGGAAGGAAAACAATATGATTTTTGAACAGTGGAACGGTTTTACCGATGGCGAATGGCAGGAAAAAATCAATGTTCGTGACTTTATCGACAAAAACTATACACCCTATTACGGTGACGAGTCTTTTCTTAACGGACCGACCGAACGCACAAAAAAGGCTCTCGAAGAATTTGAAAGATTAAAAAAAGAAGAGCAAAAAAAGGGCGGTGTACTTTCTATAGATACCACCACGGTTTCTTCCCTTTGCAACTATAAGCCGGGCTATCTTACCGACTCCGATATAATTGTCGGACTACAGACCGATGCGCCGCTTAAACGGGGTGTAAATCCCTTCGGCGGTATCCGTATGGCACGTTCTGCCTGTGAAGCATACGGCTACAAACTCGGAGAAGAAATCGAAGAGTATTTTACCTATCGTACAACCCATAATGACGGTGTGTTCCGTGTATATACCGATGAAATGAAAGCGGCACGTCACTGTGCACTTTTAACAGGACTTCCCGATGCCTACGGCAGAGGCCGCATTATCGGCGACTACAGACGCATCGCTTTATATGGTATCGACTTCCTTATTGAAGAAAAGAAGAAGGATAAAACAAAAATGGGCACCAAAAGCATGGATGTTGAAAACATCCGACTGCTTGAAGAGCTTTATCAGCAAATAAATTTCTTGGAAAAACTTAAAGAAATGGCGTCAATGTACGGTTTTGATATATCAAAACCTGCGTCAAATGCCCATGAAGCAATTCAGTGGACATACTTCGGCTACCTTGCCGCAAACAAGGAGCAAAACGGCGCTGCAATGTCATTCGGCAGAACTTCTACCTTCTTCGATATTTATATAGAGCGTGATATGAAGGCAGGACTGCTTACAGAAGAAGAAGCGCAGGAACTTATTGACGATTTAGTCCTTAAACTTCGTTGTGCGCGTCATCTTCGTACACCCGAATATAATGAGCTGTTCGGCGGCGACCCGATGTGGATTACCGAAGCCATCGGCGGAATGAGTCTAAATCACAAAACGCTTGTTACAAAGTCCTCTTTCCGTATACTTAATACTCTTTATAATTTAGGCCCTGCGCCTGAGCCTAACCTTACGGTTCTTTGGAGTCATGCACTCCCCGATAAATTCAAAAAATATTGTGCAAAGGTTTCGTGCGACACCAATGCAATTCAATATGAAAATGACGACCTTATGCGCCCCAGATACGGTGACGATTATGCTATTGCCTGTTGTGTTTCTGCAATGAAGGTAGGTAAGCAGATGCAGTTTTTCGGCGCACGTACCAACCTTGTAAAGCTGTTGCTTATTGCAATCAACGGCGGTGTTGACAATGTTTTCGGTACACATATCGGACCGCAGATGGACCCGTTAGATGACGAGATTCTTGATTATAAGAAGGTCACACAACGGTTTAATTTCTATCTTGAATGGCTTTGCAAACTTTACGTCAATACAATGAACTGTATTCACTATATGCACGATAAGTATGCTTACGAAAAGACACAAATGGCGCTTCACGATACCAAAGTCGAACGGCTCATGGCATTCGGTGTGGCAGGTCTTTCGGTTGTCACAGACTCACTTTCCGCAATAAAGTACGCAAAGGTTAAGCCAATTCGTGACGAAAACGGCATAATTGTAGACTTTATTACTGAAGGAAATTTCCCGAAATACGGTAATGATGACGACCGTGCCGATGAAATTGCCGTAAATATGCTTGTCCGTGTTCATAACGAGCTTAAGAAAACACCGACATACCGCAATGCGCAACACACCCTTTCGGCACTGACTATCACCTCAAATGTTGTCTACGGTAAAAAGACGGGGTCTTCACCTGACGGCAGAAAGAAGGGTGAGCCGTATGCACCCGGTGCCAATCCGATGCACGGCCGTGAAGAAAACGGTGCTGTCGCATCGCTCAATTCGGTTTCAAAACTACCCTACTCCTCTGCGTCTGACGGCATCTCCAACACCTTTTCCATCATACCCGATGCTCTCGGCAAAACTGACAGTGATAGAATAGAAAATTTGGTTACCATTCTTGACGGCTATTTTCTTAATGACGCACACCACATCAATGTCAACGTTATGAACAGAGAAACACTGCTTGACGCATACGAAAATCCCGAAAAGTACCCTAATCTCACAATACGGGTTTCCGGCTATGCGGTTAACTTCTGTAAACTCTCAAAGGAACAACAGCGTGAGGTTATCATGCGTACGTTCCATTCTGCTATCTGATGGAAGGGCGTATTCATTCTTTGCAGAGTCTCGGTACCGTTGACGGTCCGGGTGTACGTTGTGTTGTTTTTATGCAGGGTTGTCCGCTTCGTTGTATCTGTTGCCATAACCCTGATACATGGGATATTTCAGGCGGTGAAGAAACCGACTCGGACGAACTATTAAGACGCATTCTTCGTTTTATTCCATACTTCGGTAAGAACGGCGGTGTGACCGTTTCAGGCGGTGAGCCGCTTATACAGTCAGGGTTTGTTACCGAACTCTTTTCTAAACTTAAAGCAAACGGAATACATACAGCACTTGATACTTCCGGTTGTGTTATGAATGACGGCGTACAAAAACTACTCGATGTGACTGACCTTGTTCTGCTCGACCACAAATATTCAACCGAAGCCGAATATTTTGCAAATACCCGTGCTCATCTTTCTGATACCGAAGCTTTTCTTTCAGAGCTTGACCGCCGTAATATACCAACTTGGCTTCGCCGTGTAATCATTCCTGAAAAGAATGACAGTGAAGCTTCCGTTCGCTCACTTAATGAAACCGCCCGAAAGTTCAAATGCGTTCAAAAAATAGAGCTTCTTCCCTTTCGTAACTTATGCAAAGAAAAATATGAAGAACTCGGTATCCCGTTTTTACTTGACGGCATTAACTCTCCGACAAAAGAAACAATGAAAAAATTGTTGGCGCTTATTGACGAAAAATACCGTTAGTACCAAGCCCGACAAAACTTTTAGGTTTTGTCGGGCATCTTTTTTTGATAATGTATATTGAAATTTTTGTATAATGTGATAAAATAAAGTGATAGACCGCTTAATTATAATAATAGTTTTTTGAAAGGAATATGTTATGGAAAGCACAAATAAGACTGCTGCCGACAAAGGCCGTGAAGCATTAAGAGTTCTTAAAGAAAACTGTGCACACGCAAGTGAGTTCAGCAAGAATCTTCTTATGAAAATTATTAAGGACAACGAAAACACGGAATTCGGCCGTGAACATAATTTCAGCGAAATAAATTCTGTAGAAGATTACAAAAAGAATATTCCGTTTTCTACTTATGACACTTATGCAGAACAAATTTTGCGCATGACAAAAGGCGAAAAAAACATACTAACCGTTTACCCTATTGTACACTACGCCACGACTTCGGGAAGCATTGGTGTTCCTAAAAACATTCCTGTTTCAATTCACACATTGCGTCTTTACGGCGACTATACTTCGAATGTTGCAACCGCTTTGATTGACGATTATGTAAAAAAGAACGAAGGCCGCCAAATGAAAGACGGTAAGCGACTTTTGACCGCAACTGTTACTCAAAGTACTGTTGATGACGGTACTTCACGTGGTTCAATAAGCGGTAAAATGTACGAACATGTTAAAGACTTTATGCTGACAAAGGTTGCTTCTCCCCCTCAACTTCTTTTCCCTGAAGGTAAAATGAATTTTAAGTATCTAAAATCTTTTTACGCCTTGAAAGAGCCTAATATAACAACTATCGCAGCTCCGTTTACCACAGCTGTTTTTGATTTACTTCACTTTATCGAACTCAACTGGGTAACCTTGTGTGATGAGATTGAAAAAGGTGAACTGTCAAAAGAATACGATATACCTGACGATGTTCGTCAAAAGCTACAGTCCGAACTAAAACCCGACCCAAAACGTGCCGAATTTTTACGAAATGAATTCAAAAAAGGTTTCGATACACCTTTTGTTCCGAGAATTTGGCCTAATATGGAATACATAAATGCAATAGGCTCGGGCGGTTTTAAAATTTATACCGACAAGCTCCGTCAATACACAGGCAATATTCCCATGACTTTCTGCAATTATGCTGCTTCGGAAGCTATGTTTGCTGTTGTTACTGAGGTTGAGAGTATGGATTATACACTCATTCCGCAAGGTGGCTTTTACGAATTTTTACCGATGGATATTGCAGACGACCCCGAAGAAGAGATAATGACAAAAACAAAAAATCTTAATGAGCTTGAAGTCGGCAAAGAATATGAGATAATTGTTACTAACCTTTCAGGCTTTTACAGATACCGTATAGGCGATATTGTAAGTATCGTAGGATACGAGGGCGAATCACCAAAACTTTGTTTCTACTGCCGTAAAAACCAAATGTTAAGTATTGCCGGTGAAAAAACAAACGAGGCATGTGTCCTTAATGTTATTGATAATTTTTCGGCAAAAACAGGTGTAAATGTACGAGATTACAGTGTTTTTGCCGATACCGAAAAAACTCCCGGACGCTATGTATTGTTTATTGAACCTGACAAGCCGCAACCAAAGGAAAACCATGCGAAGTTCCGTGATATAACCGATGATGCGATGTGCGCTGCAAACCCGTCTTACGGTGCTAAAGTTAATGACGGTATACTCTCTCCGATGTCGATAAATTTCGTTGAACAAGAAACTTATGCGCTTTACCGAGATGTAATGCTGACAAAAGGCGTCAGCGAAAACCAAATAAAACCCGTACGTATTATCGATACCCCGTTCAAAGAAAAATTTTTCTTCAACTTTATCGATAATGACGGCAAAAACTAAAGGAGTAAGATGATGTCAAGAGTAATTACGATTAAAGAACTTGAAAAAGCAGAGGCAAAAGACTATCCTGTTATTCTTCGTGAAATGGCAGAAGATGCAAAGGCAGAACAAACTGCAGTTTTAATGGATATTATAGAATCGGCAAAAAATACCGAGTACGGTAAAAAACATAATTTTGATAAAATTAAAACCGTTGACGACTTTAAGAAAAATGTTAAAGTAAACGAATACTCTGATTTTGCCGAATATATTGACGAAATAAGCAACGGAAAAAGTGATGTTTTATTCCCCGGAAATTTTTTTGAATTCGGCGGTACTACCGGTACCACGGGTAAGTCAAAGCTTGTTCCCGAAAGTGAAATCGGCGACCTTGTAAAAAGAATAGTTGTAAATTTAAGAGTTGCTGAAAGTTCCCGTATGTTTCCTGCTCAATCAGTTATGGGAAATAAAAAATTTACAATTACAAATAGTTCTTTAATTTCTTCCGGTAACCAAACTATTACTTCAGCATCAGGTCAGGCGGTTGCAAGGGCTGATGCTTCTGCAAGAGCCAGACTCGCAGTTCCCGTTGAACTTTTACAAATAAAAGATATTGAACTTGACGACCTTGACTATCTTACAATGCTTTTCGGACTTGGAGATAAAAATGTTGTGGCACTTGTTTGCAACAATGTTGTTCATTTTTACAATTTACTTAAAAAGCTTAATGAAAATGCAGAAAAGTTCTTTAATGATATTGAAAACGGAACACTTACATCTAACATTCCCGACAGTGCTAAACAAAAACTGCTCAGTTATTGGAAAGCTGACGGTGAACGTGCAAATAAACTTCGCAAAATTTATAACGAAAAAGGTCGCCTTGATGTTTCAGACTTTTGGCCTGATTTCGGACTTGTTAACTGTTGGCTTTCGAGTAGTGTCGGACGCTATGCAAAAGAATATGCGTATATTTTTCCTGAAACTACAAAGTTTATTCATTGGGGTTACGGCGCAACCGAAGGTAAATTTGACATTCCGACTGAACCCTTCTCACCTAAGGGTATTCCCGCACTCTTTGGCTATTTCTTTGAGTTTTTAGAGCTCGGCAAAGATGAACCCGTTACAATTACCGAAACAAATCCCGACACGTATTATGAACTTGTTATTACATCATATTCCGGCTTTTACCGTTACAATATCCACGATATTGTAACAGTTTGCAAGGGTGATGACGGATTATACCGTTTAGAGTTTATCTGCAAATCGTATGACAGCATAAACTTAGGCGGTAAAACGTTATATGCAAGTGAAATCACAGAATATATAGAAGATTACGAAGAAAAAAATAATGTTTTCCTTCGTTATTTCCACGGCGAAGACTCAAACGGCAAACTGTTATTGCGCATTGAAACCGAGTCAAAACTTGACCAAAAAGATTTTGAAAACTTTATAAGTAAAAAACTTAAAGATAAAGGCATCTCTCTTGACAGCGTTATAATGATGCCGCAAGGTACCCGTGAAAAAGCACTTGTTGTCGATTTTGACGGTAAACCCGTTAATCAAACAAAACTTCTTGTATTCAAATAATTTCAAAAAAAATTAAAGCGACAGTCAAAGCAATTAGCTTTTGATTGTCGCTTTTTTTATTATAGTCTTTCGATTATGTATCTAAAACAGTCAACGGCAGGAACTAGCGTCTTAATATCTATATTTTCATCAACAGCATGAATACTGCTTCTTTGTGCTTTTGAAATCAAAAATGGATTAATTCTTATGCATTGGTTACAGTATTTAGCGCAAATTCCCGAATCGGTAGCGGCGTTTGCAGTATACGGCACAACATCGTCAACGGTGTCATAAGAACTGAGAATAGCATCTTTCATAAGGTTAAACGCTTCGTCTTTATAATCGGTTACTTTGCTGACACGATCGGAAAGTTTATATTCCATTTTAACATCATATTTTTTGCAAATTTTTTCTAGAATCTTTATACATTCTTCCGGTGGCTGATGCGGTACAGAACGCATATTACCGGTTACCCATGCTTCACTCGGGAGGACGTTTGGTGATACGGAAGCTCCCGACATAGTAAATGCAAGTGTAGTTTTTATATATATACCGGCTACAGGAGAAAGCTTTGGAAGTATTCTTTTTGCAAAAGGTGCAAAAAATTTAGGATGCGAAAATATAAACTTATGCTTATTCATAAATGGTGCAAAACACTTAAGCATCTTAGCGGAAGTTTCTGAAATATACGGTGGAAACGGGTCATTCTTTTCAATATCGAGAATTAATTTTGAAATACGAACAAGCGGAGAATTTTTTTCGGGCATTGATGCATGTCCGCCCTTGCCTTTTGCAATAAATTTTATTGTAGTAGGTATCTTTTCGCCGACGGCAACCATAGCAAACACACCGTTTGTACAACCTATCGAATCAGGTAAAATAAAACCGCCCTCATCAAAAATCATATCAAGAGTAATTCCGCGCTCATTTAATGTATCTGAAATTGAATGAGCGCCGATTCCTGAACTTTCTTCATTCCTTGTAGACGCAAAATAAATGTCACGGTCAGGAGTAAAACCGTCTTTTGCAAGTTCGTCTGCCGCTTGTAAAACACCCCACAAACCGCATTTTGTATCAAGTGTTCCCCGTCCCCATAACTTTCCGTCAGTTATTTCGCCGCCAAATGGTGAATGCGTCCATTTTGAAGAATCAGCAGGAACAACATCGTGATGGTACAAAAACATTGCAGGTTTTTTTACATTATTATTTCCTTTCCATTTAAGAAGAAAACTGCCGTCAAAATCTTCATATTCACACTTCTTAATGATATTGGGAAATACATCACCAAGCAGTCGGTAAAACTCATAAAAACGCTCAATATCCCTCGAATCGGGCGGTACGGTAGTAGTATCTGCTTTAATCAATTTTGAAAAATTTTCCGCATATTTTTCGACCCTTTTTTTAAAGTTTTCCATATAAACCTCCAAAAAAATCGTGCTTATAAATTTTACTGATTTTTGGTTATTATACTACTATTTTGTTGGTAAATCAAATAATTAAAATAAAACCAGTTAAAATACTTGATAAATTTGGAAAATTAAGTTGCAGTATATACTAAATTGTGGTATAATTTCTAAATAAAATGGAGGTAATTATATGAGAATTGAAACTAAATGCGTACAGGGCGGTTACACTCCTAAAAACGGTGAGCCCCGTGAAATTCCGATAATTCAAAGTACAACTTTCAAATATGATACAAGTGAAGCTATGGCAAAGCTTTTTGACCTTGAAGAAAGCGGATATTTTTACAGCAGACTTCAAAACCCTACTTGTGATACAGTTGCCGCAAAAATTTGTGAGCTTGAAGGCGGCACTGCCGCAATGCTTACCTCTTCGGGACAAGCCGCAAACTTTTACTCGGTATTTAATATTGCACAGTGTGGCGACCATATAATATCAAGTTCTGCAATTTATGGCGGAACATACAATCTTTTTGCAGTTACAATGAAAAGAATGGGAATAGAATTTACTTTCCTTTCGCCTGACTGTAGTGAAGAAGAGTTAGATGCTGCGTTCCGTCCGAATACAAAAGCTGTTTTCGGTGAAACAATCGCAAATCCCGCTCTTACTGTTCTTGATATCGAAAAGTTTGCAAACGCTGCGCATTCACACGGCGTTCCGCTTATTGTTGACAACACATTTGCAACACCAGTTAATTGCAGACCTTTTAAGTGGGGTGCAGATATCGTAACTCATTCGACCACAAAATACATGGACGGTCACGGTTCTGCTGTCGGCGGTTGCATTGTTGATTCGGGCAATTTTGACTGGATGGCTCATGCCGACAAGTATCCCGGTCTTTGCACACCTGACGACAGTTATCACGGAGTTATTTATGCCGAACGTTTTGGCAACGGCGGTGCATTTATTACAAAAGCCACTGCACAGTTAATGCGTGACTTTGGCTCTGTTCAGTCGCCGCAAAGTGCTTATTTACTTAACTTAGGTCTTGAAAGCTTACACGTAAGAATGGAGCGTCACTGTAAGACAGCACAAAAGGTTGCGGAGTTTTTGGAAAGTGACGACAGAATTTCTTGGGTAAAATACTGCGGACTCAAGAACGATAAACATTATGACCTTGCACAAAAATACTTACCTAACGGCTCTTGCGGTGTTGTAAGTTTTGGCGTTAAAGGCGGAAGAAAAGCTGCCGAAAAGTTTATGAAAATGCTTAAAATTGCAGCTATCGAAACTCATGTTGCTGATGCAAGAACCTGTTGTTTGCATCCGGCAAGTGCAACTCACCGTCAGATGAACGACCAAGAACTTGAGGCTGCCGGTGTTTCCCCCGACCTTATCCGTTTATCTTGCGGACTTGAAAGTGCCGATGACCTTATAGACGATATCAAATCAGCTCTAAACCAATTATAAAAGGAGCAAGTTTAACTTATGCCTATCAAAATTCCAAACAGTCTTCCTGCTTATAAGACGATAACAAACGAGAATATATTTGTTATGACCGAAACCCGTGCTATTACGCAGGACATTCGTCCGCTTAAAATAGTACTTGTTAATCTTATGCCAAATAAGGTTGAATCGGAAACTCAATTTATGCGTCTTTTGGGAAATACTCCTTTGCAGGTTGAAGTGGAACTTTTGCACATGAAGACCTACCGTTCAAAAAACACAGCAGAAAGTCATTTGGCTGAATTTTATAAAACATTCGACCAAATAAAAGGCAATACTTATGACGGTATGATTATTACGGGTGCTCCCGTTGAAAAAATACCGTTTGAAGAGGTTAAATATTGGAACGAACTTTGCGAAATAATGGAGTGGTCAAAAACACATGTACACAGCACTTTCCATATTTGTTGGGGTGCTCAGGCAGGACTTTACTATCATTACGGAATTGAAAAGCGTCCGCTGGACAAAAAAATGTTTGGCGTTTTTGAGCATAAAGTTGACCATAAAAACTCAATTCTCTTTCGTGGCTTTGACGATGTGTTTTGGGTACCTCATTCAAGGCATACTACATTTTCCCGTGAAGATATTGAAAACTGTCCCGACTTAAAGATTTTATCTTCGTCTGATGAAGCCGGTGTTTATGCAATATCAACTGACGAAGGTAAACAAATATTTATAAGCGGACATTCGGAATATGATGCCTTAACTCTTAACAATGAGTATTTAAGAGATAAAAATGCAGGTCTTCCTATTTCCGTGCCTAAAAATTATTTCCCTAACGATGATGATACTAAGAGCCCTATCGTTAAATGGCGCTCTTGCGCTCATTTAATGTTCGCAAATTGGCTTAATTATTTTGTTTATCAAACTACTCCGTACAATATTGAGGATATTCACTAAGTAGGTGAAAAAATGACTGTTAAAGAGTGTATTAATAGCAAAAAATTCACTTTATCTTTTGAGGTTTTTCCGCCAAAAGTAAAAGCTAATTTTGATACGGTAAAATCGGCAACCGAAGCTATCGCAAAGCTTCACCCCGATTTTATTAGTGTTACATACGGTGCCGGTGGCGGGACAAGTGATTACACACTCGAAATTGCAAAAACCTTAAGCGACAATTTCGGTGTCCCTAACATTGCGCATTTGACCTGCGTTTCTTCAAGCAAAGAAACAATAAAGGAAAAAATTAAAGCGATATCCGATGCCGGTATTAAATCGGTTATGGCACTTCGTGGCGATATTCCGCAAGAGCTTTCAAATTCCGACCGCAAAAATTTCGACTACAACTATGCAACACAGCTTGTAGAAGAACTTAAAAACTATGACAGTGACTTTTTTGTTGGTGGTGCTTGTTATCCGGAAGTACACCCCGAAAGCAAAAATCAGCGTGAAGATATTATGCATCTAAAAGAAAAAGTTATGGCAGGTTGCGACTTTTTAACTACTCAAATGTTTTTTGATAGCAACTTGTTTTATGACTTTCTTTATAAAATTCGTGAAGCCGATATTAATGTACCTATTTTGCCCGGAATTATGCCGATAGTAAAGGCAAATCAGGTTGAAAGAGCTATAAAGCTCTCAGGTTCTTTTATGCCACAGCGTTTTAGGTCTATAGTTGACCGTTTCGGTTCCGATTCTTCGGCTATGCAACAAGCCGGTATCGCTTATGCCACAGACCAAATTATTGACCTTTTTGCAAACGGTATTACACATGTTCATGTATACACTATGAACAACCCCGCAGTTGCAGGTCAAATAATGAATAATCTTTCATCTATTTTAGGTAAACAGTTGTGATAAAATCTCAAGATGTTATAACACTAAAAGTCAACGAGCCTAATATAAAAGAAATAAGACGGTATGCCGGTTGTGACGAAGCCTTAGACGATGTTATTAAATCATTACTAACCGAAACATCTGATTTTTCCTATAAGATATGTTATAAAATTTTTGATATTAATTTTTTAGATGGCACTATTGATTTAGGTTTTTCAAAAGTAAAGTCAAAAGACCTATTAAAAAACCTAAGCGGTTGTAAAAAAATCGTCTTATTTGCCGCAACTTTAGGTGTTGCACCCGATAGACTATTGTCAAAATACTCTCGCCTTTCCCCTTCAAAAGCTCTTATTCTACAGGCAATTTCAACCGAAAGAATAGAAGCGCTTTGTGATTCTTTTTGTTCCTTTTTAAGCTCGGAGTTAAACATTTGTCCGAGATTCAGCGCAGGATACGGCGATTTGCCTTTATCCTTACAAAAGGAAATATTTACGGCACTTGACTGCCAAAAAAAGTTAGGCATTACTCTTAACGAAAATCTTTTAATGCTGCCTACAAAGTCGGTTACCGCAATCGTAGGTATAAAGTAAAAAGCATAATGTTATATACGGTGATGATATGAAATTTCTCGAATTTCTAAACAAAAATATCGTTATTTTTGACGGCGGTACGGGAACTCTGTTACAACAAGCAGGGCTACCTGCCGGTGAACCAACTGAAAACTGGAGTATAAATAAACCCGATGAACTTATAAAAATTCATCGGGCATATTTTGATGCCGGAAGCAATGTTGTTATTACAAATACATTCGGTGTAAACGGACTTAAATATACAACTTCTCAAATAGATAAATTCGTATCAAGCGCCATAGAAAATGTTAAAAAAGCAATAAAGTTATCAGACACAACACAAGAAAAATTCATTGCCCTTGACATAGGACCGCTGGGTAGGCTCTTAAAGCCCTACGGCGACCTTGAATTTGAAGATGCCGTCAATGCTTTTGCTCCGGTTATTAAAGCCGGTGCCAATAACGGTGCCGACTTAATTTTTATTGAAACAATGAATGACCTTTATGAAACAAAGGCGGCAATAATCGCTGCAAAAGAAAACTGTGACTTGCCGATAGTTGTTTCAAATGCGTACAGCGAAGGTAATAGACTTTTAAGCGGTGCATCACCTAAAACTACTGTTACATTACTTGAAAGTCTCGGTGCCGATGTTATCGGTGTTAACTGTTCTTTCGGTCCCGAAATGCTTTCTTCTGTTGTGCAAAAATATCTTGAGTTTTCTTCAGTACCCGTATTATTTAAGCCAAATGCGGGTCTTCCCGAAGTTATTGACGGTAAAACCGTATTTAACGAAACGCCAAAGAAATTTGCTCACAAAACAATTAAAAATGTAAAACTCGGTGTGCGTTGTGTCGGTGGTTGTTGCGGTACTACCCCCGAACATATAAAAGAGCTTAGCAATTTAATTAAAGATTTTGCACCTATAGAAATAACCCCAAAAAACGATACAGTCGTTACATCGGGTATTAACTCGGTTTCATTTGATAAGTTCCCTGTTTTAATCGGTGAAAGGATAAATCCTACAGGTAAAAAGCGACTTAAAGAAGCGCTTAAATCAAACGAAATAAATTACATATTAAACGAAGGTATTTCCCAAGCCGAGCATGGAGCAAATATACTTGATGTAAATGTCGGCGCTCCGGAAATAAATGAACGGGAAATGTTACCGTACATTGTAAAAGAACTACAGGCAGTTTGTGATTTACCTTTACAAATTGATACTTCCGATTACTCTGCAATGGAAAAGACAATGCGCATTTATAACGGTAAACCGCTTGTTAATTCCGTTAACGGCAAAATTGAAAGTATGGAAAAAGTATTCCCGCTTATTAAAAAATACGGCGGTAGTGTCATTGCTTTAACACTTGATGAAAACGGTATTCCTAATACTGCCGAAGAAAGACTTAATATCGCAACAAAAATTTTAGAAACGGCAAATACGTACGGAATAAATAAAAAAGATATTATTTTTGACCCGCTTACACTTACAGTGAGCGCGGATACATCTGCCGCCGATACAACACTTAAATCGGTTGAACTTATAACAAATAAACTAAAGTGCAAAACATCACTCGGTGTTTCAAATGTATCCTTCGGACTTCCAAACAGACCGAATATTAACTCGGTATTTTTGAATGCCGCTTTGGAAAAAGGACTTTCGGCAGCGATAATAAACCCGTTTTCGGAAGAAATTATGCGTAGCTTTTACACTTGGCTTTTAATAAAAGGAAAAGATAAAAACTGCCTTAATTACATAAATTTCGAAGGTAATTTTGAAACTCAAAAATCTGAAAACATTACTGAAACCTTAGACCTTAAAACTGCTGTTATAAAAGGACTTAAAGATTCGTCTTATAATCTTACAAAAGATTTAATAAAAAATATCGATTCACTTGAAATTATCAACAGTGAGATTATTCCGGCGCTTAATTTTGTAGGCGAACTTTTCGAAAGCAAAAAAATATTTTTACCGCAACTATTAATGAGTGCCGAAGCGGCCTCGAGTGCTTTTGAAGTAATTAAACTTGCAAAAACATCTAACGATAATAAAAATGCATACCCGATTAAAATTATTTTGGCAACCGTAAAGGGTGATATTCACGATATAGGCAAAAACATTGTAAAGTTATTACTCGAAAATTACGGTTTTAATGTATTAGACCTTGGAAAAGATGTTTCACCCGAAAAAATACTTAATACTGCCAAGGAGATTAACGCAGACCTAATAGGTCTTTCGGCACTTATGACTACCACAGTCCCCGCTATGGAAGACACTATAAAGCTAATTAAAGAAAACTTGCCAAAATGCAAAATTGTTGTAGGCGGTGCCGTTCTTACAAAAGATTATGCTAAGAAAATCGGCGCCGACAAATACTCAAAAGATGCACTCGAAACAGTGCGTTACGCACAAAAAATTTCAAAGGAGATAAATTTATGAGCGGTTTTTTAGATTTGGACACTAACGATTTAGTTAATTCACTTGATGACGACTTAGGAATTGACACGGACGGAGATTTATTCTTAAAAATGGGCAACGATACTGCTCTCGATATTAACACAGGTGAGTTGCATATTACTTCTTCATTTGATAAAAACGATTAATTTTATAAAAAAATAAATCCGACTTATGCATATAAGCATAGTCGGATTTTTATTTTAATATCACTTTACAGTCTTTTTTAGAATAAACAAAGCTAAGATTAAAAGTAAAACCGATATCGGCAATACAATAATTGCGTTAGGCAATATCCCCGATATCAAATAAGCAATAAAACTAATACCGGCAACAGTTATTGCATACGGTAGTTGGGTTTTCACATGAACTACATGGTCACAGTCTGCAGCCGCAGAAGACATTATTGTTGTATCGGAAATCGGTGAACAATGGTCGCCGAAAACGGCACCTGCCATACAAGCCGAAAGCGAAACTATGCCAAGCGGATTTGAAAGCGGGAAAACTTCCAAAGTAATTGGAATTAACAAGCCGAATGTTCCCCAAGAAGTGCCGGTTGAGAACGAAAGAAGTGCGGCAATAAGAAAGATTACGGCAGGTAAAAACGACTTGAATGCATAAGCAGAGCCGGATACCAAACCGCCTACAAACTCCCCTATTCCTATAGAATTGGTTATATTTTTAAGTACCCACGCAAATATAAGAATAATCATAGGGGCTACCATTAACTTAAAGCCTTCGGGAATACAGTTCATCATTTCACCGAAAGATACAAGTCTTCTTATTGTATAGTAGATTATTGTAATAATTAAAGCAATACTTGAGCCGTATATAAACCCGAGCGGTGCATCACATTCGGATATTGCCTTAATAAACGGGACACCGGAAAAGAATTTGCCCGTATATAGCATTCCTATAACACATAATACTATTAAAACTACTACAGGAAAAAGTAAATCTGCGGTCTTCCCTTTTTCATTTTCATTTATATTAAATTCATTATTATTTTTAGTCTTAGTAAAATTATTTTCATAATTTTTCATAGGTCCGAAATCGAGATTAAATACCGCAAGAGAAATTATCATTACTATTGAAAGCAAAGCATAGAAGTTAAACGGAATTGCTTTAATAAATACTTCTAAGCCCTTACCGTCTTGAACATAACCGGTAATTGCCGCCGCCCAAGAAGAAACGGGCGCTATTATACAAATAGGTGCAGCTGTCGAGTCTATAATATATGAAAGTTTTGCTCTCGAAATATTATTGCGGTCACAAACGGGTTGCATTACACTGCCCGTTGTAAAACAGCTAAAGCCATCATCTATAAAAAACAGTGTACCCATAAAGAGCGCCATTAGCTGTATACCGACTTTGCTTTTTATATGTTTGCCTACAAACCTGCCGAATGCCGCCGCACCGCCCGAGCAATTAATAAGCTTAACAAATATTCCCAAAATTATTACAAAAATAAGAATACTCATTTTATCACTTTGCGTAACAGTTTCTAAAATTCCGTCTTTAAGAACAGTAATTACGGTTTTTTTGGCACTGAAATTTGTATACAAAAGCGCACCTGCCGTTATACCTATAAAGAGAGAGGAATAAACTTCTTTTGTTACTAGGGCAAGTGTTATTGAAAGAAGCGGCGGAAGAATAGACCAAGCGCTTCCGAAATAACCGATTTCATATTTGTTTTCGGTCGATTTGGCAATTATAAGTAAAATTACCGTTACAAGTATTACAAATATAAATGCCGTCTTTTTAATCGAAATTTTTTTCATAAAAAACCTTTCATATTAAAACTTTAATTTAATTATAATTAAAAATTATAAAAAAACAACCCTTAAAAGTTTTTGGACTTGCAAAAAAAGTTTTATCACAGCATAAGAATTCATTGAAGAGGTGTTTTTATGATTTTTAATTTGTTATTAAACATTATTACAAACTTTTACTTTTTAGCACTACATGTAACAAAACAAGGCTCATTTCCGGCTCCCTTGTCCGCAAAAAAGGAAAATGAGCTTATAGAAAAAAACTTAAATGGCGATAAAGAAGCAAGAGATAAACTCATAGAACATAATTTAAGACTTGTTGCACATATTGTTAAAAAATATTATACTGTCGGCATTGACCAAGACGACTTAATTTCAATAGGCACAATAGGGCTTATTAAAGCTGTTTCAAGCTTTAAGCCCGACAAAAATATACGACTCGCAACCTATGCTTCAAGATGTATCGAAAACGAAATACTTATGTATTTCAGAAGTATTAAAAAAAGTGCAGGAGATGTTTACATAAACGATGCTATTGATGTCGATAAAGACGGTAATACCCTAACACTTATCGACATAATCGCCGATGAAAAAGATACAGAAAAAGAAATCGAAACAAAAACAAGAATTGAAAGACTAAAAGTTATATTCCCGAAAGTTTTAACAAAAAGAGAACAAAAAATAATTAATATGAGATACGGACTAAACGGCGAAAAAGAACTAACTCAAAGAGAAATCGCCTCAAAACTTAAAATATCAAGAAGTTATGTATCAAGAATAGAAAAAGCTGCGCTTCTAAAATTAAAAAAACATTTCTAATTTACTTGTTAAAAGATAAAAATTATAGTATATTATAAAAAAACAAGGAGAAAAACCGTGGAAAGAAAAATAAAGCCAATAGCATACATAAAAACAGATTTCAAAGAAAAATTCGGCATACCGAGACAAAGCGGAAGAATTAAATCTGCAAAAGGTAAAATAATATTTGAACCCGAATATAAAAACAAAGAAGCCCTTAAAGGACTAAGTGATTTTTCTTATATTTGGCTTATTTTTGATTTTTCACTCGCCCATAAAGAAGAATTTTCCCCTACAGTTCGTCCGCCAAGACTCGGCGGTAACAAGAAAATGGGAGTTTTTGCAACCCGTTCACCGTTTAGACCTAATAATTTGGGACTTTCTTCTGTAAAGCTCGAAAGTATTGCCGAAAATGGCGAATACATAACTGTATCAGGTGTTGATTTACTTGACGGCACACCGATTTACGATATTAAACCCTATATTAAATACACTGATGTTCATACAGAGGCCTTAGACTCCTTTGCGGGAGAAAATCAAGACCACCGACTTAAAATTACAGGCGGTATTGATAAATTAGATATTATAAGCAAAGAAAAATTAGAAACGGTAATAGACTGCCTTTGTGATGACCCGAGACCGTCATACCAAGACGACAACAGAAAATACAGTATGCTTTTTGATAATTTTGATATTCACTTTACAGTAACAGACGGTGAAATAACAATTATAGATGTTGATAAAAAACACCCCTAAGTTCTTATCATTAGGGGTGTTTTTTATTTTAACAAATCTTTTATAACTTCACTTGCAATTATTAGACCGACAACCGGCGGAACAAAAGAATTAGATGCGGGTATTCTTTTTCCGTTTTCGTCTAAGCAATCAATATTTTTAGGCACTTCGGGAGAATACACAACCTTAAATGGTTTAATATTTTCTTTTCGTGCTATCGTTCTTATCGCCTTAGCGAGTGGGTCGCCCGAAGTTTTATAAATATCCAAAACCTTAAATGCGCACGGGTCAAGTTTGTTACCGGCACCCATAGAAGAAATAATCGGAATATTTAAGTTTTGCGCCGATTTGATAAGAAGTATCTTAGAAGACACAGTATCAATAGCATCTACAATATAATCGTATCCCGATATTTCGAAGCAAGATGCGGAATCTTCACAATAAAATTCACTAATAATCTTAACATCGCAAGAAGGGTTAATATCAAGTATTCTATTCTTTGCCACTTCGGTTTTAAGTTTGCCGACAGTTGAATTTAAGGCATATATTTGTCGGTTAATATTAGATAAAGAAACTGTATCACTGTCAACAAGTAAAATATGACCTATCCCGCTTCTGGCGATACTTTCGGCAACATAGCCACCGACACCGCCGATGCCGAAAATTGCAACCTTTTTATTTCTTAAAATACCGGTCGACTCTTTGCCTAGTAGCATTTCATTTCTTATAAAGCGTTCGTCCATTTTTATTCACCGAACATAGGCGTTGATAGATATCTTTCGCCTGTATCAGGCAACAAGACAACGATATTTTTATCTTTATATTCTTTTTTTTCGGCAAGTAAAACCGCACCGTACAAAGCAGCCCCCGAAGAAACGCCAACCAAAATGCCTTCCTTTTGAGCCATAAGTTTTCCGAATTTATAGGCGTCTTCGTCTGACACCTTAATTATTTCGTCATAAATACCGGTATTGAGAATTTGAGGAATAAAATTAGCGCCAAGACCTTGAAGACCGTGAGGTCCTGCTTGTTCACCTGATAATAAAGCACTGCTTTTAGGCTCTATAGCCACAACTTTGACATCTTTGTTTTTTGATTTAAGATATTCTCCGACACCGGTTATTGTACCGCCGGTACCGACACCTGCAACGAAAACATCCACTTTTCTGTCTAATGAATTATAAATTTCGGGACCGGTTGTATTAAAATGAGCTTTGGGGTTAGCATTGTTAGTAAACTGTCCTGCAATTATACTGTTTTTTATTTCTTTATGTAAATCTTCCGCTTTGCTGACAGCACCCGACATACCGAGTTTTCCGTCAGTTAAAACAAGTTCTGCACCGTATGCCTTCATTAAAAGACGGCGTTCAAGCGACATGGTATCAGGCATAACAATAATAACCTTTAGTCCCCTTGCCGCACAAACGGCACATAAACCGATACCGGTATTGCCCGAAGTCGGCTCAATAATAACTGTATCTTTATTTATAAGTCCTTTGTTTTGAGCATCGTTAATCATATTAAGCCCTACACGGTCTTTAGCAGAACCGGCAGGATTAAACATTTCGAGTTTTGCAAAAAGTTTTCCCGAAAGTTGCATTTCTTTTTCAATATTATTTAGTCTTAATAGCGGAGTATTGCCTATTAGTTCATCAATCGAATTAAATATTTTTGACATAATATCACCTAAAAATTTATTATTAAGTAAATTTTACACTCGTTAAGACTCATTGTCAAGAAGTCTTGCAAATTAGATGCTGATATTATATAATTACTATATTATTTTTAGTTTGCGGTGATACAATGAATGTTATTTTTCATACGCTCGGTTGCAAAGTTAATCAGTATGAGTCTCAAGCTATCAGAGAGCTGTTTTTGTCGGCGGGTTATAAGTCTGACAACACAAAAAAAGCAGATGTGATAGTGATAAATTCTTGCACTGTTACAGCCGAAAGCGACCGCAAAACAAGACAACTTGTAAGAAAATACCGTAAAGATAATAAAGACGCCGTAATTATACTGACGGGTTGTATGGTACAAGCATTCCCGGAAAAAGCAAAAGAATTATCAGAAGCGGATATAATACTTGGCAATAAAGATTTTTCCCATATTGTCAGTCTGACCGAAAAATTCTTAACAACAAAAAGCAAGATTTTTTCTTACGATAAACATCTAAACAAAGAAAAATACAATACTTCTTTTATAACAGATTTCTACGACCGCACAAGAGCATATATGAAAATTGAAGACGGCTGCGATAGATTTTGTTCTTACTGTATAATTCCTTTTGCCCGTGGCAGAGTTAGGTCGAGAAGTTTAACTGAAATTAAAGCCGAAGCTGAAACTTTAGCTAAAAAGGGTTTTAGTGAAGTTGTTTTAGTCGGAATTAACCTTTCGGCTTACGGCAAAGACGAAACCTTTAATATATGTGACGCAGTTGATGTAGTAGCATCGGTAAACGAAATTAAAAGAGTTCGTCTCGGCTCACTTGAGCCTGACCATATAACAGATGAAATGCTTTTAAGGCTTAAAAATAACCAAAAGTTCTGTCCGCAGTTTCATTTATCGTTACAGTCGGGCTGTGACGAAACCTTAAAACGCATGAACAGGCATTATGACAGTGAATTCTATTATGATTTGGTAAAGCGTATAAACAAGACATTTGATAACGCTTCAATTACTACAGATGTTATGGTCGGCTTTACGGGTGAAACCGAAGAAGAATTTGCAAAGAGCCTTAATTTTGTTAAAAAAGTTCGATTTGCAAGGACTCATATTTTCCCATATTCAAGGCGTGAAGGCACTTTCGCTTTTAACCTAGACGGACAACTAGACAATGCCGTTAAAACTCATAGAGCTAAATTAATGAACGATACGGCAAAAGAATGCGAAAAAAGTTTTCTAAAATCACAAGTCGGAAAAAGAGTTGAGGTTTTATTTGAAACTCCCGAAAAAGATTATGCCGTGGGCTACAGTGAAAACTATACATTAATTAAAGTAAAAACCAAAGATAATCTTTGCGGTAAAATACTTAAAGTAAAAATATTAAATGCTTACGATAATTACTGTGTGGGTGAGCTTGTTTAGTCGGAAACTATATTCACAAGATGCGATACACCCGGTATGCTCTCCCCTTGCATTACTGATGTCGGCGAAAGCAAAGCGCCTGTAGATACAAATAATATATTTCTGTATATTTTCTCATTAAGTTTACTTATTACATACGAATTAAGGACACTTGCACTGCAACCGCAACCCGAACCGCCGGAATGAACATCCTGGCGGTTTTTATCATATATCAATATACCGCAATCATAATGAACTGGTTTAATGTTGATACCCTGTTTTTCTAAAATTTCATATAATAACTCACTACCGACATATCCCAAATCACCCGTAAAAACAGCATCATAATCGCAAGTATCGGTTTGCGTGTCCTTTAAGAAAGTCAGTATAGTATCGGCAGCACTGGGAGCCATAGCAGCACCCATATTATTAGCATCTTTTACACCCAAATCTACCATTTTCCCAAAACAAACTTTACTGATATAAGGTTTGTTTTCGGCAATCTCAATAATGTCAGCACCGGCGCCGGTAACAGTTCTCTGCGCAGTTTGTGTCCTGAACGAACCGTATTCGAGCGGAAATCGGTATTGTCGTTCAGCAGAACAAAAGTGCGATGATGTTACGGCAACTGCTCTTTTTATTGCCTTACTGTCAACAAATACTGATGCTAAACATAAACCTAATGTCATAGTAGAACAAGCTCCGTAAATTCCTGTATAAGGTATTTCCATAGCTCTAAGCCCGAAAGAACTTCCTATACACTGATTTAGTAAGTCACCGGCAAAAATAAGGTCAATATCTCTTTCGCATAAATTAGCCTTTTTAAGTGCACTTTGGACGGCGATTTTCTGTAGTCTGCTTTCGGCCTTTTCATAACTTTCTTCACCAAATCGGCAATCTAAATCAAAAGTATCGAAAAATTTACCTAACGGTCCGTCTTTTTCATGTTTTCCGACAACAGCACCGTAACCGACAATAGACGGCTTATTGTTTAGAATAATTGTTCTGTTTAATTTAGTAGGCATATAAATTCACCGTTAAAAGAAATTAAAAATATATAAAATAATTCCGTAAATTACACTTGCAACCGTACCGTATAAAATAACAGGACCTGCCACACCGAATATTTTTGCTCCGACACCTAAAATATAACCTTCATTTCTAAACTCAATTGCGGGAGATGTCACTGCATTTGCAAAACCGGTTATCGGAACGAGTGTTCCCGCTCCTGCATGTCTTGCGATTTTTTCAAATAGTTTAATACCCGTTAAGAAAGATGCTAAAAAAATAAGTGTACAAGGAACAAGCGCCTTTATAACCGTTTCGCTTAAATTCAAATATTCATATAAAGCCGATAACAGCTCCCCTATAACACAAATTACACCGCCGACAAAAAATGATAAAACAAAATCTTTTAGAAAAGTAGATGGCGGCGAAGCTTTCTTAACTAATTTTCCATATTCTTTTTCATTAATATTCAATATCGTCACTGTCCTTTTTTGTATTATTAGTTTTTTTAAGTTTAATATTCAATTTACCTTGACAAAAAGTCGACATTCTTTTATAATAGTTTGGTGACAAAATTAAATATCGGTTATTACTCTTTTTAAGAGTTTAACAATAAATTCGGAGACGTATCGAAGTGGTCATAACGGACATGACTCGAAATCATGATGCCCCTTGAGGGACGAGGGTTCGAATCCCTCCGTCTCCGCCAAAACGAAATAACCTGCAAGAGTATATCGTGACTTTTGCGGGTTATTTTTTTCTTTTTCTATATAAAACATTACGAAAAAGATTGAAGAGTCTAGTATAACAACTCGCAGATATTGAATAACGAAAAAAGATGATTTGCTTAATTTTGACGGTATACAAAAAAAGCACCTGTTAAGACAGGTACTTTTCTATTTTAATTGGGTTTTTTAGCTGTTAGTGATATTCGCTTTTTCTCTATATCGACAGATACAACCCAAACATTTATTACATCGCCTACTTTAAGAACTTCGGACGGGTGCTTGATAAATTTATCGGTAATTTGGGAAATATGAACTAGTCCGTCTTGATGTACGCCGATATCTACAAAAGCGCCGAAATCTACCAAGTTTCTTACTGTGCCTTTTAGCTCCATACCTTCCTTTAACGACTCAATTCCCAAAACATCGGTACGAAGTAACGGGGGCGGCAGTTCGTCTCTCGGGTCAAGCGCAGGATGTTTAAGCTCGGATATGATATCTTTAAGTGTCGGAACACCGACACCGATTTTTTCGGCAACTGTATCAAAACCGTCTGCCTCTACCCTATTTTCAAGACCGTCAATATTATCGGTGCTCATATTATACATTTTGAGTAGCTTTTTTGTACTTTCGTAGCTTTCGGGGTGAACGGATGTTTTATCGAGTGGATTGTCACTTTCATTTACCCGCAAAAATCCTGCACACTGCTTAAATGCTTTAGGTCCTAACTTATCGACCTTATTAAGCTCGTTTCTTGACTTAAAACCGCCATTTTCTTCACGGTATTTTACGATATTTTGCGCAACAGTAGGTTTAATACCGGCAACATGCTCTAAAAGCGATGCTGAGGCGGTATTAAGGTCTGCACCTACCGAGTTGACACAGTCTTCAACAACACCGTCTAAGGCTAAAGTAAGACGGTTTTGCGGCAAGTCGTGTTGATACTGCCCGACTCCTATTGACTTGGGGTCAATTTTAATAAGCTCTGCTAAGGGGTCTTCTATTCTTCTTGCTATTGAAACAGCCGAGCGCAAATTTACATCATAATCGGGAAATTCTTTTGCAGCTAACGGCGAAGCAGAATAAACCGAAGCACCTGCTTCACTGACAACCATATATGCAACATTTTTATACTGTTTTTCCTTTAACAGTTCGGCTACAAAAACTTCAGTTTCATGTGATGCCGTGCCGTTACCTATTGCAATTATTTGAACACCGAATTTTTCGATAAAAGCACTTATAGTCTTCTTCGCTTCTTCTATGCGCTTAAACTGTTCGACAGGATAAACTATTCCCGTGTCCAAAACATTGCCGAAAGCGTCAATTACGGCAGTTTTGCAGCCATGCTGATAGCCGGGGTCAAGCCCTAAAGTGACCTTGCCCTTTACAGGCGGTTGCAATAACAACTGTTTAAGATTAAGGGCAAACACATTTATTGCCGATTCACTCGCAATGTCGGTAAGTTCGTTTCTCAATTCTCTTTCAATTGACGGAAAAATAAGGCGGTTATATGAATCTTTCGCTGCTTCCTTTACGATATCGGCAGAAGTATTATTACCCTTAATTTGTTCGTCAAAAACAATATTTAAGGCCTTTTCTTCGGAAAAGTCAATACTAACTTTCAAGTAGTCTTCTTTTTCGCCACGGTTAATTGCCAAAACTCTATGTGACGGTATTTTTTTAAGAAGTTCCTTATAATCATAATAATTTCTATAAACGCTGTCTTCTTTTTTTGCTGTTTTAGAACACAAAAAGCCGTTCATTTTTATAACATATCTAAGACGGCGCCTTATGTTTGCATCGTCAGATACTATTTCGGCAATTATGTCCATAGCGCCTTTTAGAGCATCTTCAACTGTCAATACATTTTCGTTAATATAGTCTTTTGCCAAAGCATATACATCTAAACCGTCTTTTTGTTCATAGATTGCTTTTGCTAACGGCTCAAGTCCCTTTTCCTTTGCAACGGTTGCTCTCGTTCTCTTTTTAGGTCTAAAAGGTCTGTATATATCGTCAAGCTCGGTTAGTGTTGTGGCATTATAAAGAGCGTTTTTAATTTCGTCAGTAAGCGCACCTGCTTCCAAAATAACCGCCGCATATTTTTCTCTTGTTTCTTCCAAATTATTAAGATAAGTAACCCTATCGGCAAACTTTCTTAAAACTTGGTCGTCAAGTGAGCCTGTTTTTTCCTTACGGTATCTTGCAATAAAAGGAATGGTATCGCCGTTTGATAGCATATTTACTATGTTTTGGGCATATTCGGTTTTAATTTTAAACTCTTCGGCTAATTTATTTATAATATCCATATTTTGTCCTTTTAAAAAAGAAGACACAAATAAAATTTGTGCCTTCTTTAATTTATTTAATTAAAAAATCAAAGTATCAACGGTATCAAGCAAAGATTCGATTTGTTCTTTGTAGAAAGCAATTTCTTTTCTGCCTTCTTCGGTTTCAAGACCGTTTCTTCTTATAAGTCTTCTCATAAGACGGGTATAACCTATTAACTTTGATTTGTCTTCAACCGTTTTAAGATATTCGGCATCATCGGTATCAAAATAAAGTTTTAAGGTCTTTTCCCAAATTTGCTTTGAAATTTCGTGCGGCAAATCTATAAAGCTCTCACGGGAGAAATTATTGGCAATATAAAAGCCTATGTAAGCATTGAATATTGAAGCAAACTCAAATACGGGGTTGCCTTGTGCCAAAGTATCCATATCAATAAGCAAAACTTCACCGTTTTGTACCATAACATTTTTTGTATGATAATCACCGTGAATCATGTGATGGTCTTCGGGAACGGCAGCGATTAAATCGGTTAACTTTTGCCATTTTTCGGGTTCAAGATAATCTTTAAGGAAGTTTGCCCAGTCAACAACAACGGCCTTCATATCCGGCATATCTTCAGGCTCAACTTCGGTCGAGTGAATCTTCTTAAGTAAGTCAACATACATACCTACAATTTCGTCAATTCTCTCGGGTTCTTTATTTAGAATTTTAGTAAAAGATTTAGCGTTAAGAAGTTCAAATACGGAGCCGTAACTGTCACCAACTCTTACAACATCGTAAGGGATAGCAGTCGGAATACCTAAAATAAGAGCACGTCTTGCAAGGTCACGCTCTCTTTGAATATCGGGCAAACAGTCGGGCTTAAAGTAAGCCTTAACTATTGTGTCTTCGTCAAGACGGTAAACAATACCGTTAGCACCTTGACCGACAACCTCGCAACCGTCAACAGAGAATTTTCTGTATGCCTTTTGGATGGGTAACATTTCGGTAAAACCGGTCATTTCGAAAATTTCGTAAACTTCCGATGAAGCATTTATTATTTTTAATGTAGGGCAACCCTTAAGCATACGCAAAATAATGCGAAGTCCTGCACTCGAAAGGTACTCAAGGTCGTCAACATCTATAATTATAGTTTCATAGTTTACGCCTTCCTTTGCCTTTTCAAGCATTACCTCAACACTTGCGGCATTAGTAGAGTCAATTCTGCCGTGCAAGTAAATATATAAGGTATTTTCAATTAGTTTTGATGTTACAATTTCCATATTGCACCTCTAAAAAAATTATTTAACATAGTAAGGGTTTGAGAAAGCTACGCTTCCATCTGCACCAACTACGGTAACTCTGACATATTTGTCGGTATCTTTTGTTTCAAAAACGGCTTCGTTTATAAGAGATTTATCCTTATTAAAAAAACATTTTGCATGTCGAATACCGGTCGAAAAAATAATCTTTGCCGCATCGCTTGTTTTAGCATATATTTTGCCGTCTTCTTCGTAAAGTTCTTTGATTTCAGGGCCGTTAGAGGCATACATATTACCCTCTTTAATGCTTTTTGCAACTGACTTATAGTCGAGATTATCCGCTCTTATTACCGTCCATGCAATACCGTTGCCGTTTACCCCGTGATTATCGTCACCCGCAACACAGGATATTTTTCTGCCCATTCTCAAAAGGTCGTCAAACCCTTGAAAATTAAAGTCGCCAAAGCCTTCGATATGTGACGAGCCGTTCATAATTTCAAAGCCGTCAATTTCGGTATAGTTTTTGTAATCTAATATGTTTTCGAGCGACCAAACAGGGTGATTATAAATCGTATAGAAGCCGGCATCTCTGCAAGATTTCAAAAGAAAATTTATGTTTTCAGGGTCATAAGCTCTTACATAATCGGGCTTTGATTCATCAAACTTAACATTCCATTTTGACTGTACGCCGTTGCCGATAAAATACCTTGTTCTGTGAAAGCACTGTTGCATTTCGATATCGGGGTCTAAAGCAATAACATTAAAATGCGGAGCTTTAATCAAAGAAAAATCGTCTTCATTGTCAGGAGTCCAGCCGTAAAATTCAACTTCATACCCGTTAAGTGCCAAAAAATTTTCATCTGACAAATCATTATGCCGAATAAAAACATCATGGTCGGTAAAAGCAATTATGCTGTATCCCTTTTCCATAAAATCTTTTTTAAGTTCTTCAACGGTTTGTCTGCCATCGGAAACAGTAGAATGACAGTGCAAATTCGCCTTATAATCGTTACCGTTTTCACTTAATATGTAATTTCGCAAATAAAGCACCCCGTGAATTTAAGTACTATAAATATTATACTTTAACTTTAAGCAAAAGTAAAGAACTATATTAAAGTTTTTTAATAAAAAACCGGCGTAAAAATAACGCCGGTAATAATAATTTTAATATTAGGAAATTTACCCTTTTAATATCAAAGTGTTGCCGCCATAACAGCTTTAATTGTATGCATTCTGTTTTCGGCTTCATCAAAAACAATAGAACGGTCGCTGTTAAACACTTCGTCAGTTACTTCCATTTCGGTTATCCCGAATTTTTCGTTAATTTGTTTGCCTATTGTGGTATTAAGGTCATGGAATGAAGGAAGACAGTGCATAAATCTACACGCATTACCGGCATTATCCATAAGTTTTTTATCGACTCTATAAGGCGAAAGTTCTTTAATACGCTCTGTCCAAACGGCATCAGGTTCACCCATTGATACCCAAACATCCGTATAGATGACATCGGCATTCTTTGTTGCCTTTATAGGGTCTTCGATAAATTCGAGAACAGCGCCGGTGTTTTCGGCAATTTTTTTACACTCGTTAATTAAATCGGTGTCGGGAAAATATTTTTTCGGAGCACAGGCTACAAAATGCATTCCCATTTTTGCGCAACCTACCATAAGTGAGTTGCCCATATTGTACCTTGCATCACCCATATAAACGAGCTTTTTACCCTTAAGACTTCCGAAATGCTCACGAATCGTGAGAAAATCGGCTAAAACTTGTGTCGGATGAAATTCGTTTGTAAGACCGTTCCAAACGGGCACACCCGCATACTTTGCAAGTTCTTCAACGATTTCCTGACCGAAGCCACGGTACTCAATACCGTCATACATTCTACCGAGCACCCTTGCGGTATCGGCTATGCTTTCCTTTTTGCCTATCTGCGAACCTGTCGGGTCAAGATAGGTAGGATGCATACCAAGGTCAATAGCGGCGACCTCGAAAGCACAGCGGGTACGGGTACTTGTTTTTTCAAAAATAAGTGCAATATTTTTACCTTCGCACAGTTTGTGGGCTATACCCTTTTTCTTCTTTTCTTTAAGCTCTGCCGCAAGGTCAAGCAGTTCATTTATCTCTTCCGGCGAAAAATCAAGCAATTTTAAGAAGCTTTTACCTTTAAGTTTCACAATTATCACCTTTTCTTTTGGACAGTTTTCTAATTTTACTGTTTGTTAATCGTTTATATTAATCAGATGGGTATTGCTTTGGTTATAACTTGCACTTACAACATCGGCAAGTGCAAGAGCAGTATCAATTGATGTCATACACGGAATTTGTAAGTTCATAGCTTTTCTGTGAAGCTGACGGAAGTCGCCTACGGAACTGTCCATAACTGCGCCCGTATAAACAATATAACTTACCTCACCGTTTTCAAGAAGATTATAAATATCATTGTTTTCCCAAACATTGTGAGCCGTAGTGACATCCATACCACGGTTTCTGATGGCATTTGCCGTATCGGGAGTTGCATATAGTTTAATACCTAAATCGGTAAACTTTTCGGCAAGTTTTATCGCATCGGAATAATCATAATCTTCAACAGATATAAGTATTCCCTTTCGTAAAGCATTTTCATTTGAATGAACATCTATACCACTTGCAGTTAGTCCCTTATAGAGTGCTTCGGTTTTGGTGCGGCCGATACCGAGAACTTCACCCGTTGATTTCATTTCCGGTCCCATTATGGAGTTTGCATCGGAAATCTTTTCAAAACTGAAAACGGGCACCTTAACTGCATAATACTTTGCTTCGGGAACAAGACCGCCATTATATCCCATATCGGAAAGCTTTTCGCCGAGCATAACTCTACTTGCAAGTTCAACCATGGGAATTCCGGTTACTTTACTGATATAAGGCACGGTACGACTCGCTCTCGGATTAACCTCAATTACATAAAGCTCGTTTTCAAAAACAAGATACTGTATATTAACGATTCCTTTGGTACCGAGTCCCTTTGCCATTTTAATTGATATATCAGTTATCTTTTCGGTCATTGTATCGGAAAGATTATAAGGCGGATAAACGGCGATAGAGTCTCCCGAGTGAATACCGGCGCGTTCAATATGTTCCATAATACCGGGAATTATAACCGTATTTCCATCCGATATACAGTCTACTTCAAGCTCAGTACCCGGCATATATTTATCAACGAGTACCGAATTACTGATTCCACCCGAAAGAATTTCGGACATATATTTTTTAATTTCTTCGGAATCACGCACAACGCTCATTCCCTGACCGCCAATAACATAGGACGGACGCAAAAGAACGGGATATCCAAGTGTTTTAGCGGCAATAAGTGCCTCTTCGGCAGTATTAACGGATGCAGCCTTAGGTCTTTTCATACCGATACTTTCAAGAAAAGCATCAAATCTCTCTCTGTCTTCGGCAATATCAATTCCCTCTGCCGATGTACCGAGTATTTTAACACCGTTATTATGCAGATACTCGGCTAATTTAATCGCAGTTTGACCGCCAAATGCAACAACGACACCGAGTGGCTTTTCAGTGTTTACAACATTCATAACATCTTCTGCGGTTACGGGCTCAAAATAAAGTTTATTTGCAGTATCGTAATCGGTCGAAACAGTTTCGGGGTTATTGTTAATAATAATAACCTCATATCCTAATTTTCTGAGTACCTCAACACATTTTACAGAGCTATAGTCAAACTCAATGCCCTGACCTATGCGTATAGGTCCTGAACCCAAAACAAGTATTTTTTTGTTGTTATTACCGCTATTAGTTAAAGTGCTTTCGTTTTCATCAAAATATGAATAGTAATAAGCGGTGGGTCCGAATGCGCCCTTACAAGTGTCGACCGCACGGTAGTGAGCATCAAGATGTATCGGAAGTTCGGAGTTTGAAAGATTTTTAAGAGCATTATCGGTATATCCGAGCTTTTTGCCCATTATATACTGTTCTTTTGTTATACCGTTACTGATACTTATTTCAAAATCAACAAGATTTTTGATTTTTTCGATAAAATACGGATTAATCATTGTAACATCGCAAATTTCTTCAACCGAAATTCCCGATTTAAGTGCCTCAAACACGGTAAATATTCTTACATCGTTTACTCTTTTTAGTCTTTCTTTTATAGGCGCACCGCTTAAAGAAACTCTGTTCATAGTTTCTTGTTTTATTTCAGCGCCACGAACAGCTTTCATCAGTGCTTCTTCAACCGTAGCACCTATTGCCATAACCTCGCCCGTAGCCTTCATTTGTGTACCGAGTTTTCTGCTCGTATTTGTAAATTTATCAAAAGGCCAACGGGGAAATTTAAGAACGATATAGTTTACATCGGGCTCGGTAGCCGCTGTGCCCTCTGCATTTTTATCGAAAGAAATTTCGTTTAATGTATAGCCTAACGCTATCATTGTAGTTACTTTTGCAATAGGATAGCCCGTTGCTTTACTTGCAAGTGCCGATGAGCGAGAAACTCTCGGATTTACTTCGATTACATAATAATCACTCGTCTTAGGGTCATAGGCGAACTGACAGTTACAGCCGCCTTCGATTTTTAATTCTTCAACTATATCAAGTGAAGCTTTTTTAAGCATATTTAGGTCTTTATCGTTTAGAGTAAGTGCAGGAGCAACAACAACTGAATCGCCGGTATGAACCCCTACGGGGTCTATGTTTTCCATACTGCAAACGATTATTGCATTACCTAAAGCGTCACGCACAACCTCAAATTCGATTTCTTCCCAACCTACAATATATTTTTCAACTAATATTTGATTAATCGGCGAAGCGTCAAGGCCGGTCTTGGCTACTGTTAACATTTCTTCATGGGAATATGCAACACCGCCACCGCCGCCGCCTAATGTAAAAGCAGGACGGATAATAACCGGATAACCGATTTTATCAGCAATTTCGACTGCATCATTAAGGTTTTCCGCAGTATCGGAAGCTATCGTAGGAACACCTATTGCGTCCATACTGTCCTTAAAAAGCTGTCTATCCTCTGCACGGCTTATACTATCGGCATTAGTACCCAAAAGACGAACATTACGGCTTTTAAGAAAACCGCATTTGTCAAGTTCCATTGCCATTGTAAGTCCCGTTTGACCGCCGAGTCCTGCCAAAATAGAGTCAGGCTTTTCGGCATCGATAATGCGCTTTAAGGTTTCGAGTGTCAGCGGTTCAAGATATATCTCGTCCGCCATGGCATTATCAGTCATAATTGTTGCAGGGTTAGAGTTAACAAGAACAATTTCCAAATTTTCTTTTTTAAGAATTTTACATGCTTGTGTTCCCGCATAGTCGAATTCCGCAGCTTGTCCTATTACAATAGGGCCACTGCCTATTACCAATACTTTTTTAATGTTTTTGTCGAGCATAATTTACACCTGATTTGCACATACCGATTTAATAATATTAACGGCTTTTTTTAATGTTTCTTCATCAATATTAAGTGCCGGAAGGAGTCTTACCTTATCTTTGGCCGTAAGGCACAAAACACCGTTTTCCATACATTTTTTCACAACATCGGCGGCAGGAATTTTAGTTTTTATACCTATCATAAGACCCAGTCCGGTTAAATATTCTACGCCTTCGGCGTCTTTTAGAGCATCAAAAACATAGTTACTTTTTGCCTTAACCGAGTTTAGAAGTTCACTGTCAATTCTTTTAAGAATGCTGACACCGGCGGCACAGCAGACCGGATTTCCGCCGAAAGTCGTACCGTGTTCGCCGAAGCCTAATGTATCCTTAACCTTATCGCCTAAAAGTGTTGCACCGAGCGGAAGACCACCGGCAAGGCCTTTTGCGGTTGATACAATATCGGGTTCTATATCATAATGCATATAAGAATACAGTTCTCCCGTACGGCCGTTTCCTGTCTGTACTTCGTCTATTATAAGCAAAGCGCCGTTGTCATTACACCATTTATAAGCCGCTTTAATAAAAGTTTCACCCAAAGGAAGAACACCGCCTTCTCCTTGAACACACTCCATCATAACAGCGGCGATTTTTGTCGTTTTTGCCAAGTTTTCAAGCTCGGTTATATCCGGATTAATACTTATAAAGCCCTGAGTTAAAGGCTTAAATAGTTCATGATAATGTTCTTGACCGGTTGCGGCAAGAGTTGTAAGAGTCCTACCGTGAAAACTGTTGTTGATAGTCACTATTGTGTAACAGTCTTCCCCTATATTATCGGCAGCATATTTCCTTGCAACCTTTATTGCACATTCATTTGCCTCAGCGCCCGAATTTGAAAAGAACACTTTTTTCATACCGGTTTTTTGACATAACATTTCGGCAAGTTCAACACATGGGTTTGTATAATACAAATTAGACATATGCTGAATTTTACCTATTTGGTTTATTACGGCTTCTTGCCATAATGAATCGGAAATGCCAAAGGATGTTACACCAATGCCCGATGTCATATCAATATATTCTTTTCCGTTATTGTCATAAACAAGTGAGCCTTTGCCGTTTACAATATTGACGGGGAACCTGTTGTAAGTTCCTGCAATATACTCTTTGTCTTTACTGAATATACTGTTTTCATTTGTATTGCTCATTTTTTATCACCAAAAATCATCGTACCGGCGCCCTCATCGGTTAAAAGTTCCATAAGTATCGAATGCGGAACTCTGCCGTCCGTAATTATTACTTTTTCGACACCCTTTTCAACTGCCGTTACACAGCAGTCTATTTTTGGTATCATACCACCGGCTATTACACCTTTATCTTTTAATTTTATTGCTTCCTTTACGGTAAGCTCGGGGATAAGTGTTGTGGGGTCTTCCTTATTTTCAAGTACGCCCTCAATATCGGTCATCATTATAAGTCTTTCAGCACCAAGCGCACCTGCAATATATGCGGCAACGGTATCGGCATTTATGTTATATGTATTGCCGGACTTATCACAACCGACTGTCGAAATTACGGGAATATAATCTTTTTCGAGAAGGTCAGTTACGGGGCCGATATTAATTTTCGTAATTTCTCCTACAAATCCGAGTTTTTCGTTTTTCGGCTTTGCTTCAATAAGTCTGCCGTCAATACCGCAAATACCTATTGCTTTACCGCCGGTCATTTGAAGCAAATTAACAAGAAGCTTATTAATTTTTCCCGCAAGAACCATTTGAACAATATCAACCGACTCTTTATCGGTAACCCTAAGTCCGTCAACAAACTCGGACTCTTTACCGAGCTTATTCATCATATCGTTGATTTCGGGGCCGCCGCCGTGAATAAGGACAACCTTAACACCGATAAGCCAAAGAAGTGCTATATCTTGCATTACTTGTTGTTGCAATTCTTTATTTATCATAGCATTTCCGCCGTATTTGATTACAACGACTTTTCCAACATATCGTTTTATATAAGGCAGTGCTTGTATAAGCACCTCTGCCCTCTCGGAATTTGAATACATTTCGCACATAACCTTCCCTCCGTTTAGGTACGGTAATCACCGTTAATTTTTACATAGTCATAAGTTAGGTCACAGCCCCATGCGGTAGCAGATTCTTTGCCGTCACCTAAAGTAACCAAAATATCAATTTCTTTTTCTAAAAGTATTTCCTTTGCTTTCTCTTCGGAAAAATCTACACCGGCACCGTTTCTGCAAACTTCAATAGTACCTTTTTCGCTCTTAAAGGAAACACCGATTTTGTTAATATCAAGTTCAGCGCCGCTATAACCTATAGCACAAAGAACTCTGCCCCAGTTTGCATCGGCTCCGAACAAAGCCGATTTCAAGAGGTTTGAACAAATAACACTTTTAGCAACGGTCTTTGCGGTTTCTTTATCGTCAGCACCGCTTACTTTACATTCAAGTAATTTTGTTGCACCTTCACCGTCACCCGCTAACATACGGCATAAATGAACAGTTACGGTATTTAATGCTTTCATAAACTCTCTGAAGTCTTCGCCGTCATTTACGATTGTTTCGTTGCCTGAAAGTCCGTTTGCCAAAACACAAACCATATCATTTGTAGATGTATCGCCGTCAATGCTTACCATATTAAATGTATTTGCGATGTCGGTAGACAACGCCTTTTTAAGCATTTCAGAAGATATAGAAACATCGGTAGTAATAAACACAAGCATAGTAGCCATATTAGGATGTATCATTCCGCTACCCTTGGCAATTCCGCCGATATGGCACTTCTTTCCGCCGACATCGAACTCAACTGCGACACTCTTAGGAATAGTATCTGTAGTTATTATACCTTCGGCGGCAAAATCGTTACCGTCAAAAGATAAATCAGTTACAAGCTTAGGTATGCCGTTTTTAATAGGCGTTATATCAAGAGGTTGACCTATAACACCGGTCGAAGCAACTACAATATCGTCTGAATTAATACCTAAAGCATTTGCCGTAAGTTCACTCATTTGTTCGGCTATCTCTACGCCGTTTGCATTACAGGTATTTGCATTTCCGCTGTTGCAAATTATTGCTTGAGCTTTACCGTCAGACAAATGCTTTTTTGTTACCAACAACGGCGCACCTTTTACTAAATTTGTAGTATATACAGCGGCGGCATTTGCCGGTACTTCGCTATATATAAGCGTTAAATCTCTTTTTAATTTATTTTTCCGTATTCCGCAGTGAATACCGTTTGCCTTAAAACCCTTTGCGGCACAAACGCCACCGTTAATTTCTTTAATCATTTAATCACCATATCTTTCTTAAAAAAGCAAAATGCAATAAAATTGTAAATTTACACACTGATTATTCTAAAATATTAAGTCCTTCATTTTCTTCAATGCCGAGAACAATATTCATATTTTGTATTGCGGCACCGGAAGCACCTTTGCCCAAATTGTCAAAGCGGGAAACAAGTGTTATTCTGTCTTCGTTTCCAAAAACACTTATTTCCATATCGTCCCGCCCCGAGAATTTTCCTGCCGACAAAAAACCGTTCTCATCGGAGTTTTCACTAAATTTAACGGTTTTGCCTTTATAGTACTCTTTATATACAGATTTTATCTTTTTAATATCACCGTTAATTTGTGTTGCAAAAAGCGGTACTACAACTTCCATACCCGAATAAAAGGAAGATACTATAGGCGAAAATACCGGCAAATACTTTAGTCCGCAAACTTTAGCCATTTCGGGCAGATGCTTATGCTGTTGATTTAAGCCGTAAGTTCTCGGCGCCGACAAAGCAGCAATATTATCTTCTGCTTCGTAATCGGCTATCATCTTTTTTCCGCCTCCCGAATATCCGGTTAGCGAAAACGAAGTCAGCTTAACAGAACTATCAATAATTCCTTTTTCAACCAGCGGAGCTATAAGCGAAATAAAACCACTTGCGTGACAACCGGGATTGGCAATTCTTTTGGATACGGCAATTTTTTCTTTTTGTCCCGTAAGCTCCGGAAAACCGTAAGTCCAACCGTCCGCCGTTCTGTGTGCTGTAGAGGTATCAATAATAACAGTACTTTTGTTTTCGAGCATTGCTACAGCTTCTTTTGCAGCAACATCGGGCAAACATAAGAAAGCTATATCACAGTTGTTTATTGCTTCTTTTCTTGCTGACAAGTCTTTTCTAAGCTCGTCACTTAATATAATAAGTTCTATATCTTTTCTAAAGCTCAGTCTTTCATGTATTCTAAGACCTGTTGTACCGGCACTGCCGTCAATAAAAACTTTTGGCATATTAAATATTCTCCAAACTTTTTATTCAAAAAATGGAAATATGCATATTTATTCTCATATATTGCATATTTATTCAATTATTGTACTACTTGAACCGCAATTTGTCAACCGTTTTTTGATATGTTTTTTTACTATTTTTACAAAATATAATATTATATATAATATATATACGTAAACTACTTCAATTTTTTTGTTCGCATTAAAAATGCATATTACTTAAAATCCGTATTTATTTTTGAAAACTTTAAGCAAATAAAAAAAACGGCAGATATAATCTGCCGTTAATTTTTATAAAGTAAACAAAGAATAATATACCATTTAATTAAAATCTGCTTGGGTTTCGCAGTAAAGACAACGGTAAACGGGTGTTTCGCAGTCAGATACAGTAAACAGCGGTTCGAGTTCTTGTTCTATTCCCGAAATACAACTCGAATTTGAACATTTACATTTGCCCTTAACAATTTTTACTTGAGGCGTTTCTTTTTCTTCAAAGCTTCCTTCAAGTCCTAAAAGTTTTAATATAAGAGCCATACGCATATATTTGCCGTACTTTGCTTGTTTGAAATAACAAGCCCTTTTATCATTATCGACTTTTACGCTTATTTCGTTAACTCTGGGAAGCGGGTGAAGAATTATCATATCTTCTTTTGCGTCTGTTAGTTTTTCGGGGGTTAAAATATAGCTGTCTTTTAATCTTTCATATTGGTCGGAGTCCGAAAAGCGCTCACGCTGAATGCGTGTCATATACAAAACATCAAGATTCGGAATAGCTTCTTCAAGGTCAGTAGTTTCGTAAAACTCAATATTGTCTTTTATGAGTGTTTCTTTTGCATAGTCGGGTAGTTTGAGCTCTTGTGGTGAAATCAGTACAAATTTTGTACCGGAATATCGTTTTAAGGCGGTTATTAATGAATGTACCGTCCTGCCGTATTTTAAGTCGCCGCAAATACCTACGGTGAGATTTTCAAAAGTTCCCTTTTCCCTATGTATCGTAAGTAGGTCGGCGAGAGTTTGTGTCGGATGATGGTGTCCCCCGTCACCTGCGTTAATAATCGGAACATCGGAAATTTGAGTAGCGACAAACGGCGCTCCTTCTTTATGATGACGCATTGCTATAATATCGGCGTAACAATTTACAACTCTTATCGTATCTGCTACACTCTCTCCCTTTGCCGCAGAAGAACTTTTCGGTTCGGAAAAGCCTATAACATGACCGCCGAGTTCATACATTGCCGCTTCAAAGCTTAAGCGGGTTCTCGTTGACGGTTCATAAAACAAAGTTGCAAGTTTTTTACCCTCGCACTTGTGGGCAAATTCCTGCGGGTTTTCGATTATTTTGTCTGCCGTATGTAAAAGCGAGTCGAGTTCCTTAAGTGAAAGGTCGGATATCTCAAGTAAATTTCTCATTTTTTATTCCTTCGCACCGTTAATTTTAAGATAGTTTATAATTCTTTCTACATTTTCTTTATTTTCGGGGTTACCTTTAAGATATTCAATAATGTCATAAACATCAACAACCGAATAAACGGGAAAGCCGAATTCTTCGCCGATTTCAGCCATCGCAGATTTTTCGGTTTTTCCTTTTTCCTTGCGGTCAACCATAACAAAAACCGCTTTTACATTTACACTATCAAGTTTTGATAATATTTCCATACTTTCTCTTATTGCGGTTCCTGCCGTAATAACATCTTCTACAATTACAACATTTTCGCCATTTTTAGGCGTGTACCCGACAAAGAGACCGCCTTCGCCATGGTCTTTTTCTTCTTTACGGTTAAAGAAGAAAGGAACATCTAAGCCATTTTCGGAAAGTGCAACGGCTACCGATACGGCAATCGGGATACCTTTATATGCGGGACCGTAAAGTACCGCTTTTTCGTTACCCAATTTTTCAAAATAGGCTTTTGAGTAAAACTCTCCGAGTTTTCTTATTTGTTCGCCGGTTTTAATGTCACCGGCATTAATAAAGTAAGGTATTTTTCTACCGCTTTTTGCAGTAAAGTCACCGAATTTCAAAACACCGGCATCTTCAAGAAATTTAATAAATTCGTATTTATATGATTCCATCATTATTCTCCCACAAATTCATTTATACAGCGTTCATATGCCATAACGGGGTCATCGGCTTCGGTAATAGGTCTTCCGACAACAATATAATCACTGCCGATTTTTTTGGCTTCGGCAGGTGTCATAACTCTTTTTTGGTCGCCCATATCGCCGTCCGCAAAACGAACACCCGGCGTTACGGTTAAAAACTCTTTTCCGCACACTGTATGTACTTTGTCCGCTTCAAGCGGCGAACATACTACACCGTCAAGACCCGCTTTTTTAGCATTACTTGCATAATGCATAACCACTTTGTCCATCGGCTCATTAATAAGCAAATCATTTTTAAGATGCTCACTGTCAGTTGAAGTCAGTTGCGTAACAGCTATTAAAATCGGTCTTGTACCGTCAGGCTTTGTCAGTCCTTCGATAGCGGCAGTCATCATCGGAATAGTCCCCGAAGCATGTAGATTTGTCATATCAACATCAAGATTAGATAATACTGCCATCGACTTTTTAACAGTGTTAGGTATATCATGAAGCTTCAAATCGAGAAAAATCTTATGTCCCCTTTCTTTAATCTCACGAACTATATCGGGACCTTCGGCATAAAAAAGTTCCATTCCGATTTTAACAAATGGCTTTCTTGTGCTGAATTTGTCGAGAAATTTGAAAGTTTCTTCTTTACTTGAAAAATCACAAGCAATTATAACATCTTTACCCATTATGAGCGCCCCCTATTATTTCAGATAGAGAATTAATACCGTATTTTTGCATAACACACGGTAAATCTTCAATTATTTTTTTACAGGCAAATGGCTCGATAAGATTAGCAGTTCCGACTTCGACCGCAGTTGCACCTGCAAGTATCATTTCTAATACATCTTCGGCAGTCATAATTCCGCCGAGTCCTACAATAGGAATTTTTACGGCTTCGAAAACTTGATATACCATTCTTACGGCAACCGGCATAACAGCGGGGCCTGAAAAACCGCCCATTTTATTTGAAAGCACCGGTTTTTTAGTTTTAAGGTCGATTTTCATACCGAGTAAAGTATTTATAAGGCTTACACCGTCAGCACCGGCAAATTCGACCGCCTTTGCTATTTCGGTTATGTCGGTTACATTAGGTGAAAGCTTAACAATTACGGGTTTTTTAGTGACCTTTTTTACTGCGTTTACTACCGAAACGGCATTTTGGGCATTTGTTCCGAAAGCAAGTCCGCCACCCTTTACATTTGGGCAGGAAATATTAATTTCGAACCAGCCGATTTGCTCTTCACTGTCTAAAATTTCACAAGCTGATGCATACTCTTCTGGAGAAAAGCCGCTTATATTAGCCATTATCGGTTTATTAAAGCATTCTTTTAGCTTTGGAATTTCTTTTTTTAGTACATTTTCAGCACCGGGATTTTGAAGTCCCACACAGTTAAGCATACCGCTAACCGTTTCGGCAACTCTCGGTGTTTCATTGCCGAATCTTTCATTTAGAGTTGTTCCCTTAAAAGACAATGAGCCGAGAATGTTTATATCGTAAAACTCATTAAATTCATAACCATATCCGAAAGTGCCACTTGCGGGGATAATAGGATTATCAAGTTCTATAGAACATAGATTAACTTTAGTATTTACCATATTATTTCCTCCCGACATAGTACAGGACCGTCCTTACAAATTCGCTTGGTGCCGTACTTTGTCTTGCAGCTGCAACCCATACAAGCACCGAACCCGCAACCCATTCGTTCTTCGAAACTGAACTGTCCCGATGTTTTTACAACTTTTTCTATACTCTTAAACATCGCCTCAGGTCCGCATGTGTAAAAATAGTCGTACTCGATGTTATTTATGGCATCGGTTACATATCCTTTAATACCGTAACTGCCGTCAACGGTTGTAACGAGCGTCTCGGCACCGAGTTTAATAAACTCGTCTTCATAAAATATTTCTTCTCTTTTATTAAAGCCTAGTATTACGGTCGGCTTCTTACCCGCAGAGATAAGGTTTTTACAAAGATTATAAAGCGGAGGAATACCGACTCCACCGCCGATAAGCAGTGGCTTTTCACCGCATTTTTTAATGTCAAAACCGTTGCCGAGTCCGGTTAGTAAATCGAGTTTCTCCCCTACTTTCATACAAGATAAAATTTGCGTACCAGAGCCTACAACTTTATAAATGAGTGTGCAAGTTTCCTTGTCGTAATCGCAAACTGAAATAGGGCGCCTTAAAAATTTACCTTCAATTTTTATATTAACAAACTGACCCGAAGCGGTTAAATAAGAGGTGTCACCTTTTAATATCATTTTATAAACATCGGGTGCAATTTTTTTGTTTTTTTGTATCTCAAATATGCCTTGTTTCATATTAGGTCACCTTTAAGCGTCAATAGTTGAAATAGTAAGGGTTGTTTCTTCGAGAACATCTAACAATACCTTAACGGTATCAAGGGCAGTAAATATCGTTACATTGTTTTCGGTAGCAATACGGCGAATATTCTGTCCGTCAGTTAAAGGAGCGGAAGAACTAATATCTCGAGTATTTATTACATAGGCAATATGCCCCTGTCTTAAAGCATCGGGTATTTCGTCAGTGTCTTCACCGATTTTTTTAAGGACACGGGTTTTGATTCCGTTTTCTTTTAAGAATTTTGCAGTACCGGCAGTTGCTTCAATATTAAAGCCGAGATTATAAAAACGCTTGATTAGAGGAAGTGCTTCGTTTTTGTCACAGTCTGCAATAGTTGCAAATACCGTTCCGTAATTTTGAACTTTCATTCCCGAAGCTTGTAATGCTTTATACAAAGCACGGTTTAACTTATCGTCATAGCCTATAGCCTCACCGGTAGATTTCATTTCAGGTGATAGATAAGCATCAAGTCCCTTTATTTTATTGAACGAAAATACAGGAACTTTAACATAGTAACGCTTCTTCTCTTCCGGATAGATATCGAAAATTCCTTGTTCTTTTAAGCTTTTTCCTAATATGACTTCAGTTGCTATATCTGCAAGACTGTATCCGGTTGCTTTTGATAAGAAAGGAACGGTACGGGAAGAACGGGGGTTAACCTCGATAATAAAGACATTATCTTCTTTGTCTACTATAAACTGAATGTTATAAAGTCCTACTATGCCTATACCGAGACCGAGTTTTTTGGCATATTGAAGAATAGTACCTTTTACCTTATCGGAAATACTGAATGTAGGATATACACTTATGCTGTCACCCGAGTGAATACCCGTTCTCTCTACAAGCTCCATAATTCCGGGTACAAATACATCTCTGCCGTCACAAATAGCGTCTATCTCAACTTCTTTACCGGAAATATACTTATCAACAAGCACCGGCTTATCAACATCAATTTCAACGGCAGTTTTAAGATAATGACGGAGTTGTGTTTCGTCTGCTACAATTTGCATGGCTCTTCCGCCAAGTACAAATGACGGACGGACAAGTACCGGATAACCGATTTCTTCGGCAGCCTTAACACCTGCTTCAATATTAGTTACGGCCTGACCTTTCGGTTGCGGTATATTAAGAGATTTAAGTACCTTTTCAAAGCTGTCACGATTTTCGGCACGTTCTATTGCTTCACAGTCGGTACCTATTATTTTAACGCCACGCTCCATAAGCGGCTGGGCAAGATTTATTGCAGTTTGACCGCCTAAAGAAGCAATAACACCCTCCGGCTTTTCATAGTCGATAATGTTCATTACATCTTCTGCCGTAAGCGGCTCAAAATAGAGCTTGTCCGAGCAAGTATAGTCGGTTGAAACCGTTTCGGGGTTATTATTTATAATAATCGCTTCGTATCCCGATTCTTTTATTGTTGTAACGGCATGTACTGTCGAATAGTCAAACTCTACACCTTGACCTATGCGTATAGGACCTGCGCCTAAAACAATTATTTTCTTTTTATCGGTGACTATGGACTCGCCTTTTCCCATATAAGACGAATAAAAATACGGTATATAAGCACCGGTATGGCAAGTGTCAACCATTCTGTAAACCGGCATTAAGCCGTTTTCTTTTCTAAACAAGTAAACCTTTGTTTCGTCTGTACTCCAAAGTTTAGCAATATATTTATCGGAAAAGCCCATTTCCTTTGCTTCTTTTAATATAGGTAAGCTCCACTCATTATCTTTGATTTTGCTTTCGAGTTTTATTATTCTTTCGAGAGCCTCAATAAAGTAAGCCGTAATTTGTGTAACTTCGTGAAGCTCGGCTACCGTAACACCTCTTCTTAAAAGCTCGGCAATTGCAAAAATATTATCGTCCTTAAATGTGCTTATATAATCTATAAGCTCGTCTTTCGGCATTTTATCAAATTTTGAAAGATAGAAGTGACAAGCGCCGATTTCAAGAGAACGAACACTTTTAAGTAAGCATTCTTCAAGAGTTGAGCCGATTCCCATTACTTCGCCGGTTGCTTTCATTTGTGTACCTAAAGTGTTTGCGGCTTGACTGAATTTATCGAACGGAAATCTCGGCAGCTTTGCGACAACATAGTCAAGCACCGGTTCAAAGGCAGCATTAGTGTTCGCTATTTTGATATCCTTAAGTTCCATGCCCAAAGCAATTTTTGCCGTTACCCTTGCTATCGGATATCCACTCGCTTTTGAAGCCAAAGCAGACGAACGGGATACACGGGGGTTAACTTCAATTAGATAATATTGACTCGAGTTGGGGTCAAGCGCAAACTGTACATTGCAACCGCCCTCAATTTTAAGCTCCCTTATTATTTTTATGGCACTGTCATTAAGCATTTTAAGGTCATGGTCATTAAGCGTCATTATGGGGGCAACAACCAAAGAGTCGCCGGTATGAACACCGACAGGGTCAATATTCTCCATTCCGCAAATTGTTATTGCTTTATCGGAAGAGTCACGCATTACCTCAAATTCAATTTCTTTATATCCCTTAACACTTTTTTCGATAAGAACCTGATGAACGGGAGAAAGTTTGAATGCATTAAGACCTATTTCGGTTAATTCTTCTTCGTTATTGGCAAAACCGCCGCCCGTTCCGCCTAATGTAAAGGCAGGACGGAGAACTACGGGGTAACCTATTTTTTCTGCGGCAGTTATCGCTTCTTCTATACTGTATGTAATCTCTGAAGGAATGGTAGGTTCGCCTATTGACTGACAAAGCTCCTTAAAGAGTTCTCTGTCTTCTGCTCTTTCGATACTGCTGCTGCTTGTACCTAATAACTCAACACCGCACTCTTTAAGAATACCTTTCTTTTCAAGTTGCATCGCAAGATTAAGTCCGGTCTGTCCGCCTATTCCGGGTACAATGGCATCGGGGCGCTCATATCTTAAAATTTTTGCTATGTATTCAAGCGTCAAAGGCTCCATATAAACTTTGTCCGCAATAGTTGTATCCGTCATAATTGTCGCAGGGTTAGAGTTACACAAAACAACCTCGTAGCCCTCTTCCTTGAGTGCAAGACAAGCTTGTGTTCCGGCATAGTCAAATTCTGCGGCCTGACCGATTACAATAGGACCTGAGCCTATAATCAGTACCTTTTTTATGTCTGTTCTTTTAGCCATTTATATTCCTCCAAAATTATATTTATTTACTGTAAACAACTTTTCCGTTCAAAACCGTCATACAACATTCACCGTACATTGCTTGTCCGTCAAACGGTGTCGATTTTCCTTTCGATAAGAAAAAGTCTTCATTTACGGTTATTTTTTTATTTAAGTCCCAAACCGAGAAAGAAGACTCAATAGGAATATTAAATCTTTTTATGGGGTTTAAGGAAATTAAATCAATAAGTTTTTCGAGTGTAATTACACCCGATTTAACAAGACCGGTATAAAGGGCGGGAAATGCCGTTTCAATACCGGTAATTCCGAAAGCGCTGTCCTTTAGTCCTTTGTTTTTTTCTTCAAAACTGTGGGGCGCATGGTCGGTAGCAACAATGTCTATCGTGCCGTCACATATCCCCTCTATCAGCGCTTCTCTGTCCATTGCCGAACGAAGCGGCGGGTTCATTTTGAATCTGCCGTGTTCTTTAATGTAGGTATCGTCCAACAAAAGATAATGCGGAGCGGTTTCGCAGGTAACATTGACACCCTCACGCTTTGCCTTTCTTATAAGCTCAACACTTTCCTTACATGAAATATGGCAAACATGATAAGCACAGCCCGTTTCTTTGGCAAGTTTAAGGTCACGCAAAATCGGCTTCCATTCACTTTCACTTGATATTCCGCTATGCCCGTGAGCCTTTGCATAATCGCCGTCATGAATATAACCGTTTTTCTTAAGAGTGTTGTCTTCGCAGTGGGCAACTATCATTTTTCCGAGTGATTTTGCAAGTGTCATAGCTTCACGCATAACACTGTCTAACTGAACGCCCCGACCGTCATCGGAAAAGGCTATTGTACTGTTTGCAAGTGTTTTCATATCCGATAAAGCCGTTCCGTTTTCACCTACGGTAATTGAAGCGTAAGGGAAAATTTTAATTGCACTATCCGATTTAATAATATCGGTCTGAGCTTTAAGATTTTGGGCACTATCGGGAACGGGGTTTAAGTTAGGCATAGTGCAAACATAAGTGTAACCGCCGTGAGCTGCGGCGAGTGAGCCGCTTTTTATAGTTTCTTTATAAGAAAAACCCGGCTCACGAAAATGCACATGCACATCGCAAAAGCCGGGAAAAACAGTGTATTCACTAAAAGTAAGAGAGTCAAAAGAAAATACCTTAGCATCATTTAGAGATTTAGATAATAAAGGTGTTTTGTCAAATCCCACAAAAGTAAATTTCGATTTCATAAAAACACCACCCAAAAAATAAACCCCGTCACAGAGTGACAGGGCAATAATCAAAATAAGTACAAAAATACAGTGTACCTTTAACATTTAAGCCTTAACAATCTCTCTGTATTGTTTTAAAGACAATTTAATTTTAGATATAATACCACATGTATCAATAAAAGTCAATAAAATAATATCAATAATTTGGATTTTGTTTCAACTCTACTCTTTGTTAAAAAGTTCATGTGGCGTAATTTTTCGCACGGAAGCAGACATCAGTATCGAAGCCAGTACTGTAAATAATATAACGGAAAATCCGGCAATAAAGAGATACATAAATTTTGTGGGTATTCCGAGCAAGAAAATGCCGATATCACTTAAAGCAAATGCAAGAAGTTTTTCGGCTCCTTTTCTTGAAATAAGCAAACCGAGAATCGTACCTAAAACACACGGAGGCATATTACAGAAAACCGTTTGATAAATAATATCTTTTGTAACAAAGCCTATCGACTTAAGTATGCCGTGTTCCCTATGCTTATTCGCAAGAAGTACGGAAATCAAAATATAAAGGATAAATGCCGCAATTATAAAGCTTAATATGACCACGACCGCAGTGGCAATTATGAGAATATCAATATATGATTTGGAAACAGCTTCAATAGATTTTTCATAGTTTGTACAGCTTATCAAGGGGCATTTCCCCGCTATTTCAGTATTGAATTTATCAATATCGGCACCTTCTTTTAGGTCCACATAATAACCGAAGTACGGCATAACGGATATTCGTGAATAGCCGTCACATGTGAGAAAACAGTCGTTTCCGGAGTAGAAGGCACCCTGTATTATACCGGTAACGGTAAACTCTGCCGAAGTTTTTTCCGATTCAAAGGTTAACTTGTCGCCCAAATTTATTCCGTATTTATTGGCATAGCTACGGTTTAGTGCTATATCATTGTCGCTTTTTGGCATATATCCTTCAATGCACAGCTGCTCTCTCGCTTGATATTTTTCGTCTATAACGTAAGAATAAATTTTAGGCTTGCCTGACGGAGTAATCGGGAAAGCAGAATAGAGATAGTATCGGTCTACCGAACTGTTTTCATTAAGTTCGGATAAAAGACTATCTTTGTACTCACCACTGACATTTAATACCGTATCCGTCCTTTGACCGCAGACTAAATCAAGAATAGCATTCTGTTCGAGAATAACATTCTGATAGGTAAATGCGGAAAAACCGAGCAGAAACGCTATTACCGTCATTGAAACAAAAAGCACAATACCGTGTGCTCTGTCAGACAGCAAAGATTTAAGAGAAATCGCCGGATTAAGTCCAATATGAGTTTTATTAAGAGCGAAGAAATTATGAGTTGCCTTTTTGTTCGTTTTAGTATCACGAATGGCATTCATCGGGTATATCCGTCTGATTTTGAGAACGGAAAAAAAGGACGAAATAGCCGATATCAAAACGCATATCAAAACAGATAGCGCCGCCTGTCCTAACAAAAAATGCAGCTTATACGGAATGCCGACCTGTTTTTCAATAGCAAAGTTTATAACAGGCATAACCGCATACGAAAAAAAGGTGCCGATAAGAGACATTACAAAAGCAATGGCGGAGAATTCTCCCACAACAGGAGAAATCAAGTCACTCGATTTATAACCGAGTGCTTTAAGTGCGCCGAGATTTCTTAAGTTGCTGCGAATGTAATTTGAAAGCGTGATAGCGATTGTCGCCAAAATCACGGCAATCATAAGAACGGTAGATACACTTATTATTGCTTCGAAAAGCGTTGCCGTAACATATCTTGAAGAAGACAATTTTTTATATGTTGACGCTCCGAGAAAAGTAAGTGTCGGGCAATCTT
>JAZUIE010000020.1:0-4101 GCA_045642125.1 Acutalibacteraceae bacterium | reverse complement strand
CTTAAGTATGCCGCAATAGATGTTCAGAGATTTTTTACTGTTTTTGCAATTGTACTTGATATAGGGATACTTTATCTTATTTATATTATAAAAAGGGGAGATGAAAAACGTGCAAGAGATAAAAGAAGACAAGCTGATTGCAGAAATTAAAGCAAAAAGATTTTCAAATATATATATTATTTTCGGTAACGATTCTTACCTTAAAAAATATTACTGCGATAAAATAAGCGAAAACTGTTACGGCGGCGATAAGTTCTTTAATCTCCAAAAATTCTCCGGAGATATTGATTTTGGGGAAGTTTTTGATGCCGTTAATCAGTTCCCAATGATGGCCCAAAGCAAATGTGTTGTTATTGACGATTTTGACTATTCGTCCGCTAAAAGCGATGACCTTGATAAGTTTTGTAAAATTTTTGCGGAAGTTCCCGAAACTTGCCATTTGATTTGCAGATTTGATGCAATGGAATTTGATACAAAATACGATTCGAAAGCTGCTAAAATTGCAAAAGCAGCCGAAAAAGCGAATGCTGTTTTTGTATGCCTTGACCATAGAAACGAAGCAAGTCTTGTAAGAATGCTGACAAACGGTGCTAAAAAAAGAGAATGTATATTAAACGACAAAACAGCAAGATATTTAATTGAAACCGTAGGCTTCGAGATAAATATTTTAAGAAACGAGCTTAATAAGCTTTGCAATTTCGTATCGCAAGGCGAAATAAGCGAAGATACTATCGATAAGGTTTGCATAAAGTCGGTGCAAGGCTCTGTTTATGACTATGTTGCCGCAATTTCTGGCGGCGATTTACAAAAAGCACTTTCGATACTTAACAATATGCTCTATATGAGATTTGAGCCTATAATCATTCTTTTTAATGTTTCAAATGTTTATGTAGATATGCTCAGAATGTTTACGGCAATGGAACATGCAGTCGATAAAACTAAAGTCGCAGCCGATTTTGCTTATAACAGAAAAGCATTTTTGCTCGACAGAGCTAAAAAGAACCTGCGAAACTTTAACCTTTCAAAACTTAACGAAAGCTTTGATGTACTTATTAATACCGATAAAAAACTTAAAAGCTACAATGCAAATGCCAATATCATACTCGAAGAAATGACGGTAAAGCTCAATTTGATTCTTTGGGGTGACTAAAATATGATTAAGCTTAATATGCCGGTTGTTGTTGAGGGCAAATACGATAAAATCAAACTGTCAAATATAATTGATGCAACCATTATTGTAACTAACGGTTTTTCTGTTTTTCGTGATAAAGAAAAACGGAAACTAATTTCTTTACTTGCAAAGAAATACGGTATTATCGTTATGACCGACTCCGATTCTGCGGGGAATATGATAAGGTCTCATATAAAAAAGATTTGTCCGGACGGCAAAATTATTAATGTTTATATTCCGCAGATTTTGGGCAAAGAAAAAAGAAAAGCCACCGCTTCCAAAGAAGGTTATTTGGGTGTTGAGGGAATGAGCGAAAAAGTAATAGAAGAAGCCCTTAATAAAAGCGGAGTCACTGTAAGTACCGAAATTAAAAAGAAAATAACAAAAAACGATTTGTTTAAGCTTAAGCTTTCGGGACAAAGCAATTCAAACGAAAAGCGACAGTCATTTTTGTTATTTTCGGGTTTGCCTACGGGACTTTCCTCGAGTGCGTTTTTAGATGCGGTTAATGCTTTATATGATTATGAAGAATTTGTAAAGGCGGTAGAATTATGGCAGTCAGAAGAGGACAAAAGTTAAAGCTTTTCTACATAGTTGATATTCTTAAACAGTATAGTGACGAAGAGCACCCCTTAAGTGCAAATGAAATTTGCGATAAACTCGCCGAAAACGGTGTTACGGCAGAGCGCAAGGCAATATATGACGATATAAGGCAGTTAATAGATTACGGCTACGACATTATCCCCACAAGACTGCCTAAAAGCGGTTACTTTTTGGCTTCAAGAGAGTTTGAAACGCCCGAAATATATCTGCTCGGCGATGCGGTAAGGACCGCAAAATTCATAACACCTAAAAAGTCAAGAGAACTTGTTAAAAAGCTTCAAAATATGTTAAGCGATTACCAAAAAGCCGGTATCGAAACGGGCATTTATATTGACTCTGAGTCTAAATGCAATAACGAAGAAATTTTTTATAACATCGACACAATTTCAAATGCCATTAAACTGAGAAAAAAGGTTTCCCTTAAATACTGCTCTAGAATATTAAGCGATAACCGTGAAATTAAAGAGTCCGTAAAAGAAATGAAAATAAGTCCGTATGCTCTTACCTGGCAGGACGACCATTATTATCTTGTCGGCAATTACGAAAAGTACAATAATACTTTGCATTTAAGAATTGACCGTATGAAAAAGGTTACCGCTTTAGACGAGCCGTCAAGACCTTTTAGCGAAGTTAGCGACTATGACAGTGTTTTTGATATTGCCGATTACACGAAACGGATGTTCAGTATGTACGGCGGTAAAATGGAAGATATAAGTCTAAGTTGTGATAAGTCGATTTTAGAGCAAATAGTAGATAGATTTGGCGAAAAGATTTGTATTACCGATGTTACCGACAGTTCCTTTACATTTACCGCAAAGGCAGTAACAAGCGAAGCTTTTATTACTTTTGTTATGAACTACGGCGATAAAATGGAAATATTAAAGCCCGAACATTTAAGAGACGAAATAAAGGATAGGGCAGGAAAGATACTTAAAAAATACAAATAAAAATTAAAAGCACTTTCGGTTATTTCCGGAGTGCTTTTTTTCTAAAATCTTCTAATTTATTTTTACGAATTTTGATTAAAATAAAATTAGGAGTGAGCATTTTGAAAAATGTAAAAATAATCATTAAGACTTTGTTTTTGTCATTTTTTGTTTTTTCTGTTTTCGTTTTTTTCAGTATGTATTTCTTAAATAAAAAGGTCGAAAAAAGCTATAACATAACACCGCAGGAAAGCTTTAATATCGGTACAATTTTGCCCGTAACCGCAACCTGTGAGGGTGAAAGCTGTGAAAATTTGGCTAAAAAATCGGGCGAAACTTTCGATGTAGACCTTAAAATGTTCGGTGTTATTCCGTTTTCAACTACAACTCTCTCGGTTGTCGAAAAAAATCAGGTTGCCGTTTTGGGAACACCTTTCGGTATGCGGATATATACTGACGGCGTTATGGTTATAGAGCTTAATAATTCTGCTAATGCTATAGGTCAAAGCCCTGCAAAAAAAGCAGGTATCAAGATAGGGGACTACATTAAAACCGTTGACGGCGTGAGCGTTACTTCTAATGAAGAGTTATCGGATATTGTAATGAATTCAAAGGGTAAAACTTTGGAGTTCGAAATTAAAAGAAACGGTAAAACAATAAAAATTCCCGTAACGCCCAAGTACGACTCACAAAACGGTATATACAGAATAGGTCTTTGGGTGCGGGATAGCTCGGCAGGTATCGGAACGCTTACTTTTTATTCTCCGCTTGAAAATATAATTTGCGGACTCGGTCACGGTGTCTGCGATAATGATACGGGTAAGATAATAAAAATAGATTCGGGAGAACTTGTGGCTGCCGAAATACTGTCCGTCCAAAAGGGCAAAAAGGGAACTCCGGGTGAGCTTAAGGGCAAGTTTAAGTTTGAAACTATCGCCGATATCGTCTTAAATAAATCTAACGGCATTTACGGCGAAGTTTACGAGGAGTTCAAAACACCTAATTTAACCGAAGTTGCCCTAAAGCAAGATGTTAAAAGCGGTAATGCACAAATTTTAACAACGTTAAACGGCGAAAAAGCAAAGCTCTATTCTTGCAAAATTAGCGTTAGAAATAAAAACTATAAGGACTCAACCCAAAACCTAACCGTAACTATAACCGATAACGAACTTTTATCCAAAACCGGCGGAATAGTGCAGGGAATGTCAGGTAGTCCTGTCCTCCAAAATGGGCGGTTAATTGGGGCGATAACCCATGTCCTCGTAGACGACCCAACCACCGGATACGCCATTTTCGCCGAAAATATGCTCGAAACCGCACAGTCGGTTGCAAATGAAAATAAACTTAAAGATACGTCAAAAAAAAAGGGATGTAAAAATACTTTCGTAAGTCGGATCGTAG
>JAZUIE010000019.1:0-22158 GCA_045642125.1 Acutalibacteraceae bacterium | reverse complement strand
AAATATATTTACATTATATATATTACATGAACGGTGTGCATTATTTTGCTGAAAAAGATTTTTAATATATTTTCTACTGTTTTGCTGATATTTTTAGTATTGGTGACACTATTGTTACATGGCACCAAACTCTTTGGCATTAAACCTTATGCTGTTTTATCCGGTTCTATGGAGCCTAAAATTCATACGGGTTCACTTGTTTATGTTAAGTCTGTTGACCCCAAAGATGTTAAAAAAGGCGATGTTATAACATTCAATTTAGCCAATACAACTGTAACGCATAGAGTTTTCTCGGTTGATAAACAAAAGTTCCGGTTTATCACAAAGGGCGATGCAAATAAAAATACTGACCCACCGATAAGCTATGCTTCGCTAATAGGCAAGGTTTGTTTTACAATCCCATATTTTGGATATGTCGGTGTTTTCTTATCAAACACTTCCGGCAAGTTTGTTTTTATTGCTGCTGTTTTGATTTTGATTTCGCTAACGATAATTTCTGAACTTATTAAAAGGAAATCGGCGTGAAAGCGCTTATTATAGATTTCAAAAATGTGTTTATTACTTTGAAAAGGAGGTCTTTCTGATGAAAGCAAAAAAGGCAATCGTTATTGCAATTTGTGCTGTTGTTCTTGTTTTGGCAACTGTTTTTGCAACTGTAGCTTACTTTACTTCTACTGCTGAGGTTCAAAACGCTTTTTCAATAGGTAAAGTTAAGATTACTCTTGACGAAACTAAAGTTAACGAAGACGGTACTCCCGTTACTCCTGCTGCTAAGACTACTACCGGCAACACATATAAGCTTGTTCCTGCTGCTAAGTATACTAAGGACCCGACAGTCCATGTTGAAACCGGCAGTGAAACATCTTACTTATTTGTAAAAATTTCAAACAATATCAAGAATATTGAAGCTAATGAAACAACAACAAATAAGAAAATTGCAACCCAGATTATTAACAACGGTTGGACGGCTCTTCCCGACAATTCAGGTGTTTATTATAAACTCTATGATGCGTCTTCACCTGTAGCTGACCATCCTGTATTCGGTTACTTTACAATTAAGGCCGATGCAACTGCTAATACTCTTGAGTCTTATAACGGCAGATATGTAAGCGTTAAAGCTTATGCCGTTCAAAAAGAAGGCTTGGCAACTCCTGCAGATGCTTGGGCAGTTGCTAATGTAGATTAATACTATTTGTTTTAGGAGAATCATTATGTCTAAGAAAAGTTTGATTATCATAGCTTCTGTTGTTATGGTAGTTTGTATTGCCGTTGTAGGTACTTTTGCTTACTTAACGTCAATTTCAAATCCCTATAAAAATGTATTCACTATCGGTAATGTGGATATTACACTTGAAGAAGAAGGCGGAAACCCTGATTCAAGTGCTCCGAGCGATAAGCCTGTTAATAATTTCAAACTTATCCCGCTTGAAGAAATTACTAAGGATGCAAAGATTACAGTTGGAACTAAGAGCGAAGATGCTTATATTTTCGTAGTTTTTGACGAAAAATGCACTGCTGTTAAGCCAAATGTATTACCTAAAGCTAATTATAGTTTCAAAGACTATATTACTTATGCTCAGGGTGCCGGATTTACCGCTGTACCCGGTGTTGACGGTGTATATTATATTAAGTATACAAAGCCCGGCACTGAACCTGAACAACCCACCGTTTATCACGGTATTAAAGATGGTATTGTTACTGTTAATGATCTTACTGATGACCAAATTGCTGCTGCAAACGAAGACGGTGTTGAAATTTCTCTTACCGTTCAGGCAGGTGCGGTTCAAGCAGATAATATTGACGGTGCAAACGCTGCTGCAAAACTTCAAAATGCTTGGAATGCAATCAAAGGCGATTTTGATAGATTTGCCGAATAATTCATAAGGAGAATAAACAATGTCATTAACCAAAAAAATTATTTTAACTGTTTCTGCTCTCGTTTTGGTGGTTTTGTTGACAATAGGCGGTACATTTGCCTATCTTACTTCGCAAAAATCTATCAAAAATGTATTTACTGTAGGTAGTGTAAGTGTTGACCTTACCGAAACTAAAGGTGATACACAAGAAGATGGCTCTAAGAGCTTTAAGCTCGTCCCGAATTCTGATGTAGATAAGGACCCGACAATTACCGTTAAGGCTAATAGCGAAGATTCTTATCTTTTTGTTGAACTTAAAAAGGTTTGCGGCGCTACAACCCACAGCTTTAGTGATTATGTAACCTATACTGCTGTTTCGGGTTGGACTAAGCTTACCGTTGACGGCGGTTACGATGTTTATTATCAAAAGTATACATCGCAAAACACCGATAAAACCGTTAAGTTCTTTACAAATGACAAGGTTCATGTTGTAAACTTTGACGATGCCGCTGCCAGTGACATAAAAGACAAAGAACTTTCATTGACTGTATATTCAGGTGCAATTCAAGACTCCGCTGACTTTACAGGCGCTAATGCCAACGCTAAGGCACTTGCTGCTTGGAAAGCTCTTGCCGGTAACGATTGTACTCTTACAAAGTAATAAACACTTAATTTATAGCAACCCTGCTTAAAAGTAATTTTAAGCAGGGTATGAGTGGGTATTAAGGATATGAGTAAAATGATACTCATTCATACCTTGCTTAAATATTTGTTTATTACTGTAATTTCCTTAAAAAAGGGGAGTGTTTTAATGAAAAAAGTTTTAACAATATCAGTTTTATCAATTATTTGTGTTGCACTCATTGTTTTCGGCACATTTGCGCTTATTACAAGCACTAAAACTGCTGAAAACGTAATTTCAACATCGAACTTAAAAATTGCTACAGTTGAAACAGGCAACCCGTCAACAGTTAAAGTTGTTCCGGCAAGTAAAACCAACTGGACCTTTGCTGTTAAAAATACCGGTAAGGCTGATGCTTATGTTCGTGTAAAGGTTAGCAAAATCATTGAATTAGCGCAAGGGGTTGAGGGTGAACCCAATCTTTCCTTAATGCAGTTTAACTTTAATGATACTGAATGGACTTATAATAACGGCTACTATTATTATAATGAGCCACTTGCTTCCGGCGAAACTACCGAAAACCTTTTCACTAAAATGACATTTAGTAAGAATGCTTCTAACAAGTATCAAGAAGCAACTGCAAAAGCCGACATTTTTGTTTCGGCCACACAAGTAAAAAATAACGGTACCAATGTATTTGATGCATCGGGCTGGGTAACTAACGAATACGGAGGATAATTATGAAAAACAAATTTTTGAAACTTAATAAATCAGTTATTTCTGCTATCCTCGCCGTACTCGTACTTTTATCGGCTCTTCCGATGCTTGGTGCTACCACGCTTACCAAGACCGTTACAATTTTACAAAACGGCGAAAAAATTGACAATGTTTATGTAGGTAAGTCAACAACTGCCGATGTTAATGCTGTCGTTAATTTTGATAGTGTTGAAGAGTATCAATGGCAAGTTTTAGCTGATGCTGACTCAAAACTTTGGGTTAATATGTCCGGCAAAAATGACGCTGCTCTTACTATAACTTATGCGATGGTTGAAGCTTTGCTTAATGACTCTAACGAGGCATTTTTGCGCTGTGTTGCTACAACTGATGCGGGTAAAATCAAAGTAAAAAGTGATAAACTCCGTGTTAAAGTTATTCCTACAATGGAATATGAAGAAACTGTTGATTTAAGTGATAATAACACTGTTAAACCCGAAAAAAAGGTTAAACCCGCTGCTCCTACTCCTATTACATCTACAACGGTTTTCCATACAATAACGGTTAAATATTTGTATGAAACTGAAGATGAACATCTTAACAATACTGCTGCATTTGAACCTTATGTTGCAACAATTGTTGAAGGCGAAAACTTTACTCTTAATGTTAACTGTCCTACAATAGAAGGCTTTGAATCAAGAGTTAAATATGAGGACGACTCCACATTTACTCCTGCTACGGTTACACAAAAAGTTTTCAACAATGTAACTTCGGACCATGTAGTATTGGTTCACTATGTTCCATCGACCTCTAAGTATTCTGTTCATTTCTTTTTCCAGAATTCTAACAACGATGACTATACTGAAGATAAGTCTTTAAGAACTACTTATCTCGGTAAAACACTCGATTATACCGATAACAACAAAATTGTTTCTGATTATTCGAGTAAAACTCAGGGATTCCATGCAGTTCCTACTGAACAGCTTCAAATCGCAGGTGATGGTTCAACCGAATTGCACCTTTATTATGACCGTTTCTATTATCTTTGCTTCTTTGATTTAAGCGAAGGTGGTTTCGGCACCGAAGCTGTATATGCAAAGTATAATTCAGTAGTAAATGTTAAGGACCCCAAGCGCCCCGGTTACTTATTCCGTGGTTGGGCTTCCACAAAAAATGCGGCTACTCCTGATATTTATACTGAAGTTTCTTCTACCGATTATTATAAAATGAATGTCCCGATGGCACCGGCACTTACCCAGGAAGAAATTGATGCAGGTAAGATAGCTGCTACAACCTATTATGCTGTTTGGACTACAACCTATGCTGATTATACAGTAATATACTGGATAGAAAATGCCGATGACTATGATTATGTTTACGGCGGCTCAATTAAGGCACAGGCAATGTCAAATACTCTTGTCAGCGGTAAAGATGCTCCCAAGTATTCGAGCGGTGACGAAGAGTTTGACAGTAATTTACAGTATTTTGATGCACGTTCCGACCAAAACAAACTCGTTTACGGTGACGGTTCTACCGTACTTAATGTTTACTACACCCGTAAATTTAACAAGATTGATTTCCATGTAGACGGTAAAAATTATTCAGGTCATACTCACGATGCAGTTACCGCAGAAACTACTAATAACTTTACAAATAAGTATACAACAAACGGTTGCTATATGCTTGACTGTAATAAGTCTGCGCATGTTCATACTCCTGAATGCTTCGTATGTACATTAAAAGAGCATATCCATACTTCAGCTTGTTGCTCTTTGCCTATTCATGCTCATACAAGCTCATGCCCGGTTAATAACTGTACACATGACTGTGCTACATCTAAGATATGCTATGGTATATCAGATTCTACCGTTGCAACTAACTTTAACAAAGGCGGCGAAGAACTTGAATACTTTGCAAAACTCAGCGGTGGCATTCAAGAAGGTTATATTTACCGTTTTTATGACGACCAGACTATAGGTAATGCAACAGATAAGTATTATTTATATTTAGGCGGAAAGTGGTATAGATATGCAAATAAACCGTCTAATACCTATTTAGGTTCGCAGGTTGGTTCTAAAGTTACAAGACCCAGTTCTTTTTTGGTTGCTGCAGACGATTTTTATAAGTACAATGCAAAAACTAAATGTGTACATGAGCATAATGATACTTGCTATTCTTGCGGACTGATTGAACATGACCATTTACATGGCGGTTGTAACGGTTCTGCATGTTCTATAGGATACGAACATATTCATGCTGAATCTTGTTATAATTGTTCATCAACACTTCATGTTCATACCAAAGACTGTTACCGTCAGGTTTGCAATAAGTCAGTAAATTCAAAATCAAATTCTATTGCAGTATATGATGTGAAATACGGTTCTGATGTAACACCTGTTTGGGATGCTTCGACATATTTATGGTATGTAACAAGTGGTGGTAGCGAGTTTTATACTGCACCGCCTACAATCAGAGGCGACCTTACAATTTATGGTAGAAGTTCTTCCGGTAATTCGACAATTCATTATTATGAGACTAATACTACTAAATCGGTAAGACCTGATTTTAAATTAAAAAGATCGTCCGGTTGGAGTTTTACCGAAGTAGACTATATCGAAATCCCCGGATTCACTTTTAATAAAAAGGGAAACAATTATTACCTTTATTACAACAGAAATTCTTATACCATAGATTATATGGACGGTTTCTCAAACAACATTCATTCTGTTAAAGTATTGTATGATGCCGACATAACCTCATATATGAGTTATGTTCCGACAACTTATCCCGATTCACTTGAAGAGGGTGCTTATAAGTTTGCCGGATGGTATATGGACGAATCTTACAGTGAATCTACAAAGTTTGACCCGTCTAACCCGAATGCATTAAAGAAGATGCCGTATCACGATGTAGTTCTGTTTGCAAAATGGGTTCCGGTTCAGCATACAGTAAAATTCTATACTGATGCAAATTTTGATACTCTAATCACTAAAGACGGATTCGGCAACTATACACAGCCAGGACCGATTGACCATGGCGGTTATATTCAACAAGTTCCGCAAAAATTGTCCAAAGAAGGCTATTTACTTGCCGGTTGGTTCTATTATGAAAACGGTGAAAAGAAAGCCTTTGACCCGCAAAATATGCCAATAAATAAAGATATAAATCTTTATCCTGAATGGCAGACAACTGCTGTTGTAGATTTTCAGATTAACTATAGGCTAAAGGATACTACTACCGACCTTGCAAATCCTTTGAAGGGTACAATGCTTGCCGGTAACAGCCGTATGTTCTATGCTAAAGGCGAACCTGATTGGTATCCTGATTATAAAGCTGATAGCTATTTCCCTGAATATGGTACTCATAATATGATTATGGATACTGATTCTTCGAAGAATGTTTTCACATTCTATTACACGAAGAAATCTTCAGTTAACTACACAGTTACCTATGTTGACTCTGTTACCAAAGAGCGCATGAAGGACGCAAGTGGTAATATATATCCGATTATTTCACGTTCTTCTGATAAGTCGATTATAGACTTTACACCGGATAAGATTGCCGGATATTTACCTGATTCTTTTGAAAAGCGTTTCTATTTGTCATCTGATGAGTCTCAAAACAACTTCATTGTTGAATATACTCAAAACACCAAACAGGCATATTTCAGAGTATCTTATCTCTATCAAAATGCCGATAAACCTGATGAGTACGAAGAAAAGAGATTTATCGACTACTTAGGTGATATTGGCTCCGATATTGACCTTGCAACTCTTAAAGAAGAAGGTCTGTACGAAGGCTTTAGCTATAATGAAGCTAAGTCTGATACAACCGAAAAAGTTGGCGCAGAGGGCGTTAAGATTACTCTTGTTTATGACCGTCAAGTTTGCGGTTATACCGTTTATCATAAACGCTTAAGCGACACTTCTGTTGATGTTATTTCACCTGAAACCGGTACAGCACTTTACGGTGCTAAAAAGGTTGTTAATGCAACCACAAAGAAAGGTTACAATGTTTCGGGTGCTTCACAAGCTACAATTCAAATCGGTCTTAACAATAGCGATAATGTTTACACTTTCTTTTACGATGTATCTCAAGTTCAGATAAACTATTTGCGTATTGATAAAGACCCTGTAACAGGAAAATGTGTTCAAATTGACTCTACTGATGCAACTTATTCTCATGCCAAGGTTTCAAGCTCTGCTGATAATTTAACTGCGGTTGACGGTACACCTGACGGCTCAACGGTTATCTTGAACGACAGTGATTACGACCTTGACGGTTGGTATGTACTTGATGAAAATGGCACAATAGATGTTACTGTTGGTGAGTCTACGGTTAAAGTTCGCAAAGTTGATACAAGCGTTGATAATGTAACGATTTCCAATGACGGTCTTACTATTACACCTAAAAAATCTGCTGACGGTTACTTTGCGAATGCAACATATTTTGCGCTTATCTACCAAGCAACGGTTGATTTAACTATAGAGCGTAACGATATTTCCGATGATACTGAGTTTATTTATCATATCACAGGAAATGATACGGATCTTTATGTAACTGTTAATAAAGCAAATCCGAAAGTTGTTATTAAAGATTTACCTGTTGGCGAATATACAGTTAACGAAGAGAATGCTTGGTCTTGGCGTTATGATTCTGCCGCAAGTAACAAGAAGTATAATGTTTCAAGTGCTAACAACAAGATAACACTTGAAGGCAAAATCAAAAACAAGTCGTGGTTCAGCAAAGTTGTTAATAAGCTTAACGATTTTGTTGATGCCGATTCTTAAAGGGGGCAGGAACAATGAAATTAAAATTTGATAAACTCAATAAACAGTTCAACGTTCTTAACTTTAAGTTTGGCTTAAAGACTTTATTGATAACAGTACTTGTTTTTGCTGTTTTGATTTCTGCAACTTTTGCTCTTCTTACGAGTGTCTCGAAACCTTATAAGAACAATTTCTTATTACCTAATGTAGATACAAAAATCGAAGAAAAATTCGAAGACAATCAAAAAAAGCAGGTTAAGGTAAAAAATACAGGTGATATTGATACATTTGTTAGAGTTGCCGTTGTTGCCAATTGGCAAGACGATTCGGGCAATGTATACAAAGAAGGTCCGGTATTAGGTACTGATTATAAAATTCAGTTGAACACAACTAATTGGAAAAAATCAGGCAACTATTATTACTACAAGAAAGCACTTGTTCCTGATGCTACTACTGAGAACCTTTTAACAAGTCCTATTAAACCCTTAACAGATGCACCTGATGGATATCATCTCGCTGTTGAAATCATAGACGAAGCAATTGAAGCTGTTCCGACTCAAGCAATTAAAGATGCATGGCATCTCAATGCTAATGACGGCGCAATTGTATTTGATTAAGAAAGGGGAACAAATGATGAATATTATTAAAAAATCTTTGGCAATTATTTGTACTCTTTCAGTAGTTCTTATGCTTATTGCTTTACCGGTGTCGGCAGTTACTGTTTCTTATGACGATGCTAAAGAACAGTTTGTTTTTGATACTGAGGGTGGCGCTAACCCGACTGACCTTTTTGTAAATTTCAAAGATGCTATGCCGGGCGATACTTTAAGTCAAACAATTATGCTTGAAAATAAATCAACAAATCGTATGAATGTTAAAGTATTTATGCGTTCACTCGGTGCTAATGCTGATTCTAATGAGTTTCTTTCGAAGCTCAAATTGACTGTAAATCAGGAAGGTTATAATCCTTTCTTCGAAGCTCCCGCTAACCAAGTTGCAACTTTAGGTGACTGGGTTGAACTCGGTAATATTGCTACGGGTGGCAGTGTAAAACTTAATGTTTTACTTGAAATTCCGATAACTCTCGGAAACGACTTTATGGACAAAATCGGAACTCTTAAATGGGAGTTTATGTCCGAAGAGCAACCGATTGATATGTTTGAAGAATATTGTCCTAAACATCATAAGCCGTATTACGTTGATGTTGTCACCGAAGATGGTGTAGAATATGCTGTTTTTCACTGTGAAGACTGCGGTGACGAATTTGAGTATATGCGCTGTGAAATTTGCGGAAGCAAAATGAGAAGAGTTTTGACCTTAGGTGCTGACGGCAAGTATTATTACTACTATGAATGTATTTCTCCCGAAAAACATCACACTACTCCGTCACCCGTTACAGGCGAATTTTTCGATTTAACCTTCTATGCTTCGCTTTTGACAGTGGCATTTTTAGGAATTTCTACTGCTGTCGTATTTATTTCCCGTAAAAACAGCAGGGTAGAAGAACAGTAATTTACTCATTATTTTAAGCGCAATTAAAAAAATTCAAAAAAAGTACTTTTTTGTCTATACTTTGTCAACTCGTTGTGTTATAATGAGTATGCAACTTGAAAAAGTGTTGCGAAAAATATTAAAAAGAGGTAACTGAAATGAAACTCAACAAAAAAGGTTTTACAATCGTTGAACTCGTAATCGTAATTGCTGTTATTGCAATTCTCGCTGCAGTTCTTATCCCGACCTTCTCAAGCGTAATTGAAAAGGCTAATAAGTCTTCTGCTGAACAGGCAGTAACCGCTTCTTATCAAGATGCTCTTGCTGAAGTTATGTCTGATGGTAGCGTTGCTGACGGTGGCGAGGAACAAACTGTTAACGGTATTAAGTTCACAATTACTGAAGACAGCGGTACTATTTCTGCAACTGCTGATGTTACTAATGCAACTAACGATAGCGTTAAGAAATATGATTTCACCTTTAATTCTTCTAAGGGCAAGTGGACAGCTGCTGATAAAAGCTAAATCATAAAATAGTTAACTTTATTAAAACACCCCGTATTTTTACGGGGTGTTTTTTTGGTTATTTAACATTAATTTCTATTGACTTAAAATAACGGAAGAGTTATAATATATTATGTGTATTTTCAATAAATTTGATTAATATTTATTTAATTTTCGAAAGGTAATTTCATGGAAATTAATGGCATTTATTCTTTTGCAGAACGCAATAATAACTTGTCTTGTTTCGACTGTCAAAAGTTTGAAAATGACGAATATCAAATTGTTTTGGCAACCGATGCTGCGGAAGATTTAACTGATGAATTTATAAAAGTGTATAAAGAACATGGTCAAGCCGGTGCTTCTTTAATTCCGGCGTTGTTTTTAGCTGTTGTTTTTAATAAAAAAAACGGTTTTTTACAAATATTCAGTGATATTACATCTTCGATGCTTAATATGTATTATACTGTCAATAACGGTATGTTGTATTATTCGACATCGCTTAAATGGCTTTTAGCTAATAGTAATATTGAACGCAAAATGAATATGGATGCTGCTGCTAAATTTCTTGTTAACGGCTTTTTGTTTGACGAAGATACTTTGCTTGAAAACGTGTTCAAATTAAAAGGTAGTTCTGTTATTACTGTAAATGGTGATAATTTAAGTCAAGATTTTATTAATTATAACTTCAAAAAAGTTAAAAAGTCTTTTGCAAAAAAAGAATTAATACCTACTATGCAGAATAATATTTTATCTTGTTTTGAAAAGACTGGTGATGCTACTTTTATTCCGCTTTCAAACGGCTATGATTCCAATTTTGTTTTACATACATTAATTAACAGCAGCGATAAACCTGTAAAGGCCTTTACCGTAGGCGGAAAAAGCGGTAAAAACGAAGTTTATTCTGTTCAAGAAAATGTCAAAAACATTGAAAATGTTGAGCTTACCTCAATACTGATTGACAATAATTATCTTAATAATTTAACCGATATTGTTTGGAGACTTGAGGGCGCAGTATTTGAAAGTGGTATTTTTTTACAATACGCTCTTGCTAATACGTTAAAATCAAATGGTGCTAAGTATTTAATTTGCGGCGAATATGCCGACCAAATTTTATCATCAGATTATATAAAATCATATAATCGATATACAAAAGAAAAAGTTTCAAGTTTTACAAAACTTTCTTTACATATTGACCCTTATGTTTTAGGTAACCTTGTTATACTTAAAAAAAGTGGAATTATGCTGAATTCTTTTGGTATTAAAGGGCGATACCCGTTTGCACGGCAAAATATTATTCCGCTCTCATTTTCACTGCGTCATTTGAATGGCATTACAAAAGATTTTTACAAAAAATGTCTTAAGAATGTATTTCAAAAAAATATTGCAGAAAATGTTAAAAAACAGGGTGGGTCAACTGACAATCTTACTGTGATTTCGACCGAAGATTACAAAAAATGGAAAATTCTTTTAGATAATAATCATATAATAAATAGTATTATTGCACAAAGCAAGAACCAAAGTAGGTCGTATTTTAATAACAATAAGTTTGTTGTTGCATTTAAGAAAACTTTATTTTATATACGAAAAGATGGCTTTTTCAAATACACAAAAAGAGTTTTAACCAAGTTTTCTAATAGCAGCAATACCAATAACATTAATGATGAGCTTGATAAAGTCTTAATTAAAATATATCTACTGTCTTTCTATGAACTTTTTGTTGACGGTAAGTACGATTTTTTAAGTTTTTCGGATGCGCCTATTACTACTCAACAATTATTTGACTTATATAAATAGTTGCTTTACTGCTGTCCTTGGAGAGGGAAGTTAATAACTACTACTTTTAATAAGGAGCTTTGATTTATGAAACTTAATACTCCATTTGCTAATTTTCAAAAATCTAATGAAGTGGCTCTTTCTTCGCCGTTTTCAAAGAAAGTTACAAATCAAAAATCTAAAAATGCTGTTTGTGTTTATATAAATTTTGTCGACAAAAGTTTCGATTTTATTTCGATTAACAGTTTTGATAATAATTCCGTTAAAATTTCAAATAAAAAGTTTACGGCAAACTTGTATTCCGAAGAGTTTTATAAAGAATTCACTGATGCTGTAAGAAATTTTGCCGGTAGCGTAGGCAGTACTGAAGATGTTTTTGTAACGCTTTTATTACCAAACAATTCAGTATCTATTAATAGTGTTAATGTTCCTAATATTAACCGTAAGAGAAACGAAGAGGCCTTAAATTCCGTCATTGAAGGCTTTTATAAAAATAAAGATAATTTATACATTAACTCATATCCCGGCTACCAAACGAAGCAGATTTCCACTTTTTCTGTTTGTATGGCAAATAAAGAGATGCTTGATAAATTAGCACAGGCAATGACAGATGCAGGTATGCCTGCAGATACTGCTACATTTGCTTCTAATGGCTTAACAAATGCAGTTACCACATTAGTACCGGCGCTTAAAAGCTCTTCGTATTTAATGCTTGATATTAAAGAAGAATCGGCAATGTTCTCGTTTGTTTGTAAGGGAAGAACGGCAGGTTTCTACGAGCTTCCATTCGGTTATTCAATTTTAGGTAAAAACAAACTTGCTAGTGAAGATATGCTTTTTGACCATTCCATAGCTGAACTTGCGGTATTAAATGCCAAAGAGAAGGCAAAAGCAAAACAGCTTACGATTATGCGTGAAGAAAATATTGACGAAGACTCAACAGAAGATGAAAAAATGGACGCCATGTTCGGTGAAAATGAAGATTCAACTGTTGACCCGACCAACAATATCGGTGCGGTTACTCAAATTAAATCGCTACCTAAGAAACAGCCGAGAAAACTTCCTAAGTTTATGCTTAGAGAATTGCCTAAAACGGAAGAAGAATACGGTTATGAAAACTTCAGAATATTTATGAAATGGGCACTTAACATTATTCAGTCTAATGATAAGTTGTCGGCGCAGGGTCTACCTGAAAAAGTTATAGTAAATATGCCTGAAAACTTTTCTTATATTATTGATATGGTTAACACCGAAAAAGATGAAAATGAATACGAATTTTCACTTCTTTCGACTTCCGCAAAAGACAACATAAAAGATAATCTTGAACTTTTTGGCGGACTGTTTGCCGGTCAGTTTAATAAAATGAATAATTTCTGATATGGAACAAGAAATATTTTATCAAATAGTTTTATACATAATTTCAGGTATTTACGGCCTATGTGTCGGTAGCTTTCTTAATGTTGTAATTTATAGGACTCCGCTTAATATGAGTGTTGCAAAACCGGCATCACATTGTCCTAATTGCAACAACCCGATTAAGTGGTATGACAACATTCCGGTATTGTCTTATATTTTACTAAAAGGCAAGTGCCGTAACTGTAAAGAACCAATATCGGTAAGATACACCCTTGTAGAAATTGCGAATGCATTATTTTGGCTTTTGTCTGTTTTTGTTTTTATGCAAAAAGGCTTAATATACATTTTAATTTCTGCAATTTGTTCTTCGGTATTAGTTTGTATCTTTTTTATTGACCTTGAGCATAAAATTATTCTTGACAGATTTCAAATAATTTTACTTTCTTTAGCATTAATTATTACAGCTTTTGATACAGTCAAAGACTTTAAGTCACTGTATTCTCATTTATTTGGCGGTCTATTCGGTTTTCTGACAACATATATAATCGGATACTTAGTATCAAAAAAAGTCGGAAGGGAAGCGCTCGGCGGTGGCGATATAAAGCTTTGCGGAGTTATGGGACTGCTTTTGGGCTTTCCGAAATTCCTTTTGGGAATTATTTTGGCTTCTTTGACCGCATGTGTTTTAGTTTTAATATCAAATATTAAAGCGAAAAACAAAAATACGGAAAGTGAGTTTCCGTTTGCACCGTTTTTAACAGTAGGTTTTTTAGTTGCACTGTTTTTCGGTGAAAAAATAATCAGTTTATATTTATCATTATTTATCTAATTTCAAAGGTGATGCAAATGAAACAGTATAAGTACACAGCACTTAACATCAACAAAGAAAAAATTACAGGTACATTTATTGCCGAAGACGAAAAAGAACTTGCAACTGAACTTGCAAAACAAAACCTATTTTTAGTATCGGCATCAATATATACCGGCAAAACTCCATCGGCTTTCTTTACAATGGGTACCGGCAAGGTAACTATGCAAGAGCTTTCAATGTTTTGCAGTCAGTTTTCCATAATGCTCAGTGCCGGTATGCCCGTACTTGATTGCCTTGAAGCCATTAAGAGTCAACCTTTTTCTGCGTTTTTTAAGAATATATTACAAGTAATTTATGACGATGTTAAAAGCGGTGTTGTGTTATCTGAAGCTGTAAATAAGCATAACAAAGTTTTCCCGAATTTCTTTTGTAATATGATATATGTCGGTGAAGCTTCGGGTAAACTCGAAGATGTATTCTTATCGTTATCTGACTATTACGAAAAAGATACTGCAATTAAGAAAAAAACAAAAAGTGCTTTATCTTATCCGATTATGCTCGGTGTTATGACTGTCGGCATTTTAATTTTAATGCTTTTGTTTGTTGTTCCTACATTCAGAGATGCGCTCTCTTCTCTTAATGTAGAACTCAATGGTCTTACAACTGCCATTTATGCCGTTTCCGATTTTATGATTGATGATTGGTTCTATATATTTTTAGCTTTAGTTCTTATTGTTGTCGGCTTTATTGTAGCGCTCAAGACCGAAAGAGGAGCTTATTTCTTTGATAAATTAAAATTAAAAATACCTGTTATAAAAACGGTTCAAACTAATCTTATTACTGCTCGTTTTGCCCGTTCTTTTGCATTAATGATTACAAGTGGTATGGATATTGTTGAATCACTTGATGCAGTTGAAATTGTTATCGGTAACCGTGATGCTGAAGAAAGATTCAGACAAGCTGCTTATGAAGTTAAACACGGTTCAAAACTTGCCGAAGCTTTCCAAAAATACAATTTGTTCCCGCAGGTTATGATTCAGATGTTAACCGTAGGCGAGAGAACTGCTTCACTTGATAAGATTTTGAGACGCTCTTGTGATTATTTTGATGAGCAGGTTGACACTTCCTTATCATCGTTAACATCGAAGATATTGCCTATTATGCTTCTTTTATTAGGTGTAATTGTCGGCGGAATGTTCGTTGCAGTTTACTCTCCGATGATTTCAATTATGCAGAATATGATTTAATCTCAAATTATCATTTTAGGAGTTATTTATGAATATAAATCAAGATTTGTTACAATTTTATATTTATAAGCATATCCTTAAACGCAAAGATGCCGAAACTGTTTTGGCAGATGCCAAAAGGCTCGGCACTAATGTTCGTGACTATTTGCTTGTAAAGGAATATACAACAGAATCAGATGAATTACCGGCTTTGGGTGAATACCACTGCATACCGTCAGTTGAGTTTGATATGCTCGATATAGATGATGAGCTATTTAGCAAATTTTCTTTCGACTTTATGAAGAAAAACAAGGTCGTGCCGATAAGTATTGATAAAAACGGCGTTTTGCTTTTTGCTTGTGGAAAACCGCTCGACTTGACGGCAATGTCTTCAGTTGCGACTGTTTTTCCGGGTCCCGTTGACTATGTATTAACACCGCCGGTTCAAATTGACAGATATATCGACTCGGTTGCGGCTGTTCAGTCCACTTCTATGGCACTTGACGACCTTAACTCTGAAAAAGACCGTCAGATTTTCTCTCAACTCGGTGATACCGACATTTCGATACTAAAATCGGACGATGTAATCAATAACCCGTCTGTTCGTCTTGTTGATTCAATTATTAAAGAAGCTATACCTTACCGTGCAAGTGATATACATATTGAACCCTTCGAGAAGAATGTAAAAGTTCGCTATCGTATTGACGGTGATTTGCAGGAAAGAGCTGAATTTCCGAGTGAATCGTATCATGCAATTTGTGCACGTCTTAAGATTATGGCCGGAATGGATATAGCTGAGCACCGCATTCCGCAAGACGGAAGAATTAATATGTTGATTGGCGATAAAGAATACGATTTCCGTGTATCAACTCTTCCGACTGTTTTCGGCGAAAAGTTTGTTATTCGTATTCTTGACAAGACTTCTTTCCACTTTACCCGTGAAGACTTAGGCTTCACCGAAAAAGAAAACGAAGTTATCGATAAAATAATTAATATGCCTCACGGTATAGTTCTTTTGACCGGTCCTACCGGTTGCGGTAAATCTACAACTTTATATTCTTTCCTCAAAGAAATAAATGACCCATCTGTTAATATAGTTACAGTTGAAGACCCTGTAGAATACTCTATGGCCGGTGTAAACCAAACTCAGGTCAATCAAAAAGCAAATATGACTTTTGCCGCTGCCTTACGTGCAATTTTGCGTCAAGACCCAGATGTTATCATGATAGGCGAAATTCGTGACGAAGAAACTGCCGAAATTGCCGTTCGTGCCGCTATTACGGGTCACTTAGTGTTTAGTACGCTACATACAAACGATGCGCCTGGTGCGATTGCCCGTTTACAAGATATGGGTGTAAAAGATTATCTTGTTAGTGATGCTTTGGGCGGTGTAATTGCCCAGCGTCTTGTTAAAAAGCTTTGTCCTGCTTGTAAGAAACGCGGTAAAACAAATGCTAAAGAAATGGAAATATTAGGTATTACTGAGCCTATTTCAATTTCCCGTCCGCAAGGTTGTCAGTTCTGCAATAATACCGGTTACAAAGGTCGTGTTGCTGTTCATGAAATTATGTACATGAACGAAGAAATGCGTAATGCGGTCTCGAGCAAAAAAGACCTTGAAACCTTAAGAGAGTTAGCACAAAACAACGGAATGCAACCACTTTGGAATTCTGCTCGTGAGTTAGTACTAAGCGGTGTTACAAGCATTCAAGAACTTATGACACTCAGCACTGATTAAATTATTTTTTTTGGAGTTAGTATGGCAAAACAACATTTTTATTCAAGAGTTCCTGCGAGAATGAGCCTATTTAACCGTATGGACGGTTATGATACTTTTGCATATTCGAGCAATATTAAAAGAGAATTTATTGAAAATGACCTTGCCAAAGTTTACTCAAATGCACCGACTAAGTCGGATAGTGAACTTATAAGCAAAGGCGAATTGCCGCCGTTTTACAGTCAGTTTGTTTCCAAAGAGACAAATGAACTTGTTCAGTCTGCTTTTAGTTATATTACCTCCGATTATACCGGTGAACGCAGTTCTTATCTTGTCCATTCCCTTATTTTAAGCGATAAAGAAAAAGAAGAACATTTATTTTCTTTTGATAATTTACCGTTTAATAAAGCTTCGCTTAAAACCGACCTTAAAGATTTCAACCTTACCTCAATTGATACCGAACCTTATCGTGATTACAAAGAAATTAATGTACCTGCAAAAAAAGCAGGGGAGATAGGTGATATTGCAGATAAATATGACACCGGTATGCTAAAGCGCTTGATTTATGCGCTTTTAGGTGTTTCGTGCGGTAAAACAAAGGCCTTGTTTTTAAGCTTACACGGTAACCTAAAAACTTTTTCGAGTGATTCTCTTGATTTTATAAATAGAATAACTTTGATTTTTCCTTATCATTTAAGAAGTGAAATGTCGTTCGTTACTTATGTTCCTGATGCTACAAAATTTACATCTTTTAAGATTAGATGTATTCCCGATAATTATCCGCCTATACCTACAGCAAAAGGTGTAACTATTAAACTTGATGCTAAAGATTTTGACGGTTTAAGTGACGATAATGTTGCGGCAAACGGAATAGTTGTTGACTTTTTCTATAATTTGATTAAGAACGACAAAATAAGAAAAGATTTTATTGAATTTTGCGACTATGCGGTTAATAACAACGAATCATTTAGAAAACCTTCTTTCAAAAATATTACCGAACTCGTAATGCTCTTTAGAGTACTTTCCGGTTACTTTGAAGAAAAAAATGTTTTACCAAATGACGATAGAGTTTACGATTTTATCAGTATCTATGATAAATATAAAGATTCAATTCTTGACAAATATCGTGATAACTCAACGCAATGCTTATTAAGGTATTCTGAGAGTCAAATTGCTATCCCGAAAAATGTTTTTTCTAAAATTTCGAATACTTATTTAACTGAGACGGCAATATCTAAAGCAACTGTTATGAAAGTGTGTCTTAATTTAATTCACACAGATGCAATGCGTGATAAGTTATTTAATTTTATTAAAGCTAACTACGCTTTTGAAAGCAAAGAAACTCAAAAAGAAATTACTGATAGCTTGGCGAGAGTATATTATGGCGGCTTTTTGCAGTCTAACATTCTTAATTTCTTTTCTGAGATTTTTGAAAACGAGCCGGAAGACTGCCGTGAAAATATTCTTGAAAAGCTGCTTTTAACTATCAGAACTCCAAATATACAAAATTCCGTTTTAGAGTTTATTAAGCGCTTCTATCCAATATTTACCGAAAGTGAAAAAAATAAATTTTATAAAACTTTTTATGAAATGTTGCCTGATGGTGACAATTTAACAAAAGCACTATGCGGCATTGTTGATACATTTGCTGAAGATGAGAGAAAATCTGAATTAACAAAAAATATTGTAAAAGTTATTAATCTTGCAAAAAGCGATAACAACGATAAACTCATTTCTGCTTTTGTTTCCGAATGCGGCTTTTGTGAATCGGTTGCTATAAAAGAAATATTAAATGAAAACTCGAGCGAAAATTCGGTTGAAGCTTTTATTAATGCTATTAATAAAAAAGAGCCGATAAAAAGAATTGATACTATTTGCGAAATTTTTGATGTTTTGCCCGATTTATCCGATAATATTAAAGATAAACTTTACGGTAAAATGGCCGACAGCTTTGTTGTTACTCCTAAAAATTCAGTTTTTGAATTTGTTTCGGCGTACGACAAGTTAGAATTACTTATTAATAAAAATGATTCAGAATTTATTAGGAAAATTCAAAACGGTGTATTAATTCCTGCGATTGAAAATACATTTGCAACTGCATTTGATTTCAAGCGCTTTCCGGACGGCTTAGTTCAAATATCCGAACTTGCAAAAACAAGAGATTATTTAAGTAATTGTAAACAGTATAAAAATGTTAAGCTTTATTTTGATATTAAGAATGCAATTATTAACGGCGATGGTTCGGCTGCGTTTTCTACGGCGATTAACTTAAGTGAAAGCAACTGCAAAGTCGGCGCTTCGGTTATACTCAGTAAAGAATTGTCCGATATTGATAAAACAGACGAAAATTTGCTTATTTTTGGCAGTATAATCAATTTTCTTAAAACAGGCGACATCGTATTTTCTGAAAGTTCAAACGACCTTAAAGAGCGAATTTCAGAACGTTTGCGTTCAAATGACCAAAGTATTGATTTTGAAAAAGTTTTAGCTGATGCTGACTTTGAAACTGCGTTTTCTGTAATTAAGGCGGGAAGTATATGTTATTCTTCCGACATTACCGATAATGTAAAAAATGAAATCGCTAACCCTGATTCTGACATTGCAAGATTTATCGCCACTTTTATCAATAAATATGATAAAAAAGGCAAGAAATATCTTTTGTTAAAGTTGCAAGATTATGATTGTGATGTTAAGTACAAAGATTTTATTCTTAATGCTCTGAATAAGAAATCACAAAATGGCAGTTTTATTTCAAAGCTTTTTAAGAAATAAAAAAACGGCACTTCGTTTTGAAGTGCCGTTTAATTTTAATATATTATTCAGTTCTTAAAGCGACTACAGGGTCTTTTTTAGCGGCGAGTCGTGAAGGAATAAGTCCGGCTATTAATGTTAGTAACATACTGATAATAACAAGAATTATTGCACCTTGAGTAGGTAAGACTGCAAGACCGCCGATATCGGTAAGAGCCTTAATTATTGCGTTTATGGGTATTAACAACAGAAGAGTGACTCCAATACCTATTGCACCCGCCGTAAAGCCCACAATAAGCGTTTCTGCATTAAATACATTCGATATATCTCGCTTTGAAGCACCCATTGCACGAAGAACACCGATTTCTTTTGTTCTTTCAAGTACTGAAATATAAGTGATAATACCTATCATAATTGAAGATACAACAAGAGAAATGCTGACAAAGGCAATTAAAATATAGGTTATTGCATTAATTATTGTAGTAATAGAAGACATCATAAGTCCTACATAATCTGTATATTTAATTTCTTTATTTTCTTTTTTACCTTTATTGTATTTGTCAATTATATCTGTAATATTTTCTTTTGACTCAAAATCTTTCGGATAAATATTTATGCCGGTAGGTGAGTCTAAATCTGCAACACCTAATGTTATAAGATTATCTTCGTAAGTTGAGTCACTTTGGCTTTGCTTAAGATAACTTTCAAATTTTGAAATGATTTCTTTTTCCGTTAAACCTTGTGACTTCATTTGCGCAATATAACCGTTCATTTGCGCTTGTTCTTGCGGTGTAAGAGTTAAGATATACTTGTTTATGTCTTCCATAGTAATTTCTTTGTTTGTTTTGAAGGGAAGACCCGTGAAAACATCTATATCTTTGTTTTCCATTTGCTTTTTTGCAATATTACTGTCATTGTTGGCCTTAATAAGGTTGGTCATGAGTGTGCTTAAATATCCGACAGTTCCACCTGTTTTTTGGAAAGCACTGTCATCATTCGGTCTTAAAACACCGACAACTTTTACATCAGTGGCAGTCTTTAATTTATCAAGTATATATAAATCGTCATCACTTTTGTCAAGATAAGTGCCGTCTTCGTTTTCCTGATAATAGTCGGTATTGAGCAATAATTTGAATTTTAGATTCAGTATGTCGTCATAAGTGTAGGAGGTTTGTTTTGGTGTAGGCGCTTTTTTGCCTTCCATAGCGTCATTGATTATTTTTGTCAGTTCGTCAGCATCCTTAAGACCTAATGTATATAAGGTATAGTCACTGATTTCATTATTTTCTCCGACAATTAAAACAACCTCATTATACTTTTCGGGCATTTTACCTGCCAAAACATCGTATTGTTTTTTAAGCAATTCCTTGTTATCGAGCATTTCGGTCCAAACATCGGCATTTGTGAAGCCTTGAGAACGGGCACCCGACATACCGTTTGCCGAATTATTATCATTCTTAAAGCCCATTTTTTCGAATACTTGACTGGGGCTTACCCGGTAACCCTTGTCAGTATAAATATTTAATTGTGTTTTATAGAGATATTTAATGTCTGTCGTATAATTTTTAATATCAGACTTACCGCTCTCAATATATTTTTTGAAGGATGCAAGGTCGTTTTCGCTCGAGCCGTTAATTATCGAAGACATCATTGCAGACATAATATCATTAGAGTATATCTTATTTTTTTTGTTGTTTACTGAGTTCTGTTTTTGCGTCATTAGTGTCGATATCATTTCGTTAATATCGGTATTACTTTCTTCTATCATAATAGGATAGCTTGTAAGTGTATCCTCTTCAACACGGTTAATATATGCATTAACACCGCTTGACAATGACAAAATAAGTGCAATACCGATAATACCGATTGAACCTGCAAAAGCAGTTAAAATTGTTCTTGCTTTCTTTGTAAAAAGGTTTTTAAGCGAAAGGGAAATGGCGGTAAAGAATGACATAGATGTCTTTTTAGGTTTGATTTTTACCGGCTCTTCCGTTAATTCTTCGGAAGTGAAAGGATTACTGTCATCGGTGATTTCGCCGTCAAATAGTTTTACAATTCTTGTTGAATATTTATCGGCAAGTTCAGGGTTATGCGTTACCATTATAACAAGTCTGTCATCGGCTATTTCTTTTAACAATTCCATTATTTGAAGACTTGTTTCGCTGTCAAGTGCACCTGTAGGCTCATCAGCTAAAATTATTTCGGGGTTGTTAACAAGTGCACGGGCAATAGCAACTCTCTGCATTTGACCGCCCGAAAGCTGATTTGGTTTTTTCTTTATTTGTCGGTTGTCAAGACCCACTTTGGCAAGTGCATCAACCGCTAACTGGCGGCGCTTTTTTGCAGAAACACCCGAAATAGTCAGTGCAAGTTCTACATTTTGCAAAACGCTTTGATGCATTATAAGATTATAGCTTTGAAAAACAAAACCTACTGAATGATTTCTGTAAGAGTCCCAGTCGTGGTCATTGTATTCTTTGGTTGAGCGGTTTTTAATTATTAAATCACCGCTGTCATATTTATCAAGACCGCCGATAACATTAAGAAGAGTGGTTTTTCCGCAACCGGA
>JAZUIE010000018.1:0-49827 GCA_045642125.1 Acutalibacteraceae bacterium | reverse complement strand
TATGACAAGCTTAGCATCATCATCGCAGTCAAGAATATACCAGCATTCGCTCTTTCCAAGCTCACCGTTTTCATGGATATGAGCATATTCGTCGTCAGGGTGGACCTGTATGCTTAAATCTTCTTTTGCGTCAATAAGCTTTATAAGAAGCGGAAAATACGAAAAGTTTTTGCCGTTCTCTCCTAAACAACCGTCACCGAAGTTCTCTATCGCTTCGGACAAAGTAAGACCGGCAAGGGAGCCGTTTTTAACGGCACTTTCGCCGTCAAAATGGCAGGACAAAAGCCAAGCCTCGGCGGCTTTTTCCGAATCGCAGTTAAACTTAAAATCGTCAATAAGTCTTCTTCCGCCCCAAATGTAATTTTTAATCGGTGGGTCAAGTAACAGAGGATACATAAGTTTATCCCTCCTTTTTTACTTAATCTCGCTTTATTTTACTATTATTTTATAGGAAAACCGCCGTTTTGTCAACAACAGCGGAAAAATAAAAGCCCCCGACAGTTTGTCGGGGGTAAGAGCAGAAATTTTACATAGCGGGACTGTCGGGTATTATCTCGGAATAAATGATGTTGTATCCGAAAGCCGAATCGTCACTCTCCAAAAACAGCGAGTTTGCCTTGTATGTTTGCTTATTGTTATCAAAACCGTTTATTGTAACGGTAGTTTCGGCGCTTATTGTACCGTCTTCATTTTTTGTAAGCTTAATGTCCTTATGCTTATATGTTACAGCGCCGGTAGACTCGACAAAAACATATCCGTCTAATTCCGGTGCCGAAGTGTTAAGCACCGTAAGGTCGGCAATTTTAACACCGTACATATCGTTTACGAAATCGGCGACATAGGTTTTCTTTATATAGTCCCCGCCGTTTTCCTTAAAGCGAACAAGAGCGTTAAGAGAAGAAGAAACCAAATCGTCTGCATTGTCGAAATCGCTTCCGTATACGAAATTATGATTAAGCATATCGGTAAGCTTCATTTCGAGCGTAGGACCTTTAGCTTCTTTTTTTGTGTAAGACACATCTTCCTTAACGGTAAAAGGAGCAAAAAGAGATGCCAAAACAACAGCGGCGCAAACGGCGCAAACCGACAAAACAAACTTGTTTTTCATAATATGGCAACCTCCTTTTCTTATCTACAATTTAATTATATTTCATTTTTCTTAAAAGTGTAGCAACAATACGGTTACAAATAGTATCATTCTTGTTACAGATATGGCAAATTTTACACATTGCCTTTTTTCGATTTATCAAAAATATACAAAATTCGCCTTTTTGTGACAAATTCATAATATTTTTACAATTTTGTTGAAAAAAATTATTGTAATTACATAAACCGTATGCTATACTTAACCTGTAAAAAAGGTAATGTATTTACCTATTTAATAAGGAGTGTTCATTTTGAAACAGTTTTCCCCTGAAAAAATCAAAAACATAGCCATTTTGGGCCACAGTAATTCGGGCAAAACAACGCTCGGAGACTCTGTAATTTGTTACAATAAAGAAACCGAAAGGATAGGAAATACATCTGAGGGCACAGCACCGCTTGACTTTGACCCCGAAGAAAAAAAGAGAGGCTGTTCGGTGCAGACCTCCGTTTATGCCTTAGATTTAGGCGAATATAAGCTTAACATAATTGACACACCGGGACTTTTCGATTTTGCCGGCGGTGTCAGCGAAGGTCTTGCTGCGGCAGACAGTGTACTTATTGCCGTTTCGGGCAAATCTGGTGTAACCGTAGGAACGAAGCTTTCTTACGAAAAAGCCAAACAAAACGGAAAACCCGTTTCGTTTTTTGTAGGTAAACTCGATTCGTCCCATGCGCATTTTTACCGTGTAATTTCCGCACTCGTTGCAAATTACGGCTCGGTTATCTGTCCTTTGGTGGTACCGTATCTTGAAGAAGAAACGGTAAAATGCTATGTCGATTTAATAGAAAACAAGGCATATTCTTTTGACGGTTTTGTAAAAACCGAACTCAGAATGCCTACAAGTGACGAAGTAACTAAAATGCGTGATATGTTACTCGAAGCGATAGCCTCGACAGACGAAGCGCTTATGGAAAAATATTTCGGCGGCGAAGAATTTACCAAAGAAGAAATCTTAAACGGCTTAAAGACAGGTGTTAAATCGGGCGATATTTGTCCCGTTTTCTGCGGTGTAAACCAGTCGGGTGACGGAATACCGCTTTTGGTAGATTACTTATGCGAAATTATGCCGTCAGCTAACGAATGTCCCCAGATTTCAAGTGACGGCAGCGAAATAAAGACTGACGAAAACGCACTTTTTGTTTTCAAAACGATAGCCGACCCGTTTGTAGGCAAACTTTCCTACTTTAAGGTTGTTTCGGGAAAGATAACACCCGATATGAAGCTTAAAAACAACCGTACGGGTGAAGAAGAGCGCCTTGCCAAAATTATGTGGCTTAAGGGCGGAAAACAGGAAGACACAAAAGAAATTGTTGCCGGTGATATAGGCTCCGTTTCAAAGCTTAATTCCGTTTTAACGGGTGACACCTTATCGGCAAGTGGAAAAATTGCCGTAAAGGAAATCGAGTTCCCGAAGCCTACGCTTAAAATGGCGGTATATCCGGTTAAAAAAGGTGACGAAGAAAAAATCAATGCCGGTATTAACCGTATAATCGAAGAAGACCCGACCGTTTCGCTTGTTTCCGATAAGGAAACCAAAGAGCAAATTATTGCTTCCTTAGGCGAACAGCATCTCGATTTAATTGTTTCTAAGCTTAAAAACAAGTTCGGTACCGATATGAAGCTCGAAACTCCGAAAATTGCTTACCGTGAAACGATAAAGAAATCGGTTAAAGCGCAAGGCCGTCATAAAAAGCAGTCGGGCGGACACGGTCAGTTTGGCGATGTTTGGATAGAATTTGAGCCTTGCGACAGTGACGAGCTTGTCTTTGAAGAAAAGATTTTCGGCGGCGCTGTTCCCAAAAACTATTTCCCCGCAGTAGAAAAGGGCTTAAAGGAAAGCACCGTAAAGGGTGTTTTGGCAGGATATCCGATGGTAGGCATTAAGGCAACACTTGTTGACGGCTCTTATCACCCTGTCGATTCCTCCGAAATGGCATTCAAAACTGCGGCTTCTATCGCCTTTAAGGAAGGCATATCAAATGCAGGTCCCGTTTTGCTTGAGCCTATAGGAACTCTTAATGTTTTGGCGCCGGACGATGTTTTGGGCGATGTTATAGGCGATATAAATAAAAGGCGCGGCAGAATAATAGGTATGAACCCACAGGCGAACAAGATGCAGGAGATAGTAGGCGAAGTGCCGATTGCCGAAATGACCGACTTCCAAACCGCCATGCGTTCGATAACCGGCGGCAGTGCAACATTCACACTTGAATTTGCAAGATATGAGGAAGTTCCGTCAAATATTGCAGAAAAAATTATAGAAAGCGCAAAGCAAAGCGAATAATTCTCTTGACAAAGTGTTTTTTGTATGTTATTATTACGAAAAGCTCTTGTATTAGAGCATGGATAGAGGTGCAAATTTCATAAGTAGCAAGATATAAGCTCGGAAAAGTGTTCTTGTGAAAGGGGAATTTGCCGAAACTAATTTGTTTTTTCCGGAACAAATTTGTTGGGCCGTTGTAGAATATATAACGGACTGTCACTGAGTAAAGTGGAGAGCTATCGTAAAAATACTTAAACTTTCGTTTTGTGTTTTTATTTAAGGTCGTACCGTTTTGCTCGGTGCGACCTTTTCATTTTTATTTTATTTAAGGGGAGAAAAAAATGCAAAACAGAAAGCAAAAAATTGCAAGATGGGCAATAGCGCTTTTCGTTTGTGCTCTTGTTGCATTTTTCGGAACATTCACCGCACTCGGTGACGAAACCGATGATGCCGCAGCACCGGAAGTTGCCGCTCAAACTCAAACGGTCGAAGCTAAGGAAGATGCTTTAGACCTGACCGATGCCGATACGGCAAGTGAATATGTCGATAATTACGCCGATAATTTATCAAACGATAAAGATTTCGAAACGAATATTGATACGGCTCTTAAAACGGTAAGGGGTTCAATTAAGAACTATGCTACGTTTTGGTCACTTGTTCCGCCGATTATCGCTATCGTTTTGGCGCTTATAACTAAGGAAGTTTATTCTTCGCTCTTTATAGGCATTTTGTTCGGCGGTATGATTTACTCGAACTTTAATTTCGAGGGTACGATGGTACATACATTGCAGGACGGCTTTATAGCAAGTATAGCCGACAGTTATAATATAGGTATACTTATCTTCCTTGTTATGCTCGGCGCTTTAGTTGCCATGATGAATAAGGCAGGTGGTTCGAGAGCATTCGGCAGATGGACAACAAAACATATTAAAACCCGTATAGGTGCTCAACTTGCAACTATTTTACTCGGTGTTTTAATCTTTATTGACGACTACTTTAACTGTTTAACCGTAGGCTCCGTTATGCGTCCTGTTACCGACCAGCATAAGGTTTCCCGTGCAAAGCTTTCCTATCTTATTGACGCTACGGCTGCTCCGGTTTGCATTATAGCACCTATTTCTTCTTGGGCAGCTGCCGTTGCAGGTTTTGCAAAGGGCTCGGGTGCGGCAAGTGGTATGTCGCTCTTTATAAGCGCTATTCCTTATAACTTCTATGCTATTTTAACAATAGTAATGATGATATTCCTTGCTGTAACAAACTTCGATTACGGACCTATGAAGAAGCACGAAATCAATGCTCTTAACGGTGACATCTTTACAACCGGCGAAGAGCAGATGTCCGATTCCGAAATTGCCGACAACCCGAAAGGTAAGGTTTGCGACCTTATTATTCCGGTTATTGTTTTGATAATCACCTGCGTTCTCGGTATGATTTACTCGGGCGGTTTCTTCTCGGGCGAAAGCTTTATAGCCGCTTTCTCAAATTCCGATGCTTCGGTAGGCCTTGTAATAGGCTCATTTGCGGCAATTATCTTCGCAGTTATCTATTTCCTTATCAGAAGAGTATTAACATTTAAGGAAATTATGGACTCTATTCCGGACGGCTTTAAGGCAATGGTACCGGCAATTATGATACTTTGCTGTGCTTGGACTCTTAAGACCATGACCGATTCTTTGGGTGCTAAGATATTTATTTCGCAACTCGTTGAATCGAGCGCAGGTTCATTCCAGTTCTTCTTACCGGCAATTATCTTTGTTATTGCCGTAGGTCTTTCTTTCGCAACCGGTACATCTTGGGGAACATTCGGAATTCTCATTCCTATCGTTCTTTCGGTATTCGGTGCCGAAGACGGCGCTATAACAACCGTTGCGATTTCCGCTTGTATGGCAGGTGCCGTTTGCGGCGACCACTGCTCACCGATTTCGGATACAACCATTATGGCTTCCGCAGGTGCTCAGTGTAATCACATTAACCACGTTTCAACGCAACTTCCTTATGCATTTACCGTTGCGGGTGTTTCCTTTGTAAGCTATATTCTTGCAGGTTTTATATCAAACTGGCTTATCGTTCTTCCGATAGCAATAGTTTTGATGGTAGCAACACTCTTTGTAATAAGAGTTTTCACAAAGGAATCATAACAGATTAAAAGTTAAATAATAAGACCGCAGTCTTAAAAAACTGCGGTCTTTTCTTTTATAAATTTTTGCTCCCGCTCTGCCGTAGTGCGCTTAAGAAATAACCTGATTTTCATTCAGGTGGGTTTCGTCCGTGCGGCTTCGTGCTCCCTTCGTCCAATCTCGGCACAGCCGTGGGAGGTCTGCAGACCCACCGCCCGAGAACAAATCCCTAAAATTATAGTTGTAGGGTTATAAAAGCATCAGTTCACGCACAGAGCAGGAGTTTATAAGTTACAAACAAGTTTATTTATCTTCTATTTCAAAAAAGTCTTCAAGACGGTCAACAAAGGCATCGGCAATTGTTTCGTATTCGTCATCGTCTTCAATTTCAAAATAGTACTCTTCACCGTTTTCTTCTCCGACCTTAACGATAACGAGTTCGCCCGAATCGTCAAGCATTTTTTGCGGGTCGTCATAAACGGGTAAAAGTGCAAGATATCTTCCCGTATCCGTTTCGATAGCATCTAATACCTCGAAATTATATTCCTTTCCGCTGTCATCGGCAAGTGTTACCAAATCGGGGTTATATGCTTCGTCTTTGTTTTCAGTCATAGTATTTCTCCTTAAAATAATATTTATTACATTTTAATTTTACTATATTTTGTTATGTTTTACAATAGATAAATTAAAAGCCGAAGCTAAACTTAGCCTCGGCTTTTTTAATTAAACTGAAAGGTCTTCTACTATAAGCTCACGAACACCGTTTTCGTTAGTATCTTGTTTCGTTTCGTTATCACGAACCGAGAAAAACTTTTCTGCAACGGCAGGGAATAAAGCATAGCTTAAAACATCTTCTTCGGTTTTTCCGATGCCTTTTTCCTTCATTTCGTCAGCATATTTTTGAAGCTCGGGCTCGATTAAATCGGCAGGACGGCAGGTAATAACCTTGTCGTCACCTATTGCTTTCTTTCTTACTTCTTCGTTAACGGGAGCGGGAAGCTTACCGTATTCGCCTTTAAGCAACGCCTTAGATTCTTTTGGAACCATTTTATATCTTTCGCCCGAAATGATGTTCATAACAGCCTGAGTACCGACAATTTGGCTTGTAGGTGTAACAAGCGGGGGATATCCGAAATCTTTTCTAACCTTCGGAACTTCCGCTAAAACATCATAGTATTTATCTTCTTTACCGGCTTGTTTAAGCTGGGAAATCATATTCGAAAGCATACCGCCCGGTACCTGATAAACAAGAGTTTTGGTATCAACGCTTAATACTTTCGGGTCTAATATGCCGTCCGCCTTTAACTTGTCGGCAACATCTCTGAAGTGCTTTGCGACCTCGCTTAAAGCGGTAAGGTCAAGACCTGTGTCACGGTCGGTACCCTTAAGTGTTGCAACCAACGCTTCGGTTGAGGGGTTAGATGTGCCGTTTGCAAGGGGAGAAAGAGCGGTATCAACAATATCGACACCGGCTTCACTTGCCATAAGAAGCGTCATATCGCCCGTACCCGTAGTATTATGAGTGTGAAGATGAATAGGCACCTTAACATTTTCTTTTAGTTTTTTGATAAGCGAATATGCATCATAGGGGAGCAAAAGGTTTGCCATATCCTTAATGCAAATTGTATCGGCACCCATATCTTCGAGTGTTTTTGCAAGATTTACAAAGTAGTCTTCGTTATAAACGGGGCTCTTTGTATAGCTTATTGCCGTTTCGCAAAGGGCACCGTATTCTTTACACGACTTAACAGCTTGTTCTAAGTTGCGCGGGTCGTTAAGTGCATCAAAAATACGGATAACATCAATGCCGTTTTCGATAGACTTTTTAACAAAAGCGTCGACAACATCGTCAGCATAGTGCTTGTATCCTAAAATATTTTGTCCACGGAAGAGCATCTGAAGCTTCGTGTTGGGCATATATTTTTTTATGGTGCGAAGTCTTTCCCACGGGTCTTCATTAAGAAAACGCATACATGAGTCAAAGGTGGCACCGCCCCAACATTCAACCGACCAATATCCTATCTTATCCATATCGGATAAAGCCGGAATCATATCTTCTATTCTCATTCGTGTTGCGGCTTGAGACTGATGCGCATCACGAAGAATGGTATCGGTGATATATAAAGGTTTTTTCTCCATTTTTTCCTCCAAATTAAATTAACCGAAGAGCGAAATCAAAACACCTGCGGCAATGGCAGAGCCGATAACACCTGCAACATTCGGGCCCATAGCGTGCATTAAAAGGAAGTTTGAGGGGTTAGCATCCTGACCGACCTTTTGAGAAACACGGGCAGCCATCGGAACGGCGGAAACACCTGCCGAGCCGATAAGCGGGTTGATTTTGTTTTTGGTAAACAAGTTCATAATCTTTGCAAGAATGACACCACCGGCGGTACCCAGTCCGAAAGCTACGATACCCATACCCATTATCTTAAGAGTTCTTATATTAAGGAATGCTTCGGCAGTTGCGGTAGCGCCCACAGATATTCCCAAAAAGATAGTAACTATATTCATAAGCTCGTTTTGAGCCGTCTTACAAAGTCTTTCGCAAACGCCCGACTCTTTCCAAAGGTTACCGAGCATTAAGCAACCAACAAGCGGTGTTGCCGAGGGTACAAGCAAAGATACGATAATCGTAACGGCTATCGGGAAAACAATTTTCTCGGTTTTTGAAACGTTTCTAAGCGGTTTCATAACGATAGAACGCTCTTTTTTAGTCGTTAAAAGCTTCATAATAGGCGGTTGAATAACCGGTACAAGCGCCATATATGAATATGCGGCAACGGCAATCGGACCTAAAAGCGAGGGATAAAGCCTTGAAGTAGTATAAATTGCGGTAGGACCGTCAGCACCGCCTATAATACCTATTGAAGCGGCGGCTTCCTGCGGGAACGCAAGATATACACAGCCTATAAATGTCGCAAAAATTCCGATTTGAGCGGCGGCGCCCAAAAGAAGAGATTTCGGGTTCGAGATAAGCGGACCGAAATCGGTCATAGCGCCGATACCTACGAAAATAAGACAGGGATAAACGCAGGTTTTAACACCGATATAGAGAATATCGAGAAGACCGCCCTCGTGCATTATTTCGCCGTATCCTATTTTACCTGCCATAAACTCACGCCAAAGCTCTGTATGGTACATAGCATCGTTGGGAGTAAAAGCGGTAAGGTTAGTAAGAAGCATACCGAAAGCAATACCTACAAGTAAAAGCGGCTCAAACTGTTTTTTAATGCCGAGCCATAAAAGGAAAAGCGAAATGCCTATCATAACAAGCGATTTCCAGTTTTCCCCCATATTGCCGAAGAGCAGGTAAAAACCGGTTGTCTTGGCAAAAGCAATAATTTGGTCTAACATAGTCTTCTCCTTATCCTATTACCAAAAGAACAGCACCGGTTTCAACCGAAGCGCCTTTTGTTACATTGACAGACTTTACGGTTCCGTCAACGGGAGCAATAATTTCGTTTTCCATTTTCATAGCTTCCAAAATGAGAAGGACATCGCCTTTTTTAACGGCGGCGCCGTTTTGAACCTTAACATCTAAGATGTTTCCGGGCATCGGAGCCGTAACTGTTTCGCCGTCTGCGTTAGAAGCGGCAGGGTTAGGTGTAGCGGCTGCCGGAGCAGGAGCGGGAGCGGCGTTTACATCTTTGGCATCAATGGCTTCGAGAGTAATCTCATAAGCGGTTCCGTTTACTGTAACTTTATACTGTTTCATAAGTTTATACCTCTTTTATATGAATTATATTTTTTTGAACGATTTAACTCTGAGTGCATTTACATCGACACCCATATCTTCTGCACAAGCGGCACAAACCGCTGCGAGTATTTCCTCTCGGTTTTCGATTTTTGTATTTTGCACGGTATTAGTATTTACCGTTTTATCATTACTTTCCTTTTTACCCGCATTCTTAAAGAAAAGACCTACGATTTTGCAGAAAAGAATGATAAGAATAAGTCCTACAAAAACCGTTGTTATTCCCATAACAACAACAAAAGCATTGTTTACTTCTCCCATTTACAGCACCTCCGAAATCGGGAACATTATATAGGTAAATATAATATAATATATAAAACCTAAATTAAAACCATTATATAATATTTTTGCATTACGGTCAAGATTATTTCGTTATTTTTTTGTCAATTTTATCCATTTTGTTATTTTGCATAAAAACACTTGACAAATTGACTTAATACTGTTATTATCGTGTTATAGAAAAACCTGTGATTAAGATTAGTAACTTAAATTTCTTGTGCTAAGAGAGTTGCCGGTGGTGAGATGGCAGCGATAAGAGTTTAGGCGAATGGACTTATGAGGGCGAACGAAAGCTTTTTGCAAGTAGTAATCGACGGTTCGCAACCGTTATTTTGCGACTCGTATGTCAGTACGGGGTAGAGCGGATGAATTTTTCATCAATTAGGGTGGTACCGCAGGATTTTCAAGTCTTGTCCCTTTTGGGATAGGGCTTTATTTTTTTATGTTAGGAGAACAAAAAATGAAAAAAATTATTTCTTTAGCTTTGGCAGCAGTACTTGTAGTTTCTTTATCGCTTTTTTCGGGCTGTAAAGAAAAAAAGGATGTTATCGGTATTATTCAGTTCGGAACTCACGATTCCTTAAACAACTGTTATAAGGGCATTATGAAGGGCCTTAAGGAAAATGTCGATATGTCTAAATATGATGTCGAGTATGTCAACAGTAATTTTACTGCAGAAACATCATTGGCTCAGGCTAAAAAGCTTGTAAACAAAAATGCAAAGGTTATAATTGCCATTGCAACACCTTCGGCAATACAAGCCGCATCTGCCGCAACCGGAAGCGGTATTCCGATAGTTTACTGCGCAGTTACAGATGCAAAACAGGTTGCAAATTTTGAAAACATTACCGGAACAAGCGATATTCCCGATTTTACGGCACAGTTAAAGCTTGTAACCGATTTCTTAGGCAAAAAGGATGTAAAAATAGGTGTTTTGGCATCAACAGAAGAGTCAAGTGACGAAATTCAGATAAGCTCACTTAAAAAAGAAGCCAAAAATTATGCCGGTATGGAAATCATAACCGAAACGGTTGCTGATATTACCACAATAGATGCAAAAACAAACTCTTTGGTCGATAAAAAGGTTGACTGTCTTGTTAATCTGCTCGATAACACCGTTGTAGGTAAGCTTTCTAACATTTTAGAAATAACAAACAAAGCAAACATTCCGGTGTTTGGCAGTGAGGTAGAGCAGGTAAAAGCAGGTTGTATAGCTTCGGCTTCTATCGACTATAAAACCGTAGGTAAATTAGCAGGTGAACAGGCTGCCGATATACTTAACGGCAAGGAAGTAAATAAGGTTAAACCGAAAACAATGGAAAACAACACATATCCTTATTATAATTCCGAAGTTCTTAAAAAATTCAATATGCATCTTCCTAACGGTTACGAAATAAAAGATGTTATTAAAAAATAATAGTAAGAGGTTATTGTAATGTTATTTCTCAATACGGCTATTGACGGTTTGCAATTAGGCCTTTGTTATGCCGTTGTTGCGATGGGAATGTATATAGCATTCTCGGTTCTCGACTTTCCCGATTTAACGGCGGACGGAAGCTTTCCGCTCGGAGGGGTTGTAGGAACAATTCTTATTTACCGTTGTTCTTTTAACCCCGTTTTAGCACTGCTCGGTGCCTTTGCGGCAGGTGTTGTTGCGGGAAGCATAACAGGTGTTTTGCATGTAAAATTTAATATAAGTAAACTTTTGTCAAGCATAATTGTTATGACCGGACTGCTTTCGGTTACACTTGCGCTTACAAAGCTTTTGACAAAAACCGGTTTTACAACGGTCAATTTTTCGTACACAGCCAACGGTTTTGACGGACTTTTTAATACCGGCAACACGGTTCTTAACGATTCTGCCGTAATTCTCATTTTGGCGGTTATTGTTATTGCCGTAAAGCTTTTGCTTGACGGTTATTTCAAAACAAAGTCCGGCTTTATGCTTAAGGCAACGGGAAATAATGAGTCGCTTGTAACATCTCTCGGAAAAGATGTAGGGTTTTATAAGATTTTGGGCCTTGCTGTAGCTAACGGACTTACGGCTCTTTCAGGCGCATTGTATGCACAGCTGACAAGAAATTACGACAATACGAGCGGAACGGGTAAGGTTGTCTTGGCGTTGGCATCGGTTATAATCGGTCTTGCAATTTTTTCAAAAGCAAAGCATGTTAAGGATACAACTGCCGTAATAATAGGTGCGGTTATTTATTCTCTTTGCTTAAATTATTTCACGGTTATAGATTCGGACGGAACATATCTAAAACTAATGAATGCCGTATGTTTTGCTCTTATTCTTATTGTTAACAACTATATCAAAAAGAACCGTGTTAAAAAGGCAAAAGAAATTTCGGGCGGTGAAAAGCGATGATAGAACTTAAAAATATATGCAAAAAATTCAATGCTCAAACCGTAAACGAAACAGTTGTTTTCGATAACTTTAATTTCAAAGCCGATAAAGGAGATTTCATATCAATAGTAGGTTCAAACGGCTCGGGAAAAACAACGCTTCTTAACCTTATCGCCGGTACTTATCTGCCCGACAGCGGACAAATTTTGTTGGGCGGTAACGATATAACATTAAAAAGAGAGTTTTTAAGAGCCAAACAAATAGGCAGGGTATTTCAAAGTCCTCAAAAGGGTGTCGCAAGTAATATGACCATTGCGGAAAATATGAGCCTTGCCGAAAATAAAGGTAAATTATTCGACTTTACTTTAGGACTTTCAAAAAAGAAAACCGACTATTATAAGGAACTTTTAAGTCCGCTTAATTTAGGACTTGAAGACAAACTCGATGTAAAAATGGGTGTTTTGTCCGGAGGTCAGCGACAGGCGGTATCGCTTGTTATGGCTACTATGACGCCTATTGATTTTCTGATACTTGATGAGCATACGGCGGCTCTCGACCCGATTACCGCCGATAAAATAATGGAGCTTACGGATAAAATAGTAAAAGAAAAACAAATTACAACCGTTATGGTAACACATAATTTAAGATATGCCGTTAATTACGGTAACAGGCTTATTATGATGGATAAGGGCAACATAGTACTTGATAAAAAAGGCGAAGAAAAGGAAAAACTTGATATTGATTATCTTCTTAAAATCTTCAACAGCATAAGTATTGAATGCGGAAACTAAAAACAAAAGACCGATGGAATTCTTCCATCGGTCTTTTTTATACCTGAAAATTAAAAGTTAATATTTTTCTTTTGACGGTGCGAAACCGCAATGGCTCTTGCAAGTGATAAATTATGCTCTCTGTGGATAGATAAGTTTTCCGCATGGCTTTCTCTTTCGCTTTCGAGCGCCGTTTCTCTTAAGGCCTTATTTTTCTCGTAATCTTCTATCCAGTCGCAAAACGAAGAGAACACCATAACCTTATCAGGTCTTACCTCAAAAAAGCCTTCTGAAATAACGGCAGTTTTCCATTCGCCGTCAATTTTAAGTTTGATTTCGTCCTGCTTTAATATTGCCACCATATTTTGATGGTTTTTAAGTATTTCAATATCGCCGTTTTCTGTCGGGCAGACAGCGGCTTCAACCTCGCCCTTAAAAAAACTTCTTTCGGGCGTTATAATTTCGATAAAAAACTTGCTCACTGCCGTCCCTCCTTACCCTTTAGGTTAAATAATCAGGCGTTTAATTCTTTTGCTTTTTCTCTTGCTTCTTCAATGGTTCCTACCATAAGGAAAGCAAGTTCGGGTATATCGTCCGCTTCGCCGTCAATGATTTGGCGGAAGCCCTCTATTGTATCCTTAATGGGGACAAATTTACCTTCAACACCGGTAAAAGATGTCGCAACACTCATGGGCTGTGAAAGGAAATTTTGAATTTTTCTTGCTCTGTAAACGGTAATGCGGTCTTCCTTTGAAAGCTCTTCCATACCCAAAATTGCAATAATGTCTTTAAGCTCATTGTAGCGCTGAAGACACTCTTGAACACCCCTTGCAACCCTGTAATGCAGTTCGCCTACGATTTCCGGCTCTAAGACACGGCTTGACGAGTCGAGCGGGTCAACGGCGGGATAAATACCCTGCTCGGCTATGTTACGGGACAAAACGGTCGTTGCGTCAAGGTGGCTGAATATTGTTGCGGGGGCAGGGTCCGTAAGGTCGTCTGCCGGAACATAAACCGCTTGAACGGAAGTAATGGAGCCGTTTTTGGTTGAGGCAATTCTTTCTTCGATTTCGCCTAATTCGTTTGCAAGTGTAGGTTGATAGCCTACGGCGGCGGGAAGTCTGCCGAGCATCGCACTGACTTCGTTACCGGCTTGTACAAAACGGTAAATGTTATCTACAAAAAGTAAAACATCCTGCTTTTTTTCGTCTCTTAAATATTCTGCAACAGTTAGTCCCGTCATGGCAATTCGCATACGGCTTCCCGAAGGCTCATTCATTTGTCCGAAAGCCAAAACGGTCTTATTAATAACACCGCTTTTTTCCATATCGGCAATAAGCTCGTTTCCTTCTCTTGAGCGTTCGCCGACACCGGTAAATACCGAGTAACCGCCGTGATTTGTTGCTATATTGTGTATCATTTCCATTATAAGAACGGTCTTTCCTACACCGGCACCGCCGAACAAACCGATTTTACCGCCCTTTGCATAGGGTACTAAAAGGTCAATAACCTTAATGCCCGTTTCGAGTATTTCGTTGGCGGGTTTTTGGTCCTTAAGTGTCGGAGCGGCAGCATGAATGGGCATATATTTTTCTGCCTTTATTTCGCCCTTTGAGTCGATAGGTCTGCCCAAAACATCTATACATCTACCTATAACACCGTCACCTACAGGTGCGGTAATTCCGCTTCCGTCACCCGTAACCTTAAGTCCGCAATAAAGACCTTCGGTGGCTTCGAGCGCAATGGCACGGACAGTATTACCGCCTAAGTGAAGCGATGTTTCCATGTGTTTATTAAGCTCTGTTACGGTCAAAAGAGAGTTAATGGGCGGCACTGTGCCGTCTTCAAACAAAACATCAATAACAGGACCTGATATTTTAACGATTTTTCCGTTATAAATTGTTTCCATTATACTGCCCCCGAAATGTCTATCGCCGAAGAAATTTCAATGATTTCATTAGTTATCGAAAGTTGTCTTTCGGCGTTTATCTTCTTTGTTAGGTCGTCTATCATTTTGTCGGCATTGTCCGTTGCACTTTGCATGGCTTCCATTCTTGCGCAGTTTTCACTTGTTGCCGACTGCATAAAAACGTCATACATAAACCCTTTAATATAATGGGGTACAAGCTTATCGAAAACTTCGGTTGCCGATGGCTCGTAAATCGGTATGGCGTTATATTTATATTCGTATTCAATATCCAAAAAGTCACGCCGTAAAAGCGGTAAAAGCCTTTTGATAACGGGTGTTCTTTCGGAAATCGAATGATACTCCGTATATACTACGTATGCTTCGTTGACTTCGTGGAGTTTATAAAGGTCTATAATAGTCTCAGCGAGGTCATTCGCCATAAATAAAGACGGGTTAGTAAGCATATCGCACCATTCGTAATCGGGTACAATACCCGCCGAGCGGAAATTTTCGCTTCCCTTTGAGCCTATCGAAAGCAAAATACTGTCGGGGTTTTCTTTAAGCTCCTTAACGGCTAAATTTACTATATCCGAATTATAACTGCCGCAAAGACCTTTGTCAGATGTTATAACAATATAGAGTTTAACACCCTCGCCCTGCTGTTCGATAAAACGGTTATGCAAATCGTTATGCTTCGCCTTTGAAAGAATATCTTTCATTGTAAGGCGGAGCTTTAACATATAGTCGAGATTAAAGTCGATATTACGCATCGCCTTTTTCATTCTCGAAGTAGAGAGAAGATACATAGCACCCGTTATTTGTCTTGTTTGCGAAGCGGCGTGAAGACGGCTTTTAAGCTCACTCATACTACTCATAATAATTTTCCTTAAACCCGTTAATATGAAGCGTTAAGGCTTCTTCGTCAGCCTCGCTCATTTCACCGCTTAAATTGATTTTTGTTTCAATTTCAGGCATAACACCCGAAAGATATTTAAGCATTTTTTCGGAAAATTCCGAAATTTTATCTATTTCGGTGCTTTCAAAAGCCCCTATTTTGTAAGCAAAAAGCAAAGCCGTTTCCTTAAATGTTTCGTAAGGGTCAGATTTATTTTGCTTAAATAGTTCCGTAAGTATTTCGCCGTTTTTAAGCATTTTTGCGGCAGACTTGTCAACATCACTTCCGAAACGGGTAAACACTGCCATTTCACGGTATTTTGAAAGCTCAATTCTTAAGGTGCCCGAAACCTTTTTAATAGAGTCCTTTTGTGCGTTTCTTCCGACACGGGACACCGAAAGACCTGTGTTTATCGCAGGTCTGATACCGCTCATAAAGAGTTCTTCTTCAAGATATATCTGTCCGTCAGTTATCGAGATAACATTTGTGGGTATATATGCCGAGATGTTTCCCGCCATTGTTTCTATTATGGGCAGCGATGTAATCGAGCCGCCGCCTAATTTATCACTTAAACAAGCGCTTCTTTCGAGCAAACGGCTATGAAGATAGAAAACATCACCCGGATATGCTTCTCTTCCGGGCGGTCTTAAAAGCAAAAGTGACATAGTTCTGTATGCAACGGCATGTTTAGAAAGGTCGTCATAAACGACCAAGACATCCTTGCCTTTTTCCATAAAGTATTCGGCAATGCTCGTTGCGGCATAAGGCGCCAAATACTGCATGGCAGGGGAGTCTGAGGCTGTTGCGGCAACAACAGTCGTGTATTTAAGAGCATCGGCATTCTTAAGTGTTTCCAAAACCGATGCAACCGTAGATGCTTTTTGACCTATTGCACAGTAAACGCAGTAAACATCGGAGTTCTTTTGATTAATAATCGTGTCAATAGCCAAAGATGTTTTACCCGTCTGACGGTCGCCTATAATAAGCTCACGCTGACCTCTTCCTATCGGAATCATACTGTCGATAGCCAAAATACCCGTTTCGAGGGTTTTGTCGATAGGCTTACGGTCAATGATTTTGGGAGCGGACTGTTCACAGGCTCTAAGCTTCGTGGCGTTTAACGGTTTACCGTCAAGCGGACGGCCGATAGGGTCAATAACCCGTCCTAAAAGCTCGTCACCTACGGGCACTTCGGCAACCTTGTTTGTTCCCATAACACTGTCACCCTCGCAAACGGTGTCGGCATTATCAAGTATAACCGCACCGAGTGAAGTGTCGGACAGGTCTAAAACCATACCGTAAACATCATTATTAAATCTTAAAAGCTCGCCGTATTTACATTCGGGCAAGCCTTTTATGCGGACAACGCCGTCACCTGTTTTAGTGACGGTGCCGTATTTATATTCTACTGTCTTAACGGTGTGTTCATTAAGGCGCTCTTTTAGAAACGCACTTATTGATTTCGGAGAATATTCCATTTAAGCTCCTTTATTACTCGGTAATGACCTTTTTGATTTCGTTAAGTTTTGCTTTAACGGAGGTATCGTATACAGTTCCGTCAACCTTTGCCGAAAAACCGCCTATAAGACTGTCATCGGTAAGTTTTGTAAAGGTTATGTCATTACCGTATTTTTTGATAAAGCCGTTGCAAATTGAGTCGTAAAACTCTTTTTTCGCATCGCTTCTAACGGTTATTTCTATCTTCATAAAATCACCTTAAGCGCCGAAAAAATCGTCAACGATTTTCTTGTTGTCTTCTTCGTTAATTTCTCGGTCGAGTATGCGTTCGGCTATCGAAACCGCAACATCGGCAATTTCGTTCTTTGAAGACAAAAGCATATTTTCCTTTTCGGCTTTAATTTCTTTTTCGGCATCGCTTTTAAGCTTGTTCGCCGTCTCTTTGGCATCGTTAATAATGTTTTCGGCATTTTTACCGGCTTCTTTTAATGCCTCTTTTTTAAGTTTATCGCCCTCAAGCTTTGCAGAACTTAGTATTTCGTCTTTTTGTTTAAGTACTTCGTTGGCTTCACCCGACAGTTTTTCGGCTTCGTCCATAGCGCCTTTAACACGGGCGGTTCTTTCGTCCAAAAATTTCTTTACGGGCTTATAAACTATAGCTTTTACTATAACGAAAAGGATAATGATATTTATAATGTTAAGCAACAAATCTGTTGCAATTTCGGGCAAACGAATATCCATTATATTTATTCCTTTCCTTATTTAACTGCCAAAATAAGCGCAATAACGAAAGCATAAATAGCGGTTGATTCTGCCAATGCACAACCTAAAAGAAGAATGGCATTGATTTTACCCGAAGCCTCAGGCTGACGGGCAACCGACTCAACGGCCTTTGCCGTTGCCATACACATACCGAAACCGGCACCTAAAGCTGTTAACATTGCAAGAGCTGCACCTAATGCATACATAATAAAAATCTCCTTTATCTTAAAACAATTAAAATTTATTCTTATTCGATGGCTTCGTTAATAAAGGTCATCGAAAGGACTACAAATATATAAGCTTGGATAAGCGGGTGGAAAAGATTAAAATATATTCCCGCAAGAGCCGGAATGCCCGAAGCATATCCGCCGAGCGCACCCTTAAGCAGGTCCATAACTATCATACCGCCGAGCATATTGCCGAAAAGACGACAGGCGAGAGAAACGGGGACCGCAATATCACTTAATATTTTCATGGGGAACACAAGCGGAGTGGGGGAAGCCATACCTTTAAGTCTTCCGCCGACACCCTTTTTCTTAATGCCGTAAAAGTTAATAAGAACAAAGGTTATAAGTCCCATCGCAAGTGTAGAAACAACATCCGATGTCGGTGCACGAAGACCGAAAAGCTCGGTCGCCGCCGAAAAGACCATATATACCGCAAGTGTGAACATATAGGGAGCTAACTGTCCCGAATAGTCGCTAAGCGAATTTTTTGCGAAGCTTTCCATCGCTTCAACGCCTAATTCCATAACATTTTGGAAGCCCTTAGGGTTGTCCTTGGAAAATTTCGGGAAAACAAGAAATCTGAAAACAAGTCCCAAAACAAGGACAATTAAGGTTATTATGTAGGAAATAACAGTCGTTTTCGCAACCGAAAAGCCAAATATACTTACCCTTTCGCTTAAAAGCGAAAATTCAAGGTTAAGTCCCGCTTTTTTAGTGCTCACGGCGGAAATTACCGTTCCTATTAAAAACCAGCCGCCGAAAACCGCAAGAGCGGAAAACAAAAGCTTGTTTTTCTTTAGCTTTTTTTCGTCACCCTTATCGTTTTTTATCTTCGACTTTGTTGCCGTTATACCGACAATTCCGAAGCAAAGACAAAGGGTGGAAACGAGAAGCTCTATTATTGTAATAATCTTCAAAATCTCATCTCCGAGAATTATTGTTTCTTAAAGTAAGTAAGGTAAACGAAGATACCCATTGCGCAAATGGGCATACCTACGGCAAAGCCGCAGAAGAAGTATATAAGGTAACTGAAATATTTAAGCATAACAATGCTTATAAAAGCGGCGTAAAGCGCAAGTTTTATCAAAAAGAAATAAAGCGCCTTTTTCATATTTTTTACGGTAACATATTCTATTAGTTTTTTAAGCAAAAGAATTTGACCTGCCGCCACTAAAAAACTTATTAAAAAAGCAAACATTTTTTAACTTCCCATCATTATTTTTAAGGACAATACATTATAGTACATAAAACAAAAAAAGTCAAATGTTAAAAGAAATCTTTAAGCTCTGATTCGTGCTTTTTTAACGCTAAATAAAACGGTATTCCGAAGCCTAAACAAACAAGTGCTTCTTCTAAAGCCAAAACGGCAACCGTTAAGGGGAAAGAAACAGAGTTGTTAACGAAAATATACGAAATTTCGGTACCGATTATAAAGGCGTTAACTATAACGGGAGAAAGAAAAGAAAGCAAGGGGAGAGAGAACACCTTTACATTTCTGAATAATCTTGAAAAAAGAGCCGCAATAAGTGTTGCCGATGTACCTATTAACATATCGAGCGGGTTAAAAGAGCCTATGTTTGCGATAAAGCAGCCTACCGTAAGTCCTAAAACTGCCGAAGGCGAAAAAACGGGTAAAACCGTTAATATTTCCGACAGGCGTATTTGTATGGGACCGTAGCCTAAACCTATTATACCGCTGAGGTAGGTTAAAGCGGCATAGGAAGCGGCAATGATAGCCGCAAAAACTGTCTTTTTTATGTAATTTTTCTTTTCCATATCAGTTATCTTTGAATGTCTTTGTATAATTGACCGCCAATTCGTCACACCGTTCGTTTTCCTTGTGACCTGCATGTCCCTTAACCCAAATGATTTCCACATCGTGAATACTTAAAAGTTCTAACAGTCTTTCCCATAAGTCTATGTTAAGAGCGGTCTTTTTATCGGCTTTTTTCCAACCGTTTTGCTGCCACGATTTAGCCCAACCGAGTGTTACCGCATCGGAAACATATTTTGAGTCGGTTGTAAGCACTACATGGCAAGGCTCCTTTAACGCTTCAAGGCCCTTTATTACGGCAGTTAATTCCATACGGTTGTTTGTTGTTTCCTTTTCTCCGCCCGAAATTTCCTTTTCGGCTTTTCCGAAACGCAAAATAACACCGTATCCGCCCGGCCCCGGATTACCCGAACAAGCGCCGTCCGTAAACATTTCGACAAACTTTTTTTCGTTTTCCATATCAGTCATACTTCCTTATTGAGCCTATAACCTTTCCGATAACCGAAGGTTTTTTAGGATAAATAGGCTTAAAATCGGGGTTTTCAGGCATAAATATTACGGTCTTGTCCTTAATGAGAAGACGCTTTACGGTAGCTTCGTCAGAGTCCATACCGATAACTATATCACCGCTTTTGCAGGGCTTGTTTTTATCGGCGATAACGATATCTCCGTCAAGTATTCCGGCATCTTTCATACTCAGTCCCTTAACTTTAAGCGCAAAGAGCCCGTCTGTGTCACCGGCAGGGTAAGGAATGTAATCTTCTATTTGCTCTACAGCCAAAATAGGTTGTCCTGCCGTAACCTTTCCGACAAGCGGAACAAAAGACGAAGTGAATTCGCCATTTAATTTTATGGCTCTTGAAAATTTTGCATCTCTTTGTATGTAACCGTTTTCTTCGAGTGCATTTAATATTGCGTGAACGGTCGAGGTCGATTTAATACCCGTATTATCGCAAATTTCTCTTACGGTAGGGGGTACACCTTTAGAGAGAGTTTTAACAAGAAAATTGTAAACAGCCGTTTGCTTTTCGTTAAGCGGAGCTCTATCCATAATATCCACCATATTTCATAAATTTTGCCGAACAAATATTCTTTTTTTATTATAGCACCGCTTTATCTTTTTTTCAACTTTTCTTTATATATTTTTATAACTTTAACAATTTCATTTATGCCGAGAACTAAAAGGAATATTCCGAAGATAGCCGATAATAAATTTCCCTTAATAAGACCTGCCGTAAAAATTCCGACAAGTGCACCTAACAGTCCGCCTACGGCAGTGGGAATAACGGTATTGTATTTAATTTTTTTCTTAACGGCATAAACAATAACCGCCGTAATTGCAACGGGTATAAAGAATAATAGATTTATTCCCCCTGCGGTTATTTGTTTTGTGTCATTAAAAAGTGTAAGGTAAATAATGAGCACGGCGCCGCCGCCGAGTCCCATAGCACCTATAATTCCCGATAAAAGCCCTGCTAAAAGGGCGATAATATTCATCTTACAAGCAGGCGAATACCTGCATAAATCATAAACCCGCCGAATAGGCCTTTAAGCAAAACGGGGTTTATTTTTTTCATAATATAGGTGCCTATTAAAGCGCCTATTATACCGAAAGGCATATAGGGAAAGGCACTTTTTAATGTAACATAGCCCTTAAGAAGATATAAAACGGCGCTTAAAACCGTTATGGGTAAAATGACGGCTACGGCGTTTTCGTGTGCTTCCTTTTGGTTTAGTCCCGATTTTTTAAGGAGCGGGACTGTTATCATTCCGCCACCCGCTCCGAAAAGTCCGTTTACAAAGCCGGTTAAAATTCCGGCAAAGCCCAAATATAAGGTATCCTTTTTAATTTTCAAAAAAATCACATCTTTATATATTTAAGTATTTCTTGCGTTATCTCTTTTTGTTTTTTGTCAAGTCCGTTAAAGTCCATAGCATCAATATAGTACTTTTCGATTTTATCGTGTACGGCTTTTGCTCTTCTTAAGGCGTTATAAGCGCCCGAAAGCAGATTTTCTTCGATTTTTTCGTTTAAGGAAAGTCGGCTTTTCCTGAAAGCCAAAATATCCTTATCGTAAAATCTTTTTATATTGATTTTTCTTTTTGCACTGTCAAACTTAATATGAGCGTTTTCGCATACTACGGCAGTGCTTAACTCGGGTATTATGATACCGAAATCGTAATTTTGCGGTAAAAAAGCGCTTTTTAGATTTATTACCGAATATCCGTTATCCAATGCTTTTCTTTTTACATATTTAACGATTAAATCGGCTATGTTGCCGATACTGTCTTTAATTACCGTGACATTTTCGCAGTGGTCTGTTACGGTGTTTTGGAAAGCGACTTTACCGTTTGGAGTAATGCCGTCAATAAATCTGTTTTTTATAGACGCCGAGCCGTTTTTACTTTTATTTGTTATAAGCTTTTTTGACAGGCTGTCGGCAAATTTAAGTACTTCATTTTCCTTTGTAAATTCGTTCGCCATATATAAATCTTTTACTTTTAATTTTCCGCAGATTTTAAGATAAACTTTAGCCGTTTTATGAAAGGAACGGTTAAGCTCAAATACCGATATTATTTCGTTTTTATTATTTTTAAGTTTATCCGAGTCTAAAAATTCGCCCAAGTTTATTATTTGTTCGCAAACGCCCAAATATTCAGGCTCTAATGTGTGCGGAGCCGTTGCGTCAAGCATAATAATTTTTTCGTCTTCAAAAATTATACCGTCAAGGGACGAAGGGTCGGAACTGCAATAGCAATATGTAGGTTTAATTCCCCGTTCATTTAGGGCTTGTGCCGTTTTTCTCATAAATGTAGATTTTCCCGTACCGGGGCCGCCTTTTATAAGATAAGTGCGCCATAAAAAGGGAGAATAGTTTTCTTTCATATACGAAACGAAGCCCGAAAGAGAGTTAGCTGCCAAAAAATAATTTTCGTAAAGTTGTTTTTCCACACAAATCACCGCTTTCAAAAACATACTATTCAAAAATAAAAAAATTGACACGGGAAAAGTGTGTGGTATAATAAAACAAAGAGTCGGCTACACGGTTGCGCAGGTCTTAAGACCTGTGAGGAAAGTCCGAGCCCCGCAGGGCAGAATAACGGCTAACGGCCGCCGAGGGTGACCTCAGGGAAAGTGCAACAGAGATATACCGCCGTATATACGGTAAGGGTGGAAAGGCGAGGTAAGAGCTCACCTTTTTTTATGGAGACATAAAAAAACTGTAAACCCTATTCGGAGCAACGCTGAATGTGGCTATACATTTGCCCGATGTGCCACGAAAAGCGGCTAGAGCAGAAAAGTAATTTTCTGTCGAGATAGATAACCGTGCATGACAGAACTCGGCTTATTGCCGACTCTTTTTTATACTAAAATAAATCTTGACAAAACAGTGCAATATATATATAATTATATCCGTGCCTATATACGACATAAGAGGTAAAGTTATGGTTCTTGAACTTAAAAGCGTTTTTGCAAACGCCGATAGGGAAATAAACATTGACACTTCGCTTGACATGAGCAAAACCGACTATTCGGGTACATATCCGCTCAAAAAACCCGTTATTGTAAAAGGTCTTGTTAAAAGCAGAGCAGGTGTTGTGGAGCTTTCCCTTACTATGAGCTACGAATATTCTGCCCCTTGTGACCGTTGCGGAAAAGACACCGTAAGAAATTACGATGTAAAGCTTGAAAGAATGCTCGCAACCTCTATTGAGGGTGAAGAGAGCGATACGATTATCATTGTGCCCGATATGAAGCTCGATGTGGACGAACTCGTATTTTCCGAAGTTTTCTTAAGCCTTCCCACGAAGCACCTTTGCAGTGAGACATGTAAAGGATACTGTTTTAGTTGCGGAAAGAACTTAAATGAGGGCGAATGTGAATGTCAAACAGATGATGTTGACCCCAGACTTTCAAAGCTTAAAGAATTGCTTGATAATTAAAGATATAACATATAAGGAGGGTCTGTAAAATGGCAGTACCTAAGAGAAAAACTTCAAAAGCAAGAAGAGATAAGAGAAGAAATAATCTTTGGAAGCTTAATGCTCCTGCACTTGTAACATGCCCTGATTGCGGTGCTTATAAGCGTCCGCATAGAATTTGCCCTACTTGCGGTAAATATAACGGCCGTCAAGTTAAGGAAATTGCAGAGTAATTTTTTTAAGAAAAGGGGGAGGAACGTAAAGTACCTCCCCTTTATTTTTAACAGCGGTATATTAAAATGTTTCGGTTATTACTTAAGGCGGTGAAGAAGAATGGCGGTTACCGTTAAAAGCGTTATTAAAAAAAGTCCTGCTTATAAGCTCGGAATTAAGGCAGGGGACACTCTTATTAAAATAAACGGCGAAGAGATAACCGATGTTCTTGATTATAAGTTTTACGAAGCCGATGCCAAAACGGTTGAGTTTATCGGCAAAAGCGGAAAGATAAAGCTTAAAAAAGTTAAAAAATTGCCTTTTGACGAATTAGGGTTAGAATTTGAAACTTACCTAATGGACGAAAAAAAGCATTGTAAAAACAAGTGCATTTTTTGTTTTGTAGACCAGCTCCCAAAAGGAATGAGAAAGAGTCTTTATTTTAAGGATGATGACTCCCGTCTATCGTTCCTTTTCGGCAACTATATAACCCTTACTAATCTATCCGAGCACGAAATTGACCGAATAATAAAAATGCATATAAGCCCTATAAATGTTTCGGTACATACAACGAATGAAGAACTCAGGGTTAAAATGATGGGCAATAAAAATGCCGGTAAGGTTTTAGAAATTTTAGATAAATTCGACAATGCCGGAATAAAAATAAATGCCCAGCTTGTTTTGTGTCCGGGCTTTAACGATAAAGAAGAACTCAAAAAGACACTTGCCGATTTAATCGCTCTTAAAAATACAGAGTGCATCGCCTGTGTGCCCGTAGGTCTTACAAAATGGCGGGACGGCCTTGAAGAGTTAGTGCCGTTTAACAAAGAGAGCGCTGCCGAAACGATAGATATAATAGACTATTTCGGCGATAAAACCTTAAAGGAGAACGGCATAAGGCGTGTTTTTGCGGCGGACGAATTTTATTTAACCGCAAAAAGGCAAATACCAAGCTTCGAGTTTTACGGCGACTTTTTGCAGCTTGATAACGGTGTCGGAATGTGGGCTTTGCTAAAGCACGAAGCCGAACTTGCCTTAAAAGAAGCGGAAAAGACCGACAAAGAAAGAAAAGTATCGCTTGTTACCGGCGTTGCGGCGTATCCGCTTATTAAGGAAATTGCCGAAAACATAACAGAAAAAAACAAAAACATTAAGTGTTTTGTATATGAAATTAAAAACGAATTTTTCGGAGATAAAATAACCGTTTCGGGACTTATAACTGCCGCTGATATTAAAAATCAGTTAAAGGGAAAAGATTTAGGCGAAGAAATGCTTATTCCGTCTTCGATGCTAAATAGCGAACAAGAGATGTTTCTTGACAGTGTGACGCTTAAAGGTTTACAAAAAGATTTAGGTGTTAAAATTACACCCGTTTATAATGACGGTTACGATTTAACGGATAAAATTTTAGGATAGGAGAATTTATATGGCAAAGCCCGTAGTTGCGGTTGTCGGCAGACCGAATGTCGGCAAATCGACTTTATTTAACAAGTTAATCGGCAAACGCCTTTCTATTGTTGACGATACCCCCGGCGTAACGAGAGACCGTATCTACGGCGACTGTGAATGGCAGGGTAAAAAGGTTATGCTTGTCGACACGGGCGGTATTGAGCCTAAAACGGACGATATTATTCTTTACAATATGCGTATGCAGGCAAATTTGGCTATTGAGACTGCCAATGTTATAATTTTTGTGGTGGATATGCTTTCGGGTATAACCGCCGCCGACAGTGAAATTGCCGCCATTCTCCAAAAAAGCGGGAAACCGATAGTTTTATGCGTAAATAAATGCGATAAAACAGGCGATATTCCGCCGGAATTTTACGAGTTTTATAATTTGGGACTCGGCGACCCCGTTGCCGTTTCTTCGGTACACGGTCACGGTACGGGTGACTTGCTTGACGAGGTATATAAAAATATACCCGAAGACCTTTTCCTTGACGAGTTGGATAAGGACACCGTAAATGTTGCGGTTATAGGCAAACCGAATGCCGGTAAGTCTTCGCTTGTAAACAAAATTTCGGGTGAAGAGAGAACTATTGTTTCCGATGTTGCGGGAACCACGAGAGATGCTATCGACAGTCTTGTCGAAAATGAATACGGAACCTTTAATTTTATTGACACCGCAGGACTCAGAAGACAAAGCAAGGTCGAAGACAAAATAGAAAAATACAGTGTGCTTAGAGCAAAAATGGCGATAGAAAGAGCCGATGTTTGTGTCATTATGTTAGACGGGACAGACGGTTTTACCGAGCAGGACTCAAAGGTTGCGGGTTTGGCGCTCGAGCAGGGTAAGGGCTTAATTGTTGCCGTAAATAAATGGGATATAGTCGAAAAAGACGGTCAAACAATGGATAAGTACCGTAAAAAGCTTATGAACGACTTTTCCTTTATGCCTTATGCTCCGATAATATTCATATCCGCAAAAACCGGTCAGCGGTTAGACAGACTTTTTGAGCTTATAAAGTATGTCCATGCGCAAAACACCATGCGAATTTCAACGGGTAAGCTTAACGATATTTTGGCAGATGCCACTGCCCGTGTTCAACCGCCGACAGATAAGGGCAAACGCCTTAAAATTTATTATATGACTCAGGCGTCCACCTGTCCGCCTACATTTGTTTGTTTTTGTAACAAAGCCGAGCTCTTCCATTTTTCTTACCAAAGGTATCTTGAAAATCAAATTCGTTCAACCTTCGGACTTGAGGGAACACCGGTTCGTTTTGTTATAAGGGAAAGAGGAGAAAAGTAAATGATTTTTACCGCTTTAATAGCAGTTATCGGCGCATATCTTTTGGGAAGCGTTAATTTTGCGGTTGTTTTTACAAAGGCATTTAAGAAAAAAGATGTACGGGCTTTCGGAAGCGGAAATCCGGGAAGCACAAACGCATTAAGAGTAGGCGGAAAAAGGGCAGGTATATTTACCTTTCTTTGCGATACTCTAAAGGGTGTTTTGGCATGTCTTTTGGGTAAGTTTATTTTTATGTATATTGCTTCTGTTTCGCCGAGCGTATGGGCAAACCCCGTTTACGGCGAATACATCTGCGGTATCGCATGTTTATTAGGCCATGTCTTTCCGATTTTCTTTAAGTTTAAGGGCGGAAAAGGTGTTGCAACGGGTGTAGGTGCGTTTTTTGTTTGCTGTCCCATTGCGGCAGTAATAGGAATTGCGGTTTTCGGCATTTCGTTTTTGCTTTCAAAAACCGTTTCGATTTCTTCGCTCATAGCCTCCTTTTCGGTTGTTTTGTTTTCTGTGGTTTTTTATAACAAGGAAGCGAATATTTGGATACAACTCATATTAGGTTTTATTATGCTATGCATTGTATTTATAAGGCATAAGGCTAATATTGAAAGACTTGTAAACGGTGAAGAAAACACATTTTTCAATGAAAAGGAGAAGTAAAGTATGGCAAAAATAACCGTTTTAGGTGCCGGAGGCTGGGGTATGGCTCTCGGGCTTACCGCTTTTAACTGCGGACACTCCGTGACACTTTGGTCACCTTTTGAAGACGAAGTAAAACTGCTTAATCAAAAGCGAACTAACGAAAAGCTCTTAAAGGGTGTTGTTTTACCGAACGAAATAGCGATAACCGATGATTTGTCGGCGGTAGAAGGCTCTCTTATAACGATTATTGCCACACCGTCTAATGTTGTTCGCTCGGTTGCAAAACAGCTTTCTAAATATAAAAATTACGGCATAATTGTGAATGTTTCAAAAGGCATAGAAAAAAGTTCACTCAAAAGACTCAGCGAAGTGATATCCGAAGAATTGCCCGAAGCGAGTGTTGCTGTTTTGTCGGGGCCATCTCATGCAGAAGAGGTTGCTTTGAGAATACCGACATCGCTTGTTGCCGCTTCAAAAAGTCTTACGGCGACTTCTATTATACAAGACGAGCTTTCAAACGAGTTTATGAGAATTTACACTTCGGACGACATAACGGGTGTTGAACTTGGCGGAGCGATAAAAAATGTTATTGCTATTTGTGCAGGTATTTGTGACGGTTTAGGGCTCGGGGATAATACAAAAGCGGCGCTCATTACAAGAGGACTTTCGGAAATGGCACGGCTCGGCGTACGCTTAGGTGCTAACGAGCGTACCTTTTCGGGACTTGCGGGACTCGGAGATTTGGTCGTAACATGTACATCAAGGCATAGCCGTAACAACCGTTTCGGAAATTTGGTCGGAAGCGGAACAGATGTTATGACAGCACTTGACACCGTAGGTACGGTTGAAGGCTATTATGCATCTCTTATGGTTCATGACCTTGCAAAAAAGTACAACACAGAGCTTCCGATTATTGAAATGTGTTACGATATTCTTTATTGCGGCAAGTCGCCGGACACCGCCGTTAAGGAACTTATGTTAAGACCAAAACGCCCCGAAAATATTTAATAAATTAAAAATTATAAAAAGGGCAAAAAACACTTGCAATTTTGCTTTATTTGTGTTAATATTGTTTTTGCTATCGAAATTTTTATTTCGCTTAACTAACTTTAGGAGGTGCAAACCATGGCTAAATGTGAAATTTGCCAAAAGGAAATTGCTTTCGGAATTAAAGTGTCCCACTCACACAGACGTTCTAACAGAACTTGGAAACCGAACGTAAAAAAGGTTAAGGCAATCGTTAACGGCTCACCTCGCCGTATCAATGTTTGTACTCGTTGCTTGCGTTCAGGCAAGGTTACAAGAGCAATTTAATTGAATTGATTTTGAAGTTAAGGTTCCGAGTATGCTCGGAACTTTTTTCTTTATGTTAAAATACTTAAAATTGTATGAGATTTTTTTGGGAGTTTTTGTATGATAAAAGCGGTACTGTTTGACCTTGACGGCACTTTGGTTAATTCCATTTACGATTTGGCGGACTGTGTAAATTTTGCGCTTAAGGGTGCAGGTCTTAAGGAAAGAAAACTAAACGAGTTTTATTATTTTGTCGGTGACGGTATGCCCGTAATGGTAAAAAGAGCACTGCCCGATAACGACAAAAGCGAAGAAACATTTAATAAGGTTTACGGCGAGTTTATAAAAAAGTATTCCGTTTCTTTTGCCGATAAAACGGTGGCTTATGACGGAGTTAAAGACTTAGTAAAAAGCCTTAAAGAGTGCGGAATTAAAACGGCTGTCGTAACAAACAAGGCGCAGGATATGGCAGAAAAGGTAGTTAAAAAATGTTACGGCGACCTTTTTGATATAATTTTGGGTAAAAATGATTTTATCCCGTTAAAGCCCGACCCTAAAGGTGCCTTATATGTTATGGAAAAATTAAATGTTGAGCCTTTTGAATGTATTTTTATAGGCGACTCGGCTAACGATGTTAAAACGGGTGTAAACGCAAAGGCGGTAAGTGTCGGAGAGCTTTGGGGATACAGAGAAAGAGAAGAACTAATAGACGCAAAAGCCGACTATATCATAGAAAAACCCGAAGAACTGTTAAGTGTAATAAGGAAAATAAATGGATAACGGATATAAAAAAACCCGCCTTGCGTGTTTTGGCGGTTACATCGTTCAAGCAATAATAAATAATTTTTTGCCCATTCTTTTTGTTGTGTTCAGAAGAGAGTACGGGCTTTCCTATGAAAGCTTAGGCAGAATAATTTTCATAAATTTTTTCACTCAGATTTTTGCCGATTTATTATCGCCCTTAATAGTAAAGGCAATAGGTTATAAGGGCTCGGCGGTTGTCTGCCATTTTTTGGCGGTTTCGGGACTCGTTTTACTTGCCGTTCTTCCTAATATAATTGGAAACACATATCTTGCCATAATTTTGTCGGTTGTAGTTTATGCTTTCGGAAGCGGAGTTATAGAGGTAGTAATAAGCCCTATGACCGAGCTTTTGCCTACAAAAAACAAATCGGGCAATATGGCAGTTTTGCATTCGTTTTACTGCTGGGGACAGGCGATTACCGTTATATTAACAACCGTTTTGTTAAAAGTTTTCGGCAACACCTATTGGCAAACTGTTCCGCTTGTTTTGGCATTAGTTCCCGCACTAAATATGATTTTCTTCTGCTTCGTGCCCGATGTTAAGGAAAAAGAAGAAGTAAAAAAATCGTCTAAGACGAATGTACTTAAAGAAAAAGCGTTTTATATTTTTATTATAATTATGATTTGTTCGGGTGCTTCGGAAATTGCAATGTGTCAGTGGGCTTCTGTCTTCATAAGTGATGCGCTCGGAATAAAAAAGGTTTTAGGCGATATTTTGGGGCCTTGCGCATTTGCACTGTTTATGGGAACGGGAAGAATTTTATATGCGTTTTTTTCCGAAAAAATCTCATATCTTAAAATCGTTTCGGTTTTAAGTCTTGTAACTGTTTTTTGTTATGTCGGTGTCGCACTTGTAAAAATTCCCGCAATAAGTCTTATTTTTTGTGCTGTTTGCGGTTTTAGTGTAAGTATGTTTTGGCCCGGTACATTTTCGTATGCGGCAAAAACTTTTCCTAAGGGTGATACTCTTATGTACGGCATTTTAGCGCTCTCGGGTGACCTCGGTTGCGCTATGGGTCCGTGGCTTTTAGGTATAGTTGCCGAAATCAAGGGGCTTAATCTCGGCTTTTTGGCAACTTCTGTTTTCCCGCTTTTGCTTTTTATAATGGCTCTTCTTTGTTTTGCAAAAAAAGAAAAAAATATTGCAAATTAAAGAAATGTATATTAAAATAAATGTAGTTTAAGTTTTGGGGTGATTTTTTTGAAAAGAGAAGATTATCTTTCTTGGGACGAATATTTTATGGGTGTTGCCGTGTTGGCATCAATGAGAAGCAAGGACCCGTCAACGCAGGTTGGCGCCTGTCTTGTTGACAGTGATAAAAAAATTATTTCGCAAGGATATAACGGAATGCCTAAAACGGCTTGTGATTCTAATGACGAACAGTTCCCGTGGGGCAAGGAAGACGGACTTAATTCCAAATACCTTTATGTCTGCCACGCAGAACTTAATGCTATACTTAATTCGAAAGGCTCTGTAAAGGGTGCTGTTTGTTATACGACTCTTTTCCCCTGTAACGAATGCGCAAAAGCAATAATTCAGTCGGGAATATCCGAGATAGTTTACTTAAGCGATAAGTATGCAGAAACCGATTCTACAAAGGCTTCTAAAAAAATGTTCGATTTAGCCGGAGTAAAGTACAGACCTTTTTCGTCAGGCAAACATATTGAATTTGATTTATAATATAATATAAAAATAAGAAGCGGTACTAAAAAGTACCGCTTCTTTTATATTTTGTATACTTATTTATTTTCGCTTTCCTGTTCAAATGCTTTGCCTATGAACTCGGCAGCCGTTTCAATATACGGTGTTGCACCGTCTTCTTCTTCACCGCCGAAGCTTATATAGGTTGCATTCGGGTCAACGGCATTTTCACCCATTTTCTTTTTGGCAAGATTAATTATTAAAAGTACAATACAAGCTATAACACATATAATGCCGAAAACTAAAAGTCCCAAAACAATTTTACCCTGAAGAGTCAGAGCCTTTAGTTTGCCTATAAATGTGGCAGGGCCCGTTTGCGCCGACATCTCATCGCTTGTATAGGTAAAGTCGGGATAGCGCTGAATAGTTCCGCTCTTGGCATCATAACGATAGAAATCAGTGTTTCCGCTTTCGTAACAGTAGAAAACATAGAAATCTTTAAGCCGTTTGTCAGAGCAAGTATAGGCATCTGCTAAATTGCCTTCGGATAATTCATATTCATAGTGTTTCCAGTAATTCGGAATATTTTTTTCGGTTTTAGGCGTTGTTATTACATACATAACAGAGCCTACCGTTATTTGCTTTGCGGGGACGAATGTATCGTCCTTTTTATTTACATACCAGCCCGATTTAGAACCGTCATCAAGCGAAATGTAATAGAATGTATACTTGCCTTTACTGTCGGTTATAACGGGTACTTGAGCGTTTCTGAATGTTGCGGCAGATTGAGCAAAGTTTGAAGGGATGGTAACCGAAGAAAGGTCGGTCGCAATATGTGCGTCCTTATCGTCTATTGTAATAAGTGTCGGGTCGTTTTCTCTTTCGAGTTTTTCGGCTTCCGCAGTTTCCGCTTCGGACAAACGCTTAACAATAATTGTGTAGGTTTTTTTGGTGCCGTCCGCTGCGGTAACCGTAATATCTCTTGTGTTTTCGCCAACGGCAAGACCGAATGTACCGCCACCGGCACAACGGGCGGTAGGACTTGCAAGACTGCCGTAAACGGTAACCTTTGTAACGCCGTACTTAACTGTTACATTGTATTTAACAATTTTCGGTGAAAAAGCAGGTGATAAAACACCCTGCGAAAGTCTTAATGCCGAAAGGTTGCAGTCGGAGGACGGAACGGGAGTTGTAACATTAACACTTGCCGATGCTGACGGAGTCGTCATACTTGTGCCGTCCGAAGCTTCAAGATTAACTCCGAGTCCGCTTGAACCTGCGGCAACAGCCTTAAAGGTTACAGTAAACGAAGTTGAACTTTCACCGCTTAAATCGGCATAAAGCTTAACTGACGAGCCGTTTTGACCGGCACCGCCCGAAACATACTGCAAAACGGAAGAGTTGTAAGACAAACTGCCGTTAACGTTAAAAAGTTTCATATTTGAGTTACATCTGACCGTAACCGTAACATTACTGCCTACCTGCGGGTTCGGGTTGCTTACCGAAATAGTAGCCGAGTCGGCAAGTACCGGCAAAACAGAAAATACCGAAAAGAGAACTGTTAAAATCGTAATTAAAGATATAAGTTTAATAGAAATTTTCTTCATGTTAACTCCCCTATGATATGCCTAATATGTGTTTTCTTATAAATGCCGCATCAATTGCATTTATAGCGCCGTCCCCATTTGTATCGGCACCCGGATTTGTCGAAAGATTTATGCTTTCAATGCCTAATATGTGTTTTCTTATTCGTGCCGCATCAATTGAGTTTATGGCGCCGTCACCGTTTATATCACCTTTAATGTAAGTAGGCTTCGGCGGGTCGGGCTCTGACGGAGTAGGTGTTGTCGAAGAAGGACGGGGCGAAAGTTCGTTTGGCAGAGTCGAGCCGTTAGGACTGTCGCTTAACGAGTAAACGGGAATTTTGAAAACGAGTTCCGTATTTACAAGTCGTCCCTCTTCACGGTTTTCAAAAAAGCCTTCCCGTAACGACAGTGCTTTTTGCCATGGGTCTCTTACATTTGTTGCGTACTGGTGGTTATAGTTTTTGTTTATAACATTAAAGCCCATATAATAATATGTATCTTGACCGGCTTCGGTATATCCGCTGCTGTATGCTTTTGCACCGCCTATTATTGAGGCCCGTCTTGTATTCCAGCCGTTGTCTTTCGCTTTTTTAAGACCTGATGTATATATTATGTCTTTTGTGGCGCCGTAAGCTCCCATGTTAAAGAAATTGTAATAACCTTCATAGCCGGTGTAAGTTCCCGAAATTATGGGGCTATCACCCTTTGAGCCTTGCTCAATAATTATTGTAGATGCTATAACATAAGGACTTAACTTTGACTGCTTTGCGGCTTCCATTATGTCTTTTATGTAAGCGTCACTGTCACCGCCGTAGCCGTTAGCTAAAAACGAGCCTTTAACGACCGCTTTCAGTGCTTCTTCGGTTTGCGAAGAATCGTAACTTTGCTGCAAATAAACAAATATATCCATTGTATTAAGAAGCGAAGTTCTCGGGTCCATATAATAGGCAATGGTCGGGCGACTTGCATATACCCAACCCGGTTCTAACTGGTCCCAGCATTCGTTACCGCTTGAGTCATAATACTTTGCTCTCGGGTCACGCCACCATGGGCCTTCATAAGTCATAGATATTACTTTTCTTGTTTGCTTATAATTAGAAGCGGAGTACTGCTTATCTATGGCATCATCAAAGGTTATTCCCGTGTAGTTTGCAACGAATTGCCATTTAGGATAAAGCTCGTGTAGTTTTCTGAGCGAAGCATGGTAAGAAACGGGGAATGTACCTAAAGCCGTTTCAAAGTCATAAGAAGCGGAAACTGCCGGAGTCGAAAAAACGGTTAACGCTAATAAAACGGCAACAAAAAACAAAGACAGTATCTTTTTTAGTTTCATTCTTTCGCCTCCTAAAACACTAAATATAGTATATAATATACAGTCATACACCTATATTATAACTAAAACCCGGCTTTATGTCAACTTATAAAGTCGGGTTTTTAGGTGTAAATTTTACCTTTATTTAATTTTCCTTAATTCCAAGTAGAAACGCTTGTCGTCTGCGTGTCCCATTGAGAATGTTTTTCTCGGCAAAGAACCGTCCGCCAAAACGGCAGGGAAAAGGTCGCCTTTTTCCATACCCTTAAAGATAAAGCCTACCGCATTATCTTTTTTGGCAAGTTTTTTAAGTGAATCTTCGCCGTGGATATAGTCGATGGTTTCGCTTTCGCTTAAATATTCGTCAAGGAAGCCTTGAAGAGTGCCGATGGGAAGCTTTGCTTTCGGCTTAACGGAAATTTCTTTTTCGCCGTTCTTAGTAACTACAGTAAACTTTTGCGCATCTTCGCCGTCAAAGTTTCCGCCGCAGTAATCTAAAAATGCATTTACGAGTCTGTCGGGGTCGGTGTTAAATACCGTTCTGTAAATGGGCTCAAACTCTAAAGCGGGGGAGTGAATGTTGACAATTTCAACTAAAGCATATCTGTTTTTGTCGTTCTTGTCCTTTAAGTAACATTCTTTTGCTGTGGCAAGTGAGTGGTTTCCGTCACCTACGCAGAAAAGCAAACCGCCGTTCTTTTCTTTAAGAGCGGCAAGAGCGGATAAAATCTTGTCTTGTGCACTCTCTTCAATGATTTCGCCTTTTATTTTGCCGCCGTTTTTCATAAGTGTTAAATCGTAAAGCGGTTTATTGTTTTCGTTTTCGGCAAGAGAGATAACCGTATCGTCAGGGTCGTCTATTAAAAGCATAACATGGGGAAGTTCAAGCGGAGCATTCTCTCTGATTTTAACTCTGGGCGGAATACGGCTTAATACCGTTTTTTCGGTTGCTCTTATTTCTGCATCGGAATTTTCTTCATAGCTGTAATCGTTAAGGTCGATTTTTCCTATAATACCTTTTCTTTCTTTGCCGTCAAACTGAGTTCTGTTAACAAAGATAAGTGAGTTATTATAGGTATCGAACTTGCCGTCATTTAAGGCATTTTCCATAGCCTTATTTATCTTGTTTATTCTTTTTGTGTTGTCTTTTTCGAGATAACACTCGGGTAAAACCATATTAAGTGCGGTAAAAGAGCCGTCTGTTATTTTTTTAACGTCTTCCCAATATTCCTTTTCGGAGGTGTATTGGTCACAGGCGATAACCGGCCAGTTTCCGTCAATGTTTTTAGGAATTAAAATGTCTGCTTTGCTGAATGAAATTTTGCTCATAATGTCTCCTTAAAAATTAATCATAATTTGAAAATTCAATTGCCGTAACATTGTCTTCGTTAGTGTCGATATAAACGGTAATACCGCTTCTCATATCTTCCTTTGAAACGAAGTAGTCTAAATAATACTGACCGTTGCCTTCGCAGTAGAAATGCGAGGGAGCGCCCAAATATTCGATAACATCGGTAATAGCCGAGCCGTTTGTTACTCCGTTTACAAAGAATTGACCGTACTTTGAGTCTTCGCTTAAAAGACTGTTACCGGCAATAATAAATTTAACGATTTTACATTTTTTAAGTTCAACAGAAGAGTTTGAACTGTTATGGAAGACGGCGGTTATTTTGTTGCCGTATTCGTTAACAAAATCTGCTTTAAGGTTTTTACCCGCCAAAACTATTGACTTTTCGCTGTATTCGTTTGTTTCGGGGATACTAAAGCCCTTTGCAACCATTTTTTTATAGGTTGTCGGAACTTCTATTTCGCTTCCGGCATAGGTTGCTTTAAGATTAAAGTCCTTGCCGAGATAGATTTCCGCATAGTTTTCAACATTATAGTGACTTATGTCGAAAAAGGTCGGCATAACGCTGTCTTCCGATGTGATTTCGGGGACGGAAACATCTTCGTATTTATCGCTTTTTGATTCGTTTTCTTCTCCGCTGCTTGTGTCAACGGGACTGCAACCTACCAAAATAAGCATAATTACCGCAACCAAAAATACTGAGATTTTTTTATAACTTACTTTCATTTCGTTCTGCCTTCCTTACCTTATATATTTTCTATATCATGCCTTATTGCGCTTTTAAGCTCATTAAGGCTTGTAAACTTTTTTTCTTCTCTTATGAATTTTTCGGGTATAAGCCTTACTGTTTTACCGTATATGTCATCGGAAAAATCCAAAATATGTGATTCGCATAAAATTTCGTCACTTAAAAAAGTAGGTCTAATACCGATATTTGTTATGCACTTATAAGTTTTTTTATCAATTATTATTTTTCCGCCGTAAACACCGAGTTTAAGCTTTGCCAAATCTTTAGGATATAAAATATTAACCGTAGGAAAGCCTATCGTTCTTCCTCGCTTATCGCCGCTTATGACGGTGCCTTCAAATGAAAATTCATTGTAAAGAAGCTCGTTTGCCTTTTCGGTTTCACCCATATTTAAGAGATTTCTTATTTTTGTTGAGCTTACGGTTTCACCGTTTTCGCAAACTTTATTAACGCATACAAAATCAATAAAATTATTTTGAGCATATTTTTTAATAAGCTCGGTATCGCCTAAAGCATCTTTACCGAAGCGGAAATTAAAACCGCAAACGATTAAGTCGGGTGAAAATTCCTTTTTTATATAATCTAAAAAGGGGATAGGCTCAATGTCTTTAACCCTGTCAAAATTTAAGAGCTTTATTTCGTCTGCGCCGTAGCTTTTAAGAGCGTTTACCTTATCGGACACCGACATTAAAAGCCCGTCTTGGCATTTCGGCGGAGTATCGAACGAGAGAACGGTAAGAAAACAGTCCTTTGCAGCATCGAGTACGGCACGGTGACCTTTATGAAGTCCGTCAAAAGTGCCGAGTGCAATGGCTTTTTTCGTAACAATTCCCCCTTTATTTAAGATAGTTAACAATACATTTAACAGATAGCAGATTTTTATTTATATCAACTATTCCGAGGCCTAAAAAGATGTTATTGGATATAACTCTTAAAACGGTACCGTCTTCGGGTATTTTACCGTCTTCAAATTTTATGCGGTCTAAAAACAACTGACCGCCGTTAGTAAAACGGACACCCTGCTTCTCGGTAACAAAAGCCCGTTTAAGATGTAAAACCGCAGTTTCTTCGCTTAAAATAAAAGAATTTACCGTTTCTTCGGTAAGGTCACATAGTTTTACGCATTCGTCTATCATAAAACCCGAAGCGGAAGTTCTTTTAAGGGCTTTCAGTGTAGCACCGCAACCTAAAATGTCGCCTATATCCTTTGCAAGAGAACGGATATATGTGCCCTTCGAAACGGTGGCGGTAAACGAAAATGTGTTATCGTCCGATAAGCCTTTTGTAAGATAAATGTCTTTAATGTTTATTTTTCTTTTTGCAAGTTCTGTTTCTTCGCCGTTTCTTGCAAGTTCGTATAGTTTTCTGCCGCCTTTTTTAATCGCACTGTACATGGGCGGAGTTTGATAACTTTCTCCCTTAAAACCGTTAAGAACAGAAACAATACTGTCGTCAGTGGTGTTTACTGCCGAAGTTTTAATTACATTTCCCGTAATATCGTAAGTGTCGGTGTTAACACCTAACAAAACGGTGGCTTCGTATGTTTTGTCTGCGTCCAGAAGATATGAAGAAAGGGCGGTTGCTCTGCCTATAAAAATCGGCAAAACACCGGTTGCCATAGGGTCAAGCGTACCCGTATGTCCAACTCTTTTTTCTTTCGTTAGCCGCTTTATTCTCGATACGGCGCCGAAAGATGTTATACCTTCGTCCTTATTTAGAAGTAACAGCCCCTGCATCGGCTTCCTCCATTTTTTGACCTATTACGGCAACAATTTGTTCTTTAACCTGCTTTAGGGTACCCTTAACGGTAGCACCGGCAGCCGCCTTGTGACCGCCGCCGCCTAAAGCCTTGCAAATATCCGAAGCATTAAGCGGGGGATATGTACGAAGCGAGATTTTGAAAGTATCGTCACCGGTTTGCTTTATGGTAACACCGGCAATAACGCCCTCTACACTTCTCGAAATAACAGCGATACCCTCAAGGTCAGAACCCGAGCAGCCGGTCTTTTCCTGCATTTCGGCAGTAACCGCCAAAATAATGCAACGGTTATCAAAATGGTATTCGGCGGTATCGAGAACCATTCTTTCAAGCTCTAAAAGCTTTTTTGACTTGGTATCAAACATAAGCTTTGATATTTCGTCAGCTTTAATATCGTTTTCGTAAAGCTTTGAAGCGATAATGTGTGTTTTTGCCGTAACATTTGAGTACTTAAAACAGCCGGTGTCGGTTGCAATACCCGTGAAAAGCGCTTTTGCTGTAATATCGTTAATATTGATTTTAAGAATAGTCAAAAGCTCAAAAATAATTTCGCAGGTAGCCGATGCGGTTGCGTCAAGATACAAATTTTCGGCATATCGGGTATTCGAAATGTGATGGTCAATGCAAAGCTTAACTCTGTCGCCGAAATCTTCGGCAAGTGAGCCTAAAAGCTGCTTGTCGGCAACATCAACCGCAATAACGGTTGCTTTTTCGTCTTCTATATTGTCGGTTTTTTGCACGAAATAGTCATACTTTTTCGGTATAACATCGGCGCAAATAACCGCCACCGATTTTCCCATTTCCTTAAGCCCGTAGTAAAGAGCATAGGCGGAGCCTAAGGTATCACCGTCAGGCGAGGCATGGGTTAAGATAACATAATCGTTATGCTTTTTAAGAAATTTAGCGGTTTTTCTTAAAGACAAATCTTTACAATTATCTTCGTGTTTTATCAATCTTCGTACCTCTAAAAATTAAAAGTTTTATTTAAGAGAATTTATGATTTTTTGAATTTTTGCACTGTTTTCTATGGAGTCGTCTGCAACAAATTTAAGTTCGGGAACTTTTCTTAGACTCATTCGATTTGAGAGCTCCCGCCTTAAATATCCACTTGCATTTTTATTGAGCGCCTTAACCGATTCTTCGGTTTTTTCGCTGCCTTCTATGGCACTTACATAAACAGTCGCATAGGACATATCACCCGAAACATCAAGCTTAACGATGCTTAAAAGTTTGCTTACTCTCGGGTCCTTTACTTCTCTTAAAAGCTCGGATAAACAAAGCTTTATATCCGAAGTAACACGGTTTATTTTATATCCTGCCATTATTCCGTATATTCCTCCATAATGTACGCCTCGAATACATCGCCTTCTTTAATGTCGGCAAACTTTTCAAGACCGATACCGCATTCGTAACCTTGAGCTACTTCCTTAACATCGTCCTTAAAGCGGCGGAGCGAAGCAATTTCGTCTTCAACAATAACGATACCGTCACGAACAAGACGGATTTTACATGCTCTTGTTACCTTACCCGATGTTACATAGCAACCCGCAATGGTTCCGACACTTGAAATTTTATAGGTGTTACGAACTTCAACCGTGCCGAGAACACTCTCTCTGAATTTCGGAGCGAGCATACCTTTCATAGCGGCTTCTATTTCTTCTATGCAATCGTAAATTACACGGTAGGTGCGGATATCGACACCGTCACGCTCTGCCGTTTCCTTTGCAACCGAGTCGGGACGGACATTAAAGCCTACGATAATAGCACCCGATGTTTGGGCGAGCATAACGTCCGATTCGTTAACGGCACCTACACCGCCGTGAATAACCGTAACCTTAACTTCTTCGTTTGAAAGCTCTTCAAGACTGTTCTTAACAGCTTCAACACTGCCCTGAACATCGGCTTTAACGATAACATTAAGAGATTTAAGGTCGCCCTCTGAGAGTTGCGAGAAGAGATTATCGAGAGTAACTTTCTGTTTTGAGTTAAACTCGTCATTTTTAATCTTTTCTTTTCTTTGTTCAACAAGTTCTCTTGCCAAACGCTCGTCTGAAACGGCATCAAAACCGTCACCTGCACTTGGTGTTTCGGTAAGACCGGTGATTTCAACCGGTACAGACGGACCGGCGCTTTTAACGGGACGGCCGTTTTCGTCATTCATAACACGGACACGGCCCACCGATGTTCCGGCAACAATTATGTCGCCCGAATTAAGAGTACCGTTTTGAACAAGAAGTGTTGCAACGGGGCCTCTGCCCTTATCAAGACGGGCTTCTATTACAATACCCTTTGCTTTTCTGTCGGGGTTTGCCTTAAGTTCTGCCATTTCGGCTACCAAAAGTATGTTTTCGAGTAGCTTGTCAATACCGTCATGAGTTTTTGCCGAAACGGGAACACATATAACATCGCCGCCCCATTCTTCGGGAACTAACGAGTATTCGGTAAGCTGTTGCATAACCTTTTCGGGTTGTGCATCGGGTTTATCCATTTTGTTGATTGCAACTATAATCTGTACATTTGCTGCCTTTGCGTGGTTTATGGCTTCAATCGTCTGAGGCATAATACCGTCATCGGCGGCAACAACCAAAATCGCAATATCGGTTGCCATTGCACCACGCTGACGCATAGCCGTAAATGCGGCGTGTCCCGGTGTATCAAGGAAGGTTATGTCCTGACCCTTGCAGTTAACTCTGTAAGCACCGATGTGCTGAGTAATACCACCGGCTTCGGTCGAGGTAACCGCAGTATTTCTTATGGCGTCAAGAAGCGAAGTCTTACCGTGGTCAACGTGTCCCATAACAACTACAACAGGACTTCTCGGCTTTAAGTCTTCTTCCTTGTCTTCGTTAACATCCATAATTTTTTCTTCTATCGTAACAACGACTGCTTTCTTAATCTTTGCACCCATTTCGGTTACAACGATTTCGGCAGTATCGTAGTCGATAACTTCGTTAACATTTGCCATCATACCGAGCTTCATAAGTTCTTTTATAACCTCGGCAGCGGTCTTTTTCATTGCGGCGGCAAGTTCGCCTACCGTAATTTCTTCGCCTACGGTAACGGTAACGGGAGTCTTCTTTATGCGTTCAAGCTGCATACGGCGAAGCTTGTCGGCTTCGGTTTCTCTCTTTGCGCCCTGCGGACGGCGATAGTCCTGCGATTTTTGCTTTATTTTCTGTTTGCGTGTAAAGTTGTCACGCATTGTGTTTGCAGGGGCGATGGTTTCATATTTTTCGTTGTATTTATCAATGTTTATATTTGATGTTCTTGTATCAAAATGGCGAAGCTGAGCGGGGCCTCTGTTAGGTGCAACACTCTCTTTTTTCTCTTTCTTAGGAGGTGCAACAAGCGGACCGTCATAAACAGCTGCTTCTTTACTTGCCTTCGGCTTTTGAGCATTAACACGCTTCTGAGTTTCCGAAATTTTGGGCTTTTTAGGTGTTTCTTCTGCTTTTTCGGCAGTCTTCTTTGTTTTCTTTTCAGCCGTTTTCTCGGGCTCAGTTTTTGTGTCTTCGCTCTTTACGGCTTTCTTCTTCGCAGGTGCCTTCGTTTCCTTTTCGGGTTTAACTTCCGCTTTTGCTTTTTCTTCTGCGGCAGCGGCGGCCTTTAACTGCTCAAGTATTGCCATTTGTTCGGCTAATTTCTTATCCTTTTCGTCCTGACGCTTTTTAGCGGCTTCCTTACGGGCATTGTCGCCCATTGCGAAGTATTCGTCAAAACTCTTGACCGAGTTTTCTTTGGTAAGTGCGTCAAACACTAAAGCAATTTCAGTTTCGTTAAGCGAGGCACCGGCCTTTTTCTCTTCACCCGTGAGTTTAAGAACAAGAGCCGTAATGTCCTTTGATTGCTTTTTGAAGTCTTTTGCAATATCACTGACTTTATATTTATTTGTCATTAGCATTTCCTCCCATATTCCTCTTTTATTGCGCCGGAAAATGAACTGTCGTTAACCGCCACCGCACCGCACCGTCTTCCTATTGCGTTTGACAGTGTTTTAGAGTCTACACTTGCGAGTAAAATAACGGTTAAGTCTTGCTTTTGCGCAAAATAGCGAATTTCTTTTTGAGTTTTTTCGGATATATCCGAGGCTAAAACAATCAACTTTGCTTTGCCTTTTTTTATTGAGGCTATCGAGTCGGCAGAGCCGAAAGAGAGCTTTTGCGCCTTTGAGGCAAAGCCTAAAAGTGTTAAAATTTTATTCTCCAATATTATTAAGCTCCTTAATAAGCTCGTCATAAACGGCAGTATCTACATTTTGTGAAAAAGCATGAGCTAATGCATTATGCTTTTTTGCTTTTTCCACACAGCTTATATCTTTGCAAATATATGCGCCACGACCGTTTTTCTTGCCCGTAGTATCGAGAGAAATTTCGCCCGATTTTTCTTTTACTATTCTTATAAGGCAAGATTTTTCTTTTTCGTTTCTGCAACCTATACAGGTTCTCATCGGTATTTTTTTGTTTGTCAAAAAAACAGCCCCTTATAATTATTCACCGAAGAAACCGCTTTCGGGGTGAATATCAATTTTGAAGCCCGTAAGCTTGGCGGCAAGACGGACATTCTGTCCTTTGTTGCCGATTGCCAGAGATAACTGAGATTCGGGAACTCTTACTTTACAAACCTTAGGCTCTTCGCTCTCAATTTCAACACTTACAACCTTAGCGGGGGAGAGAGCCTCCGAAACGAAAGCAACGGGGTCTTCGCTGTACTTTACGATATCAATTTTTTCGCCCGAGAGCTCGTCAACAATATTGTTTACACGGGCGCCCTTAGGACCTATACAGGCACCTATAGCATCAATTTCGCTGTTAGCGGAATAAACGGCTAACTTTGTTCTTGAACCTGCCTGACGGGATATCGCTTTTATTTCAATTGTTCCGTCAAATATTTCGGGAACCTCGAGTTCAAATAAGCGCTTAACAAGTCCCGGATGTGTGCGTGACAACATAACACGGGGACCCCTGTCGGTTTCCTTAACATCAACAACATAAACCTTGATGTGGTCACCTTCTTTAAGCTCTTCGTCCGGTATTTGTTCCATTTTCGGAAGAGTAGCTTCACTTTTGTCAATGGTTAAAATAGCATTGCCGGTTTTGGGGTCTATGCGTTCAACAACGGCAGTAACAATTTCTTTGTTCTTGCTTTGGAACTCGGCAAGCACCTGACCTTTTTCGGCTTCTCTTACACCTTGACGGAAGTTGTTTTTAGAGTTCTGCGCAACAATTCTGCCGAAGTTTTTGGTGTCAAGCTTAATGTCGATAAAGCCGTCTTTAAGTGACTTTGCATCAATGTTTGCGGCATCTTCCGCAGAAATTTCCGTGAACGGGTTTTCGACCGTTTCGACAATTTGCTTTCTCGCATATACTCTGAAAATTTCATTTTCAAAGTCAATTTGAACATTTACAATATCGTTTCCGCCGTAATCTTTTCTTGCTGCAACGATTATTGCATCGGCAATTTTATCGGCAATAAATTCTTTAGGAATGCCTTTTTCTTCTTCCATCATCGAAAGAGCCTCAAAAAACTCTCTCATTTCCTTTTTTTCTTTTGCGGTAATTTTTACTTTAGCCATTTTTTCAAATCTCCTCCAACAGGTAATAGGTTTTACACTTAAAATTCTTCGTAAATAGTTGCTTTCGAAATATCTTTTCTTTCGAAAGAAAGGTTTTTCTCGTCCAGTAAAAGAACAATGTCTTCGTCTGCACTTAAAAGTTTGCCTATAAACTCTTTTTTACTGTCTATCGCCTTATAAAGCTTTATCTTAACCGTTTTGCCCACAGACGCCTTAAAATGCTTTGGTCTTGTAAGCTCTCTCTCGATACCGGGGGAGCAGACCTCTAAATAATAAGAGCAGTCAATAGGGTCGGCCTCGTCAATAATCGGGTCGATGGCATGGGAAACATTTTGACAGTCGTCAATCGTTATGCCCTCGTCACTGTCAATGAAAACACGAAGATAATGCGAAGCGCCTTCCTTGACAAAGGAAACATCCCAAAGCTTTACACCCTCATTTTCAACCGTTTCTTTAATAAGGTCAAAAACCTTTTCGGCTGTTTTTGCCACAGTAAACCTTCCTTTCACAACAAAAGTGAGTGGGTCGCCCCACTCACCTTTCTTACTTACTACAATAGTTATTATAACATATATAATATAAAAATCAAGTATTTTTTTAACTAATCGTCATTTTCTTCCTTATAAGAGTTGACAAATATTTTAACCGCAACATCGGTGTTAACGCTTTCGCCGTATTTAGGCGACTGTTCGAGAACCGTACCTGATTTTTTGTTCGAATCGTATTTTTCTATAACTTCGATATTGTCGTACAAAAAGCCCTGCTTTAACAGTTCGAGTTTTGCTTCGGTTTCGCTTAGTCCTTCGACATTGGCAATTTTAATTTCCTTAGGACCTAAGCTTATTACAACTTGAATTTCGGTGTCCTTTGTCACCTCTTTGCCGGGCTCAATCGACTGTGAACAAATTGCACCTCTCGCTATCGCATCGGAAAACTCTTTGCCTTTTATTACGATTTGGAAGTTTTCGTATTGCTCGTCTTCACCTAATTTGGAATAGTGCTGACCGAGCATATCGGGAACAGTGTATAACTTTTGAGAAACAACATCTGCGCCCTCGTCAACATCGCCTATTGAAGCAACACTCGGCATAGATGTGTCGTCCTTTTTCTTTTCCTTTGTGTCTTTCGGGAAGAAATATCCCCTTAAAACAGTGAACATGAGAATTAGGAAAATAACAACGAATGCACCTACCGTGCAACCGGCGGAAATAAGAGCATATTTTGTCGAAGACTTTTCTTTTTTGCCGTTCATTGAGTTGATTTTTTCGGTTATTTTCTGTTCTTCTTTTTGCTCGGTTTTTTTGCGCTTTAATTCCGTCTTTTGAACATTTTCTTTTGTTTCGCCGTAGATTAACTCGTCACGGAATCTTTCAACCGTTTCGGTTCTTTGCTCGGGCTTAATATGAAGACCGTTTGCAAGAGCAACCAAAACCTGACGGGGAAGCTCATCGGCAAAATGAGCCGGAATAGACATAGAGTCATTAGAAAGACGCTCGTTTGCGGCAGGGGGCAGAGTGCCTATTAAGGTCCTGAAAAGTACCGCCGAAAGTCCGTAAACATCGGTAACGGAACCGGCGTTGCCTTTTTTTGAAGAATACTGTTCAATTGCGGCACAACCGGGATAAATACCCGTTTCAAATAACTCTGAAGCAAATCTTGTTTCGATTATTGAAATGTTTGTGAGCCTTACTTTTCCGTCACGGCAAACTATTATGCTTTCGGGCGAAATACCGCCGTGCACAATGTTTTCTTTATTAAGAGCGACAACGGTGTCGATAAGCGGTAGAAATAAAGGTCTTGCCTGTTCCCAACGGAGTTTTCCGCCGTTTCTTTCAAGAAAATCGGTAAGTGTAATTCCGTTGACAACCGAAGAAACGGAGTAAGCCGTTCCGTTCTCTTCGAAAACCGCAAAAATAGGTACAAGTGCGGGAGCTTCAACGGTTTTAAGTTTACCGTTAAGCTCTAAAAATTCCATAAGACCTTCGTTATAAGCAAAGTCTTTTCCATTAACTACCGAAACGGTTTTGTCGGGGTTTCGTACGGCAACATTAAGCGGAAAATACTCTTTAATGCTTACTGCCTTGTTTCTTTCGCAGTCAAAGCCCATATAGGTAATGCTTTCGCTGTTTTTTGAAAGACAGGCGCCTATGATATACTTGCTTGATAAGATGTATTTTACGGGCAAACAGTCATCGGGGTTTTTACTCTTTTTGTCGTATCCGCAAACACTGCAGACATCTTCGTTTGTACCCTCGTTCATACATCCCATACAAAGCTCATTCAAATCAAACATAAGTTCCTCCAAAGAAGCTTAAATTTAAGATAAGAGATATTTTAACATAAATCAGGCAAAATTACAAGTAAAAGCGGTTTTACCCGCCAAAAAAGGAAAAAGCGGTTTAGAAATTAAACCGCTTTTGAATATTATTTTTTACAGTAACCCAACTGTTCTATTAACTTTGCAACCTTTTCGGTTAAAGCATCGCAGGTCTTTTGCGAGGAGCTTTCCACCATAATTCTTATGATGGGCTCGGTACCGCTTTCTCTTAAAAGTATTCTGCCGTCATTTCCGAGCTGTTCGCCTATGTTTGCAACCTCCGACTTAACCTTTTCGTCATTTGCAACTGCCGACTTGTCGGTAACAACAACATTCTTAATTGACTGCGGATACATTTTAACCGGCTCTGCAAGTTTGCCTAATGTTGTTTTCTTTTCAACCATTTCTTCGAGCAACATAATGGCACTTAAAATACCGTCACCCGTAGTTGCATATTTTCTTACTATTACATGTCCCGACTGTTCGCCGCCCAAATAATAGTTGTTTTCCATCATTGACTCATGAACATATCTGTCGCCTACGGTTGTTTGTACATAGCCTATACCGGCGTCTTCGAGCGCTCTGTACAGTCCCATATTTGCCATAATTGTCGTAACAACCTTATTGCCGGGCAAAAGTCCCTTATCACGAAGGCGTTTACCGATAATGTAGATAATATGGTCGCCGTTTACGGTGTTGCCGTTTTCGTCAACCGCAATAAGACGGTCGGCATCGCCGTCAAACGCAAAGCCTACATCCATGTGATTTTCCTTAACATACTTTTTAAGACCGTTAATGTGAGTAGAACCGGCTTTTTCGTTTATGTTAAGACCGTCAGGTGCATCGTTTATGATATGCACCTCAGCCCCCAAAGCACTGAATACGGCACGGGAAATCATCCAAGAAGCACCGTTTGCGCAGTCGAGCGCAACTCTAAGACCTCTATAAGAGTTTGCGGCTATTGAAATCAAGTAACCTACATAACGGTTTCTTCCTGCAACATGGTCGATAACGGTACCGATTTTGTCCTTGTGGGCAAGTGGCAAATCGCCGTTTTCGGTTTCAAAGTCGGAAAGGTCGCCGTCTATGTATTTTTCGATAAGCGATAAAGTGTAGTCGTCCATTTTTTCGCCTACACGGTTTAATAACTTAATACCGTTGTCATAGTAGGGGTTATGCGAAGCGGATATCATAATACCGCAGTCGAAATTATCCTGCCTTACAACATAAGAAACACTCGGTGTAGTCGTAACATGGAGCATATAAGCATCGGCACCCGAAGCGGTAACACCTGCAACTATGGCATATTCAAGCATATAACTTGAACGGCGGGTGTCCTTACCGATAACGATTTTTGCTCTGTGATTAGGAGCAGAACCGCTTGTTTTTTGATAGTACCAACCTAAAAACCGTCCGATTTTATAAGCATGTTCGGCGGTTAAGTTTTCGTTGGCTTCGCCACGGAAACCGTCTGTGCCGAAGTATTTACCGTTAAATACAACAGATTCTTTCGGCTTAAATAAAGTTTCGGTATAGTTAGGCTCAAGCGGAATTTCGTCACGCAAAAGGTCGTCAGTAGAAACATTAAAAAGAGAAGCTAACTGTAAAATTTTGGCAATTTCGGGAACGGACATATCCGATTCCCATTTTGAAACAGACTGTCTTGAAACATCTAACTGTTCTGCCAACTGTTCTTGGGATAATTGTAAAGAAGAACGCAATATTGCAATTTTTTGTCCTATGGTCATTTTTTGTCCCCCATATCATTTTTTGTTTTACAAGTGCTATTATATCACACTTTTGGAAATTGTCAACTGCCAGTTGCTACACGGCTTTTTCGAGTACCGCCGCCATAACGGTTATGTCGTCTGCTTTTTCGCTGTTGCTACGCCGTTTTGCGCAGTAGGATATATGCTCGGCAATTTCTTTTGCGGTTTTATCGCCTATCGTTTCAAGCTCGGCTCTTATCCAGTCGGTACCGTTTTCGGTTGCGCCGTCCGACAAAAGCAAAATCACGTCCTTTTCTTTAAGGCGAATTCTTGCCGTGTCAAAACTTGCCTCTTCCAAAATGCCTATAGGTAAAGAACAGCTTGTTGCAACACCCGTTTTATTAGAGCGCTTTACAACTGTAGGCGCCGCACCTGCCTTATAAAATTTAACTTCACCCGTAAAAAGGTCGACACTTGCAATATCGAGTGTTGCGAGTGATTCGTCTGTTGACTTAAAGAGCATTGACGAGTTAATAAGATTAACGGCGCAGTCAAACCCGAAACCGGCCGTTATTAGTTTTGTCATAAGCCCCGATGCCATAGCGCCGTCAACTGCCGCTCTGCCGCCTGTACCCATACCGTCACTTAAAATCATAACGGTATGTCCGAGTCCGTCATTAAAATAAGAGTAGGCATCTCCGCACAAAATATTTTCGTTTGCGGGTATTTGGTTTATGCCTATATCGGTTTTGTAGTTTGCGTGTTCGAAAAGGGAAATATATAGGTAATCACCGCTTTTGTTTATTATGGGAATGTCAAATTCGAGTTCTAAGGCGAGTGACACCATTTTCATAATTTGCCTTTTATTTAAGACCGTTTCGGGTGTATTTTTAACTCTGAATGAAATGGCGGTCCTGCCGAATTTGTCTATTTTTGCACTGACTTCGTCTGCGTGAATGTCAAGACTTGCAAGTGCACTTGCCGCATTAGAAGCTGCAACCGAATTAAACTGCTCTTCGTTATCAAATTCTGTTGCAAGTTCCTTTAACATATCGCTCATACCGACAAATTGGTTGCAAACAACCTTTCTTATTTCGTCAATTCTTATTTCGGCTTTTATGCCGGAAGAATATTCTCTGTAGTATTTAGCAGAATTTTCGTATAGCTTACTAAAGCGTATACATCTTGCTTTAAGCTCGTTGTCGGCTAAGTTTTCGCCTTTGTTTTGGAGTTTATAGTCTTTTATTATTTCGTGTATTGCATTTATCGTACTGTTTCGCTTTTTTTCAAAGCAAAGCGTCCTTGCCGCACAGCCTATACAGGTTGCATTTTCGATTTTTTCTATAATCATTCCGAAATCGGGCAGATTTATTTTGGATAACTCCGCCGACACATTTTCGAGCGTGTCGGATACATCGTTGAGTGCTCCCGAAGCCATATTAAGCCTTAAGTTAAGACTGTTTTTAACACCTTTTTTTTCGTTAAGCTTAGGGCAGACGGAAAATATTTTGCCTATGTATGCGCCAAAAGATTTGGGCATTAAAATGAAAAGCGCAGAGCCTATGAGCGCTTCCGCCATACTCCTAAAAAACGAACTGTCAAAGCCTTTTAATGCGTTATCTACAAGAAACGATATTAAAACGGCGCTGATACTTGCAAAGCGGCCTAAAAACGAGAATATACCTGCGGTCATACCGCCTACCGAATAGGAAAAAAATGCACCGCTGTAATCACCCTCGAGTGCGGCGGCAAAGGAAAAGGCGATACCGCTTACGGCACCCGATAATGTTCCGCCGTATTTTGAAGCGGTCAAAATAAGGAAAACCGCCAAAACTCTGCCTAAAGAAATTCCGTATAGATTTACATCAATTATGCCCATTAAAAATATGTTTACGGTAATAAGAAGACTTGAAAGCTCTTCGCCCGAGAGTCCTGCCGTTTCTCTTAAAAGAGCGCTGAAAGCCTTAAATATAAAATATGTTGCCGATGCCGATAAAAACGCATCACATATAAAGGCTATAAAATCGAAATTTTGTCCTTTTAGGGTAAGCAGCCCCGTAACGACAGTAGAAACAAGGGCAAGTCCGCTTAAAAAAATCGGGTTTTCCGAAAGCTTTTTATAGCGGGATAAAAGTATTCTTATGCTAAGCACCGCAAACATAACCGTTATGTACCTAAAACCGCCCTTTAGTATGGCGGGGAAAAAGTAACCTACGAAAATACCTATTGCCGCACTCGACAAATAAACTGCCGGTACACCTGCTATAAAGGAAATTCCGAAAGGCATAATTTCACCTTTAACACCGGCTTTTGTGAAAACAAAACCCAAAACGGCGAACAGAACTTGTTTTGCCAATGCGGCAGGGAAGTAGATATTAGACGAGTTTTTCTTGATTTTTACATCCTTCATAATTTAACCGCCCTTGTCTTTTTTATTTAATTTTATTATTTTTCCGTTAAAAATTGTGTCACATTAAAGGATAAAAAAATAAGATAAAAAAGAATAA
>JAZUIE010000017.1:0-39008 GCA_045642125.1 Acutalibacteraceae bacterium | reverse complement strand
AAAAGATTTTCACTTCTATCGCTTCCGGCGTTGGAAGTCATAACGATAATAGTGTTTTTGAAGTTAACGGTTCTGCCCTGTGCGTCAGTTATTCTGCCTTCGTCCAAAATAGAAAGCAAAATATTAAGAACATCAGGATGTGCTTTTTCGATTTCGTCAAAAAGAATAACACTGTAAGGCTTTCTTCTGACCTTTTCGGTTAACTGCCCTGCTTCGTCATACCCTACATATCCCGGAGGCGCTCCGATTATTTTGGATACCGAATGCTTTTCCATAAATTCCGTCATATCAAGACGAATAAGTGTTTCGGGCGTATTAAAAAGTTCTTCGGATAAAACCTTAACAAGATGAGTCTTGCCGACACCTGTAGGCCCTACGAAAATAAATGAAGCGGGTCTTTCATTATTTGAAACTTGTAACCGTGAGCGTTTAACAGCATCACTTACTAACTTTGTTGCTTCGTCTTGTCCTATAACCTTTTCTTTTAGTTTATCATTCAATTTTGAAAGCTTTTCGTTATCGCTTTGTTCAATTTTTGAAGCAGGAATTCCCGTCCAAATTTCGATTACCTTTGCAAGTTCTTTTTGCGATACCTTATTATCGGCAGCCGCATCGTAAAGACCGTTTGCAACTGCTTTGTATTTTTCAATTTCTGCTTTCAAATTTGCTTGTCGTTCATAATCTTGATTTTCGGTATCTGCAATTAAAGAGTCGAGTTCTTCTTTTGCATCGGTGACCTTTTTGTTTGCAATATAAAGCTCGTCAATTGCTTTATTGGAAAGCGAAGTAAAAGCACATGCTTCATCAAGTAAGTCAATTGCTTTATCGGGCAAATACCGGTCAGTAATATATCTTTCCGAAAGTATAACCGCACTTTTAACTACGGAATCGGGTATAACAACATTGTGAAAGCCCTCATAATACGATTTAACGCCTAATAAAACATTAATTGTTTCATCAACAGAAGGCTCTTCAACAACAATTGGTTGAAAACGCCGTTCAAGTGCTGCGTCCTTTTCGATATACTTTCTGTACTCCTTAAATGTTGTAGCACCGATTACCTGTATTTCACCTCTCGAAAGAGCGGGTTTTAATATATTAGCGGCATTCATTGAACCCTCAGCAGAATCTCCGGCACCGACCAAATTATGAATTTCGTCTATAAACAAAATAACATTTCCGGCTTCCTTAACTTCTGCTATAAGCCCTTTTACACGGCTTTCAAACTGTCCTCTGAACTGAGTACCGGCGACAAGACTTGTTAAGTCAAGCAGATATATTTCTTTGCTTTGAAGTCTTGCAGGAACATCACCTGCGGCAATTTTAAGGGCAAGTCCTTCGGCAATAGCAGTTTTTCCTACACCCGGCTCACCAATTAAACAAGGGTTGTTTTTTGAACGGCGTGACAAAATCTGTATGGTTCTGTTTAACTCTTTCTCTCTGCCGATTATGGCATCAAGTTTTCCTTCTTTGGCTTTCCTCGTTAAGTTTTCGCCGTAAGTCTCCAAAAACTTATGCTTTTTCTTTTTTGGTTTTTCGTTCTTTTCTTTTGTATCACCATTGGCAGTTTCGGTGTTTTCATCTTTAGAGGTAGTCTGACCGCCGAAAAGGTTTTTTAGAAAAGGAATGGCAGGAGCCGTACCCATATCCAAACTGTCTTCATCGGAAAAGTCCTCACCGTCAGGTGACATCATATCCATAAATTGATTGCTTAACATTTCAATATCTTCATCGGATACATTCATACTTTTAAGCATATCGTCAACAGGCTTAATACCAAGGCTTTTTGCGCAGACAAGGCAAAGACCCTCGGGTTCGCTGTTAGGTGTTGTGGGGTTAGATAAAAAGACGACTGCGGGTCTTTTTTTGCATTTTGAACATAATTTCATTAAAACTGTCTCCTAAACTACAATTAAATATCAACAATAATAAGCCGTGACAAAAAGCCGACATTAGGCATAACACTGTTAACAAATTTTACAAAATATGAATTTGCTATTCTTTCTTTAGTAAATATCCAAAGTCCGTCATTAAATGACGAATAAGCAAACATTAAAATTATACAGAAAATCAAAGCGAAGATTAGTCCTTTAACAATGCCTACAATAAAACCTAAACTTGAATTTATAGGACTTAAGAAAGTTCGTTTAATTAATCCGTTAATAAACCTTGCTAAAAACGCCAGTACACAAGACAATATCAAGAACAAAATGATAGAAATTATCATAGCAAAGATTTTAACAACTAAAGGTTTAACTAACTTTTCCGTTGTTACAACGGCGGCTTTTTTTACGCCTTTGTTGACATTATCATTATATTTTTCTTCAAATTTTTCTTTGCTGATATTAAGTTTATCCGAATTTTTAGTAATTATCTTAGGTAAAGAGTCCCAAGCATTTTCGATTTTCTTTTTGTCGGTCGAATCTTTTGAATTTTTTACAGCAGACATTACCGATTCTTTTACTGTATTTTCATAAAAATATTCGGCAACGGGAGTAGCAACTGAATTAATTATTATAAGTATCGCAATAAAGCCGACAATTTCTACCGCAGTTCTTGCAAAACCGTAGCGTTTTGAAATAAAAGCGGTAATAAGTATGATTAGTAAAATTACAATATCAACTATAAATTTCATATAGCACCTCGAAAATCAGTTAATATTAAAATCTTTAATTTTTGAATCGGAAACTCCGACAATAGAATGCGCACCGGTAACACCGAGTTTTTTATACATAAAATCACAAACCGAACTACCGATAAGTTTGCCTTTGATGTCATAAATATATAATCTTGATTCGCTGATAATATAAATATGCGAACCGGACAAGCGAATATCACTTACTATTCCGTTAAAGGAAAACTCGTATTTCTTTTCGCCTTTTTTGGTTAAATAGACAATTTTGTTATCGTTTTTATTGCCTTTGGTGTTAAGCAAAAGTATTGCGCCTGATTTTGTGTTTCTTATCGTATCAACCGAAAGAGCAAAATCGGTATCTACACTATCCTTATTTCTCCAAAATTCAAAAGTGCAACCTTTATTTGTAATTACATAAACACCTTTACTGTTCGCTTGTGTATTCAGTACTGTTTTATCACTTAAATCGACAACCTTTTCGGGGTCGGTCTTTTTAACATTAAAAAATCTGAGTGTATACTTTAAGTCACCGTTTTGAGCATTGACGGTGGTGATTAAAACTTTTTTCCCGTTCGGTGATATCGACACGGTACTTATTAGGTCTTTAGCACAATTAAAAGTAAAAATTTCTTTACCCTTTTTATTATAAACTTTTAGTACCGAAGTATAATCTTCTCCGTAAAACGCAACGGCATAAGCACCGCTGTCGGAAATATCGGCACAAATTATTTTAAGCTTATTTTCTTTTGAAACGATTTTTTTATCAAGTGCATAAACACTTAAATTGTTTTGTCCGCAATCAAAAATAAGCGCCCGTGTTTTAGAAGTTTTTATAACAGGTGCCGAATACCCGTGAGAAAATGTATTAATAACTTTACCGGAATGATTTACGGTATATAGCGCCGAATCGGTAAGTGTATAATAATAATTATTCATTGAAACAACATCTAAAACCGATGTTCCGGAAATTTCAAGCGGATATTCGCCGGACCCTATAGGCTTTATCAAATTATTAAAAGTTTCGCCTAAGCCTACGGGGAAAATTAAAAATGAAAGCAAGTAAAATAAAAGTAAAGCTCCCGCTAAAATTCCTAAGGCTTTAAGTCTGAATTTTACCTTTAGCTTTTTGCCTTTAATAACCTTTACAGGCTGAATATCTGCTGATTTTGCAGATTTCGGTTTCATTTTTATATTAAAATGATTATCCTTAACCGGACTGTTTTTCACTTTACTGTTAGTTCTTTTTTTAGAATGTGTTTTTTTCTTTTTGTATTCCGGCAACGATAATCACCTCAAATCATAAAAAACTTCGCTTAAAGTTAAACCTTTTGCAACAAGCGTATCACCGCCGAGTGATCTGTCTTTATTAAAAAATATTTTATTTGAAACATCAGCGTCAAGTTTACGGTATCCGACAAACAGTGAAGTTCCGGCAAGAATGCGGACCATATTGTAAAGAAATCCGTCCGCAGTAATGTTAAATTCCAAAAAATCTCCATTAAAAGACACATTGCATTCGCTTACAGTTCTTACGGTATCAGTAACACTTCTTTTAGAAGAAGAAAAACCGTAAAAGTCATGCTCACCTACTACTAAGTTACAAAATTCATTCATTTTATTGATATCGGGTTTTGTTTCGAGCCTTAAAGCATAACGGTCATAAAAAGGGTTTTTATTACCGAAATAAAACCGATAAGTATATCTTTTACCGAGTGCATTAAATCGGGCATGAAAGTCACTGCCAACTTCAATACAGTCTAATACGGAAATATCGTCCGGTAAACAAGAATTAAGACCTAAAGTGAATGCGGTTTTCGGTATATTGTCACTAACATCAAAATGGCAGTAAAATTCTTTTGCATGAACACCGGCATCAGTCCTGCTGCAACCGTGAACAACTGTTTTAGATTTAACAATATCGGAAATCTTATCTTCAAGTACTTCTTGAACGGTAATACCGTTAGGTTGCCTTTGCCAACCGTGATAATTTGTTCCGTCAAAAGAAATTTTAAGCAAATATCTTTTCAAAACCTTAACCTCAAAAATAAATATTAAGAAAAACTATGCCTACACAAAATATTACGGAAATTAACGAAGAAAATAAGTCAAGTTTTTTAAGTGTCAAGACTTTCATTCTGACTCTTCCCTCGCAACCGTTATAGCAGCGGCATTCCATTGCTTCGGCGAGTTCATATGCTCGTCTGACCGAAGAAATAAGAAGAGGAATTAAAATAGGAATAAGTGATTTGATTTTTTCTTTCAGTTTTCCGTTTTCAAAATCGGAGCCTCTTGCCTTTTGGGCATTCATAATTTTTTGTGTTTCATCGACAAGTGTCGGAATAAATCTTAGAGCTATTGTCATCATCATAGCAAGAGTGTGAACGGCGCTTTTAAGTCCTAAAAATCTTAAAGGAGAAAGCAGTCTTTCAATGGCGTCTGTAAGGTCGTTTGGAGTAGTCGTATAAGTAAGTACCGAACTTGCCGTAATTAAAAGTATAATACGCACCGAAAAATATATTGCTTGATAAATACCGCCCGTTCTTAATGAAATCTTCCAGAAAGATAACAATACTTTACCGTCAGTTCCGTAAAACAGGTTAATAATTGCTGTAAAAATTATTATTGGTAAAATTGCTTTTAGATTTTTAAGGTACATTCTAAAAGGCACCTTTGAAAGTAAAACAGAAAGAAGAACAAAAGCAAAACTTAAAGCGAGAGCATAAAAATTATTTGTTATAAAAATGAACACAATTTGAAGTATTAAAAGTAAGATTTTGACTCTCGGGTCAATTTTATGAATTAATGAATTAGTTTCAACATACTGACCGAATGTAATATCTTTAATCATTTGCCTTACCTCCCTTTTTACAGGTAGAAAGGAAACTTACAGCATCATTGACGGTTAAAATATTCTTATCGACAGTAAGACCTTTTTTCTTTAATATTTCAAATATCTCGGTTACAATAGGAACATTAAGTCCTATGCTCTTTAACATTTTTGCATTTGAAAAAATATTTTCAGTAGTATCAAAAGCAACAAGTTTTCCTTTATTCATAACAAGAAGCTTGTCGGCGAACATCGCCATATCTTCCATATTATGAGAAATAACAATAACCGTAGCATTATAAGCTTTTCGGTAATTATTTATTATCTGTAAAATTTCTTTTCTGCCTTTGGGGTCAAGACCTGCAATAGGCTCATCAAAAATAATTACTTTAGGTTGCATAGCCATTACTCCGGCGATAGCAACCTTTCGTTTTTCGCCACCCGAAAGGTCAAAAGGAGACTTTTCGAGATATTCGTTTTTAATTCCTAACAAATCACAAATTTCATAAACTCGGTTATTTATTTCGTCTTCATTAAGCGACATATTTTTAGGTCCGAAAGCAATATCCTTAAAAACAGTTTCTTCAAAAAGCTGATACTCGGGATACTGAAAAACAAGTCCTATATTAAATCTTATTTTGTTTATTTCTTTTTCGTTTTCAAAAATGTCTTTACCATTAAATAAAACAGTACCCGATGTCGGCTTTAACAAACCGTTAAGATGCTGAACAAGAGTTGATTTGCCAGAGCCCGTATGCCCGATTATTCCTACTATTTCCCCTTCATTAACCGAAAAAGAAACATCATCAACGGCATCGAACTTAAACGGTGTCGACTCGTCAAAGGTATGAGTTAAATTTTTTACCTCTAAAATTGGGTTCAATTAAATTCCCTCCGAATGAAGCGCCTTATAAATTTCTTCGGCTGCTTCTTCAATAGAAATATTTTTTGTATCAATATTAAAACCGTTCTCTTTAAGAGATAACAAAAGCTCAGTTGTTTGCGGAACATCAAGACCTACATCTTTAAGTAGCTTTGCATTTGAAAAGATTTCTTTTGGTGTTCCGTCAGCCACAAATTTTCCGTCATCCATCACAAGAACTCTGTCGGCATTTTGCGCTTCTTCCATAAAATGAGTAATAAGTATAACCGTTATTCCCTTTTCTTTATTTAAGCGCTCTATAACACTGATTATTTCCCGTCTGCCTTTCGGGTCTAACATTGCAGTAGGCTCGTCAAGGACAATACATTCAGGCTCCATAGCAATAATACCCGCAATTGCAACCCTTTGCTTTTGTCCGCCAGATAAGTGATAAGGCGATTTAAGTCTAAAATCGTACATATCTACACTTTTAAGAGCATTATCTACTCTTTGGCGAATTTCTTTAGGCTCAAGACCTAAATTTTCGGGACCAAATGCAACATCTTCTTCGACAATTGAAGCTAAAATTTGATTATCGGGGTTTTGAAATGCCATTCCGACTCTTCTTTTAACTTCTATTTCGGTTTTTTCGTTTTTAGTATTAATTCCGTCAACGAAAACATCGCCGTTATCGGGCTTATAAAGTCCGTTTAATAACTTTGCAAGTGTAGACTTACCCGAACCGTTATGACCTAAAATAACAGTAAAACTGCCTTTTTTAATAGATACAGTTAAATCTTTAATAACGGTTTTAACTTTGTCAGAGCCCGAATATTCAAATGTTACATTTTTAACATCAATAATATTTGTCATTTTCTTATCCACACAGTAGTAGCACCGCAAGGTAATACAATATCTTTATTTGTTACCTTTAAGCCGATTTCTTCAGTAAATAAAGTATCGTCACTTAAAACATGAAAATACTCTTTTACCATAAAGTTTAATATTGTCGGCGAAAGTCCGCCGGTATAAGAATTAAGAAAGAAAAATAACGGTTTATCGCTAATAATCTCGGAAACCTTTGATAAAAGTTCGCCGAGTTTAGCTTCAAGCTTCCAAATTTCACCCGATGGTCCTCTTCCGTATGATGGCGGGTCCATAATTACCGCATCATATTTATTGCCACGCCTTATTTCACGCTGTACGAATTTCAAGCAATCGTCAACAAGCCAACGGACAGGTTTATCGGCAACACCCGAAGCTTGGGCATTTTCTTTTGCCCAATTCACCATACCTTTTGAAGCATCAACATGAGTAACCGAAGCACCGGCTTTAAGACAAGCAACGGTTGCACCGCCGGTATAAGCAAACAAATTAAGTACTTTAATTTCTCTGTTTGCATTTTTAATAAGCTCAGTTGCTAACTTCCAGTTAACAGCCTGTTCGGGAAAAAGTCCCGTATGCTTAAAGCCCATTGGCTTTAATCTAAAGGTTAAATCGTTATAATTAATACTCCAAACATCGGGAACGTTTCTTAGGTTTTCCCAGTATCCACCGCCCGATTGAGAGCGGTGATAAACAGCATGAGCATTATTCCATCGCTTATCGGTACGCTTTCCGGACCATATTATTTGTGGGTCGGGACGAATTAAAATTATATTGCCCCACCGTTCAAGTCTTTCGCCTTTTGCGGCATCTATTAGCTCATAATCTAAAAAATCTGAAACAGTTCTCATTATATGTCCTTTACAATAGTGTTTGTTGTTGAGAATTAGGCTTAGTTATACCTAAATGCTGTAAGGCAATATCTGTAATAACTCTACCTCTCGGTGTTCTTGCAAGAAAACCGATTTGCATAAGATACGGTTCATAAACATCTTCAATAGTAATCGCTTCTTCACCGACCGCCGCAGCAAGGGTTTCAAGACCCACAGGTCCGCCACCGTAGTTGTTTGCGATTACGGTTAACATTTTTCTGTCAAAATCATCAAGACCTAATTCGTCAATTTCAAAACGGGCAAGAGCATTTTTAGCTACTTCTTCGGTAATTTTACCGTCAAATTCGACTTCGGCAATATCTCTTACACGCTTTAACAAACGGTTTGCTATTCTCGGTGTTCCTCTTGAACGGGAAGCAATTTCGAGAGCACCGTCTTTATCGGTAGGTATCCCCAAAATTCCGGCAGAACGCATTACAATTTCGCCCAATTGTTCGGGAGTATACATTTCAAGTCTTAACAGTACACCGAATCTATCCCTTAGCGGAGCAGTAAGCTGTCCCGAGCGTGTTGTCGCACCTACTAATGTAAAATGCGGGACATCAAGTCTTATTGACCTTGCTGACGGGCCTTTGCCTAAAATAATATCAAGTGAAAAATCTTCCATAGCAGGATAGAGTATTTCTTCAATATTTCTAGACAAACGGTGAATTTCGTCAATAAACAAAACATCGCCCTCGTTAAGTGATGTAAGTATCGCAACCAAATCGCCCTGTTTTTCGATAGCAGGACCCGATGTAACTCTTAAATTAACGCCCATTTCTTTAGCGATAATTCCGGCAAGAGTAGTTTTGCCGAGTCCCGGAGGGCCGTATAAAAGACAATGGTCAAGCGACTCATTTCTCTTTTTTGCTGCCTTTATATATATGCCGAGTGCATCTTTTACTTTATCTTGTCCTATATATTCGCTAAGTGTTTTAGGACGCAGAGAAAGTTCCGTTTCGTCTTCATTAAAAGAATATTCGGGAGAAACTATCCGATTTTCAAAATCCATTTCTTCAATCATAAGTTATATCCCCCTTGAAAGTAATTTTAGACCTTGCTTAATAAGTTCGTCTGTGTTAAGCGAAGGGTCAAGACGCCCTACAGCTAAAGAAGCTTCGCTTTGCGAATAACCAAGACTTACAAGTGCCATAACAGCTTCTTTGGTATTTGTATTTTCAGTAGCATTACCAACCGTATTTATTTGCGAAATATCATCGCCCGAATATACAGAGCCGACTTTATCTTTTAACTCAAGAATAATTCTTTGAGCAAGTTTAATGCCGACACCCGAAGCCGCCGTTAATGATTTAGCATCACCACTTGCAATAAAAAGCATAATCTTATCAAAAGTAAATTCAGAAAGAATTGAAATACCGAGTTTTGGGCCTACACCGCTTACCGATGTTATAAGCTTAAATACATTAAGTTCATTTTGTGAAATAAAGCCGAATAAATCGAGCGAGTCTTCTCTTACTGCAAGATGAGTAAATAAAAATACATTTTCACCGACAGCGGGAAGCTCCCCATAAGTATTACTTGTAATCGCACAAGAAAAACCTATTCCGCCACATTCAATAACAGCGTAATTATTTTCTTTTATTAAGAGTTTACCGCTAAGAGAAGCTATCATTATATTTCACCTCTTTTGAATTTTGCAAACAAACTACCCGAACAATGACCGTGGCAAACTGCAAGTGCCAAAGCATCGGCAGTATCATCGGGCTTCGGAACAGATTTGAGTGATAAAAAGTTTTTAACCATTTCCATGACTTGATGCTTTTCGGCGCGTCCGTAACCTGTGACAGCTTGTTTAACTTGTAACGGTGTATATTCGAAAATTTCGACATTGCAATGCTTTGCCGCAAGTAAAATTACACCCCGTGCCTGTGCAACATCAATAGCAGTAGTTGTATTGGTATTAAAAAACAGTTTTTCAATTGATATGCAGTCAGGTTTATACTTATTAAAAAGCGTCACCATATCTGAATAAATTGCAGACAAACGGTTCTTAAATTCTTCATTTGCTTCGGTTGTCACTGCGCCATAGCCCAAAACCGAAATTTTATTGCCGGAAAAATCAACAACTCCATAGCCTACAATAGCATAGCCGGGGTCAATTCCGAAAACAACCAAACAACTCACCTGACTTATGGGTATAATTTATCAAGTTATTATATCACAATTGTTTTAACATATCAATAATTTTATATAAAAAAATTATATATTATATATTAAAAATATAGTGGTTGAAATTTTTGTTTTTTGTGGTATAATGTTAGCGGTTTATTTTTAGTGTAATCATTCAAAAGGGATGACAGTATATATGGAAAAAATTAAAAAGTATATATCTTTTTTGCTCGACTTTTTAAGCAGATTTTTTACACAAATTTTGCCTAAATACATAAAAGAAAACTTTGAAATCACCTCGAGCAAAGCATCTAAAATTACCGGTTGCATTGTCGGACTTGTTTTAATGATAACGGTTATTATTTTTAATAATTCGTTTCTTTCGCAAGAATACGCAAGTAAGTGGTTGTTGTTGGCAATTGCATTAATACTCCCCTTTGTAATCACATTAGCAATAATATACAACATTAAAATTAAAGATACTGTTACAAAAAAAGTTCTTTTTGTTGTTCTTTTTGCAATTATGCCGATACTTTCAATGACAATGACAGAGTGCTTAAATAACATATATGTTTACGATATGACCTATATGGGCTTTGTCGCAAATTATGTTGTCATTTTACTTTTATATTTTCTTTTCTTCTCAGTTTCAGGCAGTTTGCGGTTTGCAATTTTAGCAGTAAACCCGATTATATACGGTTTTGCACTTGCTCACGCATATTTAGTGAGCTTCCGTGGTTCTCCGTTTATTCCTATGGATATTTTCGGAATAACAACTGCTATTAATGTCGGAAGCACGTATGACTACACCCCGACCGATATAATTATAATTGGCTCTCTATTGTTTATTTTACTTGTTGTTATCGGTATAAAAGTTAAAACACCGAAATTCACTTTTATTACCCGACTCATTTCGAGAGTATTTATGGGTGTTTTCTTCCTAGTTATCGCTTGTCTTTTCTACTTAACATCAATATTTGCCGATGCCGGTATTAAGCCGGACTTTTGGAATCAGACAAGAGGCTATAAAAACTACGGTTTTGTTTACAACTTTGTTTGCAACACAAAATATCTTTATATGTCAGTACCCGAAGGATACAATGCGTCAGATGTAGGCGACTATGTTTCAAAAAAAGTTACCGAAGCCGATGACGATAATTCGAATGTTCAAAAGACTCCAAACATAATTTGTATTATGAATGAATCGCTTTCAGATTTAAGAGTGTTAGGCGATTTCGGTGTTACCGAAGATTATATGCCTTTTATGCACTCTCTTACTGAAAACACAGTAAAGGGAAATCTATATGTCCCCGTAATCGGTGCCGGTACGTCAAACACTGAATTTGAGTTTTTAACCGGCCATTCAACCGCATTTTTGCCTTCAGGCAGTAATGCTTATATGCTCTATATCAAAAACCCACTTGCTTCCCTTGTTTCAACACTTAAAGCACAAAATTATTCCGCTTATGCATTCCACCCGTATTATGCAAGTGGTTGGAACCGTGTAAGTGTTTACCAAAATATGGGCTTTAGTTCATTTAAGAGTCTTGAAAACTTAATAGACCCCAGTATTATCGAAGAATATAATCTTAATAACAGTGACCCCGATTATCTTCAAAATCTTGTAACAACACATTATCCGCAAAATAACAATATGCTTTTGCGTCAGTATATAAGCGACTCTTACGATTATGATGTATTGATAGACGACTTTAATAACCGTGATAAAACAAAACCATATTTTGTGTTCAATGTAACAATGCAAAATCACGGCGGATATACCACAAATGCGTCAAACTTTTCGCAAACAATAGGCATTACATCGACCGAAAACACATATACAAAAGCCATAAATTATCTTTCACTTGTAAAAGCGAGTGATAATGCTTTTAAGAATTTGATAAGTTATTTTACAACTGTTGACGAACCCACAATTATTTGTATGTTCGGTGACCATCAACCGTCAATAGAATCAAAATTCATTGCCGAGATTTTAGGTGTTGATGATTTGTCGGGACTTTCAATAGAGCAAGAACAAAACCGTCATATCACCCCATTCTATATTTGGGCAAACTATGATATTGAAGAAAAAGAAATTGATAAGTTGAGTGTAAATTATCTTTCGACTTATGTACTCAAAACCGCAGGTGTAAAACTTCCCAAATATAATAAGTATTTGTATAACCTTTCAAAAAAATTACCTGTAATTGACACTGTAGGTTATATTGACAGCGAAGACAAATACTATAAATGGTCAAGTGACTCTCCCTATTCGAAGCTTCTTAAAGAATATGAGCAGATACAGTATAACAATATTTTTGACTATAAAAACAGTGATACCGAAACATTCTATGTAAACGGATATTCGGCTTCTTCAATCGCCGCCGAAATAGAAGCTCAAAACAAAGAAGAAGAAGATACTACAGCAACAACGCAGACTAACAAAAATAAAGTTAAAAATAAAAAAGGTAAAAAATAATGATTAAGTCTTCTCTTTGCCATATTGAAAAAGACAATAAATATTTAATGTTGCACAGAATAAAGAAGAAAAATGATGTTAATCATGATAAATGGGTAGGAATCGGCGGTAAATTCGAGCCTTTTGAAACACCCGAACAATGCAATTTAAGAGAAGTTTTCGAAGAAACAGGGCTTACCCTTAAATCGGCGAATTACCGTGGCATTGTCTATTTCATTTCGGACGTTTACGAAAACGAAGAAATGCATATTTTCAAAAGCAACAACTTCGAAGGCAAATTAAAGGAATGTAACGAAGGCAAACTTGAATGGGTTGATAAAAAATCTGTTTACAACCTACCGATTTGGGAAGGCGACAAAATTTTTCTTAAACTTATCGAAGACGAAAAAGAGCCTTTTTTTGAGCTTATACTTAAATACGAACAAGACAAATTAATCTATGCCGAACTTAACGGTAAAAAAATAAATTTATGAGGTAATTTTATGAACATTTGTGTTTACGGCGCATCATCAAAATCAATTGACAAGAAATATACCGATGCCGGTGAAAATTTAGGCAAATTATTAGCAAAACACGGTCATACAGTCGTTTACGGCGGCGGTGCCAACGGAATGATGGGTGCTGTTGCAAGAGGCGCACGAAGCGAAAACGGAAAAGTTATAGGTATATCCCCTGCTTTTTTCAAGGTTGACGGTTCGCTTTATGATAATTGTACTGAGTTCATTTATACAGAAACTATGCGTGAAAGAAAGCAGTTGCTTGAAGAAAAATCTAATGCATTTATTATTACTCCCGGTTCCGTAGGCACTATGGACGAATTTTTTGAGATTTTTACCTTAAGGCAGCTTGGAAAACATTTTAAGGCAATAGCCGTATTTAATATTAACGGTTATTACGATTCGTTAATTGATATGCTCGAAAACTCGATTAAAGAAAAGTTTATGACACCGGGTAACCGTGAGTTAGCCTTAATTTCCAAAGACCCCGAAGAAATTATCGATTATATTGAAAATTTTGTTCCTGTTGAAAAGAAACTTTCCGAACTAAAAGATATTAAATAAAACCTATAAATATAAAAACACCGTTATCAAAACGATAACGGTGTTTTCTTTTTTTAGCTTGAAATTAATTAGTACATTCCGCCCTGTGCTGCGGCTGCAACGGCAGCGGCATTAGCGGCAGCTTTATCTTCTATAGAATCGGCAACCAAGCTTTCGGTTGTAAGTACCATAGAAGCAACACTTGCGGCATTTTGAAGTGCAGAACGGGTAACCTTAGTCGGGTCAACTATTCCGGCTTCAATCATATCGGTATATGTTTCGTTAAAAGCATCAAAACCGTAATTAACCTTATTACTGTTAATTATTTTATCAACTATAACAGAGCCTTCTATACCGGCATTAAAAGCAATTTGCTTAATCGGTGCTTCCAAAGATTTTAGAACGATGTTAATACCTGTCTTTTGGTCGCCCGAAACTTCGCTTAACAGTGCTTTAACGGCGGGAATAGCATTAATGAGCGCAACACCGCCACCTGCAACAATACCTTCTTCAACGGCAGCTTTTGTAGCCGAAAGAGCATCTTCAATACGAAGCTTTTTATCTTTCATTTCGATTTCGGTTGCGGCACCAACCTTAATAACGGCAACACCGCCCGAAAGCTTTGCAAGACGCTCTTGAAGTTTTTCTTTATCGAACTCTGATGTTGAAGAAGAAATTTGATTTTTGATTTGTGCAATTCTGTCTTTAATTGCAGTCTTATCACCGGCACCGTCTTCAATAATTGTATTTTCTTTGGTAATTTTATCCTGACGCGCCTTACCTAACTGTTCAAGAGTAGTATCCTTAAGTTCAAGTCCCAACTCTTCGGAAATCACCTGACCGCCGGTTAAAATTGCGATATCCTGCAACATTTCTTTGCGTCTGTCACCAAAGCCCGGAGCCTTAACGGCAACGCAAGTAAATGTACCTCTTAATTTGTTTACAATAAGTGTCGAAAGTGCTTCACCTTCAATATCTTCGGCAACAATTACCAATTTCTTACCGGCTTGAACGATTTGCTCAAGAAGCGGTAAAATTTCTTGAATATTTGTAATTTTTTTGTCTGTTATCAAGATAACTGCGTCATCAATAATTGCTTCCATTTTATCGGAATCGGTTACCATATAAGGAGTAATATAACCACGGTCAAACTGCATACCTTCAACAACTTCTGAATAGGTTTCGGCAGTCTTAGATTCTTCAACGGTAATTACACCGTCAGCAGAAACTTTTTTCATAGCTTCCGCAATTAAATTACCTATTATCTCATCGCCTGATGATACAGTCGCTACTCTTGCAATATCTTCAGAACCCGAAACATTCTTTGAGTTCTTAACTATAGCTTTAACGGCAGCATCAACTGCTAAATTTATTCCTTTTTTAATTACCATGGGGTTAGCACCGGCAGCAACATTTTTCATACCGTCATTAATAAGTGCTTGAGCTAAAACGGTAGCAGTCGTAGTACCGTCACCTGCGGCATCGTTAGTTTTTACAGATACTTCTTTAACGAGCTGAGCTCCCATATTTTCGAACGGGTCTTCAAGTTCAATTTCCTTTGCTATGGTAACACCGTCATTCGTAATAAGCGGTGAGCCGTATTTTTTATCGAGTACAACATTTCTGCCCTTAGGACCTAATGTTACTTTTACGGCATCGGCAAGTTTATCGACACCGCTTTGCAAAGCTTTTCTTGCTTCTTCGCCGAAAATAATATTTTTAGCCATAAATAAAACCTCCGTTATTCAACAATTGCGAGTATATCGGCAATATGAAGAACAGTAAATTCTTCATTGTCAATTTTAATATCAGTACCTGAATATTTTGCAGCAATAACTTTATCGCCGACTTTAACATTCATTTTTACTTCTTTGCCGTCAACAAGACCGCCGGGGCCTACTGCAACAACTTCGGCAATTTGCGGTTTTTCTTTAGCGGTACTCGTTAAAACAATACCGCTTTTAGTAGTTTCTTCTGCCATACAAGCTTTAATTACAACATTGTCGGCAAGTGGTTTAATTACCATAATTAGTCCTCCTAAAACAAACAATATGATTTATTTGCAATTAATTATATACCCAAAAAAGTTAAAGGTCAAGTAAAGTCAAAAAAATTAATTGTTTTTTAACAATTTAGAGTGTATTCCCTTCGGAATGACAAAATTCACTGCATTTTTTACGATTTCAAACGACATAGATTTCGTTTCGAAAATCTCACCGTCAAGATTAACGGGTATAGGAACATCGCTTGTAAATGACATTTTATCACAGACGGAAAGATGACAAAAGTCAAACCCTTCATGTTTACCGTGCTCATACTTTTTAAGAAAAGACGGTACTTTAAGCTTTGATATTGTATCAACAACAGTTAAATTAAGTTTACCGTCATTAGGAACAGCTTTAGGAGCAGCATTGTAGCCGCCACCATAAAAAGGCGCATTAGCGATTACGGCAAAAAGACAATTTTTAAGTTTGGGTATGCCGTTGTCAACTTTCATTTTAATCTTTATGCCGACTTTCCCGAAAAATGTCTTAACTATTGCAAGTTTATATGCCATAGGTCCTGAGACAAACGGTAATGTCTTAAAAATATACATATCACGGGCGACTATTGCATCCATACCCACAGAGCAGTTGTTTAAGCAGTATTTATCTCCTGCTTTAATGACATCCATTTTAACATTCTCACCTTTAATTTGAGATGATATGTCAAAAAAGGTATTTTTATCATTAAAAATCTTAAGAAAATCGTTAGCAGAGCCACAGGGAATTACACCTAAATTTATTTTTTCGTTTCCGATAATTCCGTTCAATATTTCAAAACAGGTTCCCTCTCCGCCACAGGCGAAAACGGTAGATTCTTCGTCTTTTTCGGAAATCATTTTGGCTTTATTAAGTGCGTCACCCTTAAATTCAGTAATTAAAATTTCAAAATCAATATCTTTACCGTCAAAATATGTATTTATTGATTTTATAATATCGTCTTGTAAATTTCCTTTTCCCGCCGTAGGGTTAATAATAAAATAATACTTCATATTCTTTCCCATCATTTATGCTTAAAATACATATAAAGTTGGCACTTTATCATTCCGTTATATAGTTTTCTGCGTTTATCCGCAGTTTTGCCGAAAAACTTTTCAAAATCATCGTGCGGACTAATAACAAAATATTTTTTACCTTGTTTAAGTTCAAAGCATTCGCCCATAGTCGTATACAAACTTTCGGCTGATTTAATATCAAGAAGCCTTTCACCGTAAGGCGGGTTTGTTATTACAACTAGGCGTTCATCAGGCGTCTTAAAATCTTTTACATCTTTAACTTCGGCTTTAACATAATTCTCAACACCGGCTTTCTTTGCATTGGCAAGAGTAAGCTCAACAGAATTTTTATCTATATCAAAACCGTTAGCTAAAAAATCAATATTATGAAGAATATTGTCTTGCGCTCTCATTCTCTCTTCGCGCCAAACATTTTCGCTTATAAAACCGTAACGCTCTGCGGCAAAAAATCTTCTGAGTCCGGGAGCAATTTTTGCAGCCATCATAGCAGATTCAATTAAAATTGTTCCGCTTCCGCAAAAAGGGTCATAAACCTTTGTGTCGGGATATATTCTTGCAAGGTCACAAATTGCTGCGGCTAAGGTTTCCTTAATCGGAGCTTCATTTGAGTTTCTACGGTATCCCCTTTTATGAAGTCCGTCACCCGAAGTGTCAATCATAACGGTAACTTCGTCTTTAAGTATAGAAAATTTGATTTTAACAACACTGCCCGTTTCTTCAAACCAAGTAACGCCGTATTTTGACGAAAGCCGTTTAACTATCGCTTTCTTAATAATAGACTGACAGTCGGGAATACTGTGAAGTGCCGAATTTACACTTGAGCCCGTCACCGGAAAAGCATCGAGTTTTGATATATAATTTTCAAAAGGCAAATTATATACATTATCAAAAAGTTCTGTAAAAGATGTTGCCTTAAAAGTGCCGACAACTATTAAAATGCGTTCGGCAAATCGGGAATTAATATTAGCTCTCGCCAACATATTTTGGTCGCCGGAAAATAAAACACGACCGTTTTGTACAACAACATCTAATGCGCCCATACGCCGTAACTCGTCTGCCGCAATACTCTCAATACCGAATATTGTCGGTGCGGCAAATAAAAATTGTTCACTCATTAAATCACCGCAGTTTCGTGTCTTGTAACATGGCAACCGATATTAACAGCAACGGGTAAACCTGCTATATGTGTTGGGGCAGTTTCAATATTAACGGCAAGTGCTGTTGTCTTACCGCCAAACCCCTGTGGGCCGATGTCAAGCTTATTTACTTCGTATAAAATTTTATTTTCAAGATTTTTATAAAACTCGTTTTCATTTCTAATATCTATGCTTCTTACAAGCGCCATTTTTGAAAGTAATGCGCATTGCTCAAAGTCACCGCCTATTCCGACACCTATTACCATAGGCGGACAAGGCTTATTAGATGCCGATTTTACAATATCAACTACGGCATTTATAACACCGTCTTCCCCGTCAGCAGGGGTTAGCATTTTAATTTTACTCATATTTTCACTGCCAAAGCCTTTAGGTGCAACGGTAATTTTAACATTTTCGCCGTCAACTACTTTGGTATGTATTACTGCAGGTGTATTATCGTTTGTATTTTCCCTGAACAAAGGGTCTTTTACAACTGATTTTCTTAAGTACCCCTCGTCATATCCGAGCTTGACACCGTTATTAATCGCCTCATTTAACGAGCCACCTACAAAGTGAACATCTTGCCCTACTTCTAAGAATATAACAGCCATTCCGGTATCTTGACAAACGGGAATATTGAGTTTCTTTGCCGATTCAATATTTTTTTCATAATCTTTTAGAACACTTATAGCGACATCATCAGTCTCCGTATTAATAGCACAGTGTATGCTGTTTTTTATGTCACACGGCAATGTTTTATTAGCCTTAATACAAAGTTCTTTTACGGTATTTGTTATTACACTAACATTAATTTCCCGCATTTTATCACCTACCAAAAAATTAAGGCGATTTCACAAACATAAGTGAAATCGGCCTAAGATTTATCTTGAATTAGAGCCTCGTCTCGGACGGCGAACCTCTGAATTTTTTCTTTTAATATCCGAGAATTTTTCATCACTTGTAGCCTTAAATCTATTCATCATTTCTTCGAATGATGTGGGCTCTGCCGTCTTTTTTGGCGCCCAGCTATAGGAATTATCGGGCTTGAATGAGCTTCGCTTATTATCATTTTTACTAAACGGCTTTTTATCTGAATTATCAGAATAAGCCTTTTTAATACTTAGAGAAATTTTGCCGTCATCGGCGATGGTAAGAACTTTAACTTTAACTGAGTCGCCGACTTTAACAAAATTATTTATATCGTCAACAAAATCTTTTGCAATCTCAGAAATATGTACCATTCCGGAACAATCGGCGCCCATTTCAACAAATGCGCCGTATTCCTTAACCGAAACAACTTTTCCTTCTACAATGTCCCCAACTTTAAGTTGCATATAAGTAATAATTCCTCCTGCGGTATATCAGTTTCCCGATACATCAACATAAATTTCTTCGTTTGAGTATACAAAACCGAGCCGTTGTCTTGCGGCTTGTTCAATAATATCTTTGTCAGAACCGCTGTTTAAGAGCTTTTTCAGGTTATCAACATCGAGTTGTTTTGCGGCCTTTTGAGAATTAAGCTGCGAAAGCTCTTTGTTTTTAACCGAGAGTTCTTTCCAAAGCGATGTAAGGGTTGCAATCATATATACCGAAACGCCAATAACCAAAAGGCGTAAAAGCAAACTGCGTTTGCGTTTCTTTTGAGCCATAAATAATGCCCTATCCTACCTTATTATTTGTTTTAATAATTATACTCACTATTTACTGAGTGTTCATGAGTTTTTTATACTTTTTAATTTAGTAAATAATAAAGTAAATCGCTCGGAAATTTTATCAGTAATTGATGTGAAAAAACCGTCAATTTTTTCGGCAGTTATTTTTAATTTTCGAAACAGATTAATTAGCATTACTAATAAAAATTTACTGAAAGATTTGAAAAATATAATAAACCCCGAAAGTAAAGAAAATATTACAAAACCCCTGATTTCCCCGTTCGTAGTCAGTAATAGAAAAGAAAAAGTGATTAGTGCTGCTATTACCCAAAAAATTATATCTAAAACAACTGCACGGCGCTTATTTATGTGCGATAATGAATAAAAAACAATATAAAGAATTGATAACAGACACCCTAACAAAAAGGCTAAAATAAATGTTTTTGTTTGTTCTAAACTGTTAATTTCCCACATTATCTAAATAACCTTGAAAAAAAGCCTTCGTCAGCTACCGTATCATCAGTATAGATTACAGCAACAACCTTACCACTTGCAGATAAATCGCCGTTTTCATTATTAAAGCTTGTTATTTTCAAGTTTTCGCCCTTAATATTAATAGCTCCCATTACCGTACTTAATACCAAACAGTCGTCATTAAAAGACAAAACATCTTTAACCCCTGAAATTTCAAGTTTGTTTCTTTTGTCAAGAATTATTCCGTGATTAACACTTATAATATTATCATCCATACAAACAACTCCTTAATTAAAGTATATTTGTATATGATATGACTTATTCAATTATACGGTATAGCGATGAGCTTTCTTCTTTCTTAATAACTTCAGCTACAAGCAGTACTTCTATCTTTACGGGTTTCCCCGAAAATGAAATTTCTATTATATCACCTTTTTTAACATCGAGAGAAGCACGGGCTTTTTTACCATTAACAGTTACTCTTCCCGCATCACAAGCCTCATTTGCAACAGTTCTTCTCTTAATAAGCCTTGAAACCTTCAAATATTTATCGAGTCGCATAAAACACCTCATAATAAGAACAAGCCGCCCGAAATATAACGGACGGCTTAACTTACATAATTAAATTAATTATTTAACAGCATCCTTGAAAGCTTTGCCTGCCTTGAATACAGGATTCTTAGAAGCGGCAATCTTAATCGGCTGTTTTGTAAGCGGGTTGATACCGTTACGAGCTGCACGTTTACGAACTTCGAAAGTACCGAAGCCAACGAGAGCAACCTTATCACCCTTCTTAAGACTTGCAACGATTGAATCAAATACTGCTGCTACTGCTTTGTCAGCATCCTTTTTGGAAATACCTGCTTTGTCAGCAACTTTTGCTACTAATTCTGTTTTGTTCATTTCAAGAACCTCCTATAATTTTAGAATATTGCATAAACAAATTCTTTAATAGATTGACAAAAAGTCAATATCTACATATTACTTTTACCATATTTTGAAGAAAAAATCAATAGATTTTTGTATAAAAATAGTAAAAATATTAAAATTTTAGCTATTTTTTATATTATTTTCGTACAAATTTCACTTTTTGAGCAATTTCGAGCAACTTTTCACCCATCGGCAATGACAAAATGTCTTCGGGCTCAATAATTTTAAGAGCCGAAATCATAATAAGATAAATGAATCCTGCAAAAAGTATTGAAACGACAGTAGAAATTGAAACAGAAACAAATCGAGACAAAAGTGCATATATAATGTAAGCACTTATTCCGCAGTTAGTCCCTGCAATCAAAGGTTTAATTAAAATTGATAAATAATCGAGTTTTACATTAGAATATTTAATTAATGCCACAAAGTCGGCAATACAAATATATGCATAACAAACGGTTGTACCTATCGGAACGCCCAATATATTAACTGACGGAATTCCGACAAGAATAAAGTTAACAACAATTTTAAGCAAGGCACCTACTGCAATATTTTTAAGCGGAATTTTTTCTTTACCTATCGCTTGAAGCATATTAACAAGCGGTGAATTAATTCCGGCAAAAACAGCACATATACCGAGTATCCTTAAATTCGGAGCTGCTATCGCAATTGCGGCATCATTACTGTAAAGTAGTGAAAGTATACCGTAAGAAAGAGCAAAAATTCCGGCACCGCACGGTATTGCTATTATTGCTACAGTTCTTATCATGGTTTGAATATTCGATTTAATTTCGTTACTATCCTTATTTACCCATGCTCTTGCCAAAACGGGAATGGCACTGACGCCGAGTGTAGAAGTTAATACGGGTATTAAATTATAGATAGAAAACGCAAAACCCCTATGACATCCGTAAAGCGAGTTAGGCAAATCTTTAATCGCTATAAATGTCGGGTCTTCTTTAGTTTCATAACTAATTAAATCAGCAAAAGTAGTAATAAAATATTGCGGTGCTTTAGAAATTGCGTTAGCTAACTGCTTTTGTACCATTACAACATCAATCAGACTTGTAATATTGTTAACAAGAGAACCTAAAACAATCGGAATGGCAACAATAATTATCGCACTTATTTGTTTCTTAAACGGCATCGGTTCGCTTGAAGCCAAATAATCAGTTCTCGGAACATCTTTGTTTTTGTTTACCTTAAATCTTAAAACTAAGAATAAAGTACTAAGTGCTTCACCTATTGAAATACCGGCAAGAGCACCGGCAGCGGCATAAGAATAATTATTAGAATTTTTAAGAATTATCGCAGCAAAAGTGTATCCGAAAACAAGTTTACCTATAGCTTCGAGTATTTCGCTTATTCCCGTAGGACGCATATTGCCGAGTCCTTCAAAATAGCCACGGTATGCAGACATAATGCAACAAAAAGCAAGTGAAGGAGCAATACATAAAATGCCGGGCAAAGCGCCGCTGTTAAATGTATGTAAATTAAATACTATACCGAAAACAGTAAAAGATGCATTCCCTGTCAGTAAAAACGCAAGGAGAATCATGAGTGTAAGGCCTATTCCACCCGTTACTAAAAAGATAACTTGAGCGGCACGGAGAGTATTAAATACATCTTTATATTTATTTTTTGCAGAGTGCTCGGCCACAATTCTTGATATTGCAATAGGCAAACCTGCCATAGCAATAGAATACATAGGAATATAAAGGTCATAGGCTGTTGAATAGAAGCCCATTCCCCGTGAGCCTAATAAATTTGTAAGCGGTATACGGTATATAGCACCTATTATCTTAGCAAGTACTGTTGCTACAATAAGTATTAGCGATCCGTGTAAAAAACTTTGTTTTTTGTTAGTCTTTTCGGACATAATTACCTCTTAAAGTATTGAAATTAAAAACTCGTAAAAACAGTCAAATAAAACATTACCGCTGTTAATATTCATAAAACGGTAAGTTTCCTTAACGCTTTCGTCTGCACCGTCAGATACTCGCCTTAAGGAAACAAAAGGAATGTCGGCAGTTTCACAGACCGAAGCAATTGCGGCAGTTTCCATATCACAAGTAACAGCACCGTAGTTTTTTGTAAGCTCGTCCGCCAAAGCACGGTCAGACAAAAAACGGTCACCGCAAACCGCAGTTCCCAAAACCGCATCGGGATAAAGTTCTTTTAACTTAGAAGTTAAAGTTTTATCAGCACTGTAAACATAATTTTGCCACGGTTTTTCGCATAATTTATAACCCAAAGCCGTTAAATCAAAATCATATTCCAAAAACTTTGTAGGTATCGAAAACTGACCGATAACCGAATTGGATATGCCGCCCGAAAGTCCGTAGTTAAGAATAATCTCGCAACCTTCGTCAATTAGTTTTGCCGTAAAGGCAGCAGCATTGGTCTTGCCGACATAAGAATTAACGACCAAAACATCGGTGCCGTTAATTTTAATTGTAAATGCAGGTCTTGAAAATAATTTTAATGAAACAGCTCCGTTTAACAAAGCGAAATCTTCAAAAGGCTTATATTCGTCAATGTCTGCAACAACAATTCCGACTTTTTTATATGACATTATTCTTCGTTCTCCTCAGAGTCAAAAACTAATTTTGCACCGCAAGAACTGCAAAAAGTTGCATTTTCGGCAATAGAACTGCCGCAGTTGGGACAAACTCTCTTATTCTTAATTGAATTTATCTGTAATTTTAATTCGTTAATTTCTTCGTTTAATGCAGAAATCTGATTAAATATATCTTTGTTTTCGTCATTAAGCTCGTCAGAATTTTGAATACTGTCAAAATAATTTTTACCGAGTGAAGCGTATAGTTTTTCTCTCTTTGACTTAAGAGATTGAAGATTAATGTTTAGTTTGGACGTATTATATACTTCTTCGGTTTTTTTCTTGGCAATTTCAAATGCACCTTTCGCTTTATCTAAAGCATTGTCGAAAAATTCTTTTTCCATAATTAAAACCTCTGTTTCTTTTAGTTTTATTATAAAACCGTTAATTTACATTTCACCGTAAAATGTAACGATTTCATTTTTTCTGTTTAGTTGTTCAGAAAAACGGTTTATGTATTCATAAGGATACTTGTAATTAAAAATTCGTTTAATTTTTCCCGTTTTTTGATTTTTAAGCTTTGTTGAGCCGGAAGCGCCACAAGCAAGTATTGTGTGTGTTTCATCCATAATGTAAACATTATAAAGGCCCTCAAAACCTTTTTTTGCATAACCTACATTTTCGAGATTACCGACAGTTTTACTCTGTCTATACATATAATACGGTAATATCATATTATTTGTCAATGTATTATAAGCATAATCGACCATTTTGTCGGCAATTATACCCATATCAATTTCGGGAGAAAAACCTGTAGCGGTTAATGTAGACGCTCTTTTCATAGAAAGAGAATGAACAGTAACAGATTGCGGAGAAATAGCAACAATTTCGTTAATTGTATTCTTAAAACTTTCAAAAGTATCTGTAGGAAGTCCGGCTATTAAATCGGTATTTATATTGTCAAAAGACATTTTTTGAGCAAGATTAAAAGCATTGTAAAAATCTTCTTTTGTATGTTTTCTTCCGATATTAATTAAAACATTATCGTTGAGTGTTTGCGGGTTAATACTTATTCTCGTTACGCCGTATTCCTTTAGAACTGCCAGTTTCTCTTTGGTAACAGTGTCGGGGCGACCTGCTTCAACAGTAAACTCCCTTACGTTACTTAACAGAAAATATTTATTAAGTGCCGATAAAAGTTTATCTAATTGAACAGGACTTAAAATAGTCGGTGTTCCGCCGCCGATATAAACAGTTTCAAGTTTCAAACCTAAATTTTCGGCTATCAATGATGTTTCGTGAAGTTCTTTTATTAAATAATCAATGTAATCGTCTATGAGATACTGCGCTTTCTCAACCGAATGAGAAACAAATGAACAATAAGAACATCTTGACGGGCAAAAAGGAATTGATAAGTATAAACTATAAGAATTTAAGTCAGATTTTTTAATTATACTTTCTTCGGAAACAGCCGTTTGCTTTAATAGATTGATTTTTTTATCGTCAACTAATAATACGCTCTTAAAATAATCGCAAGAATTATCTATACTTCCTAATTTGTCGGCAGTACTTAAAAACAACCGAGTAGGTCTTACTCCTGTTAATATTCCAAAAGCGGGTTTATATTCAGTTAACTTTACAAAACAGTTAAAAAGTAATCTTGCTAAACAAAGCTCACATTCTTTTATAAAATCAGTACCCGTTTTTTCGAAAAAGCAATCTTCGTTTGCATCTTTACCGTCAAGTGATAAAAATGCGGAAATAAAGCAACCGTTATCATTAAATTCGGTTTTTGTGACAGCATAACGGTTTTCGTTTTGCTGAAAATCGTTTACTACCGTTATTTTTTCAAAAGGCAAAAACAGTCTTGAGAGTTTTTCAAGCTCGTAATTAAAATTGTTGCCGAAATTTGATATAATCATTTATTTTCCTCAATAGAAAAAGGGGTTATTATTAATTTCATGACCGATAGTCGTAGTTTGTCCGTGACCCGGATAAACTATTGTATCTTCGTCTAATTTTTGAAAAAGCTTATATACTGACTCTAAAAGTATATCCTTATCTCCGCCCGGATGGTCAACTCTGCCTATTGATTCAAAAAAGAGTGTATCACCGCTAAATAAATTGTTTTCTATTTTGTAACACACACCGCCCAAAGTATGACCGGGAGTTTCGATAACTTCAATATCAAAATCAGTTAAATGAATAAAATGACCGTCCTTAAGTATAAGGTCAGCATTAAAAGGTTTAACATTTGCATGAAACCTTTTTGATAAATTATAATCAACATCGGAAAGTCCGAAAGCATCGTGCTCTCCTATCGCAATTTGAGTATCTGTTTCTTCCGATAACTGTTTTGCGCCGCCAATGTGGTCAAAATGTGCATGTGTTAAAAGAATTAGGCGTTGTTTATTTTGAGCGCTTGATAAAAATGAAGCCACTTCGGACGAATAAGAGCCCGGATCAACAACAATTCTTGCGTTATCGCTTTCAATAAGATAACAGTTTTCTTTAATAAAGCCAAATGTGACAAGATTAATTTTCATTCTTTTTCCACACCTTTGTATCAAGAACTATCGTAACAGGGCCGTCATTTATTAAACTAACTTGCATATCGGCACCAAAAATACCTTTTTGAACACTTTTAACACCGTTAATTTTAAGTTCTTCGCAAAAACTATCGTAATATTTTGAAGCGCATTTAGGTTCCATGGCATCAATAAAAGAAGGCCTATTTCCTTTCTTAGTATCTGCCGCAAGAGTAAACTGAGATATGCAAAGAATTTCTCCGTTAACATCTAATATTGACAAATTCATTTTTTCATTTTCGTCTTCAAATATTCTGAGATTAGCAACTTTTTTGGCAAGTATTTTAATATCGTCTTCGGTATCGTTATTAAAAGCGCAGAAAAGTATTAAATATCCTCCGTTACAACTGCCGACAACTTTACCATTAACACTTACACTCGCATTTTTAACTCTTTGAATAACGGCTTTCATTGTCCTATCCTTTCAACACTTAATACGCTCTCTAACTTTTCAAGCTTTGATATAATACCTCTTAAATGGTCGACATTTTCACAAGAAATTGTTGCAGAAATAAAAGCATTACCGCCCTTTAATTTCTTTGCGGAAATCGAATTTAGTGGTACATGCATTGAATTAACGGTATTCATAACGTCAATTAAAAGTCCGTCCCTGTCTATAGCCGTAATATGCAGTACTGTATTAAAGTTCTCGATTTTACCGGCATTCCAATGCGCCTTTATCCATCTTTCGGGCTCTGAGCAAGAATTAATATCTTTCGGAACATTATTACAGTCGGTTTTATGAATTGAAACACCGTGTCCTCTTGTTATAAAGCCTATTATTTCGTCACCCGGTATCGGTGTACAACAGCGAGAAAGCTTAATAAGACAATTGTCTATACCCTCAACAACAACACCTTCGGGAGAAGATGTTCTTGCAGTTTTTGTTTCGGGCAAAGTTGTTTTTTCGGCCTGAATTTTCTTATGGTAGTCGTCTCTTAGTCTTGCGGAAATTTTTGACATAAGTATTCCGCCGTAACCTATCGCCGCAAAAAAGTCGTCAGTAGTAAGAAAATGATACTTCTTTGCAATTTCAAGAGTAAACTTGTCGTATTCTTCATCACTGAAATCTAAACCGATACGGCGAATTTCTCTATCAAATGCATCTTTACCTTCAACAATATTTTCAGGTCTTTTTTCTTTCTTAAACCATGCCCTTATTTTTGATTTTGCCTGATTTGTAACGGCAATATTCATCCAGTCACGGCTCGGTCCTCTGCCCTGTTGATTTGTTGTGAGTATTTCTATAACTTCACCGGTTGTAATTTGGTGATTTATAGGTACAATTTTACCGTCCGCCTTTGCACCTATCATTTTAACGCCTATCGCCGAGTGTATTGCGAAAGCAAAGTCAACAACAGTAGAGCCTACGGGTAAGTTTATAACATCGCCGTTAGGTGTAACGGCAAAAACATCTTCCTGTGATAAATCAACCTTAATTGTACGCATAAGTTCAGATGCATCGCCCGACTCTTCTTGAGTATCGAGAATTTGCCTTATCCAAGCAAGTCGCTGCTCCATTGATTTATCGTTTTTAGTAATTCCCTCTTTGTATTTCCAATGCGCCGCTATACCGAGTTCGGCAGTATGATGCATGTCAAATGTTCTTATTTGAATTTCAAATGTAAGTCCGTCACGACTTATTACAGTTGTATGAAGCGACTGATACATATTAGGCTTAGGAGTGGAAATATAGTCCTTAAACCTATTCGGAATAGGTCTGAATATATCATGCATTACACCTAAAATGTTGTAGCAGTCGGCGACAGTATCGGTGATAATTCTAATAGCATAAACATCATATATTTCATCAAAAGTTTTGTTTTGAAGGTACATTTTCCGATAAATGCCATGAACTGATTTTACACGACTTTGGTAAGAAACATTTATATTAGGCATTGCCGTTTTAAGCGACTCTTGTATCTTTTCTTTAATTTCAGTTAAAGTTTGTTCTCTTTCGTGTTTTTTTGTATCAAGAAGCTGCTCGATTTCTTCGTAGGCAATCGGGTCAAGGTGCTTAATTGCAAGGTCTTCGAGTTCTTCTTTTACGGGTCTGATACCGAGTCTGTGTGCAATAGGAGCATATACTTCTATTGTTTCAAGCGATTTATCTCTTTGCTTTTGCTCAGGCATCGCATCAATAGTTCTCATATTATGCAGTCTGTCGGCAAGTTTGATGATAATAACTCTGATATCCTTACCCATTGCAATAAGCATTTTTCTTAAGTTTTCGGCTTGTTGCTGTTCTTTTGTGGTAAAAGATAAACGACCGATTTTTGTTACACCGTCAACAAGTGCGGCGACCTGAGAACCGAACTCTTTTGATATGGTTTCAAGGGAAATCTCGGTATCTTCAACAACATCATGCAAAAGTCCTGCGACTATTGACTCAGTATCCATACCCATCTCAAGAAGAATTTTTGCAACATTAAACGGATGAATATAGTATTCTTCGTCTGTATAGCGCTTTTGTCCATCATGTGCCAAAACGCAAAAATCGTAGGCTTTTGCTATAGCATCAATATCATAGACACCTTTTTGCGCTTTAATAAGTTCCAAAAGTTCGATTTTGTCTCTTGCTTCGGCTTTATTCATCCTTTTCACCGCTTTTCAATAATTGATTATAAGTAGCAGAGTTTGTAAGCTCTGTCTTTATGCCGCCGTTAACAAAATAATATCCGTCAGCATTTGAAATCAAACCGAGTTCGGTTAAAACCTTAATCGAAATAACTGTTTTTTTATACCCGAGTTCGGATATGAACTTTGTAACAACACAGTCAAAATCTGCTTTGGCTGTCGATAAATATTTGAAAACCTTTCCGATTTCTTCTCTGTCGGGTAAAATGTCTGCAAGTTCACCGTTAAAATTACCCGTTAAGTAATCGTCAACATCATAAACATCATCGAAAATATTTTCGCAGTCAAGGTCGCTTCTCTTAATTGCTTTTGTAATGAGCGATAATGACGGGATATTTTTATAGGTTTTTTGAGTTAAAGTAAATGCAATATCAAGTATGTCACCGATTTGATAAGGAAATGTTTGAACAGTAACGGAAAAAAGCAATGTATTAAACGAAACGCCTGATTTTTCAAAAAACAGTTTAAGGTGTTTTCCGTTTCCGATAGGTGCAACCTTAATTAATTTTGCACCGTTAATACCGAAAACAGGCAAAGCATTACCGTTACCGAACGGTTCAAGCGCTTTAATCGCATCATACATATCAAAAGAAATCATAGCGGGGTTAATATTAAAGTCGATATAAAGCTTGGGAATAACCTTATTTGTCTTACGGGCATACTCGTTAATTTTTTCTCTGAATTCATGAAAGTTTTGCGGAGCAACACTGACACCTGCGGCAAGTTCGTGACCGCCAAACTTAAAGAGTAAGTCTTCACAGTATTTAAGCGCATTATATAGGTGAAATTCGCCTATGCTTCTGCCCGAGCCGTGACACATTGTACCGTCATTACTAAAAACTATTGCAGGTCTTCCGAATTTCTCGGAAAGTTTTGAAGCAACAATTCCCAAAACGCCCTGATGCAAATCGTCTTCACGGACAACAATAACACGGTCGTGATTATATCCGTTATCAAGAACTTTTTTAAGAATTTTTGAAAAAACATCTTTTTCAACTTTTTGGCGTTCTGCGTTTTGCGAATCAACTTCGTTAGCCAAAGCAATTGCATTTATCATGTTATCGGCAGTAACAAGCCTAAATGCCAAATCGGCATCGTTCATTCTTCCCGCAGCATTTATTCTCGGTACTATTCCGAATGCAATCTTTGTAGCATCAACAGTGTATGCATCAATTGCAGCAACGGACATAATGGCCGTAAGACCTAAATTTTTCTTTAGTTTAATAGAATTTACGCCGTATTTTACTATCGAACGGTTTTCATTAATAAGTGGCATAACATCGCCTATTGTTGCAACGCAAAGTAGGTCGGCATAAGAATCAATGAGTTCTTCGGGCATTTTATTATCAACAGCACAAATAACCTCAAAAGCAACAGTAGCACCGCATATATCCTTAAAAGGCGCATTACAGTCAATACGGTGCGGGTCAACAACGGCAGCCGCATCGGGCAATACTTCTTGCGGTAAATGATGGTCTGTTACAACAGTTACAATACCGATAGAAGATGCATATTCAATTTCATTAATACTTGCTATACCCGTATCAACTGTTATAAGCAGTTCAACTCCACGGGACTTTAGAAAGTTAATAGCGCCGTTATTAAGGCCGTATCCCTCGCTAACCCTGTTTGGAATATAGGTTATAACATTCGCATTTCTCGATTTTAAGTATTTATACATAATGGCGGTCGCCATTATTCCGTCACAGTCATAATCACCGTATACTGCTATTTTCAGTCCTAAATCAATCGCTTCGTTTATTGTATCGGCTGCAATTTTAATATCGTTTAACTCATAAGGGTCAGATAACATCGGCTCATCAGACAAAAAATATTCAAGTTCACTGACATCTGTAATTCCCCTACCTAACGCCAGTAACGCAGTAAAGGGGTCTATATCGAGCTCTTCGGCAATAGTTTTGGCAAGTTGTCTGTCGGGGTGACCGATAACCCATTTTTTAAGCGACATTAAATCACCACACAATTCATTACTATAATTAGATTTATTATAACATTACAACTAAAAATTTTCAACTGTTTTAACACTTAAAATAAATCGAAAAAAGGCGATAAAAAAGTGTTGACATTTAGGAGAAATTTGTATATAATAATTTGGCAACAATAAAATATCGCGGGGTGGAGCAGCTGGTAGCTCGTCGGGCTCATAACCCGAAGGTCGTTGGTTCAAGTCCAGCCCCCGCAACCATAATAAGTGGACAGACGATTATTTCGTTTGTCCCTTATTTTTTTATGCACCCACTATTTTTGAAAACCGCATAAAACAGGCGTTTATACGGCTATTTTCACACGATTATTATTACCTATAAAAAGACTCACCGAATGCTGAACGGTGGGTCTTTTTTCGGTTTTATTCGCTTCCGGCAAAAGTAATCGTGTGCAAGTCAATAGTTATCGTATGAAAGTCAACGGTAATCGTGTGCAAGTCAACAGTAATCGTGTGAAAGTCCTCGGTAAAAGTATGAAAATCGGTTATCGTATGAAAGTCCCCCTCTATCCGTGTGAAAGTCGGTTTTTATTGCCGTGAAAATAAGAGGAGGTTACATTTTCGGTTGTATATGAGGAGAGGTATTAAAATTCAGTATGAAGGGGTTTACAATTTGGGGCGTATATGGAAAGAGAAAATATAATTTTTTTGAAAGGAAAGAAAAATATGAATCCAAATTCAGAACAAAAACGCATTGCTTTCGGGTATGAAAGAAATGCCGATGAAAAAATCGTTATAAGAGAAGGACCTGCCGCCTGTGTCAAACTTATTTATTATTGGTATCTTGACGGTAAAAGCACTTCTGAGATTAAGGACATTCTTGAAGAAGACGGTATCCCTTCACCTCGTAACGGTAAGAAGTGGAGTAAACAAACGATTGCCAATATTCTCTCAAATGAACATTATGTAGGTTCGGAAAAATATCCGCAGATTATTTCCAAGAAAGAATTTAAAGCGGTTCAAGATATTAAAAGAACTAAAAAATAATATCAAAAAATCACTTTCCTTTTTGAAAAAAGTATGGTAATACATAGAACTAAAAGGAAAGTGATAATATGAGAGAAGTTAAAGTTGTACCGGCGTTGCCTTATTTCAAACCTTTGCTTCCGAAAAGGGTTGTGGCGTATTGCAGAGTAAGTACGCAGCAGGAAATACAGTATAACAGTTTATCCGCACAAAAAGAGTATTTTGAAGATTATATCAAAACCCATACCAATTGGCGGTTTGCGGGAATATATTCCGACCAAGCTTCCGGAAGAAATAATAAAAAGATGAAATCGTTTCAAAATATGCTTAATGATTGCAGGGCGGGTTTAATTGATATTATTTTAGTAAAATCAATCAGCAGATTAGGACGTAATACGGTTCAGTTCTTAAATGCAATAGAAGAGTTTAATGCCCTTGATATTGATGTGTATTTTCAGGTTGAAAATCTTCACGGCAAAGACCCAGTGGCAAGGAAAGTACTTACCATATATGCAAGTATATATCAAAACGAAAGCGAAACAAAAAGTTTTAATATCAAATGGGGACATAGGGTGCGATTTGAGAACGGCTCATCGCTTATGTATAATCGCCCGTGTTATGGATATAAGAAAAACAAAAACGGCTTGCTTGAGATTGCTCCCCGGCAAGCCGATATTGTTAAAAGGATATTTGAATATAAAAAAGCAGGATTTTCACTTCGCAAAATCGCCGCCGCTTTGATGAACGACAATATCCCTGCTCCGAGGGGTGGCGACAAATGGGGCATTGAAACCATCCGCAAGATTTTGAATAACGAAAAATATTACGGCACTGTCATCCTCGGTAAAACATACATTTCCGATTATTTCAACGGTAAACAATCAACAAATAACGGCGAATCACCGAAATACATTATGGAGAATCATCATAAAGCGATTATTAAGAAATTGACATAAGGGAAACGGCATTTAATAGCTTTAACTTACTAGATGGACTCAAAAATCATATTGGTGTTTTTATCAAAATATTTCATTACGGGTGAGTTGTTCAGATAATTCTTTGACAAAAGGAGTTATTTCGTCGCTTAACTGGGCAACCGCTTTTGCCTTTCCTGGTTTAGTTGTTATACTATATAGTTCTTCTACATTTGATTCTATATCAGTATAATTTGTTATTGCAGACTTGAAATAAGCTTCAAAGTTCTTTCCAAAATATGCATAATCCTTTTTGACGGAAAATTCTTCAGGCAAAGTTTTCCAATTATCATTATTAATAATGCCTTTAAAGCAATCGCTTGTTTCTGTTGGGTTTGAGTCACAATCGAATATTGCAAAACAATTGTATCCGTAAGCATTAAATAGTCTCCAAAACAACGGAATAGTTTGCTTTCCCATACAATTAACTATCTCTACACCATGTTCTGCTAACGAAAAGCCTATTTTATGCAGATATATTGGTAAAGCATAATATTCGGTAGCTCCCTCAACCAAAATGATAGTTTCAGCGAAAACACCCCTTAGTTGGTCGGGAAACAACTTAGTAGAATAGAAATTTGTGATATTATTTGGCGAGGTTTTATCTTTAGGAGCACCCGAATCAATACAAAACTCGCACAATTGTTCTTTTGTTAATTGGATAGATTTTGTTGTTCCGTTAACTTTATGTACGCGAACAAGACCGTCAATATACATTGCGTCTATAAAATCAGCAGAATGAGTTGAAATAATTACTTGAATACCCGCTTCGCACATTTCAACCATATATTCTTTTAACCATTTTTGTGCGAGTGGATGAAGATGTGCTTCGGGTTCTTCGATAATTAAAACAAAGTGTTCGGATGTAAAAATTTGCATATATGCTTTGACAAATGCCATAAGTAAAACTTGTTGCTCACCAGTGCCAAATTCTTCGAACCCCCTGATGTTTTCTCCTTCTTTAGCATATATTCGGAGAGAACGAGCATAATTATTGGGGTCATAGGCGGAAAAATCGACAGCCAATGAATGAACAAATCCTTTGACCGAACCTCTTAATGCGGATTCAAATTTATCGAAAAAGCCAGAAAATTCGGTTGTCTGCTCAAATGATTTTTTTATCTGCTCAAAGGCAACAGATAATTCTTCTTTGTGCTCGTTGCTTAATGCATTATGAATTTTCTTTGAAAACTTACTTAACATAGAGTACTGACTACTGTAATTAAATGCACTTTGAATGTTTCTTTCAGCATCAATTAGATATGATTGGCAAGCCATTCTTTGTTCGTTAGAAGGATAGATGTTTTTCCCATAGCCATTATGAAGTATGTTTTCAGTCGAATTTCCGTTATTACCATATTTTACAGCAATAGAACTAATCGGATTATTGAATTTATCGTAATAAAGAGGTTCATTAAATTTTGCGACTATTTCACAAGTCGGAAAATTTGATTTATCTCGTTTGAAGTAATCGCTATCCATCATTTCAATATATGTCGGATAACGCTCACCAAGAATACGATTAATTGCAGAAAGGATGTTTGATTTACCTGCGTTATTTGGGCCAAATAACACTACTGGTGCTTTATTTGGAAACGAGATTTCGATGTGTTCAATAGAACGGTAATGGTCAATGATAATTTTATCTAAATGCATTTTTTACCTCGCTAAACAAACTCAAATACTTTTTTAATTGCTTCCGCTATTCTTCTAATTACCGGCACAGCAACACTATTACCACATTGTTTATATGCTCGGTCAAGCGGTATTTTAGGAAACTTAAATTCCTTTGGAAATCCCTGAAGTGCCAAACATTCATAAGGAGTTAATTTCCTGATGCCATATGAATCTCTAATAACAGGAATTTGATATTGAAAAGAACCCATACTTGCTGTTAATGTAGGGCAAATCTTGTATTTTCTGATATCGTCACCGTTATTTCTGATTCTGTAAACCACGGACATATTATCTATACACGGCGTTAACTTATCAAATATTGGGTCATCTTTATGATAGTAATAGCAATCACTGTGCTTTTTTGTCCGGTCAATAATATCGTTTAATTTGTTTGTAAGTTCGATTTTTTGTGGGAATTTAAAACGCTCACATTTCTCGATATCCTTAAAACCGACAATAAATATTCTTTCCCTATGCTGTGGGATGTTTCCGTATTCTTGGGCATCCATTACGCAATACCTAAACGAATATCCAAACGGCACCAACTCATTATATACGGTTAAAAAAGTTTTTCCCTCATCATGTTCAAGCAGATTTGCAACATTTTCAAGAAAAATAACTTCCGGTTGCTTTTGCTCGACAATACGTACAATTTCAAAAAACAATTGTCCTCTTTCATCATTAAAGCCTCTTTGTTTCCCGGCAGCTGAAAACGATTGACAAGGGAAACCTGCTACCAAAACATCAAAATCGGGAATTTCGTTAGGATTTATTTTTCTTAAGTCTTTAACTACCAGTGAATCCGAACCGAAATTCCTTTTATATGTTTCTGCGGCATATTTGTCTATTTCATTTGCCCATAAAATATCAAAACCGGCTTGCATAAATCCCAAGTCGATTCCGCCTATTCCAGAAAAAAGACTACAAACACTTAAATTCATATAATTCACTTTCCAATAAAATAAAAAATCATTAGTCTATATACTTATTGTATGTAGACTTTTTGTATTCGTAAGATGTATAATTGTTACAAGGAGGAGTTATGCACTATGGATATAATAAAAGTATTTGGGAACAACCTAAAAAAATATCGTACTGCTATGGGAATATCACAAGAGGCTTTCGCCGACAAATGTGGAATGCATAGAACATATATAAGTGCCATCGAATGTTATCGTAGAAGCATTTCTCTTGAAAATATTCAGCGCATAGCAGATGCGCTTGATATAGAAACTTATAAAATGTTTTTAGAATAGGAGAAAATAAAATGTCAAAACAAAACACTGACTGTAAAAGAACAGCTGTTCAAAATCAAATTCTTGACCTTGAGAAAAAATATATGGAAATACTCGATTCTGTTTTTACTTCAAAACGATTTATCGATGATTTGAAAAAAATTGAAGAAGACACGCAAGAGTATTACGATTTGTTGACGGATGTTTGGGGCAAAAAGAATAAAATCAAGGAAGCGTCTGAACGTTTGGTAAGACATCACTTGTATACTAATTTTAAAGGAGCAGATAATTTTTATCCATTTCCTATAAGTTGTGATATAGCATTGGAAACAGAGGATGCTATTTTAAATGTAGATGTAAAAACTATAGACAAAATTGGAAATGGTAACGAATTAACAACCACTCAATTTGAACATAATCAAACGTCATTTATTAATAAACCCGTTTTAGCCGCTTATCCGTTTCCGGGTTTTAAAGTTAAATCAAATCTTCAATCAAAAGATTCAAGAACGGGGAAGCCTATTATTACATATTTAATAAAAATAGGTTACGCGGATGATGGACGTGGAACATTTAGATTGATTAACGAAGAACAAAAGCCGAGTATTGTTTTAACTTGTCTTCCAAACGGTGCATTGAGCAATCTGTTTGATAATGATTTATTTGCAAGCTTTAAGGATTATATATACTTTGATAGACACGATGGAGAATATTATAAACCGAGATACATAACTTCCAAAGATGAATTTACAACACTTGAAAAAAATGTTAGATTTAACCGGGTTGAACAAACAACAGATATCCCTGATTCTTGGAAAAGGATAAGTTCTGACTCAAAGACCGGCTATTATGATACCGAGAATAATGTGCTTTGGTATGTCATTCCTCGAAAGGTAAGAAATCATTGGGATATGTATCTAACCGCTGTCAAATACGGTAATACTGCACGCTTTAATGATGAATGGCTTACTTATAGATATGATTCAAATGATAAATTTTGGTGTGGAGAAATAAAACACTTCAAGTTGTATAAATAACTTATTTAAGTTGAGTGAACGCAAAAATATTCACTCAACTTTTTTATTGTTTTCGCTAATAGCTTGATATATTCCTAACGCTATTTTAGTTGCCAATTTAACCGGAACTGCATTACCAATTTGAGTGTACATTTTATTAAGGCTTCCGGTAAACTCATATGTAACCGGGAATGATTGAAGAATCGCACATTCCCTTGCACTTAATCTTCTCTTTTTATTAACATGGATTTCCGGACTTGTAGCGGTGATTGTATCGCTCGGTCTATCCCAGTTAGTAATTCTTAAAGACTGTTCGAATTTTATTTCTTTTTCTACAAGAGTGGTAACGGCTTTATCGTATTTATCATCAAAGCCAAAGATTTTCTTAAGTTCCCACCAATCTTCCGGACTCGGTATGCTTCCGGAATTATTATCTTTTCTAAACCAATGTCCAGCCGTGTATGAATACCCAAAATGCTCATCGACTTTTTTAGTTGTCCAACCGGCTTTATCTCTCCAAAATCTCAAGTAATCACAAATATCGTGCTGATTTACTTCGTATTCTCTTCCCCAAAATGTATCAGCAACATTTTCGGAAGCGATATGATTTGTAATGGTGATTTCCTTGCAATTTTTATCTACTCCGAGTATTTCAAAAAATCCATCTTCATCTTTTATACCTGTCGCTTTTATGTGCTTTTTCAAATCTTCGATTTTGATAGTTTTGGGCTTGTTAGATATTTTTATATTAGAGAGAAAACCAATAGCTTGTTCAGCTGTGAATGCAGGAAGTAATTCTTTATCTTCAAATCCGGGGAGATAATGAGTTTTCGTGGGAAAAGGGTTTTCTATTCCTAATCTATTTCCAATAATTACAACTCGTTCTCTTGCTTGCGCCACACCGTATTCAGCCGCATTCAAAACTCTGGGTTCGACATCATAGCCTAAACTTTCAAAATCCGATTTTATCATCTCAAAAACCTTACCGTTTTCGATTGATAAAATACCTTTAACATTTTCAGCTACAAAGAATTTTGGCTTTTTATCTTTAATGATTCTAAGCATTTCTTTGTATAAGAAATTACGCTTATCTTCCATTGAGCGTCTAGTGTTAGCAACCGAAAAGCCTTGACAAGGGAAACCGCCGATAATTACATCAGCGCCATCAGGAATATCCTCACTTTTGATTTTTGTAATATCACCGTGTATCATATGCTTGCCAATATTTTTGCGATATGAATCAACGGCTTCTTGAAAGAAGTCATTTGCCCATATGATTTCAAAACCGGCATTAATAAATCCTAAATCCATTCCACCGGCTCCCGAAAATAACGAAACAACTTTTAATTTATCCGGAGAATTTATTACTTCGTATTCTTCGTTTTCATCTCGCACAAGTTCGACTATATCGCCGATATCACAAGAAAGCACATTGCAAATTTTCGTCAAAACATCGGAACTTACCATTTCTTCTTTTCCTATTTTTGCAAGAGTGCTTGAGCTGATTTTAGCCTGTTCACGAAGGTCGGTTTTAGTCATTTTTCGGTCAATAAGCATTTTTAACAATTTGTTGTAATTTGCTTTCATAATCAATTCTCCTATAAATCGTATCTTGCTTTCTATTATAGCAGATGAAAAGCATTTTGTCAAATATTATATTTGTTACTTAAAATAAAATATTCGATGCACCGAAACTAATTCTACACTTTATAACTAATCGTGTGAAATGCACCCCATTTTTCACGATGCACCCGGCAAACGGAAAAATGCACCCCAGTACAAAATAATGCACCCCATTTTCAAGAAATGCACCCCAAAGAGTAAAAAATGCACCCCACGGTCTTTTGGGGTGCATTTGTATTAAAATTGACCATCTTTTCCAAAAATGAAAGGGCACCTTTAGGTGCTCTTTTATTTTTTATTTCGTGGAATGAATTTAATCATTGGTTTTTTGGAGTTATGAGACCGAAGGGCGAATAACCCGAAGGGTGAGGCGGTAGTGAATGACAGTCCTGTGGACTGTCAGAGCCGCCGAGCCGACCGCAGCATTTTCTTCGTAAAGAAAATGCAAGACCGTTGGTTCAAGCCCAGCCCCCGCAACCAAAAATGAAAGGGTACCTTTAGGTGCTCTTTTATTTTTTATTTCGTGGAATGAAAATGCAAGACCGTAGCTTCAAGTCCAGCCCCCGCAACCATATCGAGTGGATGTAACGGATTTGAGGTTATATCCACTCATTTTTTATGCTTTTTATTGAGATACTAAATTTTTTATGATATACTGGCACTGAACAAAGGATGTGATTTGATGACTCATAAAGAAAAGGCGGTCGCCTATTTCCGTAACGGATATCTCTGCTCACAGGCGGT
>JAZUIE010000016.1:0-15579 GCA_045642125.1 Acutalibacteraceae bacterium | reverse complement strand
TTGGACTTTTAATCCCTAAGTGAAGACGCCCAAAACAGCCTGTTTTCTTTTTTCTTAAAAGTTCCATTCTCTTTCTAAATTGTAAAGAGTCTTTTTCTTTTCGTATTCCAAAATGCTGTCGGGTATATCGGGATAAATACAGCTGTCACATATACCGCTTATGTTTACCTCGATACTTTCTAAGGTGCATTTTCCGTCTTTTTCGTATATACAAAATCTGTTTTGGCAGTTCATATTTTTACTCCTAAAAATAAAAAAGTGCGCAGCCGAAGCCACGCACGAAAAATGCATAACTCCGATTTGCTGCGACACAAAAGTTTATCCTGCACGGAAAAAACACGGAGATGCATTTTTACCGAAGTAAAAATATTATCCGTGCAGATAAAATATAAACTTTTATGTCGCAAAATCATTATATCATATATTTTTATTTTTAACAAGACAATTTAATAATATAGCGTGTTAAAAATAAAAAAGTGCGCAGCCGAAGCCACGCACGAAAAATGCACGACTCCGTTTTGCTACCACACAAAAACTTATCACTTACACAAGTATGCGACAATAGAGTCTGCATTTTTACCGAAATAAAAAACACACCTGTATAGTGATAAATATTAAGTTTTTGCGTGGTACACATATTATAGCATAAGAATTATAAATTATCAACAAAAAAAGACAGATAGTATGATAAACATTCTTAATGGCAGTTAACTGAGTAAGAACTCGAATATAAAAAAACAGACCGACAGTTAAAATCGGTCTGTTTTTGTTGCATAAAAATTATTTTAAGCGTGGAATATTATTGAGATTATCATAATTATCGGGAATACCGTGTATTAAAAACTCTTTTCTGTGGCAGTCTGACGAGTAAACAATTTTTTTGTTGTTTGCTCTTATTATTTCTTCGATTTCAAAAGCGGGATATCTGCTTTGGCTCGAAAAAGCCGAGTCGGCACGGCAGTTTATTTCGAAAGCACAGTCGGTATTAAGAAGACTGCCGAGTGCTTTTTTATATGCACTTATATATCTCTCGCTTTTTGTGTCAAACAGTTTATTATCAAAGTTAAACTTTGTCACTATATCAAAGTGACCTATTATATTGCATTTTGTTTTGTTGTAAACATCGGCAACATTTTTATAATAATCGTCTACGAGTGCATAATAATCGCCCTTATAATACTTCTCTGCTCCGTCCGTCAGTATTTCGGGCGTGTCCTCAACGGCAATATAAACGCCGTCCTTTTTAACATAGTGGACCGAGCCGATAATATAATCGTAATCGTACTCGGGTAAAGCAGAATAATAGTCTTGCTCTATTCCCAAATAGATTTTTATTTTGCCCTCGTATTTTTTCTTTAGAGCATTTACGGTTTCTCTATACTCTTTTTCTTCCTTAGGCGACATACAGTATCCTTCGTCAAAGGGAATATAAGAGTGTCCCGTAAATCCGATTTCTTTGCAACCTAAATCTATTGCCCTTAAAACCAATTCTTCGGGAGTGTCGTGTCCGTCACAAAATACGGTATGGGTATGAAAATTTGATGGAGTCATTAAGTCATCTTCTCCTGTTTAACCTTATGGTCGATAATATGGCGTGAAGCAAGTTCCTTTTGAACTTCTTCTACCGATATGCCCATTTGAACCATTAAAACCATACAGTGGTAGGTAAGGTCGGCAAGTTCGTAAACTGTTTCTTTTTTGTCGTCTGCCTTACCCGCTATAATAACCTCGGTGCATTCTTCTCCGACTTTTTTAAGAATTTTGTCAATGCCCTTTTGGAAAAGATATGTTGTATATGAGCCTTCGGGCATTTCGGACTTGCGCTGTAAAAGCAAATTATAAAGATTCATAAGCGAAAATTCGCTTAAATCTTCGTTTTGAAAAACGGGGTGTGTAAAGCAGGAGTCGGTACCCTCGTGACAAGCAGGGCCGTCTTTTTCCACAACAACCGTAAGAGCATCGTTGTCGCAGTCTGCGGTTATGCTTACTATATGCTGGTAATTACCGCTTGTTTCACCCTTTAACCACAACTCGTTTCTTGAACGGCTGTAAAAACAGGTAAGCTTCTTTTCCATGGATATTAAAAGGCTTTCTTTGTTCATGTACGCTACCGTCAACACCTTTTTTGTAACGGCGTCAACAACAACCGCAGGGATAAGTCCCTTTTCGTCAAATTTAAGTTTATTTATATCAAGCATTCTTATAACCTCACATTTATTCCGTTATTGTTAAGTTCTTTTTTAAGGTCCTTAATGGACACTTCTCCGAAATGGAAAATCGAAGCCGCAAGTCCTGCGTCTACGGTAGGCAGTTTTTTGAAAAGGTCAATAAAATCTTTTGTGCCACCGGCACCGCCCGAAGCGATTACCGGAACATTGACAACATCGAGCACCGCTTTTAACATCTCAATATCAAAACCGTTTTTTACACCGTCTGTATCTATTGAGTTAAGTACAACTTCACCGGCGCCGTTATCGACACATTTTTTTATCCACCCGATAGCCTCCATGCCGGTATTTTCTCTGCCGCCCTTTGCGAAGACTCTGAAAACACCGTCAACCCGCTTTACATCGGCGGAAATAACAACACACTGATTACCGTATTTTTGTGCCGCTTCTTTTATCAAATCGGGGTTTTTTATGGCACCCGAATTAACACTTACCTTGTCGGCACCGCATTTAAGCACCCTGTCAAAATCTTCAATGGTATTTATACCGCCGCCGACCGTAAGAGGAATGAAAATCTTTGATGCGACCTCGGTTAAAATATCTGTAAAAAGCTTTCTGTCTTCAAAGGACGCCGTAATATCATAAAAAACAAGCTCGTCTGCGCCGTTATCGGAGTAATACTCGGCAAGACTTACGGGAGAAGAAACATCTTTAATTCCCTCAAAGTTAACACCCTTTACCACCCTGCCGTTTCTGACATCAAGGCAAGGGATAATGCGTTTTGTTATCATTCTGCCACCTCCAGCGCCTTGCGCAAATCAATGGCACCCGTATAGTATGCTTTTCCGATAATCGCACCGTAAATGTTTAACTTTCTAAGGTTTTTAACATCGTCTAAGGACGATACTCCACCCGATGCCGTTAGCGATATATCGTATTTTTTTGCAAGTTCTGAATACAAGCCCAAGTTAGTGCCTTTCATGGCACCGTCTTTTGAAATGTCGGTACAAATTATGGTTTTTACGCCGATATTTTGCATATCCACAAGAAAGTCGTCAAGCTTAATTTCGGACTTTTGTATCCAGCCTTTTATGGCGATATATCCGTCCTTTATGTCGGCGCCTACGGCTATTTTGTCCCCGTAAAGCTTTACGGCTTCAAGCAAAAAGTCACGGTCCTCTACCGCCGCCGTACCTAAAATGACACGGTCAACACCGCAGTCGAGATACGCTTTAACCGTTTGAATAGAGCGTATTCCGCCGCCTATTTCGGTAAACAAAGAGGTGTTTTTGGCTATTAAAGAAACAATATCAATATTAGGTGTAGTACCGTACTTTGCACCCTCTAAATCAACCAAATGAACATGGGTAGCCCCGCATTCTTCGAATTTTTTTGCCACCTCTAAAGGATTATCGCTGTAAACGGTCATTTTTTCATAATCGCCTTTAATAAGACGGACCGCCTTTTTATCATATAAGTCAATAGCCGGAAAAATTATCATTTATTATCACCAAAAGCAAAAGATTTAAGTATTTTAAGTCCTACATTGCCGCTTTTTTCGGGGTGGAACTGACAGCCCGAAATGTTGTCCTTTTCGACTGCCGCCGTAAGCTCTTTACCGTATTCGGCAGTTGCAATAAGACTGTCTTCGCAACCGTCTGCAAAATATGAATGAACAAAGTATACGCAGTCGTTCTCGTTAACATCTTTAAGAATACGGCTGTCTTTTACCTTTTTAAGGCCGTTCCAACCGATATGCGGAATTTTAAGGCCTTTAGGCAAATAGCCTTCCATCGGGACTATTTGTCCTTTCAAAAGTCCCAACCCGTCATGTTCGCCGTATTCGAAGCTTTTTTCGAACAAAAGCTGCATACCGAGGCAAATTCCCATAATTTCCTTGCCCTTTTTTGCTTCGTCAATAAGGACATCTTTAAGTCCGCAAATTTCAAGCTTCTGCGCCGCATCTCCGAAAGCGCCGACACCGGGCAAAATTATTTTGTCTGCTTTTCGTATTTCTTTTTCGTTTCCCGTTATAATTGCATCGGCACCGATGGCTTTAAGAGAGCCCGTAAGAGAAAACAGGTTGCCAACGCCGTAATCGACAACGGCAATCATTAAAGCACTCCCTTTGTTGACGGTATCTCGTCTGCGAAGGCTTTGTCAATGCTAACTGCCTGTTTAAGACTTCTTGCAACCGACTTAAATATGCCCTCGATAATATGATGCGAATTTTCTCCGCAAATTTCGTGAATATGAAGTGTTATACCCGAATTGCGGACAAAACCGAGCCAAAACTCCTTGCAAAGTTCGGCATCGAAATCTCCTATGCCTTCGGTAGGTACAGGGGCTTCGAATGTAAGGTGCGCTCTGCCTGAAATATCAACGGCAGACAAAACAAGAGTTTCGTCCATCGGCATTGCCATACTTCCGAAACGGGTAATGCCTTTTTTGTCGCCCAACGCTTCTAAAAACGCCTGACCCAATGTGATACCGATATCCTCAACCGTGTGGTGATAGTCTACCTCGGTGTCACCCTTGCAATTAACCGACAAGTCCATTTTGCCGTGCTTCGCAAAAAGGGTTAGCATGTGGTCTAAAAAGCCACAACCCGTATCGACCTTTGCTTCACCCTTGCCGTCAAGTTTAAGTGAAAGGCAGATATCGGTTTCCGAAGTTTTTCTTACAATTTTGCTTTCTCTCATTTTAATTCCTCCAGAATTTCTTTTATTTTTTCGATAAGAATTTCCATTTGTTCGTGAGTACCTATTGTGATTCTGTTATAATCGCAAATAAGCGGGTTTGTAAAGTGGCGGATAAGTACGCCCTTTTCCTTTAATTTTAAGTAAAGTGTTTCGCCCTCTACCCTATCCGACTTTGCAAAAAGGAAGTTTGCCTTAGACGGCAAAACCGTAAACCCTAATTTTTTAAGCTCTTTTTCGGTATAGTCACGGTTAGAAGCGATAAGCTTACAGTTATTCATATAATAATCGTTATCTTCAAGCACCGCAATACCCGCAAATGCCGAAAGGGTGTTAATATTATAGGGGTTTGTGGAGTACCGTATTGTATTAAGGTCGGCTATAAGCTCCTTACTGCCGAAGCCGAAGCCGAGTCTGGCACCCGCCATAGAGCGTGATTTCGAAAAGGTACCCGTAACAAGAAGGTTATCGTATTTTTTTATAAGCGGTATTGCGCTTTCTCCGCCGAAATCTATGTAGGCTTCGTCTATTATAACAACATTATTAGGGTTAGACTTAACGATTTTTTCGATTTCGTCTAACGAAATACAAATTCCCGTAGGAGCATTCGGGTTTGCGATAATTACCGTTTTATTTATTCCGATATAATCGTCTGTATTTATTGTAAAGTCGCTTCTAAGCGGTATTTCTTCAAAGGGGACATGGTTAAGCGTTGCCATTACGGGGTAAAACCCGTAGGTTATGTTCGGAAACGCAAGAGGAGATTTCTCGTCCGCAAATGCCATAACGGCAAAATTGAGAATTTCGTCCGACCCGTTTACCATTATAATATTTTCTTCCGGCAAATTAAACACTTCGGACATTTTTTGGCGTAAAAGCTTACACTCGGGGTCAGAGTAAAGGCAAAGCCGTTCGGCTGCACTCCCGACCGAGAGTCCCACCTCTTTTGACGGCGGAAACGGAGATTCGTTTGTATTAAGCTTTAAGTATTTTTTGTCCTGCGGTTGCTCACCGGGTGTATACGGAACAAGCTTTTCGTATCTTTCAGTAAAAAATCTGCTCATTTCTTAAACCTCACGGTCGCACTCTTTCCGTGCGCCTGTAAACCTTCCTTTTGTGCAAAACAGTTGACCTTATCGGCTACTTTTTTGAGTGCGTCTTCCGTATAATAAGTAAACTGTGACTTTTTAACAAAATCGTCTACCGAAAGCGGAGAAGAGAATTTTGCCGTTCCGCTTGTCGGCAAAGTGTGGTTCGGTCCCGCAAAATAATCGCCTAAGGCTTCGGGACAGTATTTTCCCATAAATATCGAACCGGCATTTTTGATTTTATCAAGATAATCGAAAGGATTATCGACACAAATTTCCAAATGCTCGGGCGCTATTTCGTTTGCAATGTCAATAGCTTTAATAAGGTCATTTTCCGCTACGATTATTTTGCCGTTGTTGTCAATAGATGCCCTTGCGATTTCTTCTCTTTCCAAAACCGATAACTGCTTTTCTATTTCGGCGCTTATTTTCTTTGCAAGTTCCATACTGTCGGTAACAAGTACCGCAGATGCATTTTTATCGTGCTCAGCCTGAGAAAGTAAATCGGCGGCAACATATTCGGGGTTTGCCGTACTGTCGGCAACTACCAAAATTTCGCTCGGTCCCGCTATCATATCAATGGAAACCTTACCAAAAACCTGCTTTTTGGCTTCTGCTACAAAGGCGTTTCCGGGACCTACGATTTTATAAACTCTCGGTACCGATTCGGTGCCGTATGCAAGTGCGGCTATTGCCTGAGCACCGCCTACCTTGAAAATTCTGTCTACACCGGCAATTTTTGCCGCCAAAAGAATTTCGGGTAACACCGTACCGTCACTTGCCGGAGGGGTTACCATAACTATCGTTTCGCATCCTGCAATTTTTGCGGGAATGGTATCCATAAGAACGGTAGACGGGTAAGCCGCAGTTCCGCCCGGAACATAAACGCCTACTTTTTCAATGGGCGTTACCTTTTGACCCGTACATACACCGTCTTTATCGTTTATGATAAAGCTGTTTCTTACCTGTCTTTTATGGAAGCTTATGATGTTTTCGGCGGCCTCTTCTATAATGGCTCTGAACTCGGGGGAAACCTTTTTTATTCCCTCTTCCCATTCTTCCTTTGATACCTCAAGAGAAGAAAGCACCGCTTTGTCAAACTTTTCGGTGTAGGAGAACAAAGCCTTGTCACCGTTTTTTCGTACATCTTTAATTATGTCTGCAACAATGTCCTCGACATTTGCGGACAGGTCTTCTCTTTTGAAGATTTCAACGTTTGAAACCTCACCGTATTTATATATCTTAATCATCATTCTTCACCTGTTCTCTTAATTTGTTTACAACATCTTCAATTTCCTTTGTTCTGAAACGGAACGAAGATTTATTTGCTATTAGTCTTGCGCTTATGGGCATAAACTCGGTTTTTACTTTAAGATTATTTTCTCTAAGCGTTTCACCCGTTTCAACAATGTCGACTATGACATCTGAAAGTCCCAATATCGGGGCTAGTTCTATAGAACCGTTAAGTTTAATAATTTCAATGTCTCTGCCGAGCGAAGAATAATAATCGGAAGCAATGTTTACAAATTTTGTCGCCACACGGAATGCCTTTTCTTCGTCAAAGTCCGCAGGACCCGCAACCGCCATTCTGCATTTGCCGACATTAAGGTCCAAAAGCTCGTAAACATCGGGGTTATATTCTGTCAGAATGTCCTTACCGGCAACACCGATATCGGCGGCGCCATGCTCTATATAAACCGTAACATCGCTCGGTTTAACCCAAAAGTACCGAACGCCCTTTTCTTTGTTTTCAAAGATAAGCTTACGGTTTTTATCTTTGATTGACGGACATTCATAACCGGCTTTTTCGAACATTTCATAAACCTTTTCGCCGAGTCTGCCTTTAGGCAATGCAACATTAAGCATTCTGTGTGCCTCCTCTCATATCTATAATCTCTTTGAATTTAATTTTATTCGGTATTACCTTTTGAGCACTGCACGAAAGTCCCTTTTTAGCTAATTCGCTTACCTTTTTTGCAACCTCAAAAGCGTCATTTTCTTCGCCGTAAATCAGTAAAACATCGAACATAAAGCTTTCGTCCGGTATTGTTTTATCGAGCAAGTCAAGATATATGGCAAACCCGATAGCTGACGATGTACGGCTTATTTTCTTCATCATATTGTCATACTGACCGCCCGAAAGTATTTCGGACGCAACACCGTCAACAAAGCCCTTAAACAAAAAGCCGTTATAATAGTTCATATCGTCAACAACCGAAAAATCGAACTCGATTTTATCCGAATACGGCGTAGTTAAAAGAAAGTCCGAAAGCTTTTTAAGCTCGGATACCTTTAATTCGTCCGCAAATTCGCTTATTTTTTCTATAACGCTTCCTCTTTCGCCGTAAATTTGCGTTAAAGCAATAACAGCTTTTGTTTTTTCTTCGGATACATTATATTTTTCGCATAACTTTTGTAAATCGTGCGTGTTTTTACTTTTTATACACTCAATGGCCTCTTCCTTAAACGAACGGCTGTTTGAAGCATCGCTTAATATATCGGATAAAATGCCCAAGTGAGAAATAACAAGCGAAAAATTACCGCTTATCTTACTTAAGCTTTCGGCGGCAAGAGAAACCACTTCAAAAATATCGTAAAAGTCTATGTCGCCTATACACTCAAGACCTACCTGCATAATTTCCTTGTAGCGATGTGTCGTTCTTGAAACACGATAGACATTTTCGTTATAGTACACCTTTTGCTTTATACCCTCGGTATCTTTTCCCGACTTGATAATCGAAAGTGTCACATCGGGTTTTAATGCCAACATTTTACCGTTTGTATCGTTAAAAGCAATAACACGGTCGCTTATAAGAAAATCTTTGTTTCTTATATAAAACTCGTAATCTTCGAACTTGCTCATGGCATAGGGAGTGTAACCGTAATTATGATAAACGGAGCGAAGCTCGTATATTATTTTTTCTTCTCTGTTCAAAACATTATTTGTCATTTTCTTTTCTCACCGTTTACCCTTTCTATCATTTTTATATAACCACCCGCACCGTAACTTAAGCACTTGCTTACCCGGCTTATTGTAGCGGAACTTGCACTTGTTTTTTGTCCTACGGAGGAATAGTTTTCACCCTTGCACAACAATTCGGCAACCGCCAGACGCTGTGACATATCCTTTATTTCCTTTATGGTACAAATATCTTCCAAAAAGGCATACGCATCCTCTTTGGTCTCTAGTTTAGATAAATATAAGCACAACCTGTCTGTCGCTTCGTTTTTCCAGCTGTTCATTTGTTTGTCTCCTTATCGCTTTATCACTTTGCTTAAGTAAACTGCTAAAATAATAATACCATAAATTCCCGATTTGTCAATAGATTTTTACTGTTTAATACCCCGCATTTTATATTTTTTGCAAAGTTATGCCGTTATATTTCCTAAACCTTGCAATAAAAAGCCGTTTTTAAGGTTTTATAATACATTAAAAAAATTAACACCGCCAACGGCGGTGTTAATATACTATCTGAAGTCGAAAGCTGAGGTATGTGCAGAATAGTCAACCGGCCCCGGCTGGTCGCACGGATAAGTCACTATTACAATATCCGGTTTGCTCTCTTTAACATAAGCCTTAACGCTGTCATTAAAATAGCGCAAATCAATAGAATCGACATTTTTTATTCCCAAAGCCATAAACGGAATGACACAGTTCGCATACGAATTGTGAATAATCAAAACCTTATTATCGTTCTCTGTCAGTTCGTTCTCAATTTTAATTAACGGTTGGTCGGCATGGTTAAAAGCCGCATAGGGATTAGCACCCATGTAATCTTTTTCGTTAATGTAGTCCATCATATAAGTGATAGAAAAATCGCCGGTTTTGTCTATGCCCATATTCGGTATAACATAATGGAACTGTGTTTTGTCTTTAGGATAAATAAGACTTATGTCTTCGGGAGTTGCTTTTGCCAATGTGGCTTTCTTACCTTGAGAGCCCAAAAACCAATCTTTATAAACTACATAATCAAATTTTTCCGGTAAGAGTAACTTAGGGTTGGTATTATATTTTAGACTTTTCATTTTCTCTAGTATTTTCCCGGCTGCCCAAAGACCTGTTTCGCCTTTCCAATGATGGTCAGTCTCAAAAAACAAACTGTGGTGAATAAGGCCCTCTTTATGTATTTCTTCACGCAAATCAAATGTTTTTACATCTGCCTTTTTCAGTTTTTTCAAAAAAGCGTCCGCATTTTGATTAGAGAAATCGGTAACACCGGATATGTTTTTGTCTTCGTATTTGCTGATTTTTGAGGGCATTTGTACATATAGAAAATCAATGTTCTCAGTCCTGCAATAACGGGAAAACTCTATTGTGGAATTTGCCGCCGACGAAACATCTTTTTCGGCAACAATACCGTAAAAATAATTGTTTCCGATTTTTACAAAGTTATTATATTCTTCAAACGGTGTGAAATTCCATCTTAAAAGCGATTCATACGATTTCGAAAATGCTGTCATCATTTGATACCCGAAAAGTTTTTCGGTGGCATAAGCTTCTGCCGGCACCTTCAGTTTTTCGGTTTTATCTTTGATTTTTTGAGAATACTTTGAAAATATAATTTGCTTGTGCTCGGAAATTTTGTCTTTTTCGGTTGCTTCTTCGTTAAAAGGTTGTGAATCAGCACCGTTAATATCGGCAACCTGTTTTACGGAATTATCTTTTTTGCCGTTTGCCGTACCCTTAGTATTGTTGTCGCAAAAAACGATGTCGGTAAAACGATTGGTTACTCCGAGTTTTTGAACGATAATTTTAGAAGTAAAACAGCGTATGACGATTGTGGCCATCATAAACATCAAAAAGGCAACACATACAACGGCCAATATAATATCTGCTTTTTTTCTTTTTTGCATATTACGCCTCTTTAGAAATTAAAATAGATAAAAGGATTGTAGGTAGAGCCTACAGCCTGACAAACCGAACAAACAAACACAATAAACACCCAAATATTTTCTATCCAGCCAAGTCTGTGTTTTTCGAGCCGTTTGAAAACATTTTTAACTAACGGTGTAGCACCAATCAAAGCGGCAGCCAAAACGACATGCGTACCTTTCAGATAGGTAATAAATCCCGCATCGATAAAACCTTTTGCGCCGACTCCGAACATGTTTCCGAGATAAATTATGCCCGATGAAATGTCCGTTGCTCTAAAGAATACCCATGCAATGATAACGACGGCAAAAGTATATATGTATGATAAAGCGCCAATCTTTTTTGTAAAGCCGGTCAGCTTTTCAATCAAAAGAACGACGAAATAAATAAGCCCCCAAAGAACAAATGTCCAGTTTGCGCCGTGCCATATTCCGGTAAGCAGCCAAACAACGAAAAGATTTAATATCCAGCGCATCTTTTTGACTCTGTTTCCGCCCAACGGAATGTAGACATAATCTCGAAACCAAGTACTGAGTGAAATATGCCATCTGCGCCAAAAATCTGTAATACTTTTTGCGATGTACGGATAATTGAAGTTTTCAGAGAAATGGAATCCGAACATTTTCCCCAAACCGATTGCCATATCCGAATATCCGGAAAAGTCGAAATATATTTGCAGTGCATACGCAACGGCGCCGAGCCATGCCGTCATAACCGAAGGATGATTTAACGAATCAAAAACATTGTCGGCGATTTGCGCCACAAAGTTTGCAATCAAAATTTTCTTTCCGAGTCCGTAAGCAAACCGTTTGAAACCGGCAGAAAAATCGGAAAGTGTCTCTCGCCGTGTCAGGATATCTTCCTCGACCTCTGTATACCGGACAATGGGTCCGGCAATTAACTGCGGAAACAATGCTATGTATAGGGCAACATATAAGGGGTTTTTCTGAGCCTTTGCGTTGCCGTAATAAACATCAAAAACATACGACATCATTTGAAAAGTAAAAAACGAAATGCCAATCGGCAGTGCGATTGAAACAATAAGCGAGTCGTTTTTGGTAATTGCGGCAATATTTTTGGAAATAAAAGACACATACTTAAATACGCCGAGCAGAAGTATGTCTATTGTAATTATAGCACAAAGCCATCTCTTTTTATGCGGCGACTTGTCCATAATAAGAACAACCAGCCAGTTTAGAAACACGAAACCGAGCATAACAAAAACAAATACCGGTTCGCCCCAAGCATAAAAACCTATGCTGAAAAGCAACAAAACGGTATTTCGCCATGCCCGTCTTAACGACTTTTTAACAGGCAGATAGTAAATTAAAAGAAGTGTCGGCAAAAACAAAAACAAGAATACAGTTGATGAAAAAACCATAAAAACCTCACATATATCTGTCGCATACTTTTGAAATATTGATACTTTATAAAAACGCTTTGCAACTCACCGTTATCATTAAAAACTCTTGAATCGAGTAAATATATCCAAAAGACACCGCCGTTTTTAAAGCCGTCTTCTAATTGAAAAGCAACAGTGGAATCTTTAACAATCTTGCCTATATATAATACCTCATCACCGGTACCTGTCGGGGTGCCGTCCGGATTAAAACCGTCAAAATTTCCATCCTTACTCCAGACAAGCGCAAAGCATTCGCCTTGCCGTCATCCGATGATCTCGTCTTGTTTACCTGCATCCATCTTTTTTGGAGATCTGCAAAGATATGATTTTATCTCAGCATTCAGTCTTTCTCTAAAACGAATCAAAAAAGAGGCCTCGTGTGGATAGTCGAAAAATGTCATTTTGGTTTGGCACCGCCCGATAAACCGATCAACTTCTTCGCGACCGGCCAATTCTTCCAACAGACACAATGCCCGATGATCCTGCAATGCCTCATGAAACACAACAAGCCGCAGGGATTCCGTACAGCCGTTTCCCTCAGGATACACGGAAAACGAATCACCGGACGGAAACGCCCGACCGGCGTCTGTACAGGCATATGGATCCACCGAAGTTAAGGAATACTGGCTGTTGTAAAAATTATACCCCCACTGCAAGAATCCTTTTAATCTCTCCCGATAGCACAGCAGACCGACTATGCGATTGCGATAAGAAGGCATAGCGATAAACCTGTTGGGAACCTTTTCATACTGACTGCAACAATAATATCCCCATAAGGGAGAAACATTCTTTTGCAGAAACGGTGTCATGTGATTCAGCGCTACTACCGGATCACTAACTTCGCTGTTCTCATATATTTCATAATCCGACATGGCATCCATCAAAGGATATCCCGGCAAATACTGTTTAACAAGAGACGCGGCCAACTTATACGACGGTAAACCCTCCTTGGACGGCTCATCGGAAACATGAATATAACAGCGATCGGATACACCCGCCTGATGCAAAAACTCATTCAACGCCGGTAAAAAGGATGCCAAAAACTGTCGGTATTCTGCTCCGCTTGCCGGTGTCTCCCAACCAAACAGTTTTATCTCGTTCTGTTTTTCATCTAGAGCCACAATTTTCGGCGCAAACTTCGCACCCCACTGGCTGAACAAATGGGATAACTCAAACCGCCTGATCCCGCACCGCTCGGCCATTTTTATCCATCGAGCCAACCGGCGAAATCCAAAGCGGTATTTCCCGCCCTCTACAAACACCTGCACCAACTGACAGGTCAACCGTTCACCGCCTACTTTGGTGTCCAAGGGCGGTGTAAACAACGGTGTATACAGTAAGTTGATGCCGTTAGCGGCCGCCATTTTGACATATCGTTCCAAAACGCACCAAAACTGCTCACTGAACATCTTCAGACCGTGATATTGGGCAATACCATCGCAGTGCAACCACTGGGTGAACAAAAGGCTCTGTTCGGGGAGAACCGCCGGAATCACCTCAAGTGTCAAGGATATGTGCTGTTCTTCACCGTCCGCCGTGATGGAAACGATCAGCTCATGCTTTCCGGGAGGAAGCAGTTCTTCTTTTCCGTCCAGCGTCAGCCAAATACTTTCCCACCGGCGGGGCACATACCACAGCTTTCCGTCAACAACCGTTTTCAGGACATCAGGTGCCAGACGAGGCTGTGTAAACAAATAGTCATCCGCCTTTTCGTAACAGGGTAATTCGCAAGGAACCAAACCGACTTGCTTTACGGTGACAAAAGAGGCAACATCTCCCTGCACCGATATATGGCCCTCGCGCCGTCCCCAGTTTTGTGCATCCACAAAATAAGCAACCTGCCAGGAATACCGCTCATTCCGGAAAAGAGAAGTACCGATAACATCCTCTGCAGGCATTTGATCCGGGAAAACTTTTTCTAACGAGCTTAATAATTTTAGGTGTATCACGACACTGACCTCCTGTAAATTTGATAATCCAAATGCACAATATCAACCGTATCGCTATACTTCGTATCCACATTTTCTCTCTTAATTTTACTCTGTTGAGCCACTGATTGCAACCCTTTTTATCTATCCCTCCTTTACTGTTTTTGATCTGGGAGTATAGCCATTCGCAAAATTGATTTGAAATGTAAAGTTTTATCGATATTCAATCATCATATACACGCTTTTGCTTGACAGCCATGTGGCAAAATAGTATTATAAAAACACTACAAATGGGGGAGATGATATGTCATGATAGAACAAGTGTATCAGCATCCTTATTTCGGCAAAATGAATTACCTTTTGCAGGAGCAGGACGGCGAATGCCCCGTGCTGTTGGTGTTCTTACACGGTGCCGGCGAACGGGGTGACGATGTTTCACTGGTTTCGTTGAACGGCATTCCTCGCTATATCCGGGAAGGCATGAATATCCCCGCGGTGGTGGTATGCCCACAATGCCCCGCGAACGCAATCTGGAGCGATCTCGTGTATTGGCTTCGGGATTTCATCAACGATATCGCCGCTCGCTATCATACCCAGCGCACCGTCATCACCGGACTCAGCATGGGCGGCTATGGCACATGGGCCATGCTTGAGGCGTTTCCCGAAATGTTCTACAAAGGTGCGCCGATCTGTGGCGGCGGTGTGGCATGGAACACCGGTGCAATCAAGGCATCCGTGTGGGCGTTCCATGGTGATGTCGATGATATAGTGTTGCCGAAGAATTCGTTGGAAATGGTGGACGCGCTCAAAAGCGCAGGCGGTGACGTCCGGCTGACGCTGTTCCATGGTGTCAGTCACTGCTCATGGGATGACGCCTACCTGACGACCAAGGTCATCGACTGGCTGCTATCGGAATAAACCAAGCGGGAGAAGAAGATGTGCGAAACGGTCATACAGAAAGCGACATCCAGAATCGCAACGCTTTCCAATCTTCATCAAAAGCTTTGCGAGGACAATGCAAGCGGCAAGGTTACGGACGAGTGGTATATGGAACTGTCTCACAAGTACGAAAACGGTTTGCTTAAATCTGTTATCTGCTTATAATGTTTATATAAATAATTTCAGCACCTGCAAGATTGTCCTTTTAAGTCTTTTCGCACAATAAAAAAACAACACCGCCCGAATGGACGGCTTCACTTAGGGAGAAATAGGTTTTGGACCGCAAAATTTACGCAATCACTTGCGAAAAAGCCTTGTAACACGATAGTGTTACTGCATTTTTTCACTGCGTTCTGCACAAAATTTTGCAGGTACAAAACTGTTCCATCCAAAAAGAGCGAATTTTGAGTGAAGAACAATAAATAAAAAACCGGCATACTGGCGTATGTCGGTTTTTTTGAAGCAGTTATTCGCCAAAAGTC
>JAZUIE010000015.1:0-21238 GCA_045642125.1 Acutalibacteraceae bacterium | reverse complement strand
AAAACACACCGTAGTTTTTTATCATGAAAAACAAGCTGTTATATTTTGTAAAAATAATCAACAGCAGAATTATAATAGGTGTAATATATTTGAAAATCAACAAATAAGAAACAATTCTATTTTTTAAGTTTATTATTGTTTGTTCGTTTTTGATTTTGACTGTATAATTTAGAAAGAAAATCCAACCGGCAAACGAATAAGAAACGTTAAAAAACTGACACGCCGTTAAGATAATACCTACTACCCAACCAAAAAGCCAAGTCGAGATAATCAATGTATATACATGTAAAAAAATAGTACTGTAAATGTAGGTGGGTAGAATTACATTGTTATTAACTAATACGGAACAATAATGGCATAATGAGCCAAAAAAGAAATACAAAAACAAAAAAGTAATTAATATAAACCAATTCATGAGAAATATCCCCTTAAATAAATTTTATTATCCGACATTTTTGTTTGATATATATTTTTCCCTTTTCAAAAGGGAGGATATAAGCGTATCTATCGTTAAACGGTCTTCTTCGTCAAGCAAATAATAATCGTGAGCGAACCCATCATTTTTGATAGGTTCTTTTTTGTGTCTTCTTTTCCGAGAAGATAATCTACCGTTACATTAAAATAATCGGCAATTTTTAGAATGTTTACCTGTGTTGATTTTAGTATTATCCACAAGTCTTCCTCCTTATTATTCGGTACAACGAGTATAACACAATAAGAAAACCCGGTCAAGTGACAAATGTCGAAAAGAAAGGACGCAAAGAGCAAATTTCTTGACAATAGGGTATTGTTAGTGTAATATTACTATATATAATATATTATTTAGGACGGCAATTTAGGTGTAATTATTAAAACCGCTGTGCGCCGTTAAAAATCGGGATAAAGGTCCGCATTCGGTCGCACGTGCAAATTGTGTGACGGTTTGCGGTTTTGTTTTTAAGTGAGGTAATATTATGATTTCAAAGAAAATGGAAATGCTCGGAAAACAGCCATCGGCAATAAGAAAGATTTTCGAGTACTCAAACGCAAGAAAAAAAGAAATAGGTGCGGAAAATGTATACGACTTCAGTCTCGGAAACCCGAGTATTCCGGCACCAAAAAAGGTTAACGAAACAATTATTAAATTTATTAACGAAAGAGAGAGCATTGCTCTTCACGGATATACTTCGGGACCCGGAGATATGAATACGAGAACGGTTATTGCAAACAATATAAATAAGCGTTTTTCTTTTCCGGTTACTGCCGATAATATCTATATGACCTGCGGCGCCGCCGCTTCGCTTGAAATCACCTTAAATGCAATTTGCAATAAGGGTGACGAGGTTATTGCTTTAACACCGTACTTCCCCGAGTATAAGGTGTTTATCGAAAATGCCGATGCGAAATGTGTCGAAGTTCCGTGCAAACAAGAAGACTTAACGATAGATGTAAAAGCGGTAAAAAAGGCACTTAATAAGAAAACAAAGGCAATTATTGTAAATTCGCCTAACAACCCGACAGGTGTAGTATACAGCGAAGAAAACATAAAAGAGTTAACGGACGCTCTAAGCGAATTTTCAAAGAAGAGAAAAGAGCCCGTTTACATTATTTGTGACGAGCCGTACAGAGAACTCGTTTACGGCGGTGTTTCGGTGCCGTATATTCCGAATATTTACGATAACACGATAGTATGTTATTCGTACAGTAAGTCGCTCTCATTACCGGGCGAACGCATAGGCTATATAATGGTATCGCCTAATGCTGAAGACTCTTCGGATATTTATGCCGCCGTTTGCGGAGCGGGAAGAGCGCTCGGATATGTTTGCGCACCGAGTCTTTTCCAGTATGTTGTTGCCGAATGTGACGGTTTAGACCCCGATATTTTGGAGTACGATAAAAACAGAATGTTAATATATGAGTCGCTTAAGGAAATAGGCTACGATGTTATAAGACCTGACGGCGCATTTTATCTTTTCTTTAAGGCTCTCGAAAGTGATGCTGCGGCATTTTGCGAAAAGGCGAAGAAATACGAGCTTTTGCTTGTGCCGAGCGACAGTTTCGGTATTAAGGGATATGTGAGAATAGCTTACTGTGTTACAAACGACCAAATAAAGCGTTCTATACCTGCATTTAGAAAATTATACGAAGAGTACAATAAATAAAGCTAAAACGGTGATTTAATGGACGAGCTTAAAAAAGCCAGAAAAGACATTGATATTATTGACACCCAAATGCGTTCGCTGTTTCTTAAGCGAATGGAAGCGGTAAAGAAAATCGGCGAAGTAAAGCTTAAAAGCGGAATGCCCGTATTCGATAAGAAAAGGGAAGAAGCATTATTCAAGAGATTAGTCTCAGACGATATTCCGAGTGAATTTAAGGGGTATTACGAAGACTATCTTAAAAACTATATAAGCATTTCAAAGGACTTTCAAAGGTCTATGCAAAGCGGACTGTCCCTTGCGGTAGCGGGAGAAGCGGGTGCTTTTGCCGATGTTACGGCAAAAAAAGTTTTTCCCGATGCCGTAAATGTAATGTTTAACGATTTTGAAGATGCTTATAACTCGGTAAAAACGGGGAAATGCGATTTTGCTTTTTTACCGCTGGAAAACAGCTATAACGGCGAAGTCGGAAAGGTTCTTGACCTTGCATTTTCGGGTGACCTTTTTATTACGGGGATATTCAGTGCCGATATTTATCAAAATCTTTTGGGGCTAAAGGGCAGCAGTATTAAAGATATAAAGACGGTTATTAGTCACCCACAGGCGCTTTCGCAGTGCGAAGAATTTATTAAAGAAAACGGCTTTATGACAAAAAGCGAAACAACGACATCTCTTGCGGCAAAAAAGGTTGCCGCTTTGTCCGATAAAAGTATCGGTGCCATAGCGAGTATTGAAGCGGCAAACGAAAACGGACTTAATGTTCTTAAAACAAACATAAATAAAAGCAAAGATAATGTTACACGGTTTGCCGTGTTTTCAAGGACGGCACCGAAAGAAAACGCAAATGCAAAAAGGTTTTTAATTATGTTTACGGTTAAGGACGCCGTAGGTGAACTTCTTAAGGCCGTTTCGGTTATAGCAAAACACAATTTTAATATGATTTCTCTTAAATCAAGACCTACAAAGTCCCAAAATTGGGACTATTACTTTTTCGTTGAGGGCGAGGGCAATATTTATTCAAAAGACGGAAAAGAAATGTTAGCTGAACTAAAAAACTCTTGTGTAGACTTAAAGCTCTTAGGTAGTTTTTAGTTAAAACAAGGAAGGATAATTTGTATGAAAAACAGTTTCGGAAACAGTATAGCCGTAACACTCTTCGGCGAGAGTCACGGCGAATATATAGGCGCCGTTTTAGACGGAATGCCGTCAGGTGTTAAAATTGACCTTGATTTTATTAAAAAAGAACTTGAAAAAAGGCATAGTATAGCCGAATTTTCAACGAAAAGACAAGAAAAGGACGAATTTAAGATTATAAGCGGTGTAAAGAACGGCTTTACTATCGGTACGCCGATTTGTTTTTTAATAGAAAACCGTGACAAAAGAAGCGAAGACTATAATGATACTTCTTTTGTTTTAAGACCGAGCCATGCCGATTTCGTTAATTTTGTAAAAAACGGCTCTTTTGCCGACACTTGCGGAGGCGGACACTCAAGCGGCCGCATAACGGCAGCATTGGTTGCGGTCGGTGCCGTTTGTCTTTTGCTTCTTAAAAATTACGGCATAACGGTAGGTACTCATATTTACGATATAGGCGGTATAAAAGACCGTGAGTTTAACGATATCGAAAAAGACATAAACAAGTTAAATGGTGAAGCTTTTGCCGTACTGGACGAAACCGCAAAAGAAAAGATGTCAGAAAAAATAAAGCAAGTAAAAGAAGACGGCGACAGTATCGGCGGAATTTTGGAAACTGCTGTTATAGGTATAAAGCCGGGCTTCGGTGAGCCTTGGTTTGACACGGTAGAAGGACTTATATCCCATGCGGTATTTTCTATACCCGCCGTAAAGGGCATCGAGTTTGGAAAAGGCTTTTCCTTTGCTCACTCGTTAGGCAGTGAAGTTAATGACGAATACTATATTAAAGATAACGAAATAAACTTAAAAACGAATAATTGCGGCGGAATAACGGGCGGCATAACAAACGGAAACCCGATAATTTTCAGAACAGCATTTAAGCCTACACCGTCTATTAAAAAACCGCAAAATACGGTAAACATAAAGACAAAAACCGAAACTACACTGTCTATTAAAGGCAGACACGACCCTTTGATAGTTCATAGGGCACGGGCGGTAGTAGACAGTGTTACGGCACTTGTTTTGGCGGATATATTATCGGCTGACGGTTTTTTTAAGGTGTAATAATGGAATACGGACTTATAGGAAAAACCTTATCGCATAGTTTTTCTCCCGAAATTCATAACCGTTTAACAGGTGTAAAGTATGAGCTAAAAGAACTGAAAGAAAACGAAGTAGATAGTTTTTTTAAGCAAAAAAACTTTAAGGGAATAAATGTAACGGTGCCTTATAAGGTTAAAGCATTAGAATATTTAGATGTTTTAAGTTTTGTTGCAAAAAGAACGGGTACTGTAAATACGGTTATAAATAAAGACGGTTTACTTTACGGATATAACACCGATTATATGGGACTAATGGCGCTTGTTGAAAAATCGGGTGTTGCCGTTAAGGGTAAAAATGTTTTGATTTTGGGAAGCGGAGGCACTTCGGGCACAGCTTTTTGTCTTTTCGGCGATTTAGGTGCAAAAAGTATTATTAGAGTTTCGAGAAGTAAAAAAGACGGTTTTATTACCTATGACGAAATAAAAAAGGTAAACGATAATACCGACATACTTGTAAACACAACGCCTGTCGGAATGTATAAAGATACGGACAAATGCCCTTTAGACTTAAAAGATTTTACAAATCTTTCGGCGGTTTTCGATGTTATATATAATCCATATAAAACAAGGCTTATAACCGATGCCGAAGATATGGGAATAAAGGCGTTTGGCGGACTTTATATGTTAATCGCTCAGGCAGTCTGCTCGGAAGAACTGTTTTTGTCTAAAGAGTACGGCAAAGGTATTACCGATAAACTTTATTTCGATATAAAAGAGAGCAAAAGAAATATAGTTTTAATAGGAATGCCTTCAAGCGGAAAAACTACACAAGGTAAAACTTTGGCTAAAATCAAAAACCGCAAATTTTACGATACCGATAGGCTTTTGTTCGAAAAGTACGGTAAAACGCCCGAAGAAATAATAAAAGAAGAGGGCGAAGAGTCTTTTAGAAATAAGGAAAGCGAAATAATAAAGGAAATATCAAAAGAAAATTCCGCTGTTATTTCTGTCGGCGGCGGGGCGGTTTTAAGAAACGAAAATATGAGATTTTTAAGACAAAACGGTATAATGGTTTATCTCAAAAAAAGTCTTAACAAACTTAAAGCGCTCGGAAACAGACCGCTTTCGGACACTTACGAAAAATTAGAAAAAATATATTACGAAAGAAAAGATTTATACGAAAAATATGCCGACATAACGGTAGACGGCGAAAGTAATCCTATAGATGTGGCAAACTGCGTTATAAGAAGGTGCATTGATGAAAATTCTCGTTATTAACGGGCCTAATATAAATATGTTGGGCATAAGAAACAAGGAAATATACGGAGAAAGAACATATAAGGACCTTGTAAGGCTTGTAAAAAAACACGCTAAAGAGAAAAAAATAAGTGTTAAACTGTTTTGTTCAAACAGTGAGGGCGAGATAATAGACAAAATACAAATGGCTTATAACAAGTTTTCGGGAATTATAATAAACCCTGCTGCATACACGCATACGAGCATTGCCATTAAAGATGCTTTGGAAGCGGTAAGTATTCCTTATGTCGAAGTTCATATTTCCGATGTAGATAAAAGGGAAGACGAAAGAAAAATAAGTTATATAAGAGAAAATGCCGTAGCCACCGTAATGGGAAAATCGCTCGAGGGTTATATAGAAGCTATAGACATTTTATCGGAGTCGGTGAAATAAATGAAAGCCGTAATAAACAAAAGCAGGGCGAACGGTACCGCTTTCGCTCCGCCGTCAAAGAGTTTTTCTCACAGAGCGCTTATTTGCGGTGCTTTTACGGAAAAAAGCGAGATTAAAAATATTGTTTTAAGCGGTGATGTATTAGCAACACTAAACTGTCTTAAAACTTTAGGCGCCGAAGCTTTTTTTGAAAACAAAAGAGTGATTATAGGCGGACTTAAAAAAGAAACGGTAAAAGAAGACTGCGTTCTTGACTGTTTTGAGAGCGGGAGCACCTTAAGATTTTTAATACCCGTCATTTTAACATTTAATAAAAGAATAACCTTTACGGGTTCAAAATCGTTATTTTTAAGACCGCTTGACGAGTACGAAACATTATGCAAAAAGCATGGCTTTTTATATGAAAAGAAAGAAAACCGCTTAACTCTTTGCGGAAACTTAAAAAGCGGAAACTATGAAATTTCAGGCGAAATTTCGAGTCAGTTTATATCGGGACTTATGTTTGCGCTCTCACTTGTAAACGGTGACAGCAAAATAACGGTAAAAGATATAAAGAGTAAGCCGTATGTTGATATGACCGCTCAGGTTATAAATGATTTCGGCGGTAAAGCGGTTGTAAAAAACGGTGTTATCGAAATTAACGGAAAAGGCTTTAATAATAATGATTACTGTATAGAGGGCGACTGTTCAAACGGCGCATACCTTGAGGCCTTTAAGTTTTTGGGCGGAAATGTTCAAGTTGAAGGGCTAAATAAGAATACCGTTCAGGGCGATATTGTATATAAAAAGTTTTTTTGCGATTTAGCTTCTAATAAAAAAGAGTTCGATTTGTCGGACTGCCCCGATTTAGCACCCGTTATGTTTAGTCTTGCGTGTTTATATAAGGGTGCAGTGTTTACGGGTGTCGATAATCTTAAATACAAAGAAAGCGACCGAATAAGCAGTATGAAAGAAGAACTGTCAAAATTCGGAGCGGAGCTTGTTTACGAAAACTCAAAGGTTACCGTTATTTGTAAGGAACTTAAAAAGCCCGATAAATCTTTATGTTCGCATAACGACCATAGGGTTGTTATGGCACTTGCACTTTTGTGTGCAATAAAAGGCGGAGAAATAGAAAATGCCGAAGCCGTAGATAAAAGCTTCCCCGATTTTTTCGGCATATTAAAAAATCTCGGAGTAGAGGTTTTATTATACGGAGATAAAGAATAAAGGTGAGTAGCGTGTCAGCAACATATATAAGAAAATTGCCGATTCCGATGGAAATTAAAAAAGAATTTCCGTTGAGCGAAAAAATGGCAAATGTTAAGGCAAAAAGAGATGCCGAAATTAAAGATGTTTTTTTAGGTAAATCCGATAAATTCATTTTAATTGTCGGGCCCTGCTCGGCAGATAAAAGCGAGTCCGTTCTCGATTATATAGGACGGCTTAAAAGTGTTGCCGAAACAGTAAAAGATAAAATTATTATCATTCCTAGAGTATATACAAATAAGCCGAGAACGACAGGTGACGGTTATAAAGGAATGCTTCACAACCCCGTACCCGATAAGAAGCCCGATATGTTAGAGGGACTTTTATCAATAAGAAAACTGCACATGGATGTTCTTAAAAACTTTGACCTTACGAGTGCGGACGAAATGCTTTACCCTGAAAACTACCGTTATTTGTCCGATATATTAGGCTACGTGGCGGTAGGGGCAAGGTCTGTTGAAAATCAACAGCACAGACTTGCTTCAAGCGGAATATCAGTACCTGTCGGAATGAAAAACCCGACAAGCGGAGATACAAATGTTTTGTTAAACTCCGTTTTGGCGGCAACTCATTCGCATAGGTTTATATACAGAGGCTGGGAGGTAGAAACCTCAGGCAACGACACGGCTCACGGCATTTTGCGTGGGTATTTGGATACAAGCGGCAAGTATGTTCAGAACTATTCTTATGATAACTTAGTGAAAATAAACGAAAAGTTTGCATTAAAAGAACTTAAATCACCTTCAATTATAGTAGACACAAATCATGCGAATTCGGGTAAAGACCCGTTTAAGCAACCTGAAATCGCTCTCGATGTAATAAAAAGCCGAAACAAAAACTCTGACATAAAAAAGCTTGTCAAAGGTCTTATGATTGAAAGCTATATAGAAGACGGCTGTCAGGACATAAGCGGTACGGTTTACGGTCAGTCTATTACCGATGCCTGTTTAGGTTTTGAAAAAACGAAAGAACTTATTTTGAATGTTGCAGAAGCATTATAAAAAAAATATTGACAATTTTTTAACAGAGTGATATACTATTCGTTACCTAAAAGAACATATATATATTATTAAAAACTAAAAGGTAGGGTTAATTATGGAATTTTTCATTGAAAAGTGTTTGCCTTTTGTTACCTTGGCAGGTGCTTTAATTGCGCTGATTTTTGCTTTAGTAAAAGCCAGGAAAATTATGAAGTTTTCCGAGGGCGATTCGTTAATGGCAAAAATATCGCTTTCTATCAGAAAGGGTGCAAATGCGTACCTTAAAAGACAGTACACCATTGTGTCAATTTTCTTTGCCGTAATGTTTGTTGTACTTTGTGTAATGGCATTTGCAAATCTTCTTACATGGTTTGTTCCGTTTGCTTTTGTAACGGGCGGTTTCTTCTCGGGCCTTTCGGGCTTTATCGGTATGAAGATAGCCACTCTTTCAAACTGCAGAACAACAAATGCTTGTAAAGACGGTCTTAATAAGGGACTTAAAGTGGCTTTCTCCGCAGGTTCTGTTATGGGCTTTACGGTTGTAGGCTTAGGTCTTCTTGATATTTCAATTTGGTTTATTTTACTTAAATTCGTGTTTAATCTTCCGGCTACGGAAATAACAAGCGCTATGCTTACTTTCGGTATGGGTGCTTCTTCTATGGCGCTCTTTGCCCGTGTCGGCGGCGGTATCTTTACTAAGGCTGCCGATGTAGGTGCTGACCTTGTAGGTAAGGTTGGAGCCGGTATTCCGGAAGACGACCCCCGCAACCCTGCTGTTATTGCCGATAATGTAGGTGATAATGTCGGCGATGTTGCCGGTATGGGTGCCGACCTTTATGAGTCCTATGTAGGCTCGATTATTTCGGCTTCGGCTCTCGGTGTTGCGGCATTCGGCGGTGCTATGAAAGCTATGGCGCTTCCTATGGTTTTGGCAGCGCTCGGTATTCTTTGCTCAATATTCGGTACATTCCTTGTAAGAACAGGTGAAAAGGCCGAGCAGAAGCAGTTACTTAAAGCATTAAGCCGTGGTACTAACACAAGTGCAATTTTAATTGCAATTTTGTCTTTACCGCTCTCATATTTCATTTTAGGCGATGTTAAGTTCTACTTTGCAATTTTGGCAGGACTTATCGCCGGTGTACTTATAGGTCAGGCTACTGAGTACTTTACATCGGATACTTATAGACCCACAAAGAAACTTGCAGATACATCTAAAACCGGTTCCGCAACGATTATAATAGGCGGTATCAGTCTTGGTATGCTTTCAACCATAATTCCGATAGTAATTATCGGCGCTTGTATTTTGGTTGCTTACTTCGTTTGCGGCGGTGCTTCGGCTCCAAAGTCCGGTCTTTACGGTATCGCTCTTGCGGCAGTAGGTATGCTTTCAACACTCGGTATCACTCTTGCAACCGATGCTTACGGCCCTGTTGCCGATAACGCAGGTGGTATTGCGGAAATGTCCGGTCAAGACCCCGAAGTCCGTGAAAGAACCGATGCTCTTGACTCTCTCGGAAATACAACCGCTGCAACCGGTAAGGGCTTTGCAATAGGCTCTGCCGCACTTACGGCTCTCGCCTTGGTTGCTTCATATATTGAGAAAATTCAAAGTTTTGACGATAAAATTAAAGATGTATTTAATATTATGGACCCCGTTGTTTTGGTAGGCTTGTTTATAGGCGCTTGTTTGCCGTTTGTATTTGCCGCTATTACGATGGATTCCGTAGGTAAGGCTGCTCAGTCTATAGTTGTTGAAGTTCGCCGTCAGTTTAAGGAAATTAAGGGACTTATGGAGGGCGAAACGGACCCCGATTATGCTTCCTGTGTTGACCTATGCACAAAAGCGAGTCTTAAGGAAATGGTATTACCTACCGTAATCGCTATTGTATCTCCGATAGTTGTTGGTCTGCTTTTGGGTTACAAAGGCGTTGTAGGACTTTTGGCAGGTGCTACGGCAACCGGCTTCCTTATGGCGATATTTATGTCAAACTCCGGCGGTGCTTGGGATAACGCAAAGAAATATATCGAAAGCGGTGTTAACGGCGGAAAGGGCAGTGACTGTCATAAGGCTGCCGTTGTAGGCGATACCGTAGGCGACCCGTTCAAGGATACTTCGGGCCCGTCAATAAATATTTTAATAAAGCTTCTTTCGATGGTTTCCATCGTATTTGCAGGTCTTGTAGTAAACTTCCACCTTTTAGGTTAAGTTAATAAAAAATTAAGCGGAACGGTTAAAAACCGTTCCGCTTTTTTAATTTTGTTATTCTTATAAATGCTTTTTGATTTTAAGAATGTTTTGACCGTCCTTATATTCATAGGTTACATCGTCCATAGTTTTCTTAACCATAAATATACCGAGTCCGCCTATGTCACGCTCTTCTGCCGAAAGTGTAATATCGGGGTCGTCTTTCGCAAGTGGGTCATACGGAGCGCCGTTGTCGATAAAGGTTATTATTACCGCCAACGGGTCTTCGGCAACCTCAACACGAACAGTTGCAGGGCCGACATCGGGGTTGTAAGCATAGAAAGCAATGTTGCTGAACAATTCGTCAATAGCAACATCTATTTGCATCTGTGCTTTCATAGGGCAGTCATATAATTCAAGCTGTTCATTTACGAAATCAGTAACGGTAGTTACATTTTCGATTGTAGCTTCAAGTGTTAATTCCTTCATACTGTAATTCCGCCTTTTAATTATTTACAAAATTTGTTATTAAATGTAACCTCTTAAATACCATTGTATCAATTAGTATTTACAATATATGCGAGATTAAAATAACAAACAAAGAGAAATTCTAGACTTCCTTTATTCAATATTAAGAATATCGGCAAAGCCGGTAATTTCAAAAACTTCGTTTATATCGCTGTTAACATTTTTAACACACATCTTGCCCTGCTTGTTCATAGTTTTTTGTGCGGCAAGGAGAACACGAAGTCCTGCAGAAGAAATGTACTCAAGGTCATTAAAATCGAATGTGAGAGCTTCTACACCTTCTAATTCACCTGTAACAACTGCTTCTAACTGCGGTGCGGTTGTAGTGTCAAGTCTTCCTATAAGTGAAATCTTTAATGCGTTTCCGTCTTTGTTTTTAATAATTTCCATAATTTTTCTCTCTTTCTAAATTTTTAGTTTTTTTATTTAAGATTTATTTATCTTCGGTAGTAGGTTCGCTTTCTTTGCCTTTTTTCGGTTCGCTTCTCTTTATGTATTCAAGGCAAAGCATTGTAATATCATCAAACTGCGGTGCATCGCCGACAAAAGCATCAATATCGGCTTTAACAAGGGGCAGTAATTTGTAGGACTGCTTATCGGCATTTTTGGATAAAATCTTTTCGAGTCTTTCCATACCGTAAAGCTGATTATCTTTGTTTGTGGCTTCGGTAATACCGTCAGTGTACTGGAACACCTTGTCGCCGGGTTCAAGCATAACAGAACCTTCTCTGTATACCATACCGTCCATACCAGCAAGTACAAAGCCCGGCTTAATCTTATACGGTGTATAGTTTTCACCCTGTTTGCAAATAAACGGCATTTCGTGACCGGCGTTAACATAACGGAACTCACCTGTAACCAAGTTAAGTACACCTTCAAATGCAGTAACGAACAACTCACCGCTGTTAGATTCGCAAAGCAGGTCGTTAACGGTAGTGAATACTTCACCTAAGTCAGCACCCGGATATGTATGGTCTTTAATAAGAGTTTTGGCGATAACCATAAACAATGCCGCAGGAACACCTTTGCCCGAAACGTCCGCCATAACGATGGCGATGTGGTCTTCGTCAACCATAAAGAAGTCGTAGAAGTCGCCGCCTACTTCCTTTGCAGGGTTCATAGTAGCATAAACATCAAATTCGTCACGGTTCGGGAACGGCGGGAAAATGCAGGGGAGCATAGAAGCCTGAATGTTTGTTGCAACGTTAAGCTCAGTACCGATACGCTCGTTTTCGGCAGTAACCGATGCAAGGTTTTTAACGTAATCAACGAGGTCGGAGCTCATCTTATTAAACGATGTTGCGAGTGCCTCGATTTCGTCTCCCGTTTTAATTTCTTTTATGGTGTCATCTATAAGCATATCTTCGTCAATAAACTTAGCTGTTGCATCGGTAACACGCTTAATAGGTTTAACAACATTGAATTCCATAAAGAGTAGGAAGATACACATAAACAGTGCAACAAGTCCTACAGTAATTAAAATGGCCGTAAAAATGTAACTTAGAAGTGTAGACGTGATAATTTTCATTTCAACGTCAACCGATATCATTCCGAAAATGCCGCCGTTTGAGTTTCTTACCGGAAGCAGTGCTTCAGTCGTATGACCGAATTCGGTATGATTTTCAAAATAGTTAGTGCTCTTTTTACCCGTTAAAAATACTTCGTGGGCATCGTTATAAATGTTTGGGTCAAGTTGCGACTGTGAGCCTAAAGGCAGACGGCAGAAGAAGTTGTAAATATCGTCTTTAAGTTTGCCGTTCTTAAGACGTAGGTCACTTTTCTTAAGACTCATTCCGTAAGACTCGGCAGTTTTTACGATTTCTTCGTCTGAAAGGTGGAGCTCTTTAAGTGTTTGGTCGTCCATACGTGCATCGGCTAAATAAATGCAGTAAGGATGCGAATATTTTTCTTGACCTTTTTCATAATAAGGGTCGCCCTCCGTGTCGCCGTCACAGGCAATGGAGAAGAAAATATATTTTGCGCCCGAGCTTTTTCTTATTCCGTCTATTTTTTCAAGGAACTCGTAATACTTGTTGTAGTCTTCAAGTTCTTTTCCCGACAAGGTCGAGGGGTCGGCATACATATCAATAGTTGTTTCGGCGCTTATTACACCGTCTTTTTCAATAAGCTTCGGAACTTTGTTTCCGTACTCATTGCGTATGTATTCTCCGTTTTCGTCAGTTTCATAAACGATTAAGTTTTCGAGAAAATCTCCCATTTCGGGGGTGACATAGTTTTGAACTACCCGTGCAATCGAATAAGAATTCTCGTTATAAAGTTGCTTTATTGTTGAAGAATATTTAAGATATCCTACAAGGCAAGACGCAATTGAAATAAGTATCGTCATAACGATAAATATTGCAATTAACTTTTTGGAAAGAGTGTTGAATAGTTTTCTTTTTTTCTTTCCTTCTTTTTGACTTCCATTGTTTTTTGTGATTTCAGCCATAAGTCCAGTCCTTTCTGTTAATGTAATAGAAATCGCAGTCGCAAGTACAACGACCTTTACACAAAGTGCAGTTTATATGGGGATTATCGTACCAAAACTTAGGTACGGTTTTTATGAAAACGGCGCCGGAGCGAAGTAAATGAGTAACGCATATTTTTTCTCCGCCTTTTCGGTTCCATACCCCGTAAATAATTATATTTGTTTTCGGAAAAACGGTTTTTTTGTATCTTTCGTGAAGTTTTCCCGTAATTCCCAAGTTTCGCATATCTTTTCTGACGGCTATTCCGAGATGCTCTGCTATAACGGAGTCATTGGGGAATAGTAAGTCGGCTTCACTAAAGGAACATCTTAACATTGAAGCGAGTTCGTTTTTGTCTATAAATCTGCCGAAACTGATACCGCAAATCTTGCCGTTTTCGTCAGTGGCAAAACTGCAAAAATACTCTCCGCTCTCAATTTTAGATAATTCACTTTCAGTAACAAAGCCGGGAGAAAGCTCTTCGTCTGCAAGTTCTTTTATTTGGGAAAGATATTTAATATCGCTTTTTTTATCAAAGTCTTTAATAAAATAATTCAACTCAAAATCACCAGCATGTTATTGGCGCCGAAGGTATTGAGATACTCAACAACGTCCGAAAGTTTTTTAATCATGTTTATTCCCATGCAGTCCATTTCTTCGCTGTTTTCTTCGGCGTACTCTAATATATTAAAACGTTTACCGCCGTTGCGGATACGAAGACCTACTATATCGTCTACGCAAAACAAACGGACATCAATATATTCTTTCGGGTTATTATCCAAACACTTTTCTGAAATTACCATAAGCATTTCTTCAATGGAAAGGGAAATTGCCATGGAAATCTTAGAAGACAGTTCGTTTACTTCGCAGAATTCGCTTACGCTTTGCGAACATTTTACGATTTCTTCTTTTGTGTTCATTATTGAGAAGGCGGCGATTTTTCCGCTTCGTTCAACTCTTTCGTTTAATAGCATAATACCGCTTTTTTCTTTGCTTATTTTACTTATAAATAATGCGGCAATCATAACTATTATAAGCGTTAAAATTTCGGCAAGAGTAAGAGAACAGGTAAGTAATACTATGCTGTTTGAAAAATGTGCAAACAAAAATGCCAAGGGGATAACCAAAACAAAGTTCCTAAGAACTACAGTTATGTTTGCAAGGATACTGTTGTTTGTTGTGGCATAAAGCGTTGCAAACGAGCAGGTGACAAGCCCGAACAAAAGTCCCGGAGCAAATACCCGAATGGAGTTTGCAGCGACCAAATTAAGCTCGGGGTCTGTTATTCCGTAAATACTCGCCAGATAAGATGCGCCAAGCGAAAGCAACACAGCAAAAATTCCGGTAGAAATAAAGCCGAGCTTTATTGATGACTTTACGGTTTTACGGATAGAATATGTATCTCTCTCTGAATTGAAAATTGCTATTAAAGACACCATTGACTGCGGTGCTCCTAAAAGGAATGCTGCGCAAAATTCGGCAACAGATGTTACAATACCTATTATACATACGCCTACCGTACCGCCGATTTTAAAAGCGACAGAGTTTAAGAACAATACTCTTATAAGACAGCCTACACTGTCGAGCGCTATTGGACTTCCTGCACTTATTGTTAAAGTGAGTTTTTCTTTTAATTTTTTTATGCGTACAAAATAAAAGTCCGAGTACTTTATTGTAAGTGCTATTCCTATAACGGAAAGTAAATAGTTAGAAATAACATTTGCGAGTGCAGCCCCCGGTGCGCCCATATCAAAATAAACTATGAATACATAAGTAAGAACTACTGCACTAATAGCTTGAATAAGATAACAAACGGGTGCAAGTCCCGCATGGCTTGTTACACGCAAATAGTTTATCGGGAAATACATAAAAAGTGCAGCAGGTGCGCCTATAATCAAAATACGGAGATATTCGATAGTAATGGGGAACAATTCGCCTTTTGCACCTAAAAAACGGGCAATGGGGTTAAGGAAGATAAGACCGAGTGCAATAATGACAACCGAACAGATAAGGGTTAAAATATAAGAAAGGGTATAGAAACCACTCGCTCCGTCAGTCTTCTTTTTGCCCATTTCACTTGCCGCGAATGTCGAAGTACCGGTGTGAATCAAGGTGCCTATTGCAGCAAACAAGTAGTAAACGGGTAAGCACAAGCTTACGGTTGCCAAACCGTTGCTGTCAACGAGCATACCAACCATAATTCCGGTGATAACTACACTTAAACAACCTAAAAAATATGCGCTTAAGTTTGAAAACATGTGTTTTATAAGTGTTGATTCTATAAAGCCGGTTGTGGAATCACCTATTGTTTTACCAAAAAAATTGTTTTTCATATCAAATATTATTTCTCCAACCGTTATCTGATAAAGAATAACCCGTGCGAATTACATTATCTTGCTTTTTGCCTCTTGAAATTAACTGGCAAGAACAGTTCTCTCCGAAAAGCTTTTTAACCGCAGAAAAGAGAATCTCGGGGTCAAAAAACTTGCAGGAATAAATATCAAAATAAATCTTTCCCGTGTTGATGTTTCTGTGGAAAGATATATGACTTTCCGCAATAATAATTATTCCGCTTATCGTGCTGTAGTTATGGGCACGGTTTGTAACAACCGTAGGTCTTGTAATGGCATGCATACCGATACTTTCCGGAAGCGTTTGCAAAGCATCGTAAATGTCAATCATTCGGTATTCTTTTTCGGGTGTTGCGCAAACAAGTAAGTGCGGTCCGAAACCGTTTTCACTGTCGTAATCGGCAGAGCATTTTTCATTGTCACGGTCAAAAAGCCACATATCAATTTTTTCGGGCTTAAAAAGCTTACTTATGAGCGGCTTAACCTTGTCTTTGACAATATCTTCAAACATAATGTCTATGTAACAGTTGCCGTAGAATGGGAAAGTATGTAACGTTATATGCCCGTTATCAAGTAAGCAAAACGAGGAAACACCGCCGTCTTCTTTCGGCTCACAGTAATAGTAAGGTATATTGACTGTGGGCATAACGGCTTTAAGAGACAACTCAGTAATAATTTCGTTTACCGCTTCGTTAATTTTGTTTGCATCTGTAGTATCGGATTTTACACCGTAAATATCGAGCATTAAATGTTTCATTTTTTCCCTCAGTTTAATCGTTGCTTATAGTATGTACCATAATATATAATAAATAAATACATTTATACCAAATTAGTATATCACACTAATCGGCTACCGTCAACAAAATTAAAGTTTAATAGACAAAAAAATACATAAGATTTTTTCGGACAAATAATATTTATAAAAACAGCAGTAAATATGGTAAAAATTAGTGCAAAAAAGCCTTCCCTATGAAACGATAAGGAAGGCTTTTTTATTGGACTCTTGTTTTAATTTGATTTTATTAATGAGTATGCACTTTTGCCGATGCCCAAGAGCGATATAATTGCAACAAACATAAAGAATATCAGGTTGTTATCACCGGTTTTAGGCGAACGTGTTTGTGCGTCTGATGCTTTGATGGGCTCAATAGTGGCCTTAATACTCATATAGACAATTTCGTCAGGGCTTATTTCCGATTGATTTGATATTCCGCCCTTTTCGTTTGTTTTATTGCCGACAGAAACTTTTGTTGCTTTAATTTTGTTTACGGTAACATCATTTCCTATCCAAATATTAAAGTTTGCAGTCGTTGGAATGGTGGCAAAACAGTAACCGCTTTTGGCCTTAAGAACGATATAAACATTGGCTTTTTTGGCATCTTTCGGCAAGGCGCCTGTTATAATGTCACCGTTATCGTCACGGAATTCTATTTTTTCAAGGGTGGTATTTTCCGGAATTTTTATCTGCGAAGCAATGCTTTCGGCAGTTTTTCCGGCTATGTTATCGGGAACGGTCACAGCAGCATTGTCAATAGCGGACAAATGAATAAGCGGGAAAGAGATAATGGCAAAAATTACATCATCGTCATCATGATACCAACCGTGACTGCCATCCTGTATAATGTGGTCTGAGGTGTCGTTTATTAATTCGCTACCGTTTGCCGTAACGGTTATAGTTTCATCAAAAACGGTATGGTCTTCTTTGGTATGAAAATCAATTATCGCAGCTAAATGGTCGCAAGAGGAAATGTCGGGCAATGTCGTTTGAGATGAAACGGGAGCGCCGTGCTCATCCATTAGTATCCATGTGCCGCCTAGTCCGTAACAAAAAGTTTTTCCGTCTTTAACAAATGCATAAGAGATATCTTCAACTTTATAATTTGCATTTTCGTCTACCGAAACTGTGGGGAGTTCACCGCCGGGCAAATATCCGGTATAGGTAAAATCAAGGTTGTAAAGTCTTGTAAGGGGAAGTGCGGAAACCGTCATTGAAGAGAATAGACAAACAACCACAACTAGTGCAATCACAATAGAAATAAAACGCTTTTTCATGGTAATACCTCCAATATATTGTATAGGACATTTGCTAACTATACTATATGTTATCATAACTTCATTACAAAGTCAAGTAAGGCAACCCGTCTAAGAGAGCACCGACAAAAACTGAACAATTTATTGTATCACTTATAGGTTTTGTCAACAGAAAAGGCATAAAATAAATACATAATAAAATCGGTTGTGAAACAAAACAGCGACGGGGAATTTTCCCCGCCGCATAATTCTGTAAGTAAGGTTTTTATGCAAAATATGGTGAATTTTCAATAAATTTTATTTTTGGTATTGACAATTGCAGAATTGCAATTTATAATAGTCTTGGTTGAAAAACCAAAAAGGAGGAAAATGATATGTCTTGGAAAGAAAAGGTATTGGACCTTATGGAACAAAGAAATATCAAACAAAAAGAATTATCCCGTTTGAGCGGTATTACGGAAAGTTCAATTTCCCGTTATTTACACAGTGACAAACGCCCGAGATTAGATGTAGTCGTTAATATTGCAAAAGCATTGAGTGTTGAAACAAATTATTTGCTTGATGAAACCGAAAGCACAGACTCGGCTTATAATACCATTTCAACCGCTGTTGCAAGATACGGAAGTGAATTGACAGCAGAGGAAAAGAACAAATTGATTGCTCTTATTCTCGGACAGGTGAATTGATGTACAGACACGGAAAATATTATGACGATATTGCAAAACTCGTTGGGGATATTTATATTGATTACGATATTAAAGATTTCCCGATAGATGTTAAAGCAGTATGCAACAAATTAGGAATTGTGCTTGTCCCTTACAGCGAATATAATAATGAAGAAAAAGGACTTTTGCTTAAAAAGTCAGCATCCGGTTTTTATGTACCGCCAACCGGCGAATCTCCACCTATGGTATTTTACAACAATGATATTTCTGTTGTTGGGTCATACGGAAATATGAGAAGAAACATTTTGCATGAAGTATTTCACTATATCAATGGTGATACAAGTGAAATTCCCGACAATGACGATTTGGCAGACTATTTCGGTAAATATTTTCTTGCACCGATTTCTTATCTGATTGCGATGGAAATTGAAAATCCAAATGAGATTATCGGAAAATTTGAGGTTGATTCAACTATGGCAGGTTTTATAATTAAAAATATCAACAACCGAAAAAAGAAATACGGGAACAAGATATTTGATTATGAAAAGCCGTTACTTCAACATATTTTCGGTGATTTGTATTGCCTCTATGTTGACGAATAATGATTATAGAAAAAAGGATGTGATGTCTATGATTTACCTTAAAGCGTAAATAGTTGCTACCAACTTCTATTTGCGTTTAATACGAATAACAGTAAGCATTTCTGACTTCTGGAGGTACGAATGTTCTTAGAACGAGTGTTATTTGTGCCTCCATATAAACTTATGCGCTAAGGAGGCGCAAACCAAATGAATAAATTTAATAAGTTGACTTCTTATGATACTTTCCGATGGGAACGTATTAAAGGCGCTGAGCTTTGCGGAAAATATGATTTCCCACAGCTCAAGCCATGCACTATTGCGCAACCGCAAAACTTGATTCCGTTTCATATGGCAAAAAATGCTACGGATGCACAAAAAAGATGGTTTCATTTTTTTATTGATGATTATCAATTTGAGCGAATTTGGAACCACCCGGATAGATATCTCCCAATTCTTCAGCGATTTCAGGGCGGCATTTCAACGGATTTCAGTATGTATTTAGATATGCCGAAATCCCAACAGATTTGGAATTGCTGGAGAAATCGTGCTATGGCATATTGGATGCAGGAGAATAATATCAATATTATTCCGAATGCTTGTTGGGGAGATGAAGAAAGTCTTGAATGGGCTTTTGACGGACTACCCGAAAATAGCATTCTTGCATTTACAACGCAAGGTTGCATGAAAAGAAATGATGAGCCAAAGCGTATCCTTGTCAATGGAATTCACCGTTTGGTGCGTGAGAAAAAACCTACTGCGCTCTATGTTTATGGCAGCTTCCCAGAAGCGTGGAAAGATAAGTTCCCGGTTCCAATATTTACTATGAAAACTTTTTCACAAGAAACGTGGAGGGTTGGATAATGGGTAGAGGACACGGCGGTTACACAGAAATCAGTTCCGGACACAATTACAAGGATTCGGGCGGAAATAAAGTTACAGACAGTGGTGCAATTTGGGTTGGTGAACGTTATATAGAGCAAGGGTATGAAACTGTTTTTCGTCAAGAACACCCCCAGCAGCATCGTCAATATGATTTGACTATCAAGACTTCGGACGATAAACAGTATGTAAAAAATATTGAAGTCAAACAGATTACTTCCGAAAATTTATCTAATATTGCAAAAAACATACATAAAGCCGGGGGTCAAATTGGAGACGGCGATACGGTTGCCTTATTCTTTTCTAATAGGACTTCAAGTTCAAAAAATCTTGCTTTTGTCGAGCAAGGAATTGCGGAAGCAAGACGCAAGGGATATGTTAAAGGGCCAATCGAAATATGGTTTTCTGATAAAACCAAATATGAGTATTAAGGAGTAAAACTATGGCACACATGAAATGTCGTTGCGGAGCATCACTGAGCAATGTGATGTGTCCGTCGGAAAATGTTATCTATGTTTTGACAAAAAAACGAGTTGTTTCTGCTCTTGCATATAACGCAGATATTACGCTTATGGACTTCATCACTAATTGGGATGTGCTGACCGACACAAAAAAGGTCTTCATTTCAGAAGAGTATGATTTCTGGTATTGCACGGAGTGTAAGCGAGTAATTCAGTGCGAAATGCACATCGGTGGGAAAGCACTTTCTGTTTACAAGTTCGTTGAGAACAAATCAACAGTTAATTTAAACGAACTTTCAAAAATGGAAGAATTGATTGTATTTACCAACATTGAAGAAGATGCCGCAACAGAAAATGATTCTTCTGTCAAATTGACAAGCTTTATTGATTCACTTCCTAAAATGCGTTACTTCATATCTGACGATCATACGCATGTATATGCTTATGATTGCAAATTAGAAAAACTGTCTTTTGTTTATCAATCAGAGCCACTTGAAATGCAAGACAAATAAAAAACAGCAAAAAAATCCCGTCAGGTGCTACCAACACCTGACGGGCAGTTCTGCAGATACGAATATCCTTAGAACGAGTGTATAAATAATTATATATCGTATTTTATAGTTTGTCAATTGGTAAATTTACCAAATTGCATTTTCCAGAGAAAGTTTATGCCACCTGCCCTACATAGCATTTATTTTAACATTCTCGATAGGAATGATCGTTGTGGCAGACGGCGGATTAGAGAGAAATAAGAAATAAGATTTTATCATTTATTATGTATCGCCGTGACTTATGTGGCGTCGAATATTTTTTATTTTCGCAAATATATTCCTTAAAATCACATTTCGGGAATACA
>JAZUIE010000014.1:0-3059 GCA_045642125.1 Acutalibacteraceae bacterium | reverse complement strand
ATCGCCTTTTATCGAATCAACAAGCAAACTGCCAAAGCCTTGAATACCGTAAGAGCCTGCTTTATCAAGCGGCTCGCCGGTTTTTATATAAGAATCAATTTGAGCTTCGGAAAGACATAAAAATTTAACATCTGTTTTTACCGAAAAGCTTTTGATTTTCTCACCTTTTATCAAAGCGCACCCGGTAATTACGCTGTGGTTTTTTCCCGAAAGGCTTTTAAGCATTGATTTTGCATCGGCTTCGGATATGGGCTTTCCGAGCATAGTGCCGTTTAAAAATACCGCCGTATCTGCACCGATAACAACGCTTTCGGTATGATTTTTTGCAACCGCCTTTGCTTTTAAAACGGCTAAATATTCGGGGCGGCTTTCGGGCGGCATATTATCAGGGCAGATTTCTTCTACTTCAGCTGTAACACAACCAAAATCGGAAATGATAAATTTTAAAAGCTCTTTTCTTCGGGGAGAAGCGGAGGCTAAAATATAATCCATAAAATCACCAAAGATATTTTAACACGGTAATATAAAAATTACAATAAAAAACGGGCGTGAATTAAAATTTCACGCCCGTACAGACTGTAGACAAAGCAGGAAAATCCGAAAAGGTTTTTTCTGCTTTGTTAGTTTTTAAGCATATAAAAATTGAGAATGATGCAAAAATCGAAAAATTGATTGAAAAATAGTCGTATCCCGATTGTTTTTATCAAGTATTTTTGCTAATTTTTTAAGATTCAGGCATGCAAAAGTAAGCCCGACCTTCATTTCCATTTTAGCCTTGCCTATCATTTGTGTATATCTGAAACCGTGATGCTCTTTGGCAGTGCCAAAAAGTCGTTCTATGGTTTCTTTTCTTTTTTCGTAGATTTCTTTATTGCCTATTGTGTACCGTATATCTTCGCATTTTTCAAGGTAATCATCCCAAATATGTTGGGTTATTGTCTTTACATGATCTTTGCTTTCGGTGCATTGTTTTAGGTATGGACAACCGGCACACTCTTTTCCGCAACTCTTGTATTCTCGGTATCCCTCTCGGTTTGTTGTTGCATATTCTAATGTTTTGTTATTCGGACAAATGTAACAATCATAATATTCATCATATACATATTCGTATTTCTTGAAATATCCCTCTTTTGTCATTGGGCGTTTATACGGGAAAAGCGGCTCTATTTCATCATCTATTAAAAGTTTCGCTATTGCGGGTGTCTTGTATCCGGCATCTGCTATTATCTTTTCAATTTCCGGATTCTTTATCTTGTCATATAGTCCTTTAAATGTTCTGCTATCGTGAAGATTTCCTCTGTTTACTGTATAGCCCAATATCCATCCGTGTTCATCGCACGCTGTTTCTATTGAATACGCAAATACCTGTTTATGTTCTCCTTTATGGAACCATCCGCTTTCCGGATCTGTTGTACTGCACTTCTCTTCTTTGAAACCATTTCCCGAACTGCCGTTGCCTTTATCGTTGCCGTCATCATCTTTTTTATCTTTTAAAGGCTTTTTACCGTGTTTCTCTCGGTCAATATTTATCTCTTTCTTTAATTCTTCTTCATAAAATAATGCTTCTTCTTTTACGATCTCTTTTGTTACTTTCTTATTATTTGCACATGCCTTTATGTGTGTCGCATCTACAAATACTTCTTTTGCATTTACCAAATTATGCTTAAAGCATTCCTCTAATATCCGACTGAATATTTGTTCAAATATATTTGTATCTTTAAATCTTCTGCTGTAGTTCTTTCCAAAGGTTGAAAAGTGCGGTACTTTATCTGTTAAATCCAATCCCAAAAACCAACGGTATGCAACATTTACTTCTATCTCTTTTATGGTCTGACGCATACTCTTTATTCCATACAAATACTGTATCATTGGTATTTTGATGAGTGTTACCGGATTTATGCTCGGTCTGCCATTGTCTAAACAATACTTATCTTCCACCAAGTCATAGATAAAACTCCAATCTATTGCTCGCTCTATCTTTCGCAATAAATGGTCTTTCGGCACTAAATCTTCTATGCAAAAAATCTGTATTTGATTTCGCTTCTCTTCCTCTTTATTCAGCACTTTTTTCGCCCTCTTTCTTTACTTTAATTATACCATATTTCTCCTCATTTTTCCACTATTTATGCAAAAAACAAAGCCCTCTTTCGAGAACTTTGTCTACAGTCTGAACGGGCGTGAATTAAAATTTCACGCCCGTAGATTTTTGTAACCGCAAAACGGTTACGTCATTTGATTCCCCAAAAACTTGGCGGCAACATTTATAAGCTGAACATCCGATTCTTTTGCTTTGCTGCATTCGTTGTTTTGAAGCAAAACAACAGCACCGCTGATATCACCCGAAGAAATAATGGGGGAAACAGCGCAGATGTTGTTTTCAACCCCCTGCAACGCCTTTAAGCTTTTGTTGCTTTCATTTACAAAGCTGTTTCGGTCCTCGATTATTTTTTCGAGTTCATTGGTAAGCTCCTTTTCAAGTGTATCACGCTTTGAAATTCCCGAAGCCGAAACGCATCTGTCACGATCGCAAATCAGCACCGAAAGCTTAGTTCCGCTCGAAAGAGCATCAGCATATTCTTTGGCAAAATCCGAAATATCACCTATCGGAGAGTATTTCTTAAAAATAACCTCTCCGCCCGCATTAGTGTAAATTTCCAACGGGTCGCCGTTACTGATAACACTGACGCCATAAACCTTGTCTAAGCGGCGATTAGCCGTTTGGACTATTTTTGTATTTAAGTTATTTATGACGCCCCGGTTAAAATTTGCGGCTTCCTCCGTACTTTCGTCAGGCAGTGTTCCGCTCTCTAAAATGCAGGTTATATCGTCTTTAAGCTTAATATGAATGTGGTCTTCATAGACGAAAATCTTATCAATGATAAATTCGAGGTCGGTTTTGTCTAACTTGTCCTTTTCGGTGATTTCATCAATAATGTCTATCATTTCTTTGGCGATGCGGTTAACCCGTATTACCGTATTACGTTTGTCCCTTGTGAACATTATTTGATTTTGTATGCCCTCTATCGTGCTGTCGCATTCGTCGAGCAGCGGCTGATAGG
>JAZUIE010000013.1:0-5473 GCA_045642125.1 Acutalibacteraceae bacterium | reverse complement strand
GTTATGCTTTAAGTGCTTTCAAGGGCTTATAAATGCAAAAATCGGCATAAAAGAAGATGTTACCGTCAGTGCGGCAGTAATGAACCGTATTTTGAGCCTGCCGACATCATTTTTCCGCAAATATTCCGCCGGCAACCTTTTCAGACGGTTTGCCAATTTACAGCTTATTTTCAGCACACTGTTCACCGCCGTCGGTATGACGGTGCTGACCGCCGTTTTTTCGCTGATTTATATTATAGAGATTATCGTTCTTGCACCCTCTTTGGCGCTTCCGGCAACGGCGTTTACCTTTTTGACACTGCTTTTGCTGGTAATACATACGGTTTTGCAAATTAAAATCACGGAGCGCAAAATGGAGCTTGCCGCCAAAACAAGCGGTGTTATTTATTCCGCCATTACGGGAATACAAAAAATAAAGCTCACCGGCGCCGAAAAGCGAACCTTCTCACGCTGGGCGAAACATTACTCAAAAGAAGCGGAGCTTGAATACAACCCGCCGCTGTTCCTAAAACTTAACAATGCCATTTTCATAGCCATAACCCTTATCGGCACAATGGTACTCTACATAACTGCGCTTAAAAACAATATCGCCGTTGCGGATTATTATGCTTTTAACACGGCATACGGTATGATAACTGCGGCATTTACGGCGGTCATTCCCATTATGGTCAATATCACCAACATCCGTCCGACTTTCAGAATGATAAGGCCGATTTTGGAAACCGAGCCGGAAAAGGAAAGCGAAAAGGAAAATATCGCAGAGCTGAAAGGCGCCATTGAGCTTTCCCATATCTCGTTCCGTTATGAAGACGATATGCCCTATGTTATCGACGACCTTTCCTTAAAAATCAAGCCCGGCGAATATCTCGCCGTTGTCGGCTCGACGGGCTGCGGGAAATCTACGCTTATGCGCCTTTTGCTCGGTTTTGAAACACCGCAAAAGGGTAGTATCTATTTTGACCGCAAGGATATGTCAAAAATCGACCCCGAATCGCTTCGCCGGAAAATCGGCACTGTAATGCAGGACAGCTCCCTCTTTTTCGGGGACATTTACTCAAATATAGTTATAACCGCACCGCATTTGTCACTTAATGAGGCGTGGGAGGCGGCGGAAACCGCCTCGATTGCCGAGGATATCCGCAATATGCCGATGGGTATGCACACCTACATCACTGACGGGCAGGGCGGCATTTCCGGCGGACAAAAACAACGGCTTATGATAGCGAGAGCCGTAGCGCCCAAGCCGAAAATACTGATGTTTGACGAGGCAACGAGCGCTCTTGACAACATCACGCAGAAAAATGTATCTGATGCCATAGATAAGCTTGACTGTACCCGTATCGTCATTGCTCACCGACTTTCGACCATACAGCACGCCGACCGCATTATCTACCTTGATAAAGGCAAAATCGCCGAGGAAGGCACATACGAAGAACTGATTTCAAAGAACGGACTTTTTGCCGCCCTTGTCGAACGGCAGAGACTGGATGTTTAAAGAGTTAGGAGTTAGGAGTGAGGAGTTGGACAAAGAAAAAATATATCGGGATTATTACGAAAAAGTTTTCGGATACATTCTTTCAAAAATAAATAACGCGCACGATGCGGAAGATTTGACTGCCGATGTATTTGTAAAGATTTATGCAAAGCTCGACACCTTTGACGAAAACAAGGCTTCTCTCTCGACTTGGATATATACGGTAACAAGGAATACTTTGACCGACTATTACCGCACAAGAAAGGTGTTCTTTGAAATGCCCGAAGAAATAGAGGACGAAACCGCTGTTGAAGACGAAATTTGCAGCGCAGAATCTTTGGAAAATTTGGCAAATGCACTTGAAACCCTCGAAAAATGGGAACGGGATATTATTATTCTGCATTACTATTCCGGCAAGACCTTAAAAGAAATTGCAGAAAAGCTCGGCATCTCTTATTCTTATGTAAAAATCTTGCAAAACAAGGCACTCGAACATTTAAGAAAAAAATTATAAAATAATTGTAGCCATTTTTACGATTTATTCGTATAAATAGATAGAAAAATAAGTTTTCAGTTTTCAGATTTCAGTTTTCAGAAAATAGATTTACAATAGGAATAAACATTATGAAAAACAAAGAAAAGAAAGTAAAGGCAGCCGAAGAGGAAGCAAAGAAAGAGGTACAGACCGAAGAAAACGGCATAGAACTTACCGATGAGCAGCTAAAGCAGGTTGTCGGCGGCAAGGAGAATCTTGGCAATACACAAGAGGTCAAATCGGTCAACAACCCCATGAATCAGATTGCTGTAACGGCAAGCGCTGATTCCAATTCCAAATAAACAAAACCGTCTGAATAAAGGAAAAAGTTATGAAAAATACCGAACAAAAACTTAAAAAGCTTTTTGATTTTCAAAAATTTGAGCAAAATCAAAAGCTGTCGAAAATGATAAAAGAAGCCGAGTCCGAAGGAGTATTGCTTTCGGACGAAGAGTTGTCCTTTGTCAATGCGGCAGGAGAACAACCGATCGCAAAAGAATAGACGGCAACCCCAAAAAAACAAATTTTGAAAAGAGAAAATTCCAATGAAAGACAACAAAAAGAAAGTAAAGGCAACCGAAGAGGAAGCGAAGAAAGAAGTACAGACCGAAGAGGAAGGCGTAGAGCTGACGGAAGAAGAGCTGGCGAAGGTTTCCGGCGGTGCTCGACCCGGATCCGACCTTTGATGTAGTAGTTCAGTGAGTGCCCGCAGGGCGGAGTAGTTTTCAGTTTTCAGATTTCAGTTTTCAGAAAAATAGATTTACGAAAGGAATAAATACAATGAAAAACAAAGAAAAGAAAGTAAAGCTGACCGAAGAGGTAAAAGAAGAGGTACAGACCGAAGAGGAAGGCGTAGAACTTACGGACGAGGAACTGTCCTCTGTCGCCGGCGGCCATCCTGGTCCATACCCGAACTAACATTTGAAGTAGCTAAGTGAGTCCCCGCAGGGCGAAGCGGAGCTTCGCAGTTTTCAGTTTTCAGATTTCAGTTTTCAGAAAATAGATTTACGAAAGGAATAACCCCCCATGAAAAACAAAGAAAGTGTATTAGTCAACATAAAGTAGACAAATTTCACATTAAAGGATAGAATAGGTATGTCAATGTTCTAAAGCAGAATTCATACATACACGATAAGTGGGAACGGGTTATGACAAAAAATAATATGCGAACTTGTATAAGAATAAAAACCCCACTCTGTAAATTCAGAGTGGGGTGATTTTTTTAATTAAATAAATTTGTTTATTTAATTTCGTGTGAAATTCGTGTGAAATGTTATGCTAAAGCTGCCTTACAAATGCTAATTCCCGATTAACATTTTCAATCGCAAAAAAACGCCGAAAACCGCATAAACAAAGGGAAATCGCCTATTTAAGCGGTTTCCCTGTTTGGTGGAGCATCTGCAACCATAGACGAACTTACGGTCGGGCATAAAAACTTAATTTTAGCACTGAATATATTCTCGAATTGGGTGCCGAGCCCCTCGGCTGGTGGAGGCGGGGAGAGTCGCCCGTCACGCTACCGCTGACGGCACGCACCCGAACTTTTTAACAGTCCACCGGACTGTTAAAATTTTGCCTTGCGGCAAAACCGTTCTTTTCGACTCTCACCTTTTCAAATTAAAACAAAAGTAGCAACACCTAACGGTGTCACTACTTTTATTTTGGTGGAGGCGGGGAGAGTCGAACTCCCGTCCAAAAATCTATTCCTTACGGCATCTCCGAGCGCAGACATTCAATTAAGTTTCCCTTAAAAATTATGCCGAATGTCAGGCTTAAAACTAAGGTAGGCTCAAAACAGTGATATCGGGTGAGCCGAACCGATATTCACTTTAACCGCTAAGTGACGCCTTATATGAGCCGCGGTACTCTCAAATAAGACGAGCAGCTAAAATTAAGCTGCTATTCTAACTGATCTGTTGTTAGTTAATTTATAATTGCAGATTTTTAAGAGGTTCTGCACCTCTGCTCGCTTCCGTAAGTTCAAAATCCCTGTCGAAACCTTTACGCCCCCGAATTTAAGTGTTTTTATAAAACTATCGGTTTTGTTCCTTTAGCGCTCTTCTGATAACACGGTCGGCATCCTTTTTGGCGGCAACCGCACGTTTATCGTGAAGTTGTTTGCCTTTGCAAAGGCCTACTTGCACCTTAACTCTTGAGCCCTTAAAGTATAGTGACAAAGGAATAAGTGTTAAGCCCTGCTGTTTAACTTCGCCCAATAAACGCATAATTTCCCTTTTGTGCATAAGCAATTTTCTGTCACGCTTTGAGTTGCGGTTAAAAACATTGCCGTACTCATAAGGACTAATGTGCATCTGCTTTATTATCATTTCGCCGTTTTCAACATTGCACCAAGCGTCTTTAAGATTAACACCGCCGTTACGAATTGACTTTACTTCGGTACCGCAAAGAGAAATTCCCGCTTCAAAACTTTCGATAACGAAATATTCGTGAAATGCTTTTCTGTTTGTCGCTATTGTTTTAGTATTATCCACAAGTTTTCCTCCTTATTATTCGGTACAACGAGTATAACACAATAAGGAAATCCGGTCAAGAGACAAAAGAAATTTCAAATTCTTCTGACAAAAAAGTCATTCATTTGCAAAAAATGTTGAAACTTATTTGAATACATTGCCAAATAATGCAAAAATATTTATAAATAAAAAAGAGATTGACAACTTATCAGGGACTCCTCTTAATCTTGGGAGGCTTAATAGTACCAATCTCTTTGAGCTTGATGATATCACAGATAGTGCCATAAGTCAAGAAAAAATTTCGGACGAGAATGACAGCAGATATCTTGAACTTGCGAAAGAGATTGTTTTTCATAAATTAATAACGAAATGGCACAAACACAAAATATATTAATGCAAAAATCACGACTAATGTTTTTTTAAGATAATATCTTTTTCTTAGTGATTCTATTATTTCCGAAAGATAAGAACACTCATCTAAAACAAGGTAATAATTGTATGCATATTTTTTGAGAAGCTCGTCATTATCAAAATTATAATTTTCTTTGAATTCAATAATAAAAAAATCATTAAAATATTTAATTGAATTTTCATCATTGTAAACAAAATCTTTAAGTTTTAGCTTTTTGTCGTAAAAAAACGAAAGTAATTTATATATTAATAAACATGCTATTATCAAACCAGCTACAATTAAAACACAATATAAACGGTTAAATTCGTTGAAAATCATAAAACAAATTTCTTTTGACAAAAAAACAATAGGAATAAATAATGTTAAAAAGCAAAAAGGAGCGGCATGTTTCTCTTTATTAATATATTTTGATGATTCGTAATACAAATCTTCTAACTTTACATAAGATGCTATTACTTCGTTAACATATTTATCCATTATAGCTAAATTTATTTCTTTGTTTTCGGAATACAAATTATACACGCTCGGTTTAGACAAATTATTTTATATCTATGATGTTATCCGGTGTATCAAAAGAATAC
>JAZUIE010000012.1:0-85143 GCA_045642125.1 Acutalibacteraceae bacterium | reverse complement strand
AATAGAGGTCGCAAAGGCAGGTACCTATATGGTATGGACGAGAGCTTATAAGTCGGCTAAATATGACGGCGTTAATAAGTTTAAGGCTAACGGCGACTGGTCGGAAACATATTCGACTGTCGTAGTTAAATAAATAACTTAATAAGCTTAAAGGAGTGAACTATATAGGTTCACTCCTTTTTTATAAAAAAACACTTGCAAAGATAAATTGTTTATGGTATCATATAAAATACTTTAGGATAATTATCGGGCTTTCCCGATTCGGAGGTATAAAAAATGAGTGCTTGGCAAATTATTTTGGGCATTGCGGTAATTATAGTTTCTCTTGTTATTATTGCCGTTATTATTTTACAGCAGGGCCACAGAGCAGGTATCAACGGCGCCATTTCCGGCGGTGCGGATACTTTCCTTTCAAAGAACAAGGCCCGTACATTTGATGCTACACTTGCCCGTCTTACAAAATACATTGCTATTTTGTTCTTCGTTCTTGCTATTGTTGCTAATATCATAGCATTAAAAGGTTAAGAAAATAAAATTTAAGTACCGTACGGTTTTTGCCGTACGGTACTTTTTTTATAAGAAAATATTATTTTTTCACATAGAACGTGTCGATAATTGCGGAAACGAGCGAGTCGTTATCGGCATAAAACTCAACCCATTCTTTGCCGACTACCCGTTCGCCCTTAATGTGGACATACTCAAAAGAGTTTCCGACATTAGTGCTTAAAGACGAGCTTACAAGATAGGTTATCTGCGAAAATGTCATATCTGTAGAAGTATAAGGCGTTAAAGCATTGTAAAACGTTCCGAGCTTCTTAAAATCGCCTTTAATCTGATTTCCCGCAGTTGAAGCGAGAGCCGACAAGAACTGCTTTTGCCTTTCGAGTCTTAAAAGACTGCCGTCAACGGTTTTTTGGCGGAGTCTTAAATAACCTTGTGTTGTTTTGCCCTTAAGTAAAATCGGCTGACCTTTTTTAATCGTTCCTATAGAAGGAATGTCGATATCCTCAAGCGAGTTTACTCTTACACCGCCTACTAAATCGGTAAGCTTTTCGACACCCTCCAAATTAACCGTAACATAAGAGCTTACATTTATTCCCATAAGGTAACGGCTTACGGCGGTTAAAACATTTTCGCTTGACTTTTCGGGTGTTTTTCCGTAATCGTAGGCAAGACAAATCTGCGCTTTTTTAGTTCCCGAAAAAGAGCCCGAAGACGAATAAAGATTAATATCGGTCATTGTTTCTCTTTGAATGGGGATAATCTTGATTTTTTTGTTTTTGGTATTGACGGCGGCAACGAAAATCGTATCGGCTTCGCCGTTTCTGCCGTAGCCCAAATCTTTATTGAGATTATCTTTTTTTATGCCCAAAAACAGAACGGTAACAATGTCCTTATTAAGCGTATACGGGTTTTCTTTATAAATAACCGTATCTTCGTCTTCGACCGAAATATCGTCCATATCGGAGCTTACTTTAATGTTTGAGTCCTTTTTATGGAACTTGCTCTGTCCCGTTTTATAAAGGACGAAAAACACACTGCCCGTAATAATTAAAAGCGCAAGTATAACACTTATAATAATGATTATAACTTTTTTCGGTTTGCTTAAAGCCATAATAGCATCAACCCTTGTTTATACTAACTGATATCCGCCGACAGGTCGGATTTTAAGAGCCACAAATGCACCCTTGCCGAAAACATTTTCTATCATTTCTTTGTATCCGTCAAGCTTATCGTTAGGTATATAACACTGAATGGTACCGGCAAAACCGCCGCCGTGAACACGACAAGCGCCTTTGTCCTCTAAATACTGCTTTGTAAGCGCTATTGCAAGACAAAGTCCCTGCTCACTGACATTAGACGGAGAATATAGATTTTGAAGATACTTATAAGAAGAGTTGCCCGACTTGTTTACAAGGCTTAAAAATGTTTCGAAATCTGCATTTTTAAGAGCTGCTCTTTGCTCTTCGACTCTGCGGCTTTCGTTAAAGAAATGGAACGCACGAAGCACCGCACGGTCACCGCACGACATACGGAGTTTTCCTATCGACTTATAAAAATCTTCTTCACTTACATTTCTTAAGTGCTTTTTGTTGCCCAAATATTCGCTGACCTTTGCGCAGTCTATGGTTATATCGGCATAGTCCTGAGTTAAATCGGAGTGGTTACCGCCGGTATCGACAACACAAAGAGTGTAGCCCGATTTTGAAAAATCGACATCGATTTTTTCGATTTTCGGGTCTTGCGGGTTATAAAAATCGGCATAGGTAAAGCCGCCTACGGAACTTGCAACCTGATCGAGCAAACCGCAGGGCTTACCGAAGTATTCGCACTCCGCAAACTGCGAAAACTTTGCAATATCAACAGCAGTTGCACTATTATTATTGTAAAGTCCGTTAATAATATTCGAAATAAGTACCTCAAAAGCGGCGGACGAAGAAAGCCCCGAGCCTTTAAGTACATTAGATGTGGTGTATGCATCAAAACCGCCGACATTGTAACCCTTATTCTTAAATGCGGCGCAAACACCACGGATAAGAGCGGCGGAACGGCCCTTTTCGGAAGTGTTAACCGAAAGACTTGTAAGCTCGACAACATCCATCGGGAAGCCTTCCGATTTTATTCTTATTACATTTTCGTCATTCTTTGCAACGATACCCAAAACATCTAAATCGACACTACCCGCCAAAATGCAGCCGTGCTGGTGGTCGGTATGGTTACCGCCGACCTCTGTTCTGCCGGGGGCGGAGAAAACCCTTAGGTTATCCTTTTCGCCGAAAAGATTTTCGAAACTGTCAACGGCTTTTTGATATCTTTCTTTTGCGTTTTCGCTCTCACCGTACAAAAGCATAAAACTATCGTTAAGACCGCCGTCTGTAATTTTGTTTTTAAGTTCCTTTGTGTTCATATCATACTCCGTAATTTATAAATTAAAAATTATAATTTTGATACGATATCGAGTGTATCTCTTGCGATAGCGAGTTCTTCGTTAGTCGGAATTACGAAAATATCAACACCGCTGTCGGCAGTGGAAATTTTAACTTCCTTACCACGAAGCTTGTTTAATTCGCCGTCAATTTTAACACCTAAAAAGCCTAAGTTTTCGCAGACATACTGACGAAGTTCGGGGTCATTTTCACCGATACCGCCCGTGAAAGCGATAGCGTCAACACCGTTCATTGCGGCAACATACGAGCCTATGAACTTTAGAATTTGATAGCGCTGCATATCAACGGCAAGTTTTGCTCTCTCGTTTCCGCCGTCTGCGGCATTTCCTACATCACGGTTATCATTAGAAACGCCCGAAATACCGAGCATACCCGATTTTTTGTTGCAAATCGTGTTGATATCCGAAGCGGAAAGATTTTCCTTTTCGGCTATATAGGTTAAAGCGGACGGGTCAAGGGTGCCCGAGCGGGTGCCCATCATAAAGCCGTCAAGCGGAGTAAAGCCCATTGATGTATCAACGCAAACCCCGTCTTTAATGGCGGTAATCGAACAGCCGTTACCCAAATGGCAGGTAATTATCTTTATATCCTTTTTGTCTTTGTTTTCGAGAACGGCAACACGGTCGCTTACAAAGTGGTGCGAAGTGCCGTGAGCACCGTATTTTCTTACCTTTAACTTTTCATAATATTCATAGGGAAGAGCATACATAAAGGCCTTAGGGGGCATTGTCTGGTGGAACGATGTATCGAAAACGACAACCTGCGGAATTTTTTCGCCGAAGGTTTTGATACAAGCACGAATGGCGAGAACATGAGCGGGGTTATGAAGAGGAGCCATAGCGCCTAACTCTTCGATATCGTTAATAACCTTTTCGTTTACAAGGCAGGAGCCCTTAAATATTGCGCCGCCCTGTACTATTCTGTGTCCGATAGCCGAAATTTCGTCAAAGGAGTCTATTACCTTGGCATCACTCTTTGTAAGTGCGAAAACAACTGCCTCAAAGGCTTCGCTGTGAGTCGGCATCGGTGTATCGGCAGAGTAGGTTCTTCCGTCTGCCGCCTTATGGGATATACAACCCGTAACACCTATTCTTTCGCAAAGTCCCTTTGCCAAAACCTGCTCGTTGTCCATATCAATAAGCTGATATTTAAGTGACGAGCTACCTGCATTAACAACAAAAATCTTCATAATCTCTTCTCCTAAATTTTTTATGTTGAAGACCTATTCGAAATATGTTAAAATAACGAATATAATCTATATCTTATTTATAATATATTATTTATACATATTTTTCAAGTGTTTTACACTATTTTTTGACGGGCGGGTGAACGATTTGGGTGCCATAGGAATAATAGCGGAATTTAATCCGCTTCACAACGGGCATAAAAACCTTATAAATGCCGCAAAAGAAACGGGCAAAACTGTTGTTTGCGCTCTTTCGGGTAACTTTGTCCAGCGGGGCGATGTTGCGCTTTTAAGCAAACAAAAAAGAACCGAAGCGGCGCTTAAAGCGGGTGCCGATATCGTTTGCGAAATGCCCGTTTTATGGTCTATGTCAACTGCCGCCAACTTTGCTGTTTGCGGTGTTTGGAATCTTTATAATTTAGGCTGTGACGAAATTATTTTCGGAAGCGAATGCGGAGATATAAATAAGCTTGACAAAATATCGGATATTCTTTTGTCGGACGAGTTTAGCTTAACTGTTGCAAACGAAATAAAAACGGGTGTAACCTTTGCGGCGGCAAGAGAAAAGGCGGCGGTTTTATTAGGCGCCGAAGAAAATATACTTTCGGGACCTAACGATAATTTAGGTGTAGAATATATTATCGCCGCAAAAAAATTAAATTTGCCCATTAAATTTACCGCTGTTAAAAGAGCGGGTGCTCCCCACGACTCTTCCTATGTTTCGGCAAATCTCGTTTCGTCTTCCTTTTTAAGAGAAAAGATTTTAACCGGTGATACCGCCTATGCCGAGAGATTTATGCCGTCATTTTTAAGGGGCAGTATAACCGACAAAAACTGTGCCGATATTAAAAATATCGAAAGAACGGTTTTGGGCATTTTAAGAACAAAATCGGCGGAAGATTTTAAGAATTTGCCCGACATGGGCGAGGGGCTCGACAATAAACTTTATTTTTCGCTTAAGGTTGCAACAAGCCTCGAAGAGCTGTATAATATGATTAAAAGCAAACGCTATACCTTATCAAGAGTAAGACGGCTCGTCTTGTCGGCGGCGCTCGGGTTCGACAATTCTTTCTTTATGAAAACCCCGCCTTATGTAAGGGTTTTGGGCTTTTCGGACAGTGGACTTGAAACTTTAAGAAACACCGTTTCGCTATGCCCCGTTGTCACAAAAGTGTCCGACATTAAAGCGCTTGGGGAAGACGCCTTAAAGGTGCTCGAAACCGAAAGCCGAGCCACCGATATTTATGCTCTGTCTTTTAAAGAACCGCTTCCCTGCGGTCTTGAATATACAACAAAATTATTAAAACGGAGTGAATATGATGATTAAAGTAACGGAAGAACAAAATTACAAGGACTACGGAAGAGTTTTAACGCTCGACAACGGCATAATTAAAGCGAGTGTTACCTTAGATGTAGGCCCCCGTGTTATCGCATTCGGCTTTATCGGAAGCCAAAACATTATGAACGATAACCGTGCATTCTTCGGCAAAGACTCAAACGAAAAGTTTGAGGCGTTTTTCGGAAAAGGTAAGGCATTCGAGAATTTCGGCGGTCACAGAATTTGGATATCGCCCGAAAGTTATCCCGAAACCTATTATCCCGACTGCGACAAGGTAAATTATACCGTAACAAAGGACGGCGCTTTTTTTGAGCCGAAGCCCGAAACGGAAAACGGTGTTCAAAAAACTCTCGAATTAAAGCTTAGCGAAAACAGTGCCGATATGAAGGTTATAATGAGAGTTAAAAACATCTCGTCAGAGCCTAAGGAGTTTGCAATTTGGGGACTTTCCGTGTCGGCAACGGGCGGTACCGCAATTATCCCGATGAACGACAACGATACGGGACTTTTATCAAACAGAATTATCTCCGTTTGGCCCTATACCGATTTAAGCGACAAAAGAATTTACTACGGCAATAAGTATATGACCGTAAAGCAAGATGTTAACGCAACAACACCCGTTAAACTGGGCTTCGATATAAACAAGGGTAAAATTCACTATGTTTTGGGTGACGAAGTGTTCACAAAGGCTTACGAAACTCTCCACCCGACCGCAAAATATCCGGACGGCGGCTGCTCGTTTGAAACCTACACGAACAACGGCTTTATTGAGCTTGAGTCATTAGGCGAACTTAAGAGTGTAGCTGCGGGAGAAACCTCCGAGCTTACGGAAAACTGGCATTTACAAAAGAAGCCCTGCGATGTTGATACAAGAAATGACGAATCAATAAAGAATTTCTGCGATAAGCTTTAATAACGGCAAATAAAAAGGTGCATACCGTAAAGTATGCACCTTAATTTTTTATCTGTTAAAAGAAAGCATCGTGAACTGCCGAAACTGCTTTATCGGCATGTTTTTCGTCAATGATAACCGATATTTTTATTTCGCTTGTCGAAATAAGCTGAATGTTTATTCCCGCATCATAGAGTGCTTCAAACATCTTTGTGGCAACACCGGGGTGGCTTTCCATTCCGGCACCTACTATTGATATTTTTGAAACATTAGTATAAACCTTAAAGTCTTTATATTCAAGAATGTCGTTATATGACTTAATTGCATTAACGGCTTCTTCCTGCTGAGAACGGCTTACCGTAAAGGTTATGTCCTTTGTGCCGTCACGGCCTACCGACTGCAAAATCATATCTACCGTTATCTTTTCTTTTGATAATGTTTCAAAAAGCTTGAAAGCGATACCGGGGTTATCCTTAAGACCTATTACCGAAACGGCGGCAACATCATTATCTTTTGCTACGCCTCTTATAAGTGTTTTTTCCATTTTTACCTTCTCCTTAACTATAGTTCCGGGCTTTTTTTCAAGGCTCGAAAGAACTTCAAGTTCAACATTGTATTTTTTCGCCATTTCAACCGAACGGTTATTAAGCACCTGTGCTCCGAGTGTTGCAAGTTCAAGCATCTCGTCATAGGTTATCTCGTCAGTCTTACGGGCGGTTTTTACTTTTCTCGGGTCTGCGGTGTAAACACCGTCAACATCTGTGTATATCTGACAGCAGTCCGCATGAAGCGCGGCGGCAATGGCAACAGCGGAAGTGTCCGAACCGCCTCTGCCTAAGGTTGTCAAATCGTCATAGCTGTTAATGCCCTGAAAACCGGCTACGATTATGATTTTTTTCTTGTCGAGCTCGGCTCTGAGTCTTTCGGTATTGATATTTTTAATTCTTGCAATACCGTGGTTTGAATCGGTGTTAAACCCTGCCTGCCAACCTAAAAGAGAAATAACGGGATATCCGAGCTTTTCTATCGCCATACTCAAAAGAGCTATGGAAATTTGTTCACCCGATGTAAGCAAAACGTCCATTTCTCTTTTTGACGGAGAATCGGGGTTTATTTCCTTTGCCTTTTCTATAAGGTCATCGGTCGTATCACCCTGCGCCGAAACAACGGTTATAACATCGTTTCCCTTTTTGTAATCTTCGATAATTATTTTTGCAACGTTGAAAATACGCTCTGCATCGGCGACCGAAGAACCGCCGAATTTTTTAACATAAAGTGACATAAATTACCCTCCACACTGTCACATTAAAGTACTTAAAACTTTAATCTTGTCGGCTTTAAGTTCGCCGATTTTTTTATTTACCGAGTTAAAACTTTCTTTATTTGTCATAAAAGCGATTTCTTTTTTGTCTTCGTTTTTTATAAAGAACAAGTCGCTTCCGAACACCTTCTCGGCACTTTCTATAAGACCATTATAATCGAAAGCTTGCACTTTTACAAAGTATTTTTCTTTGACAGAGTCGTCATTTTTTACAAAGCCTTTTTTCTCGCTCTCCCAAAGAAGAACGGAAGGAGCCTTACTTTTAAGACTTTCTACAACATCGCTTACTACGGCACTTGCGGTTGCTTCTTTTCCCGCACCTTTTCCGTAAAAAAGAACTTCGCCTACACTGTCGCCCGTAACCGAAACGGCATTAAATACACCGTTAACATGCGAAAGTACATAATTTCTGTCTACAAGCGTAGGCTTAACCGAAATACTTGCCGTACCGTCTTCATTCTTCTTTGCTTTAGCAATAAGCTTAATTACACAGTTAAAAGAGTTTGCATAATCTATATCGTCAAGCGAAATATCGGTTATACCCTCAACCGAAACGTCAGACGGGTAAATATGATGCCCGAATGCGATACTTGCCAAAATGCAGATTTTTCGACAGGCATCGAAGCCCTCTATGTCGGCTGTCGGGTCTTTCTCGGCAAAACCTTTGTCCTGCGCCATTTTGAGCGCATCACCGAAGTCTTCCCCGTCTAATATCATTTTATTTAGAATATAGTTTGTTGTTCCGTTAAATATTCCCTTAATCTCGGTTATCTCGTTTGCAACAAGACAGTTGATAAGCGGGTGTATTACCGGTATTCCTCCGCCTACACTTGCTTCAAAAAGGAAGCTTACACCGTTTTCTTTTGCAACTCTTAAAAGCTCGTCACCCTTTTGTGCAACTAACTCTTTGTTTGATGTTACAACATTCTTTCCTTTATTAAGGCAGCTCAAAACAAATTCATAAGCCGGACTTAAACCGCCCATTGTTTCAATAACGGTTTTTATGCTTTCGTCATTTAATATTACCGAAAAGTCGTCTGTAAACTTATTTAAGTAAGAAAGGTTTTCAAATTTTCTTATGTCTAAAATGTATTTTACATTTATTTCTTCGCCTAAACTCTTTTTAAGAAGTTCGCTTTTGTCAATCAGTATCTCGGCAACACCGGAGCCTACCGTTCCGTGTCCTATAATTGCTACATTTATCATTGTTTCTTTTTATTCCTTTCTGACCGAAACAATTCCGCCCTTTTCCATAAGCTTTTTTATCAGCCCGTCTACCGAAACGGTAAGATTGTTTGTGTCAATGGTAATGGTAACACTCGCAACACCGTTCTTAGGAGAGCTTTGGTTTGCGGTTACAATATTTGCGCCGTTTTCAAAAAGCGTTTTTGTAAGCTCCGAAAAAACTCCCGCCTTGTCCGAAAGCGAAGCCTTAAGCGTAACCGTACTCTCGGCAGCTAAATTAAATTTGTAAACAGAGTCACGGTATTTGTAAAAAGCACTTCTCGAAATACCAACGGCTTTAATCGCTTCCGTAACATTTTTAACCTTTTTTTCGCTTAAAAGCTCTTTGGCTTCTACGACCTTTTCAAAAACATTCGGTAAAACTTTTGCATTAACAACAAGAAAAGTTTCTTTTTCCATATTTTTGTCCTTCCACGAAAAACTATGTATGCGATTATAATACATTTTTCCTATTTTGTCAAGCGATTTACATAAATAAATACTGTTTTTAAGGTTAGCAACAAATAACGGTTTTGCATATTGTGTTATGGGCGGATATTTTATATTTAAGGAGAGTCTTTAAGGTGAATAACGAAGTACTTACCGGAAGCATAACCTATGCCGTTAAGGCAAAAGAAATATTAAACCGAAACGGTTTTAAGGCATATATGGGAAGAAAAAAAGACAAGAACAAAAGCGGCTGCGGATACTTTGTAAGCTTTGACGGAGATGCCGAAAAAGCAAAGAAGATTTTAGAAGAAAACAATGTAAAATTCAGTGAAATACATTAAGGGGGAGTTTTTACGGTATATTTTGATAATGCCGCTACCTCGGGCAAAAAGCCGGACGAAGTGATAAATGCCGTAGGGTATGCGCTTAAAAATATGTGCGCAAACCCCGGAAGAGCAGGACATTCGCTCTCGCAGTTTTGTTCCGTTAACCTATATAGAGCGAGAGAAGAAATAAACTCGTTTTTTAACGGCTCGGGCGCCGAAACGGTTATATTTTGCAAAAACTGTACCGAAGCGCTTAATACGGTAATAAAAGGTGTTACCGGAAAATATGACGAAATAATCATATCAGACCTTGAACACAATGCCGTTTTAAGGCCCGTAGTTAAAACGGGACTTTTCTATAAAACCTTTTCGGTGTCACCGGAAAGTGACGAAGAAACGGTAGAAAATTTCAAAAACGCACTCACAGACAAAACAAAACTTGCGGTGGTTACGGCGGCATCTAATGTTACGGGCAGAATTTTACCTGTCGAAAAAATAGGCAAAATATGCAAAGAAAAAGGCATACTTTTTTGTGTTGACGCAGCGCAGGGCGGCGGAGTTATACCTATTGACATTAAAAAAATGAATATAGACTTTCTTTGTATCGCAGGTCATAAGGGACTTTATGCGCCTATGGGAACGGGAGTCTTAATTGCAAACAAAGAAATAAAAAACACCTTAACCGAAGGCGGTAACGGTATGGACTCGCTTAAAGAAACGCAGGAGCCCGTTTTCCCCGAGGGCTTTGAAAGCGGAACGGTTAGCTTGCCAAACATTATGGGGCTTAAAGCAGGTACAGAGTTTGTAAGAAAAAAGAACCGTGAAAGCATCTATAAAAACGAGCTTAATTTGATACAGCATATTTACGGCGGTCTTAAAGAAAATAAAAACATAATACTGTATACGCCTTTTCCCGAAATGCACAAATACGCTCCCGTTTTGTCCTTTAATGTAAAGGGTACGCACAGCGAAGAAACGGCAGAGTATTTAAGCGCCAACGGTATAGCCGTAAGGGGCGGTTTTCACTGCTCTAAACTTGCCCACGAAAAGCTCGGCACCGAAGAAACGGGAACGGTAAGAATTTCACCTGCCTATTTTAACACGCTCTTTGAAGCCAAATATTTTTTGCGGGTTATAAGTAAATTTTAATAATGGGCAAAATGTTGTTGAAGATGTAAAAAAAATATGTTATTATATAATAAATATATATAAACTAAAGAAAAGGAACGATGAAAGGTGTCAGTATTGTTTAACGATATTTATAACGGGTTATACACTTTTTGGAATCAAATTTTATCAACGCTTTCTAATATTCGTATCCTTGATATTGTAGATATCGCAGTTGTTGCGATTTTAATTTACAACGCTTTTGTTTTCTTGCGTGAAACAAGAGCGGGTCAGCTTGTTAAGGGTATTGCCGTTTTGGTAATCGTTTATCTTGTTGCGATTTGGTGGAAACTTGCGGTTTTGCAGTGGATACTTTCGGTTGTCTTTAACTCGGCAATCGTTGTTGCCGCAATTGTTTTTCAGCCCGAAATCAGAAGAATACTCGAAAGAGTAGGACAGACAAAGCTCGGCAAAACGAAATTTTTGGGTGACAAAGACCAAAGACTATATGACTGTATCGAAGCTGTCGGAAAAGCGGCAAGAACGATGCAGGAAAACAAAATCGGCGCTCTTATCGTTTTCGAGCGTGAAACACAGCTCGGCGAAATAATAAACACGGGTACCGTTATCGATGCGGAAAGCACGAGCGCTCTTGTAAACAATATTTTCTTCCCGAAAGCTCCGCTTCATGACGGTGCGGTAATAATAAGAGATGCAAAAATTTATGCGGCAGGTTGTATTTTGCCGCTTACTCAAAGCCAGTTTTTCTCTTCCGATTTGGGAACAAGACACAGAGCGGCTATCGGTATGACCGAAAATTCCGATGCGGTAGTTTTGGTTGTTTCCGAAGAAACGGGAAATATTTCGATAGTTGAAAACGGCGAAATAAGAAGAGGCTACAACGGTGTTTCGGCGGCAGAAGAGCTTAAAAACATTTTGCTCGAGTCCGAACTTAACAAGGAAGACAGTAAAATTCTTTCGGCTCTTAAATCGGTAAGTCCTTTCCAAAAGAAGAACACTAATTCGGAAAGCGAGGGCGAAACAAATGAAGACAAAAAGAATTGACCTTAAAAACTTAATATATAACAAGCGCTTTCTTGTTGTCGTTTCGGTACTGCTTTCCGTTATAATCTGGTTTGTTGCCATGATAGTAAGAAACCCCGTAAGAGAAGAAACCTTTACCGGTATCCCCGTTAGTATTTCTACCGAAAACACTTCGGCGGGAAAATTGGGACTCGGTGTTGTTTCAGATTATATGGACCAAAAATTCACCGTTAAAATAAGCGGTCCTAACTATATAGTAAGCGGTGTTAAACCTGACGATTTTACCTTGTCGGCTTCGGTTAACGAGGTAACCGAGCCCGGCACCTATTCTTTATCGGTTGTAGGTACGCAAAAAAACAATAAAAAGGGATACACCTTTGTTTCCATTGAGCCGTCAAGAATAGATGTAACATTCGATTACATTGACACTAAGGACTTTACATTAGTTCCCAAAATAACGGGTGTCAGCGCCGCAAACGGTCTTGTTGCGGAAGACCCGATTATAAGTGACGAAGAAAACAGAACGATAACAATAAAGGCTCCGAGAAGCGAAATGGAGAAAATCGTTTCTGTAGGAACACTTGCCGAAGCGGACAAGTCAAAACCGCTTTCGAGTTCGCAGACCTATGACTCTGACATAGTTCTTTACGGCAAGAACGACAAGATTTTGTACCGCTTTACGGCGGACGGCAAGATTTATGACGGCGACAACGAAAAAGTCGAGTCAACGCTTTACAGCTTAAGCTTCGTATCGGTTAAGGTGACACAGCCTATCTCCAAAAAGGCCACCTTAAATGTGGTTCCGAAATTTTCAAATCTTCCGAGCGGCTTAAAGGCTCAGGACATTTCTTACCGTGTAGACCATACGGTTGCCACCGTTTTGGGTACACCCGATGTTGTTTCGGCACTTACCGAAATAACGCTTTCTGAAATTGATTTAAGGCAGATAACACCCGACAATTTCGTTTTCGAGGTTGAAGCGGCTCTGCCGGACGGTGTTCATATCTTCGATAATATAGACAAATTTAAGGTGACGGTTGATGTTTCGGGTTATGCTCAAAAATATATTACCGTAACGAATGTAAAATATTCTTCTCTTGCGGCAGACCTTACGGTTAAGAATAACCCGTCCGTTAAAAATGTCAAGATTTGCGGACCTAAAAGCGTAATAGACGAAATAAGGTCGGGCGATGTTTATGCCGAAATCAATTTAAGCGAGAAGTTGGCGGGTCAGTGTACCGCAGATGTAACGATTAAATCGGACAAATATACTAACTTCTGGCAAATAGGCACCTACAGCGCCTCCGTAACTTTGGCAGCCAAATAATTAACTTATACCACCCCGTTGCATATACTGTATGGGGTGGTTTTTATGATTAAAGCATTTTTTATTGTTATTATTATGCTTTTTGCTCTTTTGGGACTTACCGAATTCATTCACGGTACTGCGGCACATATATACTCCGAAAAGGGCAAAAATAAAACTGCGTATGTCGTTTACTTAACCGAAGAAAAAGCGGGTGAGCAGTTAAAGTATATGGTAACGCAGTCGGTTTGGATGGGCGAAGACTTTGCCGAAAGGCTTGTTGCCGTTACGGACGCCTTAAGCGAAGAAACGCTATGCCTTATTAAAGATTTTGCTTACAAAAACGACATTATTTTAGTGCCGTCATGCATACTTTCAAATGTTATAAATGCAATTTAGGGGATTAAAATGACAACGGAAGAAAAAATAGAAGGAACTCTCGAAAAAATTACATACAGAAACGAACAAAACGGGTACACCGTTGCGGTATTAAGGGTAAAAAACGACACCGTTTCGGTTGTCGGAACACTCCCCTTTTTATCTGAGGGCGAAAGTGTAGAGCTTTCGGGTAATTTTGTTATACATCCCGTTTACGGCGAACAGTTTTCGGTTAAAAGCTTCGTTAGAAAAGCGCCCAAAACCGAAGCGGGTATATTAAGGTATTTGTCTTCGGGAATAATAAAGGGTGTCGGCCCCGCAACTGCCGAAAGGATAGTCGAAAGGTTCGGCAAGGACAGTTTAAGTATTATAAAAGACAGTCCCGAAGAGTTATCCCTTATTAAGGGAATAACCGCAGAAAAGGCTTTGCTTATAAGCGAAGAGTATAACCGTCTGCACGGTGTTAAGGATGTTATGCTCTTGCTCTCTTCCTATCAGATAAGTGTCGAGTCGTGCGTTAAGGTGTATAACGATTTGGGCAGTGAAGCATGTGAAAAAATAAAAGAAAACCCGTATTTATTATGTAAGGAGCCTTTGTGTCTTCCTTTCGAGAAAGCCGAAAGAATGGCTTTCGATTTCGGTGTTTCGCCCGATGACGAACGGCGCATACTTGCGGGTATTGTCTATATTCTAAGGCGAAATCTCGCCAACGGTCACACCTGTTTGCCGAAAGCGAAAGTAAAAGCGGTTGCAATGAAGCTTCTTTCCTGCGAAGAAGAAACGGTAGCTTCTGCCTTAACAAAGCTTACAGATACTTTGGAAATTATAAGTCGGAATGTAAACGGCAAAGAGTTTTTGGCACTTTACGAATACTACTATGCTGAAGAAAGAATAGCGGCACGGCTTTTGTCCATTGACGAGAATGCGACAAGACTTTTAGGTGCTGACGACCTCGAAATAGATTATGTCGAAAACAAAACATCAATTAAATTTCACGAAAATCAGCGTCAGGCAATAAAAAGCGCCGTAGAAAGCGGAGTTTTTGTGCTTACGGGCGGTCCCGGAACGGGCAAAACCACAACCCTTAATGCAATAATCGAGCTTTTAACGATGCGAAAACTTGATATCGCCCTTGCGGCGCCCACGGGACGGGCGGCAAAAAGAATGACCGAGCTTTGCGGCAGAGAAGCAAAGACTATTCACCGTTTGCTCGAGGTTGACTGGAACAACGAAGATAAGCCCGAATTTTCAAGAAACGAGAAAAACCCGCTTGAATGCGATGTCATTTTAATTGACGAAGCCTCAATGGTAGATGTTATGCTTTTTGACAGCTTACTTAAAGCACTGAGGCCTAACTGTCGGGTGATTTTGGTAGGCGACTCAAATCAGCTTCCGAGCATTCAAGCCGGTAACATCTTAAACGATATAATAGAAAGCGAAAAGTTTTCCTTTGTCTGCCTTAAAAAGGTCTTCAGACAGGCGGGAAAAAGCCAAATTGTAACAACCGCACATGCTCTTATTAACGAAACGCCGGTTGATTTTAACAATAAAAGCGGTGACTTATTTTTCCTTTCTTCTTCGGACGGCTTTTCTCTTTCCAAGCTCGTTACAAATCTTGCGACCGAGCGTCTTCCGTTGGCATACGGCTTTAACCCCGTTTCCGATATACAGATAATCTGCCCGTCAAGACTTTACGAAACGGGTACGGTTAATCTTAACAATATTCTCCAGTCAAGACTTAACCCCGAAAGCAGTGAAAAAACGGAAATAATAAACAAGGGCGTAACCTTCAGAGTCGGCGATAAGGTTATGCAAACCAAAAACAATTATAATATAGTCTTTGAGTCCGACCGTGGCGAAAACGGAATGGGAATATTTAACGGCGATGTCGGGTTTATAACCGAAATTGACAGAATATCAAAGTCCGTAAAGGTGCGGTATGACGACAAGACGGCATCCTATTTGCCGGACGAGGTAAGCGAACTCGAACTTGCTTATGCCATAACAACGCATAAAAGTCAGGGCAGCGAGTTTAACTGTTGTATAGTCCCGCTTTACAATGTACCTAAAAAACTAAGGTACCGAAATCTATTATATACTGCGATTACAAGAGCCAAAAAGATGCTTATTATCGTGGGCGAAAAAGAAATTTTCCGTGAAATGGCGGCAAACAACAAAAAAACTCTCAGATACACTTTGCTTAAAGAGAATCTTATATGAGGTTGTCTTTGTATAAAACCGCTTTTAATTTTGTTTTTCCGGTAAAGTGTATGTCTTGCAGGAAGATTATTAAAAGCGACAACAAATTATGCGACACTTGTCTTGACTCTTTGCGCTTTACCGATACAAAGAAGCGGTGTAAACTTTGCGGAACATATAAGCCCGACTGCGACTGTAAAAGTACAATGTTTTATTTTTCCGAAGTGGTTTCCCCGTTTATAAATAATGACAGTGCGAAAAATATTGTTTATGCTTACAAGCTTTCAAATAAAATGCATTATGCAAATTATTTGACCTTTTATATGACCGAAACATTTAATAAGGAATACAAAGATATTGCTTTCGATTATGTGACCTTTGTCTCGCCGTCAAAAAAGGAATTTGTGCTAAACGGCTTTAATCATTCATATCTTTTAGCAAAAGGTGTTTCAAAAAACAAGGATATTCCGCTTGTTAAAAATGTTTTGGGCGCTAAAAGCAAAGGCTCAAATCAACACAACAAGACCTATGCCGAACGGTTTTTGTATGCAAAAGATAAATTTTATCACAAAAAGACTCTAAGGGCAAAAAATGTCTTGCTTGTTGACGATATTAAAACAAGCGGAGCAACACTGAGTTTCTGCGCAAAACAGCTTCTTTTGTCGGGTGCCCAAAATGTATACTGCTTAACTGCCGTTTGCAGTCAAAACAAAACAAAAAAATAACAAAAAATGCTTGACTTTTATTTTTTGTTGTGATAGAATGCTATTTGTCGCCGGTGAGTTTTAAGCGAACTTGGCTACATGTGGGAGCATAGCTCAGCTGGGAGAGCATCTGCCTTACAAGCAGAGGGTCATAGGTTCGAGCCCTATTGTTCCCACCATTTGGCCTGGTAGTTCAGCTGGTTAGAACGCTAGCCTGTCACGCTAGAGGTCGTGGGTTCGATCCCCATCCAGGTCGCCATTTGCCTCTGTAGCTCAGTCGGTAGAGCAGGGGACTGAAAATCCCCGTGTCGTTGGTTCGATTCCGACCGGAGGCACCATCTGCGGATTTAGCTCATCTGGTAGAGCGCAACCTTGCCAAGGTTGAGGTAGCGAGTTCGAGCCACGTAATCCGCTCCATAGGGCACTTAAAAGTCTTTTAAGTGCCCTTTAATAAACTAAAAATTACATATTCGGCACCATGGCCAAGTGGTAAGGCGCGGGCCTGCAAAGCCTTTATCCCCAGTTCGAATCTGGGTGGTGCCTCCAAAAAATCCTCGTTCTTCGGAACGAGGATTTTTTATCCGGTCCGAAGGATTGGTATGTAATCGCCGTAAGGCGTATGTAGTCAGCGAAGCTGTATGGCATCGTATGCCGGCGTGTATGTCCTTCGGATTGATTACATACAAGGCTTGCGCCTTGATTTTCTTCTTACCTCTTACCTTTTACCTATCAATGAAAACTGTTCGGCGGTTTAGTTTATTGTTTCGGCAGTTCTATAAGTAAATTTGTTTTGCTTTACGGTATAATTTTAGGCGCTGTCAATATTACTAATCTGTCTTTACATTTTGTGAATATTTGTTATAATGTAAATAGGAAAAGTGTATTTTAAGGGGTGAAAAAATGCTGACACTTAAAATGGATGTCTATTTATTGTACGCCTATGTAGGAGCTATTTGTGCCGGAATAATCGCAATAGTACTAAACCGTGTTAAGGCAACGGAATTTAAGGAAACCGTTGACCGCAATTTTTGCCATGCGCTGAGATTTTTCATTATCTTTTGTCTTGTTGATTCGGCATGGGGAATTATCGGCACACCCTATTTAGGTCAAAACCGTACGGCTTATGTTATCTCAACCTACGGCTTTCATTTTATGGCGGCTTTTGCTTCTTTTGTATGCTCGTTATACGTTCTTTCAACCCTTAAACTACATAAAGGTTGGCGAATTTTCTTTACCTGTCTTCGCTATACTTTGATAGTAGCGCAACTATCACTCGTTTTGCAAAATCTTAAAACGGGATATTTCTTTACCATTGACGAAAATGCGGTGTACCACTCGAACTTTTTGCGTCCCGTTTCTTTTTATCTTCAGTTTTGCCATTATATTCCGATTATCGTTTTTTCGCTTATATCAATGATTCTTTCGAGAAAAACCGAAAGGCTTTATACCTACCGCACGGCACTTATTTTTTCCGCTTTGCCTTTGGCATTCGGATTTCTTCAGATGCTTTATCCTGACGGCCCGTTTTATTCTCTCGGCTTTTTGATTACCGCCGTAACCATGTATGCTTTTAATGTTACGAAACAACGGGAAGCGCATCTTGCCGCAGTATATGAGGCAAAGGAAGCGGAAAAATCTCATGCCAAAATAGAGGAAGCGCTCGAAAAAGCGGAGTCTGCAAACTCCGCAAAAAGTGTATTTCTTGCAAATATGTCCCACGATATAAGAACTCCGATAAACGGTATTATGGGTATGGTAACACTTGCAAGAAAGGAAGAAATGAACGAGGCTGTTGCAAATTATATAGATAAAATTGATACGGCATCAAACCACTTGCTTTCCCTTGTAAACGATGTTCTTGACATGAGCCGGATAGAAAGCGGCAGAGTCGTTATATCAAACGATGCCACGGATATTGCAATAGTTGTCGATAACTGCTATTCAATAGTAAAGAGCCAAATTGAAGAAAAAGGCATCAATTTTAATTGCGAAATACGTGTTGACCACACGAGAGTTTTTGTTGATGTTCTGCATTTAAGACAGGTGCTTATAAATATTTTGGGCAATGCCGTAAAGTTCACTCCCGATGGCGGAACCATCGATTTCAGTGCAGTTGAAACGGGATATGCGGACGGCAAGGCTCAAATAATGTTCGTTATTAAAGATACGGGTATCGGAATGAGCGAGGAATTTATCGAGCATATTTTCGAGCCGTTTTCTCAAGAAAACAACGGCAGTAGAGCGAATTACACCGGAACGGGGCTCGGAATGTCCATATCAAAACAGTTTATAGAGCTTATGGGCGGAAATATTGCCATTGAAAGTGTTAAGGGGCAAGGAAGCAAATTTACGGTAAACCTTTCTCTCCAAGTCGATAATTCCGAAAAGCCGTTATATGAAAAGAAAAAAGAAACCGTTTCGGGCAACAGTCTTGACGGACTGAAAATACTTCTTGCAGAAGACAATGAGCTTAATATGGAAATAGCCGTTGCACTTTTGGAAGACGCCGGAGCAAGTGTCAAAACGGCAGAGGACGGCAAAATCGCCTACGAAATGTTTGTAAACAGCGATAAGGGTACATTTGATGTTATCCTTATGGACATTATGATGCCGAATATGAACGGATATGAAGCGGCAAAGGCCATAAGAGCATCAGGTCATACCGATGCGGCTAAAATTCCCATTGTTGCTATGACGGCAAATGCCTTTGACGAAGACAAAATAAAAGCAATTGAAGCAGGTTTTAATGCCCATACAACCAAACCGATTGACTTTCCGGTTCTCGTGTCGGAAATTAAAAGGCTTTTAGTTGACTGATATAATTGTGTGTTGCGGAGAAGAAACATGGTAAATAAATTTGAAACCTATGTCGCCCAAAAGAAACGGGGCATTTTGATAGTTGAAGACAACGATATAAACCGTCAAATGCTTAAAACCATTTTAGAAGACAAATATGAAATCACCGAAGCGGCAGACGGTGTTGAAGGACTGAAAAAGCTAAAGGAAGGCTACCGTGATTTGTCCCTTGTTTTGCTCGATGTTCAGATGCCGAATATGAACGGCTATGAGTTCTTAGAGCAACAAAGAAAGGACGAATTATTAGCATCAGTCCCCGTAATCGTAATAACGGGCAGCACCGTTTCGGAAGACGAAGAAAGATGTCTTGCTTTGGGTGCTTCTGATTTTGTCACTAAGCCTTATAATTCCAAAATAATCATAAGGCGGATAGAGGCAATAATACGGTTAAGCGAATCTATGGCAACCCTTAAAGCGGTCGAAGTCGACCCCGTTTCGGGACTTTATACCAAAGATGCGTTTATTCACCATTTTGAGCGATATGCTGACGAAAACAAAACCGAAAAGTTTGATATGTTAATGATAAATGTTGAAGACTTTTCTTATATAAACGAGCTTTACGGCGTTGCAAGGGGCGAAAAGCTGTTAAAACATATCGGAAATGTTATTTCGGTTTGTAATTTCGGTGCGCTGATGTCCTGCCGTTATATCGGCGACAGATTTATTCTTATGCGGGTTCACAGTGATTCCGATGTAAAAGACGAAGTCGTGGTATATAATGAGAAAATTCACGAAAACGCTCCGATAAATAACTTCGTCCTTAAATTTGCCGTATATACCGATGTCGATATATCTGTTCCCGTTGCGGCTTTATGCGAAAGACTTTCGGCAACAATGAAAACGGTAAAACGCCGTTATGATATGCAACTCGCATTTTACAGCAACGAAATGGCAGAAAAAGCCAAGCATCTCAAAAAAATAGAAGACTGTATGAAAGATGCGCTCAAAGAAAATCAGTTTTCGGTATATTACCAGCCTAAGCACGATGCAAAAACAGGCGAAATTTCGGGTGCGGAAGCACTTGTAAGGTGGATACATCCCGAATACGGCTTTTTATCACCTGCCGATTTTATACCACTTTTTGAAGAAAACGGTTTTATAACAAAGCTTGATTTATATGTTTGGAATAAGGTATGCGAAGATATAAAAAGCTGGATAGACGATGGAATAAAACCTGTTCCTGTTTCGGTTAACGCATCAAGGAGAGACTTGCTTTCCCTTGATACTCCCGACACGCTTTTACTCCCCGCCGACAAAAACGGCATAGATACAAAGCTTCTTCATATTGAAATAACCGAATCGGCAAGTGTAAACGACAGCGTTATTCTCGAAAAGGTTAAGGCCGTTCGTAATATAGGTATAAAAATAGAGCTTGACGATTTCGGCTCGGGACAGTCTTCGCTCGGCACACTTCGTGATATTCCTACGGATATTATTAAGCTTGATATGAGTTTCGTCCGCAATATAGAAAAGCAAAAAGAAATAGTTAAAATGATAATTTCCCTCGCTCACGCTTTGGGACATAAGACAGTTGCAGAGGGTGTTGAAACCAAAGAACAGTTTGAAATACTCAAAGCTTTCGGCTGTGATTATATTCAGGGCTATTATTTTTCAAAACCGCTTGAGCAAAGTGAGTTCAGACAGTATCTCATAAATAACAAGCATTAAGGAGAAGAGTATGACGGTAAAAGAATTTTATGCCGAAATAGGCGGAAATTATAACGATGTCTTGCAAAGACTTATGAATGACTCTCTTGTTTATAAGTTTATTATGAAATTTCCCGCCGACAAAAGCTTCGATATGCTGAAAACCGCACTGAATAACAAAGATGCCGAAACGGCATTTTCGGCTGTGCATACCCTTAAAGGTGTATCTCTTAACCTTGCTTTTGACAGACTTTCGAAAGCATCAGTAGTCCTTACCGATGCCCTGCGTCCGCAAAACCGTGACAATTATTCTTTTGACGATTATTTTAAGATGTTTTCCGAGCTCGAAAAAGAGTATACCGCCGTTTGTGTTGCCCTTAAAAGCTGCGAGTGACCGAAAATTTAAGTCCTGAAAAGCTAAAAATAAAAAATTGTGACAGCGTAAAAAACCGCCGACAGAAATTTTCTGTTCGGCGGTTTATCTTTCAGGATAATTCATTCCTTTTTTGATGCCTATTAAATAATCAGAGGAAATATTAAAGTAATTGCAAAACGCTTTAATATCGTCAATAGACGGCTCGAATTTACCACATTCAATATATGATATTTTTCTTTGCGTCATATTTAATGCTTTACCGAGTTCGGTCTGGTTTAATTCCTTTTCTTCTCGTAAATCTCGGATTTTTTCTCCAAAGTTCAAACACATAATATCACCCGATAATATTATATGATAGACATTAAATTTCTATTGACAATTAGACATAAAATGTCTATAATGTCTTTGCGGTAAGCGAAATTTTGTTTTAAGTTGGTGTTGGCGGGACTTGAAAAATACATTAGTAAAAACGATGCCGTCTGAATCAGTTATTAGCTATCAAAAAGGAAAACAGTGGTCTAACATAATTTCTTTGGGCTTTTTTTGCGGTGTTGCGCAAGATACGGAAAGATACGGTTTGAGGTCGCACTCGGGACCGTTTGACTGGTTAATATCGGATAGCTTAGCGCGGTTGTTTTTTTTAATTCAAAATCGTTTTGACGGATTTATGGACTATAAAAACTTACTGCAATACAATAATAATTGCGGTTATTATTATGACAAACTAAATAAATTGCATTTTTACCACGATTTTGTTCCCTTTAAGCCGTTATGTGTTCAGTATAGAAAGGTAAAGAAAAAGTACCAAAGAAGAATTAAGACTTTTTATGAGGCGATATCTAAGCCGACTCTTTTCATAAGATACTGTGCTTCCGAAAGCGAGATTGTCTGGATAAATAAAAATTATCAGCTTATAGTTAACGAAATCAAAAAACACAACAAAGAAAATGAAATTTTGTTTGTTATAGACAGCAATGCTGTGTTTGATAACAAAGACATCAATTTCTTTTTTGTAAAAAAAGATACAAACGATACTGTTTGCAGAGTTCCCTCATCTTCTAACAAATCAATAAAGCAGTTTTTGGAAAGCGAAATTATTCCCAAAGAAACGAGAAATAAAAATTACGCATTTTCCGATAACAAGAAAAATATAAAGCGTATTACAAAAATTAAGAAGAAAGTGTTACATAAACTTGATGTGATTTTTTGGGGTTTAATATATCCCGATAAAACATATATACACAAACGGCAGTATGACGCCGAAAAACAAAACGAAAATTAGATAATAGAAGCAAAAAAAGACTTGTCTTGCGACAAGTCTTTTTTAGTAGGTTTATTTTATATGTTTTTAACTGTTTCTTCGATAAATTCGTTCCATTTTTCGTTATATGTTTTAAGAAGCGAAAACTTTTCTTCGTTTTGGAGTCCCGAATACATAATAGAGTTTATTCCGAGTTGCTTTAGGTCGGCAAGTGACAAGTCCCAGCCTACAGTACCTGCGAAGAAATCGTCTGTAAGCGTTTCGTTTTCCATATACGCAGGGTCGTCCGAGCAGAGCGCTATCGCCATACCCGAGCGCAGATATTCGGTTGCGGGGTGGTTTCTTATGTCCTTTGTGTAGCCTAAAACCTGATTACTTATTGGGCAAACCTCAAGACAAATTTCCGATTTTACAAATCTTGAATGCAAATCGGGATACCTATATAGGTTTAACCCGTGCCCCACTCTCGAAACGCCCAAAAGATAAGCGTCTATCAAATTATCGTTGTTTGCGTCAAGACTCTCTCCACTGTGGATATAAAGCTTCATATCGGGATAGCGCCGTTTTGCCTTTATCAGCATATCGGCAAACTGATATAAAGGAAGACTCGTGTCTTCTTCGTTTACAAGGTCAAACCCGATAACAAAATTTGTTATATTGTCCTTGTTAGACTCGTCTTTAACAAGCTCCTGCGCAAGTGTGGTATTAAGAAAGCAGGTTTTTGTCATTTGAATTTTATCGTTGTCCGACTTAACACCCGCACCTATTATCCGCACCGTAAAAAACGGATAGTCTTTTTTAACCGCATAATATGCTTCCCTAACCGCCCTTACATAATCTAAACTGTCGTCAAGGCTCTCGGTTAACATATTATGTATTTCAATATGGTAGATGTTCGAGTTTACATAATACCTAAATGTATATTCATAGTATTCCTTTGCAAACTCAGGGTTGCTCGAAAGTGCGCCGTGACGGTCAAAAAGAGTTTCAAAAAAGTCCCAAATATTAAGAGCCGAGTCACAAGCGGAAGCAACCGTCCAGTTGTACTTTAGTTCTTCTTTGGTATAATACCCGTCTTCTAAGGCTTTTTTAAGGCTTATATATCCGTCCTTTTTGTCGCTTTTTTTGGCGGCATAAATTAAGTCGTATGACTTTTTATCGGCATTTATATAAAAGTCTTCCCTAAAAGATAAAAAGTCTATAAGCTTACCTGCGGGTAAAAGCGCCATATCATGTACATGCAAATCGGCGCCTTTGGGAAGTCTTATTAAAAACTTATAAAGCTCACTTTCCGTTATGCTCATATCGGTTAAAACGGGCATATCGTAAATGTTTTTATTGCCGAAAGAACGCTTAAAATCTTTTTTAAGCTTTGTTAAATAAGAGTCCGCTTTAAGCTCGTTTTCTCTCATAACAAGGCCTAACATATTTGAATTAAGTCTTACTAATTCTTCTCTTTTTTCTTTGTAATTTTCTTCGGTTATGTTAAGTTCCATAGTTATCACCGTAACTTTTCCGTAAAAATATATCTTGTTTCTTCTATTATATAAGTATTATATCAAATTTTTAATATTTGGTAAAGAATATTTTAATTTTAAGTTGTAAGTTTTAATAAAAATGTGTTATACTTTATTTCGGTGATAAAAATGATTAAAATAGCAATTGCAGGATACGGTAATTTGGGCAAAGGCGCCGAGTCTGCCGTCAGTAACGCTGACGATATGACTCTTGTCGGTGTATTTACAAGGCGAAGCCCCGACACCGTAAAGATTAAAACAAAAGACGCTTTTGTCGCCTCCTTTGACGACATAGAAAAATATAAAGACAAAATTGATGTTTTGATAAACTGCGGCGGAAGTGCTACCGACCTGCCCGTGACAACACCCTATTTGGCAGAGCACTTTAATGTTGTCGACAGTTTTGATACTCACGCAAAAATAAACGAACACTTTTTAAGCACCGACAAAAAGGCGGTCACAGGCAAAAAGGTTGCCGTAATTTCGGTAGGCTGGGACCCCGGACTGTTTTCGCTTAGCCGTATATATATGAATGCCGTTTTGCCGAACGGAAGCGATTATACTTTTTGGGGCAAGGGCGTAAGTCAGGGACATTCGGACGCTATCCGCCGTATTGACGGTGTTTTGGACGCACGGCAGTACACTATCCCCATAGAAAAAGCCGTTAAAAGTGTCAGAAACGGCGAAAACCCGACACTTACCGCAGGACAAAAGCACAAAAGAGAATGCTTTGTTGCCGTTTGTGACGGTGCCGACATAGAAAGAATAGAAAAAGAAATTAAAAATATGCCGAATTACTTTGCCGATTACGAAACAACCGTTCATTTTGTGTCGGAAGAAGAACTTAAGAAAAACCATTCGGGCTTACCGCACGGCGGAACGGTTATAAGAACCGGTGTAACGGGAGAAAACGGCGAAAACCGTCATACGGTCGAGTTTAGCTTAAAGCTCGACTCAAACCCCGAATTTACGGGCAGTGTACTTGTGTCATACGCAAGAGCCGCATATAAACTTAACAAAAACGGCGATTTCGGCTGCAAAACCGTTTTCGATATCCCCCCTGCCGCTTTAATGCCTACAGAACAAGAAACATTGCTTAAAACTTTACTTTGATTTGTTTTTTATAATAACAAAAGACCGTTTCTAAAGAAACGGTCTTTAATATTTTTTATTAACTGAATATTGTTTCAAGCACCTGCTCAGCCGACATATTTCTTATGTTTTCTTGGTCCTTAAGTCCGTTTTCGGGGTTGTCCCAAGTGAAAATTCCGGTTATCGGCAAATCTTCGGGGAAATCGAAATATAAACTTACGGGTTTCATACCGGCAGGATATCTTTTTTCAAATTCGGGGAAGTACTTTCTGTTTGTTTCCTCAACAAGCTTATAAGCTTTGCAGGACTTGTCCTCGTCACCGTTTATGCTTATTGCACTTAACATCACACCGCCGCCGCTATCACCCGATACCGACTTGACCTCCGTACTGTGTACTATAATCATACTGCCGTCATCACAGGTGCCTAAAACGATATAAGCATGTCCGTCTATGCTTATAATGTCGCCGGGGTGTAACATTTTAATTATTTTCGCATAGTCTTTTGTTTCGGGGTGAACAAAGCTTCCTAACTTCTTGTCGTTTCCGAATGTACTTGCCATTTTCTTTGACGGCATAACAAAGCCGTCTTTACCGCTTTCGGTATTAAATGTATTATAAAGCGTCCAGCCGATAAAACCGCTGCAGTCAAGACCTGCATAATAATATTCGTTCCAACCGTTATCGGGATATGTTTGCTTTTTGTGGTCGTAAGTAAAATCTTGAGACTTATAAAACTTTTCCCATGTGGGAGAAAGGCCTATCGTTCTTGCAATGGTTGAGCTTCCGCTGTCTTCAAAATTCCAGCCGCCGCCGTAAACATACAAGGCCTTACCGATAGGAGAAACGGCGCAAGACAAAAAATTTTTAACCGTTTTTTCTCCCGCCGTATAGCCGCTTACTTTGCCTTTACCGGCAGACCCGTCTAAAAGTCTTGCCGATAAAATCTTGTCGCCTTTAACGGTAATACGGTATTCGTAACCGTTCATAAGTGTGTTTTGAATTGTATAATTGTCTTCGCCGCAGTCAACACAATAATATTTTGTTTTTCCGTCAACCTTAAACTTGAAAACGGCGTTTTTATCGCTCAAAACATCTTCTCTTGTGGCTTTTTTGCTGTTTTTAACGCCTAAATATACGCAATCAATTTCCACAGTCGCTTTTGTGCCTTTACAAGATGCAAAAAGGCTGACACAACACAAAACGCAAAGAAAAACCGCAACCGCTTTATAAGTTTTTTTCATTTTCCGAATATTCCTTAACATCTTTATTTGTTTGCGGTGTTTTCGTAGCGCTCTTTTTTATCGACATATTTTGCAAAAATCATAATAAGTCCGATAACCGCCATAATAAATCTCATTCCTGCCGTTGCGAAGCCCAAAAGCCCCGAAGTGCTGAAAGCGAAGCAAAGGTAAGCGAGTGCTACGAAGCCCATTAAAATGAAGCTCCATACCTTTCCTAAGTCTTTAGCCTCGGCGAGAATAAGACAGTGGCCGTAACACAAAAGCGTAACTACCGAGCCTACAAAAAATTCTGTTGTCGATACTTCGGTAATAAAAAACGACAAAACAAAATTAAGAAGCTGACAACCGGCAAAGGCTATCATAAAGAATCTGAACCATTCTGCGTCCTTTTTACTGAATCCGCCCAAAAAATAGGCAAGACCGATACCTAAAACCGAAATATTCGCAAGTATTAAGACGGCATAGGGTGTTTCGTCTGCGGTTTCTTTAAGTCCGTCAACAATAATAAATGCGCTTACAGCTATTGACAAAATGCAAATAAGTATACCGATAATCTGCACCGTTCTGCGAACGCCTGAAATTGTGTTTTCCATAAAAGTTCTCCTTAAAAGTCTTTTTATTTATTATAACATTGTTTTTGCAAAAATCAATATTACAAATACTAAAACCGCCGTAGTAATAAACTACAGCGGTCTTTTTTATCTTTTAAGGTTTATAAGGCGGTTTATTATTTCTTCTGTTATACTGTTACTTTTTAACCGCCATGTCCAGTTGCCCTTTGCGACACCCGGAACATTCATTCTTGCGCTTTCGTCAAGCCCCAAAATGTCCTGCATGGGAACTATAACAAGCCTTGCCTTAGAGTCGTACGCATACTTTATAAAATTATAGGGAACGGGCAAAAAAGAATACTCTCTTAAAACACTGTCGGCAAACGCTCTTTCGTAAACGGGCGCAGATTTATAGTAACCGAGCATTGTGTTGTTATCGTGGGTACCCGTATATAAAACACAGTTTTCACCGCAGTTTTGCGGTAAATGGGGGTTATCCTTTGTGCCGTTAAAGGCGAACTGTAAAACCTTCATATTAGGAAAGCCTGTATCGTTAACGAGTTTTTTAACCTCGTCCGTTTCTCCGCCTAAATCTTCCGCAATAAAATTAAGGTTTTTTAGTTTTTCTTTTGCCGTTTCGAAAAAGTCCATACCGGGACCTTTTAACCATTTACCCGAAGTCGCATCGGGGGCATTTGCGTCTATACAATAATAATCGGCAAAGGCCCTAAAGTGGTCTATTCGGACAACATCGAAAATGTTAAGACAGTGGGCAAAGCGCTTTAATAAAAAGTCGTATTTTGTTTCGGCAAGATACGAAAAGTCATAAAGGGGGTTCCCCCAGCGCTGTCCCGTTTTCGAGAACATATCGGGCGGAACACCCGATATAAGCTTTGGCGAAAAATCTCTTTCCAAAACAAAATTGTCGGGGTGCGCCCAAACATCGGCACTGTCGGGCGAAACATAAAACGGAATATCGCCTATTATTTTTATTCCTGATTTTTCGGCATATCTTTTAAGCGGAAAATACTGTGCGTAAAAAAAGTACTGCGAAATTTTATAAAACTCTATAACATCGCCGTACTGCGCCTTAAACTCGTTTAACTCGTTTGGCAAACGGTACTTTATGCCATCGGGAAGCTCTGTTAATGTTTCGCAGTCAAACACCTTTTGCGCCGCCGCAAAACAGGCGTAATCGTTTATCCAGTATTCGTTATCGCTTAAAAACTCTTTATAATCGGAATTATCGGTGTCAAAATTTTGCGCCGCTTTTTTAATGAGCGGTATTTTATACTTTTTTACTTTCTCGTAATCGGTAAAGCCGTCAGGGAAACTGTCGGATAAATCTTTTTTGTCTAACAGTCCGTCACGCACCAAAAAATCAAGGTCAATATAAAGAATTTCACCTGCAAAGGAAGACGGGGACTTATAAGGCGAATTGCCCTCGCCTAAGGGTACTAACGGGAGCATTTGCCAATATGACTGATTTGTCTTTTTAAGAAAATCAATAAACTTATATGCTTCTATACCGAAAGAGCCTATGCCGTACGGTGACGGCAAAGACGAAACGGCAAGAAGTATTCCGCTTTGGCGGGGAAGATTATCCCTTGACAGCACCCGATGCCACTCCCTTTATAATATATTTTTGGCAGAAAAGATAGAATATAACGACCGGTACGACAGCCAAAACGAGCATAGCCATCATAGCGCCCATATCAACCGAACCGTAACCGCCTTTAAGGTACTGAACGGCAATGGGTATCGTCTTATAGTCGCTTCCTATAACAAGATACGGCAACAGATAATCGTTCCATATCCACATAGTGTTTAATATCGCAACGGTTATTGCGGTAGGCTTCAGTATCGGAAAAACGACCTGCCAAAAGGTTCTTAAGGGACCGGCTCCGTCAATAAGCGCCGCTTCTTCAATGCCTATGGGCACCGATTTAATAAAGCCCGTAAACATAAAGACCGAAAGTCCCGCACCGAACCCTAAATATATTATTATAATTCCGAGAGGGTTGTCAAGTCCCAAAACATTCGCCATTTTTGACATCGGAAACATAACCATTTGAAACGGTACTATCATAGAGAAAACAAAAAGATAGTATAAAAGCGATGTCATTTTATTTTTTACACGGACAATAAACCAAGCGGTCATAGAAGTAAAGATAACTATTGCCGCAACCGAAAAAACGGTAATAAAAACCGAGTAGAAAAAGGCGCTTAAAAAACCCGTTTTCAAAATTCCGGAAGTGTAATTGCTTATTCCCGCAAAGGTTTCTTTATTTGGAAAAACAAACGGTGTAAGACTAATGGAAAACTTAGTCTTAAACGAGTTCATTAAAACAACCAAAACGGGAAAAGCAAAGGCGGCGGCGAACAAAAACAGAACGATGCTTATAATAACGGTGTAAAACGGTTTTTTCTCCATTAGTTTTCAACCTCTTTTTTACGGGTAAAGTAAAGCTGCAAAAGGGCTACTGCGGCGACTATTAAAGAAAAAATTACCGCCTTCGCCTGTCCTACACCCTCAAACCCCACTCTGCCGTAAAAGGTGTTATAAATGTCGAGCGCCACCATTTGCGTACTCTTTGCCGGAGCACCTGCCGTAAGCGCCAAGTTCTGGTCAAACAGCTTAAAGGAATTTGTAAGCGTTAAGAAAAGACAAATTGTAACAGACGGCATAACAGACGGGATAATTACATTAAAAAGTGTCCTTATTTTAGAAGCGCCGTCAACCTTTGCCGCTTCTAAAACGCTCTGGTCTATATTACTTATTCCCGCAATATATATTACCATCATATAGCCTATCATTTGCCAGTTAGTAAGAATGATAAGACCTATAAAACCGTATTTTGCCGAAGATGTTATCGAAACACCGTAATTGTAAAGAACACCGTTTATTATAAGCTGCCATATATAGCCTAATACTATTCCACCTATAAGGTTAGGCATAAAAAATGCGGTTTTAAGAAAATTTGCTCCCCTTATTCCCATTGTAAGAATGAGCGCCAAAGCAAATGCCAAAACATTAACCGAAATTACGGCAAGAACGGTAAATTTAACGGTAAAGACAAGCGAATTTACAAAATCTTTGTTTATGCTGAAAGCCTTAACATAATTTTCCGTTCCGACAAAAACCGCATCGCTTACCGTTCTGAAGTCGCAAAAGGACAAATAAAGACCTATAACAAGCGGAATTAAAAAGGCAATAAGGAATGCCAAAAGTGTCGGCAAAACAAAAACGGGGAAATGCTTATTTATGCCTCTGTTCATTTATTTCCTTTCTCTTTTCCAGCTGTCGGCAATACTCTTTGCTACCTGTTCATAGTCAATATCACCCTGAACATAACTTAAAAGCGCACTTCCGACATCTGACTTAAATGTTTCGTTGGGGAAGGATGCGAAAACAAACGGAATTGTCTTTTTTTCCGAGTCGTTTAGATATCTTATAACCTCTTTTGCAAGCGGGTCGCTCGGAAGCTCTTTTTCGGTAAATGTGTTAAAGGGTGTTATAAAATTAAGCTCTTTTGTAACATATCTTTTGCCCGTTTTCGAAGAGAAAAGCCAGTCTAAAAAGTCGAGCGATGCCTTCTTCGACTCGGCGGAAGCGTTTTTGTTTATGGCAAGATAGTTTTCGGTGCCTATACAAAGTCCCTGCTCTTCTTCGCCGTCAATTCCCATATAAACGGGTAAAAATTTAACCTTATCTTTTTTAACCTTATTACCCGAAACATTGTTAATCTGCGACCAAGCCCAGTTTCCGTTTTGAACGAAAACGACCTTTCTTTGCGCAAATTCCGCCATTGAGTCTTCAACCGATTTAGAGCCTAAAAGCTTTTTTTCGGTTACAGAGTTGTCGGTATATAAATCGAAAATGTTCTTAAAGTTTTCACCGTAGCGGAAATCTATTTTTTTGGCGTTCAGTCCCGCAAGTGTCGGGTCGGGATAGTCGTCATTTTTTGAAAATTCATAGTAAAGCGGAATGTTAAGAAGATGCGTCTGCCAACGCCAGTCTTCGCCTGACGAAAGCGAAGTCGATGCGAAAACACCTTCTATGCCGAGTGCGTCTTTTTTGGCGGTCATATCTTCGCAGACCGTTTTAAGTGCCGCAAAGTTGTTTATTTCTTCCATTGAAGAATAATTATTGTTGCGTCCCGTTAGGGCAAAATATTTATCGGTTAACTCTTCGTTATAAATTAAACCGTAGCCTTCCATTACATAGGGTATCGCATAAACATTTTCTTTGTCTTTTATTGCAAGACTCTTGTCCGAAAGATACGAATAAAGCTTTGAGTCGTTTAGCTTTTCGCAGTACTTTGCCCAAGATTTATAACCGATAGGGCCGTTGACCTGAAAAATTGTCGGTGCGTTTTTCTTTGCAATTTCCGATTTTAAGGTCTGCTCGTAGGTGTTTGCGGCGGCGGTTACAACCTTAACCTTAACACCCGTTTCTTTTTCGTATGCCTTTACAATCTCGTTGTAAATACCTGCCGATTCGGGTTTGAAATTAAGGAAATAAACCGTGCCTTTGTCATTTTTGCAACCCGCAAGAGGCAGTAACGCCAAAAGGGCGGCAAGTAGTAATGCTTGTAATTTTTTCATAAATAAACTCCTTTCTTTTTTTCATTTTTATCTTTTCGCAAATTTGCCTAAAAATACAAAATTTTGAAAATTTGCTTGACAAAAAATAAAAAAGGGTGTATTATGCAACTGTACTAATTGCAATAGTACACTTGAAAAAGAGGTGACTTTATTGATACAACTCGACTACAAAAGCGGAATTTCCATTTGCGAACAGATAGTAAACGGAATAGTAAAACTAAAGGCGCTCGGTGTTATGAAGAGCGGAGAAAAGCTCCCGAGTGTAAGGGCTCTTGCTTCAAAACTCGCCGTTAACCCTAACACTGTTCAAAAGGCATACTTACTGCTCGAAGAACGGAAAATTATATGTACCGTTAAGGGCAAAGGCTCTTTTATTTCCGATGACGAAACGGTAAACGGCGCCATAAAAGCCGAAGCAACGGAAAATTTCGCAAAGGCCGTAAAGGCGGCGCTTTCTTTGGGACTTACAAAGGAAGAACTTATAAAAACCGTAAAAGGAGAAAGTGATATATGATAACCGCTACCGGTGTTACAAAAAAATTTGACGGCTTTACCGCACTCGACAATGTTTCGTTCACCATAAAAGACGGCTCGATTTTCGGGCTTGTGGGTTCAAACGGCTCGGGCAAGTCTACACTTTTAAGGCTTATAGCGGGTGTACTTAAAGCCGACAACGGTGTAATAGGTGTTGACGGTGTAAAAAGCTTTGATAACCCCTATATTAAATCTAAAATCGCCTTTTTAGGTGATACACCGTACTTCTTTAATCAAAGCACCTTAAAAGAAATGGCAAAATTTTATGCGTCTTTATATGAGAGCTTTGATTACAACGCATATAAAAATATGCTTAAAATATTCCCGCTTGACGAAAACAAAAAAATCTCGTCTTTTTCTAAGGGAATGCAGCGTCAGGCGTCTTTAATCTTGGCTATATCGACAAGACCTAAATATCTTCTTATGGACGAGGCGTTTGACGGACTCGATGTTGTTATGCGAAGAACACTTGCAAACATTCTCTCCCTTGCCATAGAGGAAAGCAACTTAACCGTTGTTATCGCTTCGCATAATCTAAAAGAGCTTGAAGACATTGCCGACCATATTGCGCTTATCCATAACGGAAAGCTTTTAAGAACAGGCGAAATCTCAAATCTTTGTAACGATATGCATAAAATTCAGGCGGTGTTTACGAATGTTCCCGAAACGGAAATTTTCGGTGAGCTTAACACCTTAAAAATCGAAAGAAGCGGCTCGGTTGTCACGCTCGTAGTTCGTGGCGACAAAGAAAAAATAGAAAAGTTTATAGGCGGACTTTCCCCCGTTTTCTATGAATGTATAGAGCCTACTTTAGAAGAAATATTTATTTACGAAATGGAGGGCAACGGCTATGATGTCAAAAACATCATCGAATAAGGTAAACCCCGCACTTAATCTCTTCGGCTTTACCTTAAAAAGAAATGCGGGTATAATGGCGCTTATTTCGATAGGCTTTTTACTTATTTGTCCCGTATATATGTTAATGCAGTTAAAAGACTGCCCGTCCGCAGAATACAGAATGATGCTTTCGGCGTGGATAAACGCCTTTATTTACGGCATTTCGGTTGTCGGCGCTATCGGTGTAACAGGCTTTAATGTTGCAAACTTTTCTTATATGTATAAACGCTCATCGTCCGATATGGTTGACAGTTTACCCGTTAAGAAAAGAAGTCTTTTTATATCAAAGGCGCTTTCGGGATATGTCCTTATTTTAATTCCCGTTTTCTTGTGTTCTCTTTCGTTGGCAATTACGGCGTTAATAAGCGGAAATACGGACTTTATTTTAAGAGTTTTTGTAAACTTCGGATATTCGGCATTGGTGCTTTTGGCAATTAGCTCGTTTTCATTAATATTCGTTGTGTCCGCCTCGAGCGTTTTCGATTTTCTCGTTTCGTTCTTTGCGGTAAACGGCGGACTTATTATAACAGCCGTAATAGCAGAAAGTCTTTGCGAAGAATTTTTGGGCGGTTACAGTGAGGGCTTCTTTGGAGAAATGTTAAAAGCGGTTTCGCCGTTTATCTATGAGTTCGGCGCATTCTACACGCTCGTATTTACAAAGAAAATAACCGTAACGGTTTTAAGCTTTATAATAAAAAGTCTTATTTTAATACTTGCGTCTTCCCTTTTCTCCTTAATACTCTTTAAGTACAGAAAATCGGAATCGGCAGGTAAGGCGTTCGCATATAACTATATGTACTGCGTTTGCTCGGTTATAATAAGTATTTGCGGCAGCTATGCCATAGGCACGGTTTTTGCAGACGGTTCGGCAAACTCGCTAAGGTTCGTTTTGTTCGGACTTATAGGCGCAGTACTTGCCGCCGTAACCTACGGAGCGATAACATACAGAGGCTTTAAGACCTTAAAAAAATCGCATATATTAGGTGTTGTCGCATTTGCGGTTTTGTGTGCCGGTGTACTGTTCGTTAAATTGGACCTTACGGGCTTTAATACCTATCTCCCCGAAAAATCGGAAATTAAAAGTGCAACCGTTTCACTCCACGATTTTAAGGCGGACTATGACGGTGACTTCACTGAGGTTTTGGCTGTTCATAAGGCGCTTACGGACGACAAAAAAATGCTTAGCGGTAAAAACAAATATATTACGGCTAATGTAGGAATAGAATATACGCTAAAGTCGGGCAAAACCGTTGACCGCAACTACGAAATCAATTTAGATAAGAGTAAGGCAAAAGACGAAATTTTGGCTATCGCCAAAGGAGATGCCCGTTTTAACACCTTAAAGGCTAAACTGGAAGCCAAAAAGAGTGCCGCTTATCAGGTAGATTTTGCAAACGGAGAAAGCGACTCCGTTTACGGCTCTTATATGACATACGGCGAAACAAAACAGCTTATAGACATTTACGAAAAAGAGTTAAACACCAAAAATCTTGAGCCTTTGTTCTCTTCAGACTCGCAAATGTCGCTTAATATATATGTAAAAGACGGCGACTATGCGTGGCATTCGTTCGCTCTTGACGATAAGTATACCGAAACTCTTTCGTATATTAAAAGTTTAGATTTAGAAGGTCGTGTAGAGCAAATTGAAGAATAAAAAGTCAGGGCGCAGGAAACTGCGCCCCTCAGTCAAATTTATTTTGTGTTTAACCGTTTGTATCGCTCTCGTTTTAGGCTTTTTTGTGACGGTCGACCGCCTTTCAAACGGAAAAGGCATCTACTTTATCGGAAAAGACCTTAATGTAAGGACAACGCATCTCCCCGATTATGTTAAAAAGGACTACATAAAAAAGGGTAAGGCAAGAACGGGCGAAAAACTAAGCTCGGTCGAAAATATAGTTATTCACTATACGGCAAACCCAGGTACAACGGCTAAAAACAACCGTGATTATTTTGCGCAAAAGGACACCGAGGTCTGTTCGCATTTCGTTGTCGGTATTGACGGCGAAATAATACAGTGTCTGCCGATAAATGAAAAGTCGGCGGCAAGTAACAACCGCAACATTGATACTATATCGGTTGAGGTTTGCCATAAGGATAAATCGGGTAAGTTTTCAAAGGAAGCATACGATTCTGCCGTAAAGCTTACCGCTTGGCTTTGCAAAAACTCGGGGCTTAATTTTAACGATGTTATAAGACATTACGATATAACGGGTAAAGACTGTCCTAAATACTATGTTAAAAACAAAGATGCTTGGCGACAGTTTAAGCTCGATGTTAAGGACAAAATGTTAAAAACCAAAATAGAAATACCGAAAAAGACGGGTAATCCGTCTTTTTTTAATTGTCTGCAAAATGAGAACAACTCGGCTTTCTGCCTTTTGTTGCATTTGCAACGCAACATTTTTATGATTTATGGTAAATTTGTCTGCGGAAAAGGGGAATTTCTTATGAATCTTAAAAAAATTATTGCAGTTTTACTGTCTTTTGCCTTTGCTTTTTCGCTTGTCGCCTGTGGCAGTCAAAACACCGAAAAAAATACAGAGAGCGAAAAGGTCCGCATAGGTGCTCTTAAAGGGCCTACGGCGATGGGACTTGTAAAAATGCTTGACGAAGACGAGTCTTCGGACGAAAAAACTTACGATTTTACTCTCGCAGGTACCGCAGACGAATTAACGCCTAAATTTCTTAAGGGCGATATTGATATAATCGTAGTTCCGAGTAATTTGGGCGCTGTTTTGTATTCAAAGACGGACAAAAAGGTTAAAATGCTCGGCGTCTCTACTTTAGGTGTTGTTTATGTCGCACAAAACGGCGAAAAAACCGTAAACAAGGTGTTCGACCTTAAGGGAAAAACCGTTTATATGACCGCCAAAGGCTCGGTACCCGAGTATGCGTTCCGCCACATTTTAGAGAAGAACGGTTTAGACAGCGAAAAAGATGTTAACATCATATTTAAGAACGAGCCGTCCGAAATTTTGGGGCTTATGTCTTCGGGCGAAAACATAATTTGCGTACTGCCCGAGCCGTATCTTACGGTTGCAAAATCTAAAATAAGCGGTCTTAATGTTTGTCTTGACCTGTCTGACGAATGGGAAAAGGCGGACAAAAAAAGTGAGTTTATCACCGCCGGTATTTTTGCAAGAAAAGAGTTTTGCGATAAAAACCCCGAAGCCGTTAAAACATTCTTAGACGGCTATAAAAAGAGTGCCGAGTTTATTAACGGCGACCCCGAAAACGGCGCAAAGCTCGTAGGCAAATACGGCATTGTTGACGAAAATATCGCAAAAAAAGCGATACCTAATTGTAATATCGTTTCGGTTACGGGAAACGAGCTTAAAAAAAGCGCCCAAAACTTTTACAAGGTTTTATTCGATAAAAACCCTGCCTTTATAGGCGGAAAATTACCCGAAGGCGATTTTTACTATTAAAAAATAATCATATAAAAAAGGACGGTCTTTTGACCGTCCTTTAGTTTTAGTGTTTCTATCAGATGTGTTTCTTAAGAGTCTTAAGGAACTTGTAGCAGTCCTTCGGATAGATAGCGCCCATGTTTGCAACCTGGAACATAATCATAACGAAGTACTTGCCCTTGCCGGGATAAACGGTGTAACCGTCTTCTGCCATTTCGGCAACGAACTTGGAAACATCTTTACCTTCGGGAAGGAATACCGATGTTACGGTATTTGCCATCTGCTCTTCGGGGAGAAGGAACTTAAGTCCCATTTCCTTCATACCGTCACGCAAAATCTTTGCGCATTCTTTATATCTTGCAACTCTGCCCTTTAAGGTTTCTCTGTCAAGAGTCCAGTCAAGAGCGGCATCCAAAGCCCAGAACAATGTAACATTCGGGGTGTTCGGAGTCTGATGGTTAGACTTTGCAATATCATAGTGCTTACCTAAGTTAAGGTAAACATTCTTGCCCTGCTCTGCGGGAACGCTGTCGAGCAAATCTTTCTTAGCGCAGATGTAAGCAGCGCCGGGGAAAGCACCGAGGCACTTACCGCCAACAGATGTACAAATATCAATGTTGTTGTTAACAACATCAATGAACTGACCTGCGGCAGCACTTACGCAGTCAACAAACAAGCGTTTGCCGTATTTCTTTGCAAGCTCGCCTACTTCGTGTACCGAGTTAATCATACCGGTACTTGTTTCATGGAATACCATACAAATATATGTAATCTTCGGGTTTTCCTTGAGAGCTTCTTCAACCTTTTCCATATCGAACATGGTTGCCCACTCAAATTCAAGGCGAACGGTCGGAACTTCATACTTTGTAAGAATTTCGTCTAAACGGCCGCCGAAAACACCGTTGTTAAGAAGGAGAGCCATATCGTCACCCTTAAATACGGAGCTTAAGCAGGTTTCGTTAGCCGAAGTGCCCGAACCCGATACTATAAGCGAATAATAACTGTCGTCCGCCTGAAAAAGACGCTTAACCTTTTCCTGAACATTTGCGAACATTTCTTCAAACTCGGGGCTTCTATGGCAAATATCGTAATGCATTAAAGCCTTACGAACGGGAGCCTCTACCATAACGGGGCCGGGGCTGAAGAGAATAGATTTCTTTGCGCATTTTTTCTCGTTCATCGTAAAAATCCTCTTTCAATTAAGTCTGATATGCCAAAAAACGATGTTTTTCGCACACCGATAGATAAATTTTAGCACAAACATTATCGCTTGTCAATGATTTAACATATATAAATATATGTTTTTTTGACCCTAAAGATTAAATTATTTCGAGTTTTACTTTTTCTTTCTTAAAAGCTTTCAAAACTGCTTCCGAAAGCGGGTTTTCTCCGTCAGTTACAACTTTGTTTATTTTGTTTACGGGGCAGGTCCTGTAAAACGACTTTTTGCCGAACTTCGTACTGTCCGCCACCAAAATAACCTTCGAAGACGCTCTTACCATTTCGCTTATTACGGCGCCCTCTTCGGCAGACGCACACATGGCGCCCTTTTCGTCTATTCCGACAGCGCTTATTACCGCAACATCGGCGTGGTACTTTTTAATGCCCGAAACAACCTCCGAGCCATAGGTAAAATGCTCTTCGGCGTTTACCCGTCCGCCGAGCAAAACAACATCTAAATATTTGCTGTCGGTCGCCGTATTTAACAGTGTTTCGGCGGTTGCGACCGAGTTCGTTATAACCGTTGTTTTTATAGGGCCTGTGCCTAAATTCGCTATTGACTCGACCGTAGTACCCGTAGATAAAAAAAGCGTTTTGCAGTCTTTTACTATCTCTCCTATACGGTAGCCGAGCCGTTTTTTTACAATGCCGTTTGTGTTTTTTCTCTCGCTGTACTTGTTTTCGTACTCGTTTTCGTTAATAAGTGCGGGAACGGCACCGCCGTGAACCTTGGAAAGCACACCCGCCAAACAGAGCGCATTTATATCTCTGCGCACCGTTTCAAGCGAAACTCCGAGCTCTTGGGCAATATCACTTATTATAACTTCGCCGTCACGAAAGGCGGCTTCTTTTATAAAGTTTTGTCTTGAGTCAGATAACATAGGCGTCCCCTTTCTTTTGCCGTTACCCCGATATTATCATAAATTAAAAAAATTTTCAACATTTTTGTGATGTTTTGTTGACTTTTGTGGTGTTTTGTTGTATGATAATTTTATAACAATCTTTTAAGGTTTACAACATTATTTTTGGGGGTACGCTTATGAAAACTGATGTTTTGGTTGTCGGTGCGGGTGCTGTCGGAACGGCTATTACCCGTGAACTTACAAAATACAAACTTGATGTGGTTTGTGTTGACATGCGTGAAGATGTCGGAGGCGACTGTTCTAAAAGTAACTCCGCTGTTATTCATACGGGATATGATGCAAAGCCGGGCACACTCGAGTCCGAGCTTGTTGTTTCCGCAAACCCCGTGTATGACAAGCTCACAAGCGACCTTGACATACCGTTTAAGAGAATAGGCGCAGTTCTTCCTGCCGTTACGGACGAGCAGCTTAACGAGCTTCCCGCCATTAAAGAAAAAGCATTCAAAAACAAGGTTTATGATATAGAATTTCTCTCAAGAGAACAGGTTTTGGAAATGGAGCCTAATGTTAACCCCGATGTTAAGGGCGGTCTTTTCATACCGAGAGAAAGTATCATAGACCCTTTTATTTATGTTGTTGCAATGGCTGAAAATGCGGTTGCAAACGGCGCAAAGTTCCTGCTTAACACAAAGGTAACGGGAATAAAAAAAGAAAACGGCAGAGTATTAGGCGCAGAAACGACAAAAGGATATATAGAAGCCGATTACATAGTTAATGCCGCCGGTCTTTACTGTGACGAGGTTGCCGCAATGGTCGGAAAGGACGACTATAAGGTTATCCCGAGAAAGGGTCAGTTTTATATACTCGACAAGAATACGGGCTGCAAAGTAAACCACATTGTTTTGCCTATCCCCACAGCTACGACAAAGGGTAAGCTTATGACCCCCACCATTCACGGTAATATGCTTGTAGGCCCTACTGCCGAAGACATATCGGACAAGCTCGACAAATCGACAAACACCGAAGGTCTTGAGTCAATAAGCCAAGATGTTAAAAAGTTAATTCCGAATGTAAGGCTTAACGATACGATTACGCAGTTTGCCGGTCTTCGTGCCGCCAGAAACCCCGATGGTCTTAACATAGACACCTATGACGACTGTAAGCATTATGTAAATCTTTCGGGCGTTCGTTCTACGGGACTTACAAATTCCGTTTCGTGCGGAACTTATGTTGCAAATCTCTTAAAGAATATGGGCCTTAAAATGGAATTTAAGGAAAACTTTATAAGCAAGAGAAAGGGTATTACGAGAATTTGCGAGTTAACCCCCGAAGAACAGCATAAGAAAATTCTCGAAAACCCGCTTTACGGAAACATAGTCTGCCGCTGTGAAACGGTAACGGAAGGCGAAATCGTAGATGCGATTCATTCGCCTATTCCCGCTACAAGCGTTGACGCCATAAAGAGAAGACTCAGAGCCGGTATGGGAAGATGCCAGGGCGGTTTCTGCGGTCCTAAGGTTATAGAAATTATCGCAAGAGAACTGGGAATTGAGCCTAAAGATGTTAAAAAGAACAACGAAAATTCTTATATGGTTTGCGGAAAGGTTAAATAGGGGTATTACTTATGTATAATATTAGTTGTGATGTTTGCGTGGTAGGCGGCGGTCCTGCGGGACTTTCCGCAGCCGTTGCCGCTAAAAACAGCGGCGCAAAAGATGTTTTAATTGTTGAGCGTGACGAAGCCGTAGGCGGTATTTTACAGCAGTGTATACACCCCGGCTTCGGTCTTAAGCTGTTCGGCGAAGAGTTGACGGGCCCCGAATATTTCGGAAGATTTGCCGACAGAGCCAAAGAGTGCGGCGTTAAAACTCTTCTTAACAGTATGGTCCTCGAAGTTAAAGAAAACAGTGTTTTCTTAATAAACAAAGAACACGGCGCTTGTTCTGTTAATGCCAAAGCCATTATTCTTGCAATGGGTTGCAGAGAAAGAACAAGAGCAAATATTTTAATTCCGGGCACCCGCCCTGCCGGTGTTTATACCGCCGGAACGGCACAGCGACTTATGAACCGCCAAAACGAAATGGTCGGCAAAAAGGTTGTTATATTAGGCTCGGGCGATATCGGTATGATTATGGCACGGCGTATGACCCTTGAGGGCGCCGAGGTTAAGGCGGTTGTCGAGCTTATGGACTTTTTGGCAGGTCTTACGAGAAACCGTGTTCAGTGTCTTGACGACTTCGGTATTCCGCTTTTGCTTTCGCATACGGTAGTAGACATTAAGGGTAACGACCGAGTAGAAAGTGTAGTTATAGCAAAGGTTGACGAAAACAAAAAGCCGATTAGCGGTACCGAGCAGGAAATCGAGTGCGATACACTTCTTTTAAGCGTAGGTCTTATTCCCGAAAACGAGCTTTCGGACAAGGCGGGTGTTTTACTTAACCCGATTACCAAAGGTCCTACGGTTAACCAGTATATGCAGACCTCAATAAAAAGCATTTTTGCCTGTGGCAATGTTGTTCATGTTAACGACCTTGTCGATAATGTTTCGGCAGAGTCGGCAAAAGCGGGTGAGTCTGCCGCCCTTTACGCTTTAGGCAAGTTAAAAGACGAAAAAGCGATAGAGGTTACTTTGGGCGAAAATGTCCGTTATGTCTGTCCGCAAAGGGTAGTTCCGTGCTCGGGCGATGTTAACCTTTATTTCCGTGTTGCAAAACCGCAGAAAAAGGTAAAAATCACCGTTTGTGACGGCGATAAGGTTTTGTTTAAGAAGCCTTCAATAAAGGTTAACCCCGGCGAAATGGAAAAGGCTACAATAAAAATGAACGGTGTTTCGTCAATAACCGTCAGTGTTACGGAGGTAAAGTAATATGAAAAAGGATATTATCTGTACCGTTTGCCCTACGGGTTGCACCATTTGTGTTGAGGGCGAGGGCAAAGAAATAACAAAAATTGAGGGCTTTTCGTGCAAGAGAGGCAAGACCTATGCCGAAAACGAGTTTATTTCGCCCGTTCGCATTTTAACATCAACCGCAAAAATAACGGGGACAAAAAGTCCGCTTATTGCCGTAAGAAGCAAAGCTCCCGTTCCTAAGGACAAGCTTTTTTCGTGTATGGAAGAAATAAGAAAATTAAATCTTAAAGCCCCCGTTCACCGTGGCGATGTTTTAATTGAAAATGTTTGCGATACGGGTGTAAGCATAATAGCCTCAGGCGATGCCGAATAAATTTAATTTTGAAGACGGAGTGATTACTCCGTCTTTTTTGTGCCGTTTCGGTTAAATAATTCTTGCTTTTTTGTCACAATACATATATACTGTACTTGTGAAAGTCTACTTTTAATTACCGTTTTCTGTGAGGTTTTGGCCTTTATGAAATTTCTTATAAAATTAAGAAAATCGGTTATGTTCTCAGTAAAGCTCTTAACCGTTTTCGCATGTGCCGCCTGTTTTATCGAAATATGGAACGAAAACTATGTTGAAACTTTGTTCAGTAACAGAGGTAACTATGTTGTTATCTTCTCTTTCCTTTTGATTTTCGTTGCGTTTTCTTCACTTTACGGCGCATTTAATATCGGAATATCCCGAATACACGAAATCATTTACAGTTTTACTTTGGCGGCGCTTTTTGCGGACGCAGTTATGTATCTTGAACTGAGCCTTATAGCCCGTCAGCTTGTCGCACTGTCGCCGATGTTTTTATGCCTTTTAATTCAGTTTTTAATTATTTTCCTATGCTCTTGCAGTGCGAACTTTATATACTTTAAGCTTTATGCGGCAAGAAAAATTGTCGCCGTTTTCAGTGACGAAGCCGAGGGCTTTAACCTTATAACCAAAATGAGCTCGATAAAAGAGCGGTTCAGAATAACCTGCGGTCTTAATGCAATGCATTCTTCGCTTGACGATATAAAGCGCCAGATAGACAAAAACGATGCCGTTGCAATTTGCAACATCGACAAAGAGCTTCAAAAGGAAATTATTTCCTATTGTTATAAACGGCAAAAAAGAACGTATCTTTTGCCCGATATAACGGATATTATTATAAATAACGGTTACGAAATACAAATAGGCGATACGCCCGTTATTATGAGCCGCAACCGTGGTCTTACCACCGAACAGGCGGCAATAAAGCGTGTTTTCGATGTTGTCCTTTCGGGACTCGGTATAATTATAACATCACCCATTATGCTTGTTACGGCTATCGCAATAAAGCTGTGTGACGGCGGTCCCGTTTTCTTTAAGCAAAACAGGATAACCGTAAACGGCAAGATATTTAATATTCTGAAATTCCGCTCAATGATACCCGATGCCGACAAGGACGGCGCCAAAAAAGCGGAGAACGGTGACGACCGCATTACCCCCGTAGGCAAGGTGATAAGAGCTTGTAGAGTTGACGAACTGCCGCAGCTTTTCAATATTCTGCTCGGCGATATGTCGGTTGTGGGACCCAGACCCGAAAGAATAGAAAATGTTTACGAATACACGGAGGCCTATCCCGAGTTTGAGTTAAGGCACCGTGTTAAAGCGGGTCTTACGGGATATGCGCAGTTGTACGGAAAGTATAACACTTCTCCTGAGGACAAGCTTAATATGGACCTGACCTATATAGAAACTTATTCGCTTCTTAAAGACTTAAAGCTTATAATTTTGACCTTTAAGATTTTGTTTATGAAAGAAAGTACCGAAGGGTTTGACAAGAGCGCAAACAAAAACGCCAAAAAACCCAACGTTAAAATTTCGAAAGACGGTGAAAATAATGGCATTTGATGCGACACTTGTTGTCCTTGCGGCAGGAATGGGCAGCCGCTTCGGCGGACTTAAACAAATTGAGCCGATAGGCAAAAACGGCGAGGCTCTTCTTGACTTTTCGGTTTATGACGCAAAAGAGGCTGGTTTTAATAAGGTTGTTTTCATTATTAAACACGCAATAGAAAAAGAGTTTAAGGAAACGGTCGGCAAGAGAATCGAAAAGATAATAGATGTCGATTATGTTTATCAGGAAACGGATAAATTACCCTGCGGTTTTACCTGCCCCGATACAAGAATTAAGCCTTGGGGTACGGCACATGCGATACTTTGCTGTAAAAATACCGTTAAGACTCCGTTTGCGGTAATAAATGCGGACGACTATTACGGAAAAGGCGCTTATAAGAAGCTTTACGATTTCTTAAAGCTCGGCTCGGAAGATTACTGTATGGTAGGCTTCCGTCTTGCCAACACCCTTACCGACAACGGTACCGTTTCAAGGGGTGTCTGCGATATAGAAGACGGTGTTTTAAGGTCGATAACCGAGCGCACCGACATTAAAGACTGCAAATACTCTCCTGACGGCGGGGAAAGCTGGATACCGCTTAAAGAAGACACTGTTGTTTCAATGAATATGTGGGGCTTTACTCCCGACATCTTTAACTTTACCGAAGACTGTTTTGTATCTTTCCTTAAGGATAATATAAACGAGCCTAAAAAAGAGTGCTATTTGCCGAGTGTTGTTTCTTCGCTTATAGAAGAAAACAAGAAAGCCGTTAAGGTTTTGGTAGCGGAGGACAAGTGGTACGGCGTTACCTATAAGGAAGATAAAGACGATGTTTCAAAGGCGTTGACACAAAAAATAGACAACGGCGAATATAAATTTTAATTAAGGGGTTTTTGTTATGAACAAAAAGACGACTGTAACTCTCATTATTATTGCGATACTCGTTGTGCTTCTCGCAACCGTTGCCGTTATTTTAAGCGGTAAAAAGAATGTCCCCGAAAAGAACGAAAGTTATACTTCCGATACAGTAAGCGGCAGCGAAAAGGGAGAAAACGAAAAAGAAGAAAACGACTCTGCCCTAAACAAAACCGAATCGGAAAAAACCGAATCAGGCAACAAAAAGGGCGGCGGCGCTTCTACCTCGACTCCGATAGTTAAAGAGCCTATCGCTCCCGAAATTAAAAAGGAAGAAGATAAAATAATTGCGTCTTCCTCCGATAAGGAAATTACCGTTCCGATTAAAATTACAAAAAATCCCGGCTTTTATGCTTCAAACCTTATTTTAAGATACGATACGGACGCTTTCGACCTTGTCGCCCTTAAAAACGGCGATATTTGCGAAAACTGTTCTTCAAATCTTAAAGACGGTATTTTGTATTCGCTTATAACAAGCGAACTTAAGGCGGGTTCTGTCGATGTTACGAAGACGGGCACACTTGCAAATCTCGTATTAAAGCCCAAAGCGGGAATTAAGACGGGCACTTATAAAATTCATATTTTAAGCGACTCTAATTTTGCAAATCTTAACGAATCTTTTGTTAAGGTAACGCTTAAAACCTACGATATCGAAATAAAATAATATTAAATTTTCAAAAATTTATACGGCTGACCCCTGCGGTCGGCCGTTTTTTTGTTCTTCTTTCTTTCTTTTTAACATAAACTTTAATGCGGATAAAATTAAAGAAACGAAAGGAAAGACAAAAATATGAACGAATATTATCCCGAAGGATGGCTTAAAGACGACCCGCAAAACCGCTTTTACAAGCAGTCGCTCAAAAATCTTATTACGGCTAAGGAAAACGGCGTTATTTTGGAGAGCCCCGTAATTATGTGCGACCAAAACAAGAATATGACGGTTAATTTAGGTGCCGTTAAGGGCATAATCAAAAGAGAAGACGGCGCTGTCGGAATAAGCGAAGGACAAACGAGAGATATTGCTCTTATTTCGAGAGTCGGACGGCCCGTCTGCTTTACGGTAGAAGAAATAAAAGAGAACGAAAACGGAGTGCCGTATGCCGTTTTGTCGAGAAAAAAGGCACAGCTTTTATGCCTTAACAACAAATTAAATCTTTTGTATCCGGGCGATATTATAAGCGCAAAAATCACCCGTCTTGAGCCGTTCGGAGCCTTTTGCGACATAGGTTGCGGAAACATAGCGCTATTGCCTATCGACTCTATTTCGGTATCGAGAATACGCCACCCGTCCGACCGCTTTTTCGTAGGACAAAACATAAAGGCGGTGGTAAAGTCCCGTGACGAAAACGGAAGAATTACTCTTTCCCTTAAAGAGCTTTTGGGAACTTGGGAAGAAAACGCCGAAAAGTTCTCGGAGGGCGAAACGGTGTCGGGAATTGTGAGAAGTGTCGAAAGCTACGGCATATTTGTGGAACTGGCGCCTAATCTTGCGGGACTTGCCGAGCCTAAGGAAGATGTTAAGGTGGGACAGACGGCAAGTGTTTACATAAAAAGCATTATAAAAGACAAAATGAAAATAAAGCTTATTATTATAGACAGCTTTGACGAAACAAACGACAAAAAATTCTCCTATTTTTATGACGGCGACCGCATTGACGAGTTTAATTATTCGCCCGAGTGCGCCAAAAAACAAATAACAACCCGTTTTATATAAGCCCGATAAATTCACCCTTATCACACTCTTGAATAAAATAATATTGAAGGAATTATTAAAAGTCTGATTAAAAAAAGACTTTTATGGCAAAAATACTTTTAGACGTTTTTCGGAGTGTGAAATCGAAATGAATATAAAACGAGGAGAAATATATTACGCTGATTTAAGTCCCGTTGTCGGTTCCGAGCAGGGCGGAGTAAGACCCGTTCTTATAATACAGAACAATGTCGGCAACAAGTACAGCCCTACGGTAATAGCGGCGGCGATAACAAGTCAGCAAGACAAAACAAATCTCCCTACGCATATTAAGGTTGACGCAAACGGCTGCGGACTCCAAAAAGACTCCGTAGTTCTTTTAGAGCAGGTGCGAACCATAGACAAAAGACGGCTTAAAGAAAAAATGGGCAGTCTTGACAACCTTTCTATGAATATGGTGGATAAGGCTCTGTCCGTAAGCTTCGGACTTTAATATCAATAAATCTCTCTTGAAGATAGTTTCAAGAGAGATTTTTGTATTTTCTAAAGGATGTTAAAGAAAAATATACATATCCGCTTTGCGTTTTGTCTTTTCTTATACAGTCCGTTTCCTTTTTTATAACACTCTTTCCGTCCGCCCATTCTTCCTTGTCGGGCGGAGAGTCGGTGCCTATTTTGTAGGTCGCAAGAGCCGAAGCGGTTTTTGTGTCCGTTTCCTTTGATAAGTTATCCCAAAAGGACAAAAGCGACAAAAAGGAGTAGTTTTTGTCGGGATAATTAAACCCGAAATACAGCTGCGGAATTATTATGTCTATGCACCCGTTTTTACACCAAGTGTAAACATCGGCAAACAGTTCTTCTTTACTCCGCTTAGCCGAAGCGGCGGGACTTACCGTAAAAAGGGTGTCCTTATCGCAAAACTTAACCGCCGTATAAACCGAAGAAATAAGGGAGTTTATGTTGGCTATGCGCCACTCCGAAAGCGAAAGCGGACTTTCGCATAACGACTTATAAAGTCCGTATGACTCACTATCGAAGCTTTCGTCCGCTGTCGGATAAAAGTAATCGTCAAAGCTTATTCCCGCAGGTTTATACTTGTTTATTATTTCTCTTACTTCTTCGGTTATAAGCCCCACCGCCTTGTCACTTGCGGGGTTCAGATAAATTCCGTTTTCGGTAAAGCAAACAAGACTGTCGTCTTCTGTGTCGGAGTTACTTAACACTTTATATACGGGACTTTCTTTATTAAGCTCGTTTTTATCGGTGCCGTCCGTTTTTATCCTTAACGGGTTTATCCAGATATGTGTCCTAATGCTTTTCTCCTTAAAGGTCTTTATTATGTAGGAAAGCACATCGAAGTTTAAGCTTTTTGCATAACTTAACTGCGGAAAGCTTTTTATTTTTGCAAGACTTTCGCCGTATGCTCTTGTCTGGAGAAAAACATCGGTAATACCGCACCCGTCAAGCTCGTTTGCAAGACCTTTTATGCTTTTTTTGGTGTTTTTAACAAGATACGGCTTTATTTCGTTTTGCGTTATGAAAACACCCTTTATATAAATATCCTTTTCGGTTTTCGTTTGGGCTTTTTTAGGGGTGCTTTTGCAACCCGACAAAAACACAATAAAACAAAAGGTTATAAGAAGCACCCTTTTCAAATTATCACCCTAACACTTTATAGTCGTACTTAACAGAACAAAGCCAAAACGGCGCTTTACCGCTTAACGAAACATTAAAGCTTATGTCGCTTTCGAGAAACGGCAGAATTTCGGCAACCGCTCTGTCGAAATTTTTAAGATTTATATGCTGTACGGAAATCTTTTTGTCGGAAGAAACCGTCACCGTGAAAATTCCTTTTCCGCCGAGCGAAAGACTGACCTTTTCCAAAATTTTCTTGTTAAAGGGCAGTGTAAAGTCTTCCTTTTTTAAGGAAATTTCAAACGGTATATCGGCATATCTTTCGCCGTCTTCGGTTAAAAGCATATCGCTTTCTCCGTCAAAGACCGCAACATAACTGAACATACCGTCAGAGTCCTTAACAACAAGACTTATACCGCACCCGCTTAAAAAGGCGCTTGTTATATTCATATCTTCGGGGAACGAAAGTTCATAAAACGCATACTCGCCGTTTTTAAGTTTTATAAACGCTATGGCGGTGTTGTTTATAAAAAATGCGTTTTCGTCTTTGCTTAAAATTAAGAATGCGTCTTTAAGCTCTTCGTCCGAATAGCTTTCGAGCAAGGGCGAAATCTTTTCGGATATTTCGCTTAATGTCTTATCGGCCTTATATATACTTTTTGTCTTCGACAGAAACACTGCGGTGTTACCGTAAACATTAAAGGTGTTTTTATTAAAGCTTCCCGTTTCCGAAAACAAGACGGGGGAATCGTATTTTTCGTATTTTGAAAACGCTTCGCTTCGCTCAAGCGGAGTATAAAGCCTTGATATTTCGCTTCTTTTCTTTATGGGCAGAGTGTAAACATTGTTTTCCTTAAAAATCATAAAGCTTTCACTCTTTTTTATTACCCTGTTTATCTTTTCTGAATCTAAACCTATTTTTACATTCATACTTTCGGGGAAATAAAGGTACTTGTCGGTTGTCATTCCGAAGATTTCGTTTTTTGTGTCTTCGTTTCCGTAAAGGCAAAGACTGTTGCCCGAAGAAACAGTCGCAGTACAGCCCAAAACCGCTTCTCTCGTACCCTCGTCCGCCTTAAAGGCGGTAACTATAATGTTGTTGCCCTGTACATCGAAGACTCTCGGTACCGCATAGTCGCCGGTTGACGAAGAAAATCTTACATACCCCGAGCTTCGGTTGCAAAAGAATGTAATGTCCTGACCCTTATATGACGCAACCGCCGAGCTTTCCCCCGGCAAAACCGTCCACTGCGAGTAGTCGCTTCCGTTTGCATAAACTCTGCAGTAAACATAACTGTCTGTCTTAAGCGGTGCTATGGGGAGCTTGAAGACGGACGAGTATCCGTCAGAACTGAAATACGCCTTAAACTTGCCGAACAAAAGGTTTATGTCTTCGGGGAATTTAGGCTCGGCATCGTAGGCAGCATTCTGTTTGAGCGCCTCGGCAAAACGGGTGCCTCTGCCGTTTAGTAAAACTACCGGAACATAGGCGTTTTCTTCGTTCACCCCGTCAAATGCTTCCGTTTCAAAATCGTACTCGTAAATTCTAAAAAAGTCGGCAAGTGACGGGTCGTCTTCGCTCTTGCGGTGCAAAAACAGGAATATACCGCTTTTTTGTCCCCTTGCCACCGTAAAGAAAAGACTCTTTATTTTAAGGAACTGCTCTGAGGACGCTCTGTTTATTTGAAGCTCACCGATTTTTATTATGTTAAGGCTGTCGCTTATCAGGTAAACCCTTAGTGTTTGGTAGGTGTTACTGTCACCCACCACATCGTATGCTATGCGCTTTTTTTCGCCCTCGTGTTCATAATAAACATCGGTGACGGTAAAGGGCATTTCTATTTGCCCGTATTCGTCCGTGTCGATTTTCGTGCTTAAAACAGCCCTTAAACCGTTTCTCGTTTTTAAGGCGCCGTCTTTAAGTATAATGTTTTTTGACAGGCTTAACTCGTTGTCGGCAATTTGGCTTTTTGTGTCCTTAAGATTAAGTCCTTTGTCCCTAAAAAGCACCGTTTTTTCCTTTTTTTCGGTACCGCTTTTGGTTACATATTTCATAGGCTACGCCTCCAAAGAATAAGGGGAAATGTCTTTCACATTTTTAGTTTCCGACAAATATGCCGCGCGCCTTGCGTTGTAAATGGCGGTCATAATAACATTCCTTTCGGTGTCGGCATACAGTACCGAAAGCATCATTGCAACACCGTAAGAAAGAGCGGTAAAGCCCTTTTCGTCTATGCTTATTTCGTCAAGCAGGTCTTTAATCGGCTTCATTTTAACAAGGTCGTCACCTATGACATTTATGGCATCGACAGCCGCCGCCTTAAAGGCTGCTTCTCTTTCGGCGGTGCCGTTTTCGGTGTTCATACCGAGTTTCAAAACCGCCGATTTGTAAACATCATATCCCGTCATTTTTCTTCCCCCTTTTCTTCTTTATTTTCACAAAAAAGCTCTTCTTTTTCGTCAATTAAACCGTCAGGCAGTCTTTTTATAAGCTCTGCTTTTGAAATAACACCCTTGTCGAAGAGAGTAAGCAAAAGCTGAGTTTTTTCCGAGTCCGTTTTTTGCGTTTTCTCTTTTGCCGTTGCCGAAAAGCTTAAATCTTTATATCTGTCGGCATTAAACGGAATATAAACCGCTCTGCCGTTTTCGTAAATTTTAATCTTTCTTTGTTTGTACTGCGTTATCCAAAAGTCCGCCCATGTAAGAGCAATATCGCAAACTAAACCCAAATAGCGGTTTTTTGCGAGTTCGAGCGGCATAACCGCCGCCTTTCGCATGGCATTAAGAGCACTCATATTGTCGGCTCGGCTGTCGCCTAATGCCACTTCGTTTGCTCCGCTTTGAACGAGCGTGTTTTCGATTAGCATATTTACATTGTTTCCGAAATTTATTGCGCTGTCGGGCGGTGTTACATACTTAATGGCCCCTGCAACATCTTCGTTTGTACCGTAAACCTTAACTACCTGACCGGGCTCATTTGTTATTTCGCCCGTTACCGTATCTCCGTTTACCACCATCATAGGCATACCGCTTAAAATCGATGCCCATACATTTGCGGTTATCATTCTGTTTATGGCGATTTGGTTCGGTATAAGGTAGGTAATTTCGCTTTCGCCGTAAACAAGACCGCTTCGCTCTTCCCACTTGAAAACCGAGAGCGGATATCTGCGCAAAAGCGTATCAAAAGCGGGTCTTACGGTTGCTTTTTCGGTTACCTTAACACACATAACCGTTTCGCTTCCGTCTTCTTTTCTTTCCTTATAAAGCTTTGTAAGTACAAGAATTTTGCCGTTTCGGTCGCCCTTTATATTTTTAATCGTAAACTCGTCTGCGCCGTATTTTTCCGCTTCGTACCGTACATCCTTTTCTTCTCTTACCGAAGCTATAATAATGTAGGGCTGGGCTTCGATATTTTCTTCAAAGGGACTCGCAAAGTAAACATTTTTCACATTGAGAACTTCGCATTTAATATCGCCCGTAACAGGGACAGAGTTTTTAATTATACCCGTTTTAACATCGGGGTCCCAATAAGTATATATGATTCCCGTTCCCGAAATATAGGCGTTTCTTAAAACTTTTGCGCAAAGTCCGTCAAGTCCCGTGCGAAGCGCCGTAACCGAAAAGTAGTTGTTAAAGGCTTCCCTTACGGCGGCTATTTCGTCACTCGAAAGTTCACCCTTAAGCCTTAAGCCGGAAAACCGTTTTTTAAGACTCGTTTTAGAGTGGTTTATGTCGGCGGTGCCGTCAACCGAATAGTCTATATCCACACCGCTTCCCAAAATCTGCGAAAGCTTAAAATCTCCTATTCTTTTAATGACATTGTGTCTTACAAGCGGTCGGGAATTTCCGCATTTTGCGCCGTACCACTGGTCACCCGCAAAAAATCTTTCGTTGATGTCGGTCTGCTCATAAAGCCCCTTATCACCCAAAGAATTCTTGAAATCTACCGAAAGGGTGTATTCGTTATATATGCTTTTAGGCTCTAAATTTATCATTTTTTCTCCTTTCCCCCGACAATAGCCTTTGCCCTAAAAGACTTAGGGCAAAGACCTACGGTTTTAAGTTTATTCTACGGTTACTGTCGCAACATCACTTAAGGTACTTGCAAGTGAGTCAACGGTAATCTTAACAAAGTAGAAGTAATTTCCCTCTTCGAGAGTTGTCGGAATGGTAAACGAAGAAGAGGTTGCGTTTGCTATTTTAACGGCATCGGTCATATCGGTATCACTGCAGGAATACCACTGATATGTTAAGTCGCCGTCACTTTGTGCGGTTACACTTAACGAACCGCTTATTGAGCCTTCGGTTACTGTTTTGTCTTCGGGCTGTGCGGTAATGTTAATGTCGGGAGATATCCATGCCCAAACAGCATCGAGTCCGCTCTTCTTAACGAATACATCGTAGTAAATTCTGTAATCGAACTTGTATGCATCGGCATCAATGTTCTGTTCGGGTGTGAAAATTCTCATCTGCTCGGTTTTCTTAACCAGATGCGCTCCCGACTTGGGGCATACGAGCATATAAACCTCTTTTGCGTCTGCATCGGGGGTAAAGCCACCGGCGGTATCGTTGTTAAAGGTATAGGCGGTCTTCATTCTCTCGGAAACTACCGGAATGATAGCAACACCGTTAATGGTCTTAACCTTTAAGTCAACATCGCCCTGCTTAAAGTCGGATACGCAGATAAGGTGCGAAATTTCCGAAGAGTTTTGGAGTATCGCATACATTGAACTGTCAACGAAAGCGACAAGCTCTTCGTCAAAACCTACCTTGCTTTGTACTTCGCTTATAAGCTTTAAGAGTGTTTCGTAAGGCTTTTCAACATCACCGCTTACGGTGTTTGCTCTCGCTTCTGCAAGAGCGGAAAGCTTCGAAAGAACATAAGCGTCACATTCGGGTACAACCTTTGTTCTTACATACTCGCCCAAAATCTTACCGGCAAGGTTTGCAATGCCCGTTTCGTCCATATCTTCACGGTCAATGGAGAGTGAACGGGCACGGTCCATAGCCATTGTGTAAGATGTGTTTGAAACATTGATAGCGCCTCTTGTAAAGCCGTTGTCACGGTCGTAGTCCGCAAGGCCTTGGAAATCAACATCGGGGATAATAACTGTTTTTGCGCCTACAAATTTAGTCGCAAGTGTGTTGTCGGCAAAAAAGCCGGTCTGACTCTTTTGCGCAAATACTTTATCAAGCTCGTCTGAATATCTTGATGCGTTTTCTATTGAATTAATTGACATAAAATTTTCCTCATTTCTTTAGTTTTTGCCCCAAATTCCCTTGACAAATTCCGTTCCCGTAGGGTCAAAGCCCATACTTTCGTTTTTTGTCTGAGAACCGGTGCTTCTGTTTTGGGCGGATACGATTTCTTCCTTTGTTATAAGACTTTTTTCAAGCTCCGATAGGTATTCTTCGACCGTAACGCCCCTCTTTTGAGCCAACATTTCGAGCCTTTTTTGTTTATCGTCAGGCTCTCTTGTTTCTGTTTCTTTTTCGTTTTCTTTTGTTTCTTTAATTTCTTCTTTAATAATTTCGTTTTCTTCCATAACTTACCTCCGAAAATCAGGACTGTTCGCTTCCGTCATAGCTTAAAAAGTTTTTAATTTCGCCGTTTAGTTCGGCAAACGGAAGACTGCCGTTTTGTTCTTTCTTTACGGGCGACACCTTAACGGCTCTTATAAAAAGCAGACCGTAAAGTATGTCGGCGCCCAAAAGCAAAGAAAATAAAAATGTGCAAATTATTGTGTAAACTGTCATACATTCCATCCTTTGTAAAAATCGTTTTTATAAACACCCGAAAAGTCGGCCTTTACCGGTTCTTCTTTTTTCGGCTTAAAGAATTTAACATCATAAAAAGCATACCGCAACGCATCACAAAGGTGGTTGTCGCAGTCCTTAGGCATAATCTGTCCGTTTTCGGGTTTCGTTTTATCGTAGCAGTAGCTCGATAATTCCCTTATGGTGTTAACGCAGGTCGGGCTTACAATAATTTCGTATTCGCAAATCTGCGCTATTCCGTTTAATATGCTGTCCCGACCTTTTACCGAAGGCAGTATTCTTTGTATTCCGAGCCTTTTAAGGTCGTCATTCGACTTAGGCTCCGCAGAGTCCGCCCGTATCCGTTCTTTTTTATAGCCACGCTTTATTATCTCGTTTGCTATGTCCGAGTTTAACATTTTCTTCTTGTAAAACTCGTCAAAGATGTAAACCTTTTTGTCTATGGGGTTTGCGGCAAAGGCGATAAATGCCGTAGGGTCGTTTGAATACCCGTAGTCGAGCCCGAAAAAGTTTTTCCACTTGTATTCGTCTTCTTTTTTAACCGTAAGGGTATCTACCGAAAAATTTTCGTAAACAAGCCCTTCCGATATTCCCCAGTTACCAAGCCCCGCAACATCGTATTTTCTTTTGTTTGTCCTTTTCATTTCCTCAAAAACTTCCAAATCGGTTTTGTCAAGGTATTCGTTTATAAGGTAGTTAACCGAAAAGGTTTTGCAGTTTTTAGGCTTCTTGTCAAAAAACCGTTTTTTAAGCCAGTGTGTTTCACTCCAAGGGTTAAAGGTGAGTGTCGTCTGCTTAAAAATTTCTTTGGGGACGGCTCCTCTCGGCACCGATAAATCGAGCTTGTTAAAGTCTTCTTCGCTCTCGATTTCGAACGCTTCTTCTATCCAAACAAAATTAAGGTAACCGTTAGATACGGTGGTTGAAGCGAGTTTTAATACATCGTCAAAACCTCTGAACAGTATCTTTTGCCCTGTCGGAATGAAGGTCATTTCCATAGGCGATACCGTGTTGACCCAAAGGTGCGATACACCCAAAGCCTCCTGCGCCCATTTAAGCTGGGCAAAGGTTGAATCTCGGTGAGTGCTCATAATACGGCGTACAACAAGCAGGTTGGTTTTTTCGTATTTCATAAGACGGAAAATAAAGTTAAGCGCCGTAGTCGTGCTCTTCTTTGACGCCTTTCCGCCCTTTAGCACTCTGTATCTCGCCTTGCAGTTCCAAAACTCTTCATAGCCCTGTCCTATGACCGAAGAGGTTTTAAGCTTTGATGTCGTCAACGATTATCACCGCTTTCTTTTTTGCATCGGCATTTTCTCCCGACACAATACTGCGTATTTCCTTAAAAGCGGAAAGGTCGCCGTTTTTTGCTTTTTTGTAGAGAGCTATCAAAAGTGCCGTTTCTCTGTTGGGCTTTTTAAGTAAAAAGCCTTCTTTTCTAAGCGAATCTGCTTCGGCTTTCGGTAACTGCTCTTTAAGTAAGCTTTCGGCTGCTTTTTTTAAGCCTTCGGTTTTTTGCATAACTTTTTTCCTTTCCGCTTTTTTAGGCGCTCGGGCTTTACCGGTGTTACCCTTGCGCCATACTTATCTTAAGGTTTTGTTTTGCGACATTCACCGACATAATTTATTTAACGGAAAATTGTTTTTTGCTTGAAAACCGGCACGGTTCTTGTTATAATGTCTTCGGTAAAAAAAACAAAAAAGCACGGTCCTTAAAACCGTACTTTTTTAAGAAGGATATGATATTTATGAACGATTATAAAAAAAGTGTCCGTATAACGCTCGGTATTACCTATGCTTTAATGCTTGTTTTGTTAGGTCTTGCCATTGCTCTGCCGTGGGGTGTAACTTGGTATGTCGAAAAAATGCAGCGCCCTGCCGACCTTGCCAAAGTGGTTATGCTTACATGCTATCCTTGCGCTCCGTTTGCCGCCGTTTGTCTTTTTTCACTGCGCAATTTCTTAAGAAATGTTCTTAAAGACGAAGTGGTAACCGAAAAGAACGCAAAAAATCTGTTTAAGATGAGTATCTGCTGTTTTACGGCAGGTCTTATAATGCTTGTTGCCGGAAGCTTTTATATGCCCTTTTATATTTCGGGCGGCTCGGCAATTTTCTGTGCTCTCATAATTAAAACATTTAACGATGTTTTGAGAAATTATCTTATAAAGAAAGAAAAAAAGGACTGATATTATGAAAAGTGTTATCACCGTAATAGGTAAAGATGCTATGGGTATTACCGCAAAAATAAGTGCCGTTTGCGCAAAGTGCGGTGCAAATATAATCGATATTTCGCAGTCGGTTTTGCAAGACCTTTTCGTTATGGTAATGCTTACCGAGAACGACAAGCTGACTTGCTCCTTTAAGGACTTTTCCGAGTGCCTTAAAAAAACAAGTGACGAAACGGGACTCGATATCCGCATTATAAACGAAGATGTTTTTAACTCGATGTACCATGTTTGATTTTTAGGAGATATTTATGCTTAATCTTAATGATATTGTAGAAACCGTTAATATGTTCGAGCAGGAAAATCTCGATGTCCGCACCGTAACTATGGGAATTTCGCTTCTCGACTGCGCCGATGCCGACATAGAAAAATCTTGCGAAAAGGTATATAACAAAATAACAAAACTTGCGGGTAATCTCGTAAAAACGGTCAACGATGTTGAATGTGAGTACGGTATCCCGATAATAAACAAACGAATTTCGGTAACCCCCATTTCGATGCTTGTTGCCGTTTCGGGCGGTGACCCCGTTTTGTATGCAAAAGCGCTTCAAAGGGCAGCCGATAAAACGGGTGTTAACTTTATAGGCGGTTTTTCCGCTCTTGTTCATAAGGGCTTTTCCGCAGGTGACAAAGAGCTTATTAAAGCAATACCGAGAGCTCTTGCCGAAACCGAAAATATCTGCGCTTCGGTTAATATCGGCTCGACAAAATCGGGTATAAATATGGACGCCGTTAAGCTTATGGGCGAAACGGTAAAAGAAGCCGCCGAGCTTACTAAGGACAACAACTGCATAGGCCCCGCAAAGCTCGTTTGCCTTTGCAATGCACCCGAAGACAACCCCTTTATGGCGGGTGCTTTTCACGGTGTGGGTGAGCCTGACTGCGTTATCCATGTCGGTGTTTCGGGACCGGGTGTTGTTCAGTCGGCAGTTAAAAAATGCGAATCGGGCGATTTGGGAGAAATTGCGGAAATCATTAAGAAGACCGCATTTAAGATTACCCGTATGGGACAGCTTGTCGGAAATGTTGTTTCAAAAAGACTCGGCGTACCGTTCGGAATTGTCGATTTGTCCCTTGCCCCGACTCCTGCCGTTGGCGACTCGGTTGCAAGAATTTTAGAAGAAATAGGACTCGAGCAGTGCGGTATCCACGGCACTACCGCCGCCCTTGCGATGCTTAATGACGCCGTTAAAAAAGGCGGTGTTATGGCGTCTTCGTCCGTAGGCGGACTTTCGGGTGCATTTATCCCCGTTTCGGAGGACGCCGGTATGATAGAGGCGGCAAGAAACGGAACTCTTAAGATAGAAAAGCTCGAGGCTATGACCGCCGTTTGCTCTGTCGGTCTTGATATGATAGTTTTGCCCGGCAAAACTCCCGCAAATGTAATTTCGGCAATAATAGCGGACGAAGCGGCTATCGGTATGGTCAACACAAAGACTACTGCCGTAAGAGTTATCCCCGCTATCGGTATGGATGTGGGTGACGAACTTAATTTCGGCGGACTTTTGGGTGCCGGTCCCGTTATGGACATAAACTTAAGCAAAAGCCCCGAAAAGTTCATTAACAGAGGCGGAAGAATTCCCGCCCCTATGCAAAGCCTTAAAAACTAAATTAAACATAGCAAAAAGACGGTCAAAACTGACCGTCTTTTTTAGTTGATACTTTATAATTCTTATGCTACCATGTTTGTACCACACAAAAACTTAATATTTATCACTATACAGGTGTGTTTTTTGTTTCGGTAAAAATATGAACTGCCAAAACAGATTTTGTATATACGAAAAAGACGGAAATGCACTTTAGAAAGTATCGAAGTAAATATTAGCGGTATATAGTTTACAGTTCAATATCAAGCGCTTTAAGGAGTCTTTTTACGGTGTCCTGCCCGTCAAGACAGGTGTCGGTTAAATAGCCGCTGTCTTCGTTCCATTTTGAAAGGCCTCTGTAATAAAACATTTTTTTAGTGTCTTCGATTATAAACGGGACTTCGTTTATTTTAAGGCATTCTTTAAGTGCTATAAGCCGTCCCACCCTGCCGTTTCCGTCCTGAAACGGATGTATATGCTCAAAATCTGAATGAAACTTGACAATATCAAAAAATGTTTTGTTTTCTTTTTTGTTATAAGCACTTAAAAGCTCCTGCATTTTTTTCGGTACATCTTTTGGTTTTGCCGTTTCGCTTCCGCCGACAACATTTGCTCTTTTTTTATAATCACCTACGGAAAACCACAAAAGAGTCCCGTCCTTAGTGCCTTGCTTCAAAATGCGGTGAAGCTCTTTTATTATTTCTTCCGAAAGCTCTTCGTTTGCAATATCCAAACAATAGTCGACAGCACGAAAGTGGTTAACCGTTTCTATAATGTCGTCAACCGGTACGCCGTCACCGGCATCAACCGTGTTTGTTTCAAAAATAAGACGGGTCTGATCTTCGCTTAGTTTACTGCCCTCAATATGATTTGAGTTATAGGTCATTCGAACCTGCAATTCGTGGTAAATTCCGCCCGAAATTTTAGCGTTTTTTTCTTCCCTTAAAACACTTAAAAGCTTGTTTTGCGAAATGCTTTCAAAAAGGTCGTTTACACCGCACCCGAGAAAATCGGCAATTCTAATCAAAACTCTGTCGGCTATCTTTTCGCCCTTTGCGATTTTTGCGAGAGTTCTCGAAGAAACGCCCAACACCTTGCAAAGTTCCGACTTTGTATGGCCTTTTGCTTTAAGCATTTGCTCTAATTTTTTGTATGAATACACCTAATCACTTCCCATCTAAAATGATTATACCCCATTTCTCACAAAAAGTAAAGTTTTTATAAAAATAAGTTAAAAACGACCGAAAAAGTAAAGATTTTTATAAAAACAAGTAAAGATTTTAGGAAAAAAGTAAAGACTTACACAGCAAAGTAAAGCAAGAAGGTTGCTTTTGCAACAGCAAATCAACACGCAATGTTGCATATCACCAATACAAAGCGTTGCATACCTCGCCTTCGGCGTTATGAGATACAAAGGCGGAAAGCCAACCTTTGGAGATATACTGCCTAACGGCAGATTATATATAAAGCCTATGGCTTGGATAAAAAAACAACACCGCAATGCGATGTTGTTTTTTGTATAAGAACGACCAAACGTCGTATATTCAAGGTAAGAAATCACTTTTGTCGTTTTTCCCTTTGTCGCCATAGCCCATCTTTTCGGTCAGGTCGCCGTAGCTTTTATCATACTGCGCTTGGCTAATTGTTCCGTGCTCCAAAAACGTTCTGAGTAGTTCCACCTGCCGGTCGTATAGCTGCCGGCGCTTTTCCTCTGGCGTGAGGTCGGCCTCGTTGTTCATTGTGCTTTGTGCCATGTGCCGTCCTCTTTTCGTTATTCCTCCGCGAGGATAAATGTGTAGGTCTCCGAAAAGCGTTTTGTTGTTTCGTCGACTGATTCAAGTATGTCTGCGAATTCTGCGTCCATGTATCCTTGGATGTATTTGTCCCGCAGCATGGGCTTTTCGATCAGCGCCCATTTTAATTGTTTGTAGGAATATTTGGCGAACGATACCCACTGAGGGTAATTGATAGCCATCGGGTTTTTCGTGAAATAAACCTTGCCAGCGTTAATTGCCGTGGCTGCTGAGTGTGCTATAAATAGCATCGTAGCCAGCTTCGGATGCTTCTCTCTGTTTAACGAGAACGGTATCGACTCTTTTATTGAGTGGCCTTCTCGTAGCCGCCTTATTGCGTAGCTGATGCGCACAATGACTTCGGTCAAAAGGACGGGGATCGATGTCGAACAGAAATGGATGAAGTCGTATCCTTCGTAGTACATGCCCTGTACGATTTCAGCTATGGTTTGTTCTTCTTCTCCAATGCTGCCGAACTGGAGCAAATTGAACAAGCTCATCAGTGGCGCTGGTAGCCCCATGGACGTTGTGATATCCGATTTGAAATGAATAAACTGCTTTGCTATCGCTGCGAAAATGTTTGTTTCTTTGCGGTCGGCATAGTTCTCCATGACCTGTGAAACAAACTTTCCTGTCTTATCTATTGTGGTCATTCTGCCGGTTATGATGTCGAAAACTCCGACGACAAAGCCCAGGAGCGGATCGTGGCCGAGCGACAGCATTCTATGGTAATATGCCGAAAGTCCTTCTACGTGCTCTGTTGTATGCCGGTTGTCCTGCGCATCAAATGGGACTTTGCTTTCCTTGGAGTTGGCGAGTTTCTCCATTTCATCCTTCGAGAATTTTTTGTTGAATTGGTCGCGGATGTAGTTGGATAACGTTCCCGCTTTTAGTCCGTCTGGAGTGGCCTTTGGTATTCCGACCAATAAGATGTCGAGAGCGCCGGACAATATTCCGGCGATGGCGCATATCGAATAATCGATCAAATCGAGGCGGTGTAATGCGTTGTAATCGCTTGCCAGCGTTCTTATGTATAGCGCGTTGTCTCTAATCTCGTCGTCTGTGAATAGCTCGGTTAATGCATGACCGTCGCCAACGTCGTCTTTTGCTGTGCTCAATAGCTGTTCCCAGGAAGGGACGATGATTTCCTTCTTTTCCCGGACGATTTCTGTGGCTCGCTTTTCAGGCAGGGAATATCCTAATGATTGAAGGATTGCCTCACTTTCGCTAATCTTTTCCTCATCCACAGCCGGTATAATCACCGAGTCAAGCTGCTTTTGCTGACGGCTTAGAACGGTGTTTATGTCTTGTTCCTTTTCCGAATAGCTGTATTTTTTCATGCTGCAGTTACACCAAGGTCATGTTGCAGGTCTTTAATTGCCTGTGTTAGCAAAATGTTCAAGCTCTGCAAATAATCGATGCGTTCCTTGCTGGCGTCTGCTTCGTCTTTCAATGCTTTGATGATGGCCTCGTGCTTTTTCAACACCTCTTTATATAAGCGCTCTTTTTCTTGCTTTAGCTGCTTGTTTTTGAGATGTGATGCTAATCCTACGCCTCCGGCTGCCAAAATTGCTACCGGCGCCGCCAGCACAAACACTCCGGCCACCATTCCGCCTCCCACAATCGCGCCTGCAGTAGCAAGGCCGGACGTTATACCTGCTGCGCTCAATCCGACGACCGTTCCGAGGCCATAAAGCGCCGCAAATGATACGACACCACCTATACCAGCGCCCAATGCTCCAGCGAGAACTTCGGGGATCGCGCTTTCTCTTATCGTTCTTGTCTTGTCGTTCAATGCTGCGGCTGCTTCGTTCACCACATTTACGACGGGCTGAAGCGCACCGACGTTGCTAAAATTCATTTCTTTTTTCTTTTTTATGTATTCGCCCATTTCTAAAACCGTCCTTCAAACGATTGTTTTTTATTGTAGATCAATTTTGGCCAGGCGTTCCAGCCAGCGTGCGATGCTGCCGTTCTCGATGAACTCCTGGAATGCTCCGTCGCAGAAACGCTCGGCGCGGTCGGCTCCGATGAGCAGCGCTATTACGACTTTGGCATCCGTGTTGCTGACGTCGGCTTCGCCATTGGCTCGGCGCCCCTATGCACGCCGTTCTTTTCCAATGTGTTGCGATATTTTCTGGCGATTTTCTTGTCTCACTCAAATCCCTCTTATCAGTAGGTATAAAAAGTCACAAATAGAATAACATGAATTCTGTCGATTTTCAAGAGGTGGAAGTAACGATTTCGTGATTTAGCCAATTTTTTCATCACTTTTTTAGTTCAAATCCCTACGCCTATTCAGAGCAGAATTTCTTTGCAGCGTAAAGAAATCGAAAAAGTACACCAGCGTTTTCGGCTGGTTTTCGGTGCCGGAAACGAAAAAACGGGCTCCGGGATAGCCGTGATGACCGTCTCGAAGCCCGTTTTGCCTTATTTTATGCGATTTTGCCTGTATTTTGCCCTAAAATGCGTAAAGAAATCGCCTTTGCCTTGGTAGACAAAAGCGATTTCTTTTTTGGCGGAGTAGGAGAGATTCGAACTCTCGCATCGGTTACCCGACCTACACCCTTAGCAGGGGTGCCTCGTCACCAGCTTGAGTACTACTCCGTATTGATAACTAAAATATCTTTAGTATTAAATTGTCTTTATATTCTGCTTTAACTTTTTTGTGTTTTATATACGTTCCTCGGCTGCCCTCTTGCGGTACCCGATGTTGCGCTCACTTGGAGCGTGGCGCACCTATCGACCGCTGCGCCTACCGTTTCTCGTTTCTTCGTCCACCGGACGCACTCGAAACCGTAGCCCGTCACCAGCCCCTGTACTACTCCGTATTGATAACATAAATATCTTTGGTATTAAATTGTCGTCTATGTGTAACTTTCTCGTTTTTTTCGTTTTGTGTTCAAAAAAAGCGGAAAGTTTTCTTAAAAATGGCGGAGAGGAAGGGATTCGAACCCTTGTGGGTTGCCCCAAACGGTTTTCAAGACCGCCTCGTTATGACCACTTCGATACCTCTCCGTATGTGACCAAAATATTTTATCACAAAGACTCAAAAAAGTCAACCTAAAAATCTTTTTGAAAATTGCTCGAATTTGCATTTTTTTGTTGCAATTTATATTACACGGTGGTATAATTAATTAACTTAATATGCGGTAGTGTTTTTATTGCCTTTATTAAGTAATTTTTTGGGAGAAGTTTCGACCTTTGTCTTTGTTGGGAAAGACTTTTGGACGAAGGTTTCAATTTATCAGCTGAAAGTTGAACCCTAAAAACTTTTCTCAAGAAGAAAGGAGATTATGTCTAATGACTAATGCAAAATTAAGCTTTGTAACTTTCGACTCTGCCGATGTTATCCAGACAAGCGGACTTCCCGATGCACTTTTCTACACCGGTAATCCTGCTAACTACTTCGGCGCAAGCGGAAAAACCGAAAGAATGAGTGGTTATACAAGTTACACGGGTCTTCCGACCGTTACCGGCGGTAAGTACACAGAGATTCTCGGATATACCGAAGTTGGCGGCGTTGTTGACTTCACACTCGGCGAGACTCTTGATTCCATCGACTTTGAGGCTTACGGCCCGAACTCCAACTTCATTGTCTTCTCCGGTATGTCGGGTACTCCGCTCGGCGAAATTCTTGAGTGGTTGGATACATTCGGTACAGCTAACTAATTAATTTTTTTGCAGTGTGCTTTCCCCAAAAAGCACACTTGCATTTTAATTTTAAGAAGGGTGCTTAATCTTTAAGTGCTGTTCTTAAACTTAAAAATGTGGAGGCTCTATGTCAAACTCCGTAAAGCAAAAATACACAGGAATTAACAAGCTTTTGCGCCTTAATTCTCTTCAAACTTTACTTGACAAACAACATGACGGCACCTTTAAGGATTTTTTTGACGATTGGAAATGGATATTTTCTTTTTCAAAAAGATACAAAGGTGTTATTGTTTTTTATACCCTTTTGGGGCTTTTGGGCTCGTCCCTTTCGCTCGGCGCCGCATGGGTATCAAAACTTCTTATAAACATTATTGTCGGAAAAGAGACGGACAAGCTTTGGTTTCTTCTCCTTATAATGATTTTTTCGTATGTTTTTTCGATTTTCACAAACAGTCTTTTAAGCCGGATAGGTCTTAAAATTTCGATTTTCGTTAATAACGACATTCAAAGTAATATTTTCGGCAAGATTATTGATGCGGAGTGGAAAGAATTAAACCGTTTTTCAAACGGCGACCTGCTTAACCGCTTTTCCAACGATGTCGGCTCGGTTGCCGGTAACGCTATCGGCTGGATACCGAAAATAATCATATCGGTTTACACCTTTGGTGCAACATTCATTTTGCTCTTCAAGACCGACCCGAACATGGCTTGGATAGCGCTCGGTTCGGCTCCGTTTTTACTGCTTATGTCAAGAGTGATAATGCGCAAAATGAGAGCCTACAAAAAGAAAGTTCTCGAAATGAACTCCGGCATGATGGCTTTTGAGGTCGAAACCTTTTATAACTTCGATATGATAAAATCTTTCGGTGTTTCGGGTGCGACCGAAAACAAGCTTAAATGGTGGCAAAGCAAGTACAAAGAATATAATCTCGATTACAACAAGTTCGAAATAAAGGCAAATATTGCCGTTTCGCTTGTTTCTTCGCTTGTTGCCTTACTCGCTTTCGGCTACTGCTTATGGCGTCTTTGGTCGGGCGATATACAGTACGGCGATATGACCTTCTTTTTACAACAGCGCTCTGCCCTAACCGCTCAGTTTAACACCATTGTTTCAACTTTCCCCGCCATGATAACCTCCGCCGTTTCGGCGCATAGAATAAGAGAGCTTGTTGACCTGCCGAAAGAAAGGCATAACAAAGAAGTTCTTAACAAAATAAACACCGCAAACAACGGCGGTATCACCGTAAAAATGGACGGTGTTTCCTTTGCATACAACGAAAACAAAAAAGTTTACGAAAACGGCTCGTTTGAGGCAAAGCCGGGTGAAATAGTGGCGGTTTTAGGACCGTCCGGCGAAGGAAAAACGACTATGCTTCGTCTTTTGCTTGACCTTATACATCCGTCTGAAGGCTCCGTTACGGTGACCGATAAGGACGGCAACACCTTTGATATGACCGCCGATTTAAGACCGCTGTTTTCCTATGTTCCGCAGGGCAACTCCATTATGGCGGGTACCGTAGCGGACAACCTAAGACTCGTTAAGGAAGACGCAACGGACGAAGAAATTATAAATGCCCTTAAAACCGCTTGTGCCTGGGAGTTTATAAGTCTTCACCCCGACAACATAAACGCCAAAATAGGCGAACGGGGCGCCGGTCTTTCCGAAGGTCAGGCGCAAAGAATTGCCATTGCCCGTGCCGTTCTGCGTGACGCTCCCGTAATTCTTTTGGACGAAGCGACAAGCGCACTGGACACCGAAACCGAAAAAAGAGTGCTTAATAACATTCTTTTCTCCTGCCCCGATAAAACCTGCATTGTGTCAACCCACCGAAAGAGTATTTTAAGACACTGCAAACGGGTTTATTTCATAAAAGACCGCAAACCCACCGTTTACACTATGAAAGACACAAGCGAAATTCCCGAAGAAGACGATTAATATAAAAATTATCGCTTTTTCGCTCAGAAAGACAAGGTGAAAAACAATGAACAACGAAAAAAACGACATTAAAACACCGGTAACGACTTCGTATTACCGTCCGTCAATAGACCGTTTTCGGCTTGTTCTTATGTGTCTTTTTTGTTTTCAGGCTTTAGGACTCCCGACCGTTTACGGCAAGTTCGGTCAAGTGCTTTTGGGCTTTGTGCCGACAACATTTTTCCTTGTTTCGGGTTATCTCGTTTTAAGGGACTCGCCTAACAGAAGCGAAAGAATATTAAGGACAATAAAAAGAACTGCTATAACCTTTTTAGTGTTGCTCGTTTGTTATTTTATCTTAAATATTATCTTTTTTGCCCTAAACGGCAAAAACGCTTTCGTATCTCTTCTTTCCTGGCGCACTTGGTTTGAATTTTTGGTGCTTAACATTTGGCCCTATCCGATAGGTACAACAATTTGGTATGTCGAGGCTCTTCTTATCGCCTACATAATAATTTATTTTCTCGATAAATTTAATCTTTTGCGCTTTTCCGTTTGGATATTTGCCGCTTTAATGCTCTTAAACATTTTGTCGGGCGAATTTTCAACACTTATAGGTCTTAATCTTTTCGGCTATAAATATTTGGGCGGAAACTTTTTAACAAGAGCGCTCCCGTATATTTTACTCGGCAATATCATGCATCAAAAAATGTCGTTTTTCACAAACTTAAACCGCTCGTTTTATGTGGGCGCCATAATCGGCTCGGCTATTCTTTGCGTTCTTGAGGTGTTCTTCTTAGGTGCGTTCAAAATGACGGGGTATTATTCCCACCTTTTGGGCTTCCCCTTTATTTCTATTGCGCTTTTCATGCTTTTTTTGCCCGAAAAAGAAAATGTTTCCGAGCTTCAGAAATCGTTAAAGCTCGAAAGGCAAGATATAAATGTCATTTATTATGTTTGTCAGCCCATAGGTTTTTTGATAGTAACCGCCGTTGCGTTTTTGGGTAAAGGCTATTTCTGGCAAATTTCACAGTTTACAAGCGTTATTACGCTTGTTATATCTTTCTATCTTTGTATGGCAACATCATACTTAAGACGGTATCTTAAAGAGAAAAAATCAAATGAAAACAAGACTTAAAATTGCGGACATTGTGTTCGAAATAACAACCGTTTTCGACTGTCTTAAAAATACGGAAGACTATTGTACGGACACTCCTTTTGATGTTAAAATAGAATTAAAAAAGGAAGACATCGAAGACGAAAGAATAAAAAGCATAAGGGAATGCGAGTACGAAAACATTCCCTATCCCGACTATCCCGATTATATGCTCGAAAACACGGCGGTTTACCGGAAAATCGCCGCCGTTTTGCCGAACTTTGACGCCTTTGTTTTTCACGGCTCGGCGGTTGCAAAGGATAATAAGGCTTACATTTTCACCGCAAAATCGGGTACGGGAAAGACAACACATACAGACCTTTGGCTTAAAAACATAGACGGCTCTTTTATAATAAACGGCGACAAGCCGATAATAAGAATGATAGAAAACAAACCGTTTGTTTACGGCACCCCCTGGATGGGTAAGGAAAATTCGGGTACTAACAAAAAAGTACCGCTTTTTGCGGTTTGCCGACTTGAAAGAAGCAAAGAAAACCGTATCGAAAAATCTTCTTTTCAAGAGCTTTTTCCTTTTCTTCTCGGACAGTGTTACCGCCCGACTGACGGAGCTTTGCTTAACAAAACCGTTAAAGATTTGACGGATATAATGGGCGCCGTTAAACTATATACACTTTACTGTAACAAGGAAGACGAAGCGGCTTTTACCGCTTATAACGGGTTAAGGGTATGACGAATTTTAAGACTGAAATCGAAAAATCGGGCTTTGTCGCTTTTACGAGCAAGGGAACGTCCATGCTTCCGCTCATAAAACAAGATGCCGATGTTTCGGTAATAAAAAAGGTTGACAGAGAACTCCAAAAAAACGATGTCGTTCTTTTTTTGCGTGATAACGGCAACTATATACTGCACCGCATTATAAAAATTTTGCCCGACAATAAATACCTAATCTGCGGGGATAACCGCTATATTGCCGAAACGGTTAAAAAAGAGCAAATTATCGGCATTTTGTCGGAAGTCGTTAAGGACGGCAAAAAAATTCTTTTGACCGATAAAAAGTACAAAAAATATGTCTTTTTTGTACCTTTAAGACGGTTTTTTATAATGCTTAAGGCACTGCCCTGCCGAATAAAAGATAAAATTTTAAGAACTTTTGGGAGAAAAACATGAAAGTATATCCTAAACTTAAGCTCAGATATCCCTTTTGCATAACAAATGCACCTGACGGCTTTGTCGCCGTAGGTATTGAAGACGGCGCCGACTCGTATCACGGTGTTATAAAACTCGAAAACGAACCCGCCGTTTTTATGTTCAAAAAGCTTGTTGACGGCATCACTCTGCCCGAGCTTATTTTGGCTTGTATGACCGAATTCAAGAGCGGAGAAATAAACGATGTCGGCCCTAAGGTTATAGAGTTTTTGAATGCGCTTAACGAACAACAGCTCTTAAAAGACGATTTTTCTTATGTTGTAAAGGGACCCGAAAATGAAAAAAGCTGACGCATTTTCGTATCTTACCAAGCTTCTTTCTTCGGCGCTTAACGGCAAGACGGCGCCCCAAATACCCGAAAATGTTTCGTTTTACGATGTTTTGGCTCTCGCTAAAACACACGAGGTGGCGAACATAGCCTATTTGGGTGTTAAAACACTCAAAGAGCCGCCCGAAAGCGATATTTTGTCGGGTTTTGAGCAGGAATATTATAGGGGCATTTCGAGAAACGCTTTGCAAGAATCGGCAAGAAACGAAATTTTAACGGCTCTTAAAGAAAATAAGATTTATTCTCTCGAAGTGCAGGGAACGGTTGTAAAAAAATACTATCCCGAACCGCATCTTCGTATGATGTCGGATATAGATTTTATCGTTAAGAAAGAAGATTTTAATAAGCTTAACGGTATTTTTGTTAACTTAGGCTATCAAACGGTGTCGCCTAACGGCATTGAGCTTGAAATTAAAAAAGGCAATGTCTATGCAGAGCTTCATACCGAGTTTTTCGATGATGAAACGGTAACCCGTCCCGCTCTTTACGACCCGTTTTCTTATGCAACTCTTAAAGACGGGTATGTTGCCGAAGTTTCTCTTACGGTTTTTTACCTTTTTCACCTTTTGCATACCATAAAACACTGCGAACAAAAGGGCTCGGGGCTCAGAAGAATAGTTGACCTTTTTTACCTCGAAAAGGCAATAGGCGGTAAGGTTGACGGCGAATATATCGACTCTGTTCTTAAAAAATACGGCTTTTATGAGCAAAAAGTAAAGCTTTTGGCGGTTAAGGACTATTTGTTCTTAGGTGTTACGCCAAAAGAAGATATTTCTTATTTGCTTGACGATATAAAAGACGCGGGAAATCACGGAACAAACGAGCTTTTCTTTAAGCATAAATTTGAAAGGCAGAAAAAAGAGGGCAAACATTTTTTAAGACTCCGCCACCTTTTTTACCGCTTTACAATGTCAAAGGACGGCTTTTATAAGGCTTATCCGTACCTCAAAGAGCATAACTCAAATATTTTTGTTTGCTATGTTTACCGCATTTTTGTGCTTTTAACAAACAAAGAAAAATGGCATAACTTTTTCGGCGTTGTAAAAGAAATGTTCAGCGTAAAAAAATAAATGTAAAAATTAAAAACGGGAGGGATTTTATGCTCAGAACAAAGCAATATTTGTTTAGAACGGTAAGTATAGCGTTGCTTTTGCTTCTTTTGTCGGGTCTTGCCTTTATAGGCATAAAGACAGAACTATCGGGCGAAAAATCTCTTCCGATAACAGTTTTACTTAAAGGTGAAAACGGCGAACAAAAAATTACCGCCGTAAAATCAAACGACCAAAAATGGTATTTTTACTTGCCGTCATTTTCAGAGTTTTCGAAGCTTTCACTTATTTCTTCGTCTGACGGGGTAACATTTAACGGAAAATCTCTTAAAAGGCCGTTAAAACTCTCTGATTTTGCTCTTGATACGGACTATCAGGTAATAGAAAAAAGCGTTTTTTCTTCAAAAAAAGAAACTGCTGTTTTCGTTAAATCTTCGAATGTTGCAACCGTTTTTGTTAAGTCGCCTAAAGGCAGTCTTAAAAATGTTTTTGAAGATAAAAACAAAAAAGAGTCCGTTATGCTCAATATTTTTGACGAAAACGGCAAACTCGATTATAAAGGCAACGGCGCAGATAAAATCAAAGGTCGGGGAAACTCGACTTGGGGACTCGAAAAAAAGCCGTTTAATCTATACTTTTTTGAAAACACGAGCGTTCTCGGTATGAAAAAGGGCGCTTCTTTAACTCTTTTGGCAAACGGCTTTGACGAAACAAACCTAAGAAACAAAACGGTGCTCGGCTTTGCTAAAAAAGCAGGGCTCGGCTGGTCGCCCGACTGCCGTTTTGCCGACCTTTATTTAGACGGCGAATACTTTGGACTTTACTTGTTAACAGAGCGTGTTGAAGTGGCAGAAAACAGAGTTTCCTTAAATAACGAAAAGTCTGATTTTTTGTTTGAAACGGCTCTCGAAGCAAGGGCAAAAAACAAAAAAGACACCATAGTTACGGACAACAACCGCTATTTTACAATCGATTATCCTAAAAAGTTTACAGACAAAGAAAAAGACCGTATAAAGGATACTGTAAATTCCTTTGAAACCGAAATTTTGTCGGGCAACCTTAAAAGAGTTGACCTTAATTCCTTTGCAAGAAGATTTTTAACAGACGAAATTTTCAGCAACACCGACACAGATGCCGCAAGTTCGTTTTATAGGTATGACAGTAAGAAAAATTTGTTTTACGCAGGTCCCGTTTGGGACTACGACCTATCTATGGGAAATACGGCGTATATGAGCGCCTTAAGATCTCGTGACCCCGAGCAAATTTACAGCACCTGTACTTCTTCAAACTCCTTTGTTAAGGCGCTTTATGAATGTAAAGAGTTCAAAGAAAAGGTTATAGAAATTTATAAAACGGAATTTTTGCCCCTTATTAACGAATTAACGCAAAAAGAGCTTCCGAAATACGAAAACGAAATAAAAACCGCATCAAAATTAAACAGTCTTCGCTGGAACACTTTGTTTGACGGCGTTTACGAAAACCGCTTGAGTTTTGAGGAGCAAACCGAAAGTCTTACGGACTTTTTAGACAAAAAGACCGCTTTTCTCAATAAGGTTTGGCTTTCGGGCGAAGATTATGTTTCCGTTTCTTTTTACGAAAACGACAAGTTTAGTTCCATTAAATCTGTAACCGTTAAAAGCGGTGAGCCCGTTTTGGACACTGATAAAATTCACATTAACGGCAATGTTGTTTGGAGAAATCTTAAAACTGACGAAATTGTAGATTTTTCTGTCTTCAGACCGTACGAAAACATCTCCTTATATGCCGATGTTGCTTCGTCCTCAAACGGCGGTATAACGGCTTTAATAAGCGATATTAAGTTAGAGCTGTTTTTACTTTTTGTCTTTGCCGTAATTTTTGCCGTTTTTATAATCTTTGAAATAAAAAACCGTAAAAAAGGAGAGAAAAATGGACGGGCCTAATTTTAGACACGAGCTAAAGTATCCCATTACTTCTGCTCAAATGGCTGTTTTACAAAACAGAATATCCGGCGCCGTTCCGCTCGATTCCCATGTCGGACCTAACGGTAAATACACTATAACAAGCCTTTATTTTGACGACTACTATAACCGTTGCTACTACGAAAACGAAAACGGCACCGACCCGAGAGAAAAGTTCAGAATTCGCATTTATAACCATTCAAAAGAGCGCATTTCTTTAGAGCTTAAGAGAAAAGAACGGGGAAAAACACTAAAAAAATCTACAATGCTGACCGAAGAAGAAACCCGTCTTATAATGGCGGGTATAACTCCCGAAAAAAGGCAAGAAAATCCGGCGCTTCTTAACAAGTTTTTACTCGAAAAGGAAACGCATCTTCTCCACCCCGTCATAATTGTAGAATATGAGCGCTTTCCTTATGTTTATAAAGACGGTAATGTCCGGATAACCTTTGATACAAATATGGCTTCTTCCGACTTTACACAGTCTTTTTTGGACGGCGGATACCCGCTTCGTCCCATAATGCCAAACGGTCTTAGTTTGCTTGAAGTAAAATATGACGAGTTTATTCCCGATTTTATCTATAATTTGCTTTCGCTCGACAACCTAAGGCAAACGGCTTACTCAAAATACTATTTGTGCAGAAAATTTAACTTAAAATAAAGGAGAAAATTATGTTAACACTTAAAGACATCTTCAAAAAATCGTTTTTGGAAGGCTATGCGAGTGACCGTATAACAACATCTTCCGTTATTGTCGCTCTTGCCGTGACGGCGCTTATCGCACTTTATATTTTCTTTGTGTACCGTCTTATTACAAGAAAGACCTTTTACTCAAAGAATTTCAACATCTCTCTTGTCGGCGTGGCGCTTATTACATCGGCAATAATTATCACCATTCAGTCAAGCGTTGTTGTTTCTCTCGGTATGGTCGGCGCACTTTCCATTGTCCGCTTCAGAACCGCCATAAAGGACCCCATTGACCTTATGTTCTTGTTTTGGGCAATAAGTACGGGTATTATCTGCGGTGCCGGTTTTGCGGAATTTTCCGTTATTTTGGCTCTTGCCATGACGGTTGCAATATTTGTTCTTAACAGACTCCCCATAGCAAAAGCACCGCTTATTTTAATTGTAAACGCAGACGATACAGATGCAGAAAAAAGTATAATGGAAGCCGTAACAAAGTATTCTCCCCATAACACCGTTAAGTCGAGAAATTTAACCGCATCTTCTCTTAATCTTACCGTTGAAGTAAGAACGAAAGACGGCGCCGAGCTTATAAAAGAAGTGTCTTCTCTTCCGTGCGTTAAAACCGCTTCTCTTCTTGCCCATGACGGTGAAGTTACATTCTGATAAATTATCCTTTTGAAATTTGAGTTTTAATAACAAAACCTATCACTTTCGTGATAGGTTTTTTGTTTTGGTCGAGGTGACAGGGCTCGAACCTGCGGCATCCAGTTCCCAAAACTGGCGCGCTACCAACTGCGCTACACCTCGAAATTGTTAAATTGTAAGTATAATAAAATTTGTTTATGTTTTTTTTCAGCCTGTTTTGGCAACCCTCTTGCGGTGCCCGATGTTGCGCTCACTTGGAGCGTGGCGCACCTATCGACCGCAGCGCTTCGAACTGCTCGTTTAATCGTCCGCAGGACGCACTCGCATTTCTCACCCAAAACTGGCGCGTGTCCTGCTGCGCTACACCTCGAAATATTAAATTTTTTTATATCAATACTGTTTGTTTTGTTCTCTTTTTTTGAACGCCCGATAATAATACCACATTTTTTCATATTTATCAACAAAAATCTTTTATCCGTGCGGTTTTGTCAACAAAAACGCAAATAAATGTTGAAAACTATATTATATTATGTTATACTATTATATATTTATATATATATATAATATATTATCATATATAATATTATTTATAGGGGTGGTAAAAATGGCTTCTGATTCTATGTTTGATATTTGGGAAGCAATTTGCGAAGAATGTAAAAAAACTATTTCTACCGTTGCTTTTGACTGCTTTTTCAGCGGTCTTAAACCTCTCTACATAGAAGACGGCAATTTTGTTATGTCGCACAACAACGATTACATCTGCGGCGTTATAGAGCAAAACTATATGGGGCTTTTAACGGCTTCCATTAAAACGATTATGGGCATTGACCTTACGCCTAAGGTTATATACGAAAGTGACGAAGACAAGATAAGAAAAGCCGAAGAACACAGTGAAGGTCTTTCCTTTGAAGATTTCTTCACCTTTAACAATTTCGTTGTCGGCTCTTCTAACAAGTTTGCCCAAGCCGCCGCCTTTGCCGTTGCGGAAAACCCCGGACTTATAAATTACAACCCCCTTATTATTTACGGCCCGTCCGGTGTCGGCAAGACGCACCTTTTGCTTGCCATTAAAAACCACATAAAAAACAAATTTCCCGGCAAGAAAATCGAGTACACGAGAGGCGAAGACTTTACAAACCGTCTTATTCAGGCAATTCAAGAGGGTAAGTTAGGTTTAGGCACGATAGACGACTTCAGGACAAAGTTCAGGGGCGTTGATGTTTTGCTTGTTGACGATATTCACTTCATAGCCGGAAAAGAGCAAACACAGGAAGAGTTCTTTAATACCTTTAATACTCTTTACCAAAACAACAAGCAGATAGTTGTAACGCTCGACCGTCCGCTTAAGGAAATAAAAACTCTTGACGACCGTATCCGTTCCCGTTTTGCGAGTGGCTTGTTTGCCGACATTACCCCGCCCGACTTTGAAACGAGAGTCGGTATCATAAGAAGAAAGGCAAACGAAAGCGGCTTTGATTTAGAAGAAAATATAGTATATTACATTGCCGAACACATAAAAGCAAACACCCGTCAAATTGAGGGCGTTATAAAGAAGCTTAAGGCGTATGTAAACATACAAAACAAGGTGCCTAATATTTCTATTGTACAAGGCTTTATAAAAGACGTTATAAACGATATGCAGCCCGAGCCTATTAAAATTGAAAAGATTATAGAAGAGGTTGCGAGAACCTACAATGTTTCCGAGAGTGACATTTTATCTAACCGCCGTACGCAGTCTTTGGTTCTCGCCCGTCAGGTTGCTATGTACATATCGAGAGAAACGACCGACCTTTCCTATAAGGCAATAGGCGAAAGCTTCGGCAAAGACCATTCGACCGTTTTATATAATGTAAATCAGGTTGAAAAGTTCTTGGCGGATAAGCCTTATCAAAAAGAACTCGTCAACGATATTATCAAAAATTTAACGGGAGAAACCTAAAAAATTATCAACATTTTAAGTGTTAATAAACAATGAGTTTTTAACATAGGTGTTGAAAGTGAAAAGTTATTAGACTTATAAACAATTTATTTACTTTTTTTTAAACCGCAGGAATTCTTTTATAAAAAGGCTTTCGGGACAAACTAACCGTTTTAACCGACTTTACTACTACTGGTATTTATTTATATATTTTTAAGAAAAAGGTGATAAAAAATGAAATTTTCCGTAGAACGTGCTTCATTTTTAGATGCTGTATCAAAACTCCAAAAAGTTGTAACAAACAAAACATCAATGCCTATTTTGGAAGGAATTTTAATTTCTGCCGAACAGGGACTTTTAACTCTTGCTACATACAATCTCGAAATGGGAATGAAAAAGGAAATGTATTGCTCCTGCGAAGATGCGGGTGACATTGTAATTAATGCAAGACTCTTGTCCGACATTTTAAGAAAGCTTGACGGCGCACAGGTAATTATAGAAGCTGACGACTCTTTGATGTGTCATATTAAAAGCGGAGAAGCAACCTTTGACATTATGGGAATGGCTGCGAGTGACTTTCCCGAAATGCCGTCCGTTTCTGACGGAAGCAAAATAACGGTAGACGGCAAAATTTTTTGTGAAATGGTTAAAAGAACTATTTTTGCCGTTTCTCAAATTGAGGGAACAAGACCTATTCTTACGGGTATAAATATTTCGATTAAAGACGGTATTTTGCAATTAGTTGCTATTGACGGATACAGACTTTCAATAAGAAGAGAAAAAGTAAATATAAATGAAAATGTTGAGTTTGTAGTTTCGGGAAAAGCCGTAAACGAAGTTATTAAGCTTGTAGGAGAAGAAAACAGCAATATTGATATTATTGTAGGAAAAAGACTTGTTTCATTTAATATTGACGGTTATTTGTTTATTGCCCGTTTACTTGAAGGCGAATTTGTAAACTACGAAAAAATCATTCCTGACGAATACAAACAAAAAATTACTGTTAATTCAAACGAAATTATTAACTCTGTTGACAGAATATCGTTAATAATAAATGATATTTTTTCAACACCTATAAGATGTAATTTTGAAGAAGAAAAACTTGTTATAAACTGTGCTACATCAATAGGAAGAGCAAAAGAAACACTTAATATAAAACTTGAAGGAGAAAACTTCGAAATAGGTCTAAACAGCCGTTATTTAGGCGAAGCATTAAAGGCTTGTGACGAAGGTAATATTTCGTTTAAGTTTAACGGCGCAAATCAGGGTGTTGTTATTACATCGGCGGACGAAAACAACAAAGACTTTCTCTATCTTATAATGCCGATGAGGTTAAAATAATGGAATATAAAGAAATTTATATTAAAGGCGATTTTATTAAGCTTGACAGTTTGCTTAAATTTTCTTCTCTTTTAGGCTCCGGCGGACAGGCAAAGAATGTTATTTTAGACGGACTCGTTAAAGTTAACGGAGAAATTTGTGTACAAAGGGGCAAAAAAATAAGAGAAAACGACACTGTAGAATATGATAATAAAGGTTTAATTGTAAAAAATGCAAATTAAAAGCATAAATATTAAAAACTTTCGTAATCTTAAAGATATAAATATTACTGCTGACGAAAATATTAATATTATCTGCGGTGAAAACGGGCAGGGAAAGACTAATATTTTAGAAGCTTTATGGCTTTTTACCGGCGCTAAAAGTTTCAGAACTTCGAAGGAAGACGCTTTTATTAATTTTGGAACAAATAAAGCCGTAAACGAAATATTTTTTACATCAAATAAAGGCAAAGAAAAGTTAAAAATAGAGTATAGCGATAAAAAAACCGCTTTTATAAATGATAAAAAAGAAAATAATTTTACTAATATTGCGGGACATTTTTGTGCGGTTGTGTTTTCGCCTGACGATTTATCTCTTATTAAGGGAGGACCTAACGAAAGACGAAAATTTATTGACCTTACGATAGGACAAATATATCCGAGATATATAAGTATACTTAAAAATTACAATAAAGCCTTATTACAAAGAAATAAAATAATAAAAGACTATAAATATGATAAGAGTCTTGATATTTTACTTGATGTTTTCGAAAAAGAAATTGCCGAAAACGGCGAAAAAATAATAAAGTACAGAGAAAACATTATAAATAAATTATCTTTACCTTTTGAAAAAATATATTCTGATTTATCCGAACAAAAAGAAAAGGCAACAATTAAATATAAACCTAATGAAAAAGGAAATTTAAGAGAAAAATTAAAAGAAAAAAGAAAAGAAGATTCTCTTGTCGGTTTTACGGGTATAGGACCGCATAGGGACGATATAGAATTTTTATTAAATAATATAAATGCAAGGCTTTTTGCTTCACAAGGTCAGCAAAGAAGTATTGTATTAAGCATTAAACTTTCTTTTGCCGAAATTTTTAAAAATATAAGCGGAGAATATCCCGTTTGTTTGCTTGACGATGTTATGAGTGAGCTTGACGAAAAGCGCCAAAATTATATTATAAATCAAATTAAAAATATGCAGGTTTTTATTACCTGTTGCGACCCTGTAAACAGTAAAAACTTAAAAAGCGGAAAAATTATTAAGATTAAAAACGGCGAAATAATATAAAGGTGAAAATATATGTTTATACATTTAGGAAACAACTATATTATTAACACAAAAAACATTATAGGAATTTTTGATTTTGACAACTGCACCGTTTCACTAAAGGCAAGACAGTTTTTAGAAAGAGCCGAAAAAGAAGGAAAAATAGTAAATACAACTTCGGATATTCCGAAAACATTTGTTGTTGTAAAAGAAAACGGCGAACAAAAGGTGTATTTTTCACAGCTTTCTTCAAAAACGCTACTTAAAAGGCAAGACCTTATAAACAATATATAAAAACTTTACTTTAAGGAGAAAAAAATGAGTGAAGAAATAAAAACTACCGTAACAGAATCTTATGACGAAAACTCAATACAGGTTTTAGAGGGACTCGAAGCGGTAAGAAAAAGACCGGGTATGTACATAGGCTCAACGGGTGAAAGAGGTCTTCACCATTTAGTCTATGAAATTGTTGACAACTCGATAGACGAAGCACTTGCGGGATACTGCGATAAAATAGAAGTATTTTTGCTTGATGACGGTATAATTAAAGTAACAGATAACGGTCGTGGTATACCTGTAGGTATACATCCGCAAAAGGGAATACCGACAGTAAGTGTTGTTTTCACAATTCTTCACGCAGGCGGTAAGTTCGGCGGAAGCGGATATAAGGTTTCGGGCGGTTTGCACGGTGTCGGCGCTTCGGTTGTTAATGCCCTTTCTTCGTGGCTCGAGGTTGAGGTTAAAGACGGAGAACATATTTATAAGCAAAGATACGAAAAAGGAAATATTAAAGAAGACCTTAAAGTAATAGGCGATACAAAAGAAACGGGTACAACGGTTACATTTAAGCCCGACCCGACAATATTTACAGATACTACAAGATACGATTACGATATTTTACTTCAAAGACTTCGTGAACAGGCTTTCTTAAACGGCGGAATAAGAATAGTTCTTAAAGATTTAAGAAGCGATGCCGATATTGAAAACCGTGAAGACGATTTATGTTTTGAGGGCGGTATTAAGTCTTATGTTGAATACTTGCTCGAAAAATCGAAGAAAAACAGACTTAATAACGATGTAATCTATCTTTCGGGCAGTGATAAGGATAATTCGATAGCCGAAATTGCGCTTTTATGGAGTACGGCTTACGATACTAAAATAATGTCCTTTGCAAACACCATTCATACTGTAGACGGCGGTACGCACGAAGCCGCCTTTAAGAACTCTCTTGCAAGAGTTGTTAATAAGTACGGCAGAAACTTTAAGTTTCTTAAAGACGCAAACCCGAATCTTAAGGCGGACGATATAAACGAAGGTCTTATAGCGGTTGTCAGCGTTAAGTTATCCGATGCACAGTTTGAATCGCAGACAAAAGCAAAGCTCGGTAATACTTCAATAGGTACACTTGTTAACGGTATTGTTGCCGACAAGATGTATCAGTATTTAGAAGAACACCCGCAGGAAGCAAAGATAATACTCGATAAATCTATCGCATCTTCTAATGCCCGTGAAGCGGCGCAAAAGGCGAGAGAAGCATCAAGAAGTAAATCGGGACTCGGTAATAAGGCGAGAATGCCCGAAAAGCTTACCGACTGTATTTCAAACGATGCGACAAAAACAGAGCTTTACATAGTCGAGGGTGACTCGGCAGGAGGCAGTGCGGTAGACGGCAGAAACTCTACCTATCAGGCAATACTTCCTTTGTGGGGTAAAATGCTTAATGTCGAAAAGGCGAGAGCCGACAAAATTTACGGAAACGACAAATTGTCGCCCGTAATTGTTGCGTTAGGCACGGGAATAGCCGAAAACTTTGATATTACAAAGCTTCGTTACGATAAAATCGTAATTATGGCGGATGCCGATGTTGACGGAAGCCACATAAGAACGCTTCTTTTAACATTCTTCTTCCGCTATATGCCCGAGCTTATAAAGGAAGGCCATGTTTATTTAGCTCAGCCGCCGCTTTTCAGAGTTTCAAAGGGTAAACAGCATAAGGACGCTTTCACCGAAGAAGAAAAGGCGGCATATATAGAAGAATTCGGCGGAACTGCCGATGTTCAGAGATATAAGGGTCTCGGTGAAATGGACCCCGAGCAGTTATGGGAAACAACTCTTGACCCAGAGCAAAGAACGATGCTTCGTGTAACAATGAGCGATGCAGAACTTGCCGACCAAACGTTTACAATGCTCATGGGCGAAGAGGTTGAGCCGAGAAGACAGTTTATTGAAGAAAATGCGGTATTTGCTACCGATTTGGATATTTAAGAAAGGGGGAAAAGAAAATGGCAAAAAATATTGAAGAAAAAAGATGGCCCGAAAACAGCGAAACCAATATTAAGCCGGTCGAAATTGTAGACGAAGTAAAACAAAGTATGCTTCAGTATTCAATGTCGGTTTTGGTAGGCCGTGCCATTCCCGATGTAAGGGACGGTCTTAAGCCTGTTCACCGCAGAATACTTTATACAATGTATGAAAACGGTTTAACCCCCGAAAAAGCGTACAGAAAGTGCGCCGACACCGTAGGTGCGGTGCTCGGTAGATACCATCCGCACGGCGACACATCGGTTTACGATTCAATGGTGCGTATGGCGCAGGACTTTTCGCTTAGATATCCGCTTATTGACGGACACGGAAACTTCGGTAACATAGACGGCTACCCTGCCGCCGCTTACCGTTATACCGAGTCTAAAATGAACAGACTTTCCGTTCACATGCTTGACGATATCGACAAAGAAACGGTTGATTTTGTACCTAACTATGACGACCGCTTAAAAGAGCCTGAGGTTTTGCCGGTTAGATTTCCCCAGCTTTTAGTAAACGGCTCTTCGGGTATCGCCGTTGGTATGGCGACCGAAATACCCCCGCATAATTTAGGCGAGGTTATTGACGCCATGTGCTGTCTTATCGACAACCCCGAAGCCGACCTACAGGAGCTTTGCCAGTATATTAAAGGCCCCGATTTTCCGACCGGCGGCATAATTATGGGCAGAAGCGGTATAAGGGCTGCTTATGCAACGGGACGGGGCAAGATAACCGTAAGAGGTAAAGCGGAAATTGAAGAAACCAAAAACGGTAAATTCCGTATAGTTATAAGCGAAATTCCTTATAAGGTAAGAAAGAAAGACCTTGTTAAGCATATTTACGACCTTGCGGTAGACAAGCGCATTGAGGGTATTGACGATGTTGTTGACTACTCTTCAAAGCGTGACGGCGGTATGCGGATAATAGTTGACCTTAAAAAGGACGCAAACCCGCAGGTTGTTCTTAATAAGCTTTATTCTTATACATCTCTTCAGACGACATTCGGCGCCATAATGTTAGCGATAGTTAACGGCAAACCGCAGGTTTTAACCCTTAAAGAAATGCTGCAGAATGCCATTGACTTCCAGTGCGACATTATTAGAAGAAGAACCGAGTTCGATATGAAAAAAGCCGCCGAAAGAGCCCACATTTTAGAGGGACTTAAAAAGGCGCTCGACTATATTGACGAAGTGATTTCGATAATAAGAAATTCAAAGACTATCCCCGAAAGTAAGGAAGCGTTATGCGACCGTTTCGGTCTTGACGACATTCAGGCAACCGCCATTGTTCAAATGCAGCTCGGTAAACTTGCCGGAATGGAAAAACAAAAGATTTTAGACGAGCTTAAAGAAAAGCTCGACTTTATAAAAGACTGCGAAGACATTTTGGCAAACCGCAGCAGAATACTCGAAATCGTAAAATCGGACAGCTTAAATCTGCGTGACAGATTTTCGGACGACAGAAGAACCGAAATTTCCGATGTCTTAGGCGAGGTTGACATCGAAGACCTTATCCCCGAAGAAGAGTGCGTTATTACAAAGACGGTTAACGGATATATTAAGCGTTTGCCGTCCGACACATATAATGTTCAGCACCGTGGCGGCAGAGGTATAACGGGTATGACGACAAGAGAAGACGATGTTGTCGCAAATATGTTCGTTTGCTCGTCCCACGACCGCATTATGCTCTTCTCAAATCTCGGCAGAGTTTACAGAGTTAAGGCATACGAGATACCCGAAGGCTCAAGAACGAGTAAGGGTATGAACATAATAAATGTAGTTCCCCTTATGCCCGAAGAAAAGATTAACATTATTATCCCTGTTACCGCAACGGACGAAGAAGAAAGATATATTTGTATGATAACCAAAAAGGGTATCATAAAGAGAACCCGTCTTTCCGACTTTAAGAACACCAGAAAGAGCGGTATAATCGCAATTAATCTTGACGAAGACGATGAGCTTCAGGGTGTAAGAATGACGAGCGGTAACGACAACCTGCTTGTTGCAACCAAAAAAGGCCTTGCCATTCAGTTTAACGAAAACGGCGCCCGTTCAATGGGCAGAACGGCAAGAGGTGTTAAGGCAATTACAATGCGTGACGGCGACAGTGTTGTCGATATGGCAATTTGCAACGAAGACACTAAGGTGCTTACGATAACCGAAACGGGTTACGGAAGAATAAGCCCAATTTCGTGTTACAGAGTTCAGTCCCGTGGCGGTAAGGGTCTTACCAACTACAAGGTACAAAAATACGGCGATGTTGCCGCAACACTTCCCGTTACAAAAGACGAAGATGTTATAATGATAGCCTCAAACGGTATTATTATAAGAATTTTCGCAGGTGACATTTCGGAATTTGCCCGTCCTGCAAAGGGTGTTAGGGTAATGCGTGTTGCCGAAGGCGAAAAGATACTTTCAGTTGCTCTTGCCGAGCATGACGAATCGGAGGTTACAGATGCCCCCGAAGAAGCCGATGCCGAGTCGGGTGCTGTTGAAGTAAGCGAAGAAGCCGAAGAATAATGAACGAAAATACCTATTTAAGTAACCGTCCTGAAAGTAAGGACGAAAAAGACGGATACTTTTTCTTTAAGGGCGGTTACGAAGACGAAAAAGAGCACGAAAAAACCAAAATAAAGAAAACGGCAACCGTAATAGGTGTACCGCTTCTTGTAATGATAGGTGTTTCTAACTTTTGGCGCTATATTTATCTCTTTTCGGCGTCACTTTTGGGTGTAAAAAAAGAAACCGCCTTAAGCTTTGCAAGAGAGCTCGGAAACGTGCAGGTTTTTCAGATAGTTTTGTCCCTTATTTTGTTTACGGCACCCTGTATAATTTCTCTTAAAGCCTCAAAAAAGCGTGTTTCCGACATAGTGCCGTTAAAAAAGCCTCAAAAAAGCGATATTGCCCCCTATTTTCTTTTGGGCTTCTCGTTTTGTATATTTTCGGGGCTTATAGTAAGCAAAGCAGGTGCTTTTTTTGAAAGCTTCGGCATAAATTACGATGTTAATTTTTCCGACCACCCGAGCGGGTTCTTCGGTTTTATGTTAACCGTGCTTTCAACCGCAATTTTCCCTGCCCTTTTGGAAGAATTTGCCGTAAGAGGCATTTTTATGGGACTTTTACTGCCGTTCGGCGAAGTCTTTGCGGTGATGTCGAGCGCCGTTTTGTTCGGACTTATGCACGGCAACTTTGACCAAATGCCTTTTGCGTTTTTGGTAGGTCTTGTTTTGGGACTGATTAGAATTAAAACGGGCACTTTATACATTTGCTGTCTTGTTCATTTTGCCAACAATATGTCTTCCGTTTTCTTCGATTATTTGTCAGACGGTATGTCCGAAAGGTCGCAAAACGCAGTTTTTCTCATTTACTATATAATTGTATTACTGATAGGTATTTTAGGTGTTATGCTGCTCGAAAAGAGAAACAAAAACCCGTTTTCGCTTAAAAAAGCCCAAACAAAATTAAAGGAAAAGGAAAAATACAAGGTGTTTTTCCTGTCCTTCCCCGTTTTGGCGGCGGTAATTCTATATTTGTTAGAATCGCTTAAATACTTTTGATAAATCAGGGTGAAAATATGGACAGTGCCTTTATGAAAGAAGCCCTAAATCTTGCAAAAAAAGCGGCAAGTTTAGGCGAAGTGCCCGTAGGCGCCGTTGTTGTTAAGGACAAAAAGATTATATCGGGCGCCTTTAACACCTGCGAAAGCGACAAAAACTTTTTAGCTCACGCCGAAATTAAGGCGATAAACGGCGCTATTAAGGTTTTGGGGGAAAAATCGCTTGACGGTTGCGAAATTTATGTAACACTCGAGCCGTGCGAGATGTGTATGGGCGCCATTCTAAATGCCAGAATTGACACTCTCGTTTTCGGCGCATACGATTTGGAAAAAGGTTTTGCGGACAGCAAGGTCAACTCTAAAAATTTACTCAAATCTAAAAAGCCGGAGATTTTCGGCGGAATTTTTGAAGACGAATGCAAAAAGCTTCTTAAAAACTTTTTCGGAGCGGTAAGATAATGGAAGGCATAAAAGCAAAAGAAACAATAATTTCTTGTTTTAATAAAAGCGGTATTAAGGATGCGTCTTTTTGCGCCTTTTTACCGCTTTCGTATTTTCTTTTTGACTGCGCCGCCAAAAAAAGACTGCCCAAAAACGCAAAAACGGTGCTTACTTGTTTTCTTCCTTATAAAGTAAAGGACGAAAAGCCCTTTAACATATCGAGATATGCCGCAGTCCCCGATTATCACGAGATTTTTACACAAAAGCTTAATAACACCTGCGCTCTTTTAAGGGAAAATTTCCCCGACAACACCTTTGAGCCGTTTTGCGACAACTCCCCTTTAAGAGAAGTTTATGCCGCCGCAAAATCGGGGCTCGGAGTTTTGGGTGACAACGGTCTTCTTATCACAAAAGAGTACGGAAGCTTCGTCTTTTTAGGCGAAATCGTAACCGACCTTTATATTGAGTGTGACGGCGAAATAAAAGAATGTTTGCACTGCGGTAATTGCAAAAAGGGCTGTCCGAAGGACACTTTGGGCGAATGTCTTTCCGCCGTTACCCAAAAAAAGGGCGAGCTGTCACCCGCCCAAAAAAAGGCGGTAAAGGAAAACGGCTCTTTGTGGGGCTGTGATATTTGTCAGGACAATTGTCCTCTGAACACTACGGCTAAAACGACCTATGTTACCGAATTTATAAACGGGTATAAGGACCGTTACGAAAAAGGCGAAGACATAAAAAACAGAGCCTTTGCGTGGCGGGGCGAAAAGGTTATTTTGCGGAATACAGACCTTTAATGTCGCCTATTATTTCCGTTCCGAAAAGCCTAAAGACATATAAAGCATAAAGAAAAAGCGAAACCGAAGACATAAGTATTATGTAAACCACCATAGAGCAAGGCACGAAGTTTTTAATAAGAGTGTCGAGAAGTAAGGTCACGATAAAGGCAAAACCGCACGGGCAAAAGACCGATTTTATTAAATCTATTTCGCATTTTGCTTTATTAGTCGCCTTTCCGACATTGAGAAAGCAAGTAAAGACATTTGAAAAATACATTATAAATACAAACCCCTTTATTCCGTATTTAGGAAGAATAAGGAGAATAAGTAAAATTCGAAGCGAAGAGTCGCCGACAGTCGTAAAAAAGGCGAACTTTTGGCAGTCAAGTCCTTTAAGGATACCGTCACTTATGCCGTCTAAATACATTAAAGGTACGATAGGCGATAAATATTCGAGCATAACGCCCACCTTTATGTCGCCGAAGACGGCGCAGCCGATTTCTTTTCCGCAAACGAAGAAAATCGCCGCAAATATGTAGGACGAAAGCGCCGTTAGGTTTAACATCTTTTCGGTTGTCCTTTTTAAGAGAGCACTTCTCCCCTTTTTTGCCGACTCGGATATTTCGGGAATTAAAAGGGTCGAAAACGAGTTTATTACGGTTGACGGAAAGAAGAGTACGGGCAGAGCCATACCCTTAATAATGCCGAAGCCCGACAGCGCTTCACTGCCCGAGCACCCGTATTTTGTAAGTGTTTTCGGAACGAGTATGTTTTCGCCCGTCCGCAAAAACGAGTTTAGGTATCTTGAAAGTGTAATAGGAAAGGAAATTCTGATAATTTCCCTGCCGTGTTTTGTTTTAAGTGTTCCTTTTACGAAATTTTTTGCAATTTTCTTAAAATCGTACTTAAAAATTAAGTATAATAAAAAGCAGGACAAAATTTCCGATACAACATCGCCTAAAAGCACCGCCGAGCAGGTTACGGCAAGGCCCATTTTGACTGTTTTTTTAACGAGAACGAAAACAAGGCCTATCCTTATTATTTGTTCGATTATTTGCGAAACGGCGGACGGTGTCGCTTTGCGTCTTGCTAAAAAATATCCCCTTATACAAGAGCAAACGCCCATAAACGGAAGCGAAAAAGAGAGAATTTTTATTGATAAAGCCGCTCTTTTATCGCCTAAGAGTACACCCGATATAAAACCGGCGCCGAAGAAAAGGACCAAAACCGAAAGGAAGGCTATAAAAAGCGATAAAACGATACTTTTTTTAAGAACTTCTTTTACGGCGGACAAATCGCCGTCCGACAAGCTGTCGGCGCAAAGTCTTGTAACGGCAGTCGAAATTCCCGATGTCGCAAAGGTTGAAGCCAAAACGAAAACCGAAAAAACGAGTCCGTAAAGACCTATCCCCTCACTGCCGATTTGTTTTGCGAGCCAAATTTTGAAAACGACACCCAAAAACCGCAAAACGAAGCCCGAAAGTGTTAAAATTATTGCATTTTTAATAAATAAAGTTTTTTTCAAAGTTACCACCGCTAAAATATATGAAACGGCAAAAAATTTGATACCAAAAGGAGAAAATATATGAAGACACCGCTTGCCGACCGCTTAAGACCTAAAAGCATAGACGAAGTTGCAGGACAAAAGGACCTTTTAGGCGAAAATAAAGTCTTAAGAAAAATAATCGAGTCAAAAAACATTCCGAATTTAATATTTTACGGCCCGTCAGGTGTCGGCAAGACAACCGTTGCAAAGATTATTGCCGAAACATCGGGCAAAAAATTATGTTACCTTAATGCAACCGTTTGTTCGACTGCCGATATTAAGGATATTGTCGCAGAAATCGGAACTATCGAAGCGCAAAACGGCATTTTACTGTACCTTGACGAAATTCAGTATTTTAATAAAAAGCAGCAGCAAATTTTGCTTTCGTTTATAGAAAACGGCGATATAACGCTTGTTGCATCAACAACCGAGAATCCATTCTTTTATGTATACAATGCGATTTTAAGCCGTTCAAGTGTGTTTGAATTCAAATCGCTCAAGGCGGAAGACATTATCCCCGTCATACAAAGGGCGGCAAAAATAGTAAGTGAAGAAGAAAATCAAGAATTTATAATATCTGATGATGTTGCCTTGAAAATTGC
>JAZUIE010000011.1:0-11683 GCA_045642125.1 Acutalibacteraceae bacterium | reverse complement strand
CGCAAAGGACCGTTTGTCGCTTCAGGTCCACCCCGATGACGAATATGCCCTTCGTGTTGAAAACGAATACGGCAAAAACGAAATGTGGTATATAGTCGACTGCGAAGAAAATGCCAAAATCGTTTACGGCCTTAAAAGAGATGTAACGGCATACGAGCTTGAAACGAGAATTCGCTCTAATTCGATTTTGGATATTTGCAATCTTGTTCCCGTTAAAAAGGGTGATGCTTTCTTTATCCCTGCGGGTACACTTCATGCAATAGGCAAGGGCATTTTAATTGCCGAAGTTCAGCAAAACTCAAATACTACATACCGTGTTTCCGACTACGGCAGAATAGGTGCGGACGGAAGACCCCGTGAACTCCATGTTGACAAAGCATTAGATGTTATAAACAGAAGCAAGACGGAAATACCGCAGTTTAACAAGGACGATTTAATGATTTATCCGTTCGGAACGGTTAAAAATCTCGTAAGCTGCGATTTGTTTACCTCCGATTTGTTAGAGCTTAACGGAAAAGCCGGTTTGGCAGAAGAAAAAAGCTTTTTATCCATTGTTTTATTAGACGGTGACGCAACTCTTTCTTTTGCCGGCGGAATGTTAAGGCTTAAAAAGGGCGACAGTGTGTTTGTTCCCGCAAAACTCCGTATAGAGCTTTCGGGCAAGGCAAGTATTATTTGTTCGCATGTATAACTTTTATTAAACAGAAAAGACCGACTTTACAAAAAGTAAAGCCGGTCTTAATTTTTATTAAACTTTAGTCTTCTAAATCTTTTCCGCAGCAGCGCTTATACTTTTTACCGCTTCCGCAGGGACAAGGTGCATTTTTGCTTACAACACCCTTACCTCTTACGGTTAACGGCTTATTGTCGCCCGTAGATGTTTCCTTTGCAACCTTTTCCCTCTTAACCTCTTCGTTTTGACGGACTTCGACCGTTAAAACAAGCTTTGCGGTTTGTTCTCTTATGGAATCGGTCATGGCGCTGAACATATCGTAGCTTTCGTTGCGGTATTCGACAACGGGGTCGTGCTGACCGTATGCTCTTAGTCCTATACCCTGCCTTAAATCGTCCATATTGTCAATATGGTCCATCCAGTTTACATCGACACTTCTAAGGAGCATTGCTCTCTCGATTTGGCGCATAAGGTCACTGCCGAAACGGTTTTCACGCTCATTATAAATATTCATTGCCATTTCCTTTAAGGTGTCGGCAACTTCTTCCTTTGTAGTGTTTCCGAGCTCTTCAACCGTAAACTTAATTTCGTTAACGGACGGTATAAAGGTTTGGAAAAATTCACGGAAGCCGTCTAAGTCCCAGTTGTCGTGAATTTCGTCCGCAAGATAAATACTCGTATAAGAATCAATGGTATCGTTTATCATTTTTATGATAGTCTGTTTAATTTCTTCGCCGTCAAGCACCTTGTTTCTCTGCTCATAAATAAGCTCTCTTTGCTTATTCATAACATCGTCATAGTCAAGAACGCTCTTTCTTGCGGCAAAGTTCATACCCTCTTTGCGCTTCTGGGCATTTTCTATTGTTCTTGAAAGCATATTTGCTTCAAGCGGTTGATTTTCGTCAACCTTTAAGGTGTCCATAATTGTTGCTATTCTCTCGCCGCCGTAAAGACGCATAAGGTCGTCTTCGAGCGAAATATAAAATTTAGTGCTTCCGGGGTCACCCTGACGACCGGCACGGCCACGAAGCTGATTATCTATACGCCTTGAATCGTGGCGCTCGGTACCGATAATACAAAGTCCACCCGCATTTCTTACCTTTTCGGCTTCGGGTGCAATTTCTGCTTTGTATTCTTCGTAATATTTCTTAAAGGTTTCTCTTGCCTTTAATATGTCTTCGTTGTCGGTTTCGCCGAAGCCGGTTGCTTCGAGTATCATTTCTTCACTGAGTCCGTCATGACGGAGAGCCGCTTTTGCCAAGTATTCGGCATTACCGCCGAGCATAATATCGGTACCACGACCTGCCATATTGGTGGCTATGGTAACAGCAAAGGGTTTACCTGCCTGAGCGATTATCTCGGCTTCCTTTTCATGGTGCTTAGCATTAAGAACATTATGCTTAATGCCTTTCTTTTTAAGAAGAGAAGACAAAAGCTCCGACTTTTCTATCGTAACGGTGCCTACCAAAACCGGCTGTCCCTTTTCGTTGCACTCCATTATCTTATCTATAACGGCACCGAACTTGCCCTTTTCGGTCTTATATACAACATCGTTTTCGTCAATACGGGCAAGTGGCTTATTTGTCGGAATTTCGATAACATCGAGTTTATAAATCTCTCTGAATTCCGCTTCTTCGGTCATTGCGGTACCCGTCATACCCGAAAGCTTGTTATAAAGGCGGAAGAAATTTTGGAATGTTATGGTGGCGAGAGTTTTCGATTCCTTTGCAACCTTAACACCCTCTTTGGCTTCTATCGCCTGATGCAGTCCTTCGTTATACCGTCTTCCGAACATAAGACGGCCCGTAAACTCGTCAACTATTATTACTTCGCCGTCTTTAACAACATAATCGACATCTCTTTTCATAATACCGTGCGCACGGATAGCCTGAGTCACATGGTGGGCAATTTCGATGTTTTCGGTATCATTTAAGTTGTCAATTCCGAAATATTTTTCGGCTTTTTCGACACCTGACGGGGTAAGTGTTGCCGTTCTTGCTTTTTCGTCAACAACATAATCGCCGTCATAGTTTGCAACCTCGTCACTTGCCTTGTCGTCCATTTCCTTAACCTTTACCATTTTAAGCGAACAAGCAAGTGCATTAGCTTTCGCATAAAGGTCGGTGGCATTACTGCCCTGTCCGGAAATAATAAGCGGTGTTCTCGCTTCGTCTATAAGTATTGAGTCAACTTCGTCTACTATTGCAAAGTTATGCTCTCTTTGAACTCTCTCTTCTTTGTATGTTACCATATTGTCACGAAGATAATCGAAGCCGAGCTCGTTGTTTGTACAGTAGGTTATGTCGGCATTATATGCTTCTCTTTTTTGTTCGTTATCCATTCCGTGAATGATAAGTCCTACGCTTAGACCCAAAAAGCGGTATAATTTGCCCATCCACTCCGAGTCACGCTTGGCAAGATAGTCGTTTACGGTAACGATGTGAACACCCTTGCCCGATAAGGCATTTAGGTAAGCAGGTAAGGTTGCAACGAGTGTTTTACCTTCACCTGTTTTCATTTCGCTTATTCTGCCTTGGTGGAGAACGATACCGCCCAAAATCTGAACGGGAAAGTGACGCATACCGAGTACTCTGTCACCCGCTTCACGGCAGGTGGCAAAAGCTTCGGGCAAAATATCGTCAAGCGTTTCGCCGTCTTTAAGTCTTTTCTTGAATTCTTCGGTCTTTAGTCTTAATGCTTCGTCCGATAGTTTTTTATATTCGTCTTCAAGCGCCAAAACCTTTGTAAGTGTCGGGTTTATGCGCTTTAATTCTTTTTCGGAGTAGTTTCCGAACATAGCTCTTAAAAGTCCCATCTGAGTACCTCACAGTTTTATCGAGTAATTGAATACATAAAAATTATTTAAGCAAAAAAGTATCCTTCTGCTTTTTTATTCCCGATGTGTGCGTAATATTACCGCTCTTAGAGATGAAAATTCCCTCAACATCGGGTATTATTTCAATAAGGCTTTTAGCTTCGCTTTCGCCCTTTAGTATGCAAACGGTAGCAAGACAGTCGCAGTCGAGCGAAGAAGCACCTATTATTGTTGCGGAATCTAAGTCGCTTTCAACACCGTAACCCGTCTTTTTATCTAAAATATGGTGATAAATTTTACCGTCTTTTTCGATATAACGGCGATAGGTCCCCGATGTTACGACCGAAAGATTATTAAGCTTTATTTTGCCGGATAATTCGTCATCTGAAAACGGCTTTGTTATACCGACAGTTTTGTCGCTGTCACCGAAAACATAAACATTTCCGCCTAAGTTTATTATGCCGCTTTTAACACCGTTTTTCTTAAAAAACTCAAGAAGCTTATCGGCAATATAGCCCTTTGCTATTCCGCCCAAATCAATTTGTTTTCCGTTTAAGTTTACATCATTTCCGTTAATTTCGATGCTTTCATAGTCAACATTTTTAAGTGCTTCTGCAATTTCGTTACGGTCGGGCAACGCCGTACCCTCAAAGTCCCATAAATCGCTTACGGGACAAATTGTAATATCAAAAGCGCCGTCTGAAATTCTTGCGTATTCAACGGCTTTTTCTATTAAATATCTTGTGTCGTAAGACACCGTTACAAAACCGTTTGTATGGTTAAGCTTATAAACCTCACTGCCTTTTTTCGTTTTGCTTAACATATTTTCATATTTTTCGCAAAGAGAAAAAGCCTTATTTAAGATTTTAGCATCACATTCGGCTTCTAATGTTACAACGGTATCAAAATAAAATTCAGTTGATTTTGATATCTTTTCACCTTTAGCGCAGCCGCAAAACAGCAAAATTACGCCCGAAAGCAAAAAAGATACGGTTTTTTTAATATTTTTCATAAAAGATATTATACAATATCTTTTCTTTTTTGTAAAGATGTGTTATTATATACTATATACTTAAAATTAAGGTCAGGAGTGATTTTACGTTTAAGAAGGACGATATCTTGGTTTTAGTGTGTTGCGTCTTTATTTTCGTTGCCGCTTTTCTTATCTGCGGAAAATCGAAAAACGGCGGAACTACCGTAACCGTAAAGGAAGCAAATCAGGTTGTTTTTAAGGGAAGTGTTTTCGAAGAGAACAGTGTTATTCTTGACGGCAACATTATATCAATAAAAAACGGTACGGTTTTTATGAAGGAAGCTGACTGTAAGCACCAAATTTGCGTAAAGCATAAAAAAATAGAGAATGCGGGGGAAAGTATTATATGTTTACCAAACAGAGTAGTAGTAACAATTTCTTAAGCCCCAAAAGGTTATGCGCCTACGGTATTTTGGCGGCAACCTGCATTATTTTCGGGTTTATTGAAAGTCTTATCCCCTTTGCCCTTATTGCACCCGGCATTAAGGTGGGACTTGCAAACTCAATATGTCTTTTTCTTCTTATAAAAGGTGATTATAAAGGCGCTTTTGCAGTTAATATTACAAGAATTCTTTTGTCGGCGCTTTTGTTCGGCTCTCCGTTTTCACTTCTTTTCTCGGCAGTTGCCGGAATAGGCTCTATGGTTATAGTTATTACGATTAAGAGCTTTCTTGACCTAAGCGAAATCGGTTTAAGCGTTGTAGGTGCCGTTTTCCATAACCTTATCCAAATAGCCGTTGCCTATTTTGTTTTGGACGAAGGCGTACTGTTCTACACGCCGATACTTGTCGCTTCGGGCGTTATTACGGGTATTGCGATAGGCTTTTTGTGTAAACTTTTTTTGAAAAAAATAAAGACAAACGGAATTTTTTAGTGTATAATATTTAAGTTGTACTAATAAGAGGAGTTTTTATAGTTTATGTGCGGTTTCGTGGGATTTACAAACGAAATAAACGACAGCGGTGATATACTCGGCAAAATGATGAACCGTATTGTTCACAGGGGACCCGATTCGGAAGGACAGTACAAAGACGAAAATATCGCTCTCGGTTTCAGGCGTCTTAGCATAATTGACCTTGCGGACGGCGACCAGCCGATGTTCAATGAAGACAAAAGTCTTGTTTTAACTTTTAACGGCGAAATATACAATTTCAAAGAGTTAAAAGAAGAACTTTTAAGCAAGGGACATACCTTCTTAAATAATTCCGACAGTGAGGTTTTGCTTCACGGCTATGAAGAGTGGGGCGAAAACCTTGTCGAGAAGCTTCGGGGTATGTTCGCTTTTATTATTTACAACAAAAACGACAACAGTCTTTTCGGCGCCCGTGATATGTTCGGAATTAAGCCTTTTTATTACACGGTTATGGACGGCAGTTTTATTTTCGGCTCCGAAATAAAGGCTTTTCTTGAGCACCCGAAGTTCAAAAAAGAGTTAAACGAAGATGCTTTAGGCCATTATTTGTCGTTCCAGTATTCTCCTACGGAAGAAACATTCTTTAAGAATGTGTTTAAGCTTCCCCCTGCGCACTGTTTCATTTATAAGGACGGCAGAATGGCGAAGCGCCGTTACTTTAAGCCCGAATTCAGTGAAACGGCAGGTGTACTCGATTACTTTGCCGATAAAACTGACGAAACCGTCAGAGAATCGGTTAAGGCGCATAAAATTGCCGATGTTGAGGTAGGCTCTTTTCTTTCGAGCGGCATAGATTCAAGTTATATCGCCGAAGCCGCAAAGGTTGACAAAACCTTTACGGTAGGCTTTGAAAGTAATGACGGCGACCGTTATAACGAAATCGGCTATGCAAAAGATTTTGCAAAAACAATAGGTGTTGAAAACATTTCAAAGGTTATAACACCTAAAGAGTATTGGGAAATTTTCCCGAAGCTTCAGTACCACATGGACGAGCCTCTTGCCGACCCTGCAGCAATTGCACTTTATTTTGTAAGTAAACTTGCAAGTGAACATGTTAAGGTTGTTATGTCGGGCGAGGGTGCTGACGAGCTCTTCGGCGGATACCGAATTTACGAAGAACCGATTACACTTACCGCCTACGATAAAATTCCGTTCCCAATAAGACGAATAGTATCAAAAATCTGCTCTTTTCTTCCTAAAAAGCACGGTATTAACTACTTAGTCCGCCGTGGCCTTAAAATAGAAGAAAGATTTATAGGTAATGCGAATATCTTTAAGGTTAAAGAAAGAAACGATATATTAAAGAGTGAAATTGCAAAAAATGCGGTAGCGCCTTATGTCCTTTGCAGTAAGTTCTATAACGAGGTTAAGGACAAAGACGATATTACAAAAATGCAATACTTGGATATAAATATGTGGCTTATGGGTGATATACTCCTTAAAGCCGACAAAATGAGTATGGCAAATTCACTTGAGCTTCGAGTTCCGTTCCTTGATAAAAAGGTTTGCGAATTTGCAACGACAATACCGCTTAACTGTCGGGTTAACACGGTTACGACAAAACTCGCCTTAAGAAAAGCCGCCGAAAAAACCTTACCTAAGGTAACGGCGACAAAGGACAAGTTGGGCTTCCCCGTTCCGATTAGAGAATGGCTTAAGGACGATTACTATTATAATAAGGTTAAAGACGCATTTACATCGTCTTATGCCGCTTTATATTTTGACACCGATAAACTTGTAAAGCTTCTTGACCGCCATAAAGCGGGTAAAGAAGATTTAAGCCGTAAAATTTGGACTGTTTATACTTTCCTTATTTGGTACGAAGAGTTTTTTATTAAAGAAAAATAAGATACATTAAATATATTCCCGAAAGATTTGGTGATTACTATGAAAATTATATCAAAAGACGGTGCTGTTTTAGAGTGTCCGCAGGAAGACGAGCTTCAGGTTATCCGTCACACCGCTTCGCATATTATGGCACAGGCGATTAAGCGCTTGTACCCCGATGCCGACTTCGGATACGGTCCGGCTACCGAAAAAGGTTTTTATTACGATGTTGACTTAGGCGATATTAAGCTTACTGACGAAGACCTTGAAAAAATCGAAGCAGAAATGAAAAAAATCGTTAAGGAAAATCTTCCGATAAAGCCTTTCGTTTTGGAAAGAGACGAAGCCGTTAAATATATGGAAGAAAGAAATGCGAAATATAAGGTTGAACATATAGGCGATTTGCCCGAAGATGCCGAAATAAGCTTCTTTAAGCAGGGCGAATATGTTGATATGTGTACCGGTCCGCACCTTTGTTATACAAAGGCACTTAAGGCATTTAAGATTGTAGGTCAGTCGGGCGCATATTGGAAAAACGATAAAGACAATAAGATGCTTACGAGAATTAACGGTATTGCGTTCAGAACTCAGGAAGAACTCGAAGAGCATCTTAAGCTTTTAGAAGAGGCAGAGCGCCGTGACCACCGTAAGATAGGCAAAGAGATGGAGCTCTTTATGCTTTGTGACGAAGGACCGGGCTTCCCGTTCTTCCTTCCAAACGGTATGCTCCTTAAAAATGCGCTTATTGATTACTGGCGCCAAATTCATACCGATGCCGGTTATGTTGAGGTTTCAACTCCTCTTATTATGAACCGCCATCTTTGGGAAACAAGCGGTCACTGGGACCACTATAAAGACAATATGTATTCAACTAAGATAGATGACGAAGACTATTGCATTAAGCCTATGAACTGTCCGGGCGGTGTTATGGTTTATAAATCTAAACCGCACAGTTACAGAGAATTACCGCTCAGAGTCGGAGAACTCGGACTTGTTCACCGCCACGAATTAAAGGGCGCCTTGCACGGCCTTTTCCGTGTTCGCTGCTTTACTCAGGACGATGCACATATCTTTATGCGCCGTGACCAGATAACGGACGAAATAATAAGTGTTGTTAATCTTATTAACAGTGTTTACGAGAAATTCGGCTTTGAATACTTTGTTGAGCTTTCTACCCGCCCCGAAAACAGTATGGGCAGTGACGAGGACTGGGAGGCTGCAACAAACGGTCTTATTACCGCCCTTAACAAAATAGGTCTTCCCTACATTCTAAATGAGGGTGACGGTGCGTTCTACGGACCGAAAATCGACTTCCATCTTCGTGACAGTATCGGCAGAACTTGGCAGTGCGGTACTATTCAGCTCGACTTCCAAATGCCCATAAACTTTGAGCTCGAATACACAACCGAAAACGGAACAAAAGAACGCCCCATAATGATTCACCGTGTTTGCTACGGCTCTATCGAGCGTTTTATCGGTATCTTAACCGAGCATTTTGCCGGTAAGTTCCCCGTTTGGCTTGCTCCTAAACAGGTTAAGGTTTTAACTCTTCCGGGACTTGACGAAGCTTACAGCAAAAAGGTATATGACGAGCTTATTAAAAACGGTATCCGTGCCGAGCTTGACAACCGTAACGAAAAAATCGGTTACAAGGTAAGAGAAGCCCGTCAGGTTGACAGAGTTCCCTATATGCTTATAATAGGCAAAAAGGAAATCGAAGAAAATACCGTTTCCGTCCGTGACCGTGAAACCGACCAGACGACCGCTATGAGCTTAGATGCTTTCTTAGATAAGATACTTAAAGAAATTAAGGACAGAACATAATTTTTAAGGGCATAAGAAAACTTATGCCCTTTTATTAAACTAAGATAAGGACGGCAAAATATGTACGATAATATGGCTTATGTTTACGATAAACTTATGCTCGATGCCGATTACGAAAAAAGGGCGAAATACTGTTTGTCACTTTTTGAAAAGTTCGACAGAAAACCGACACTTTTGCTCGATTTGTGTTGCGGAACGGGTAACTTTTCGGTGCTTTTCTCTAAAGAAAACATATCCGTTATAGGCAACGATATTTCGGAAGATATGCTCTCGGTAGCACGGCAAAAGAGCGAGGGCCTTGATATTTTGTATCTTAACCAAAGTGCCGAAGATTTAGACCTTTACGGAACGGTTGACGGTGCCGTTTGCCTTATGGACAGTCTAAACCACATAACCGATTACGAAGTCCTTAAAAATGCCGTTAAAAAGGTTTCTTTGTTCCTTGAAAAAGACCGCCTTTTCATTTTCGATGTGAATACGCCGTTTAAGGCGGAGTCGGTTTTAGGTAATAATACATTCGTTTCGGAAGAAAACGGAGTATTTATAGCATGGCAAAACGAGTACGATAAAAACCTTAAAACTAATAATATTTATCTTGACTTTTTTATGGAAACAGCCGAAGGCAAATACGAGAGAAAGAGCGAAGAGATTACCGAAAAAGTTTACCTTGAAAGTGAAATAGAAGAAGCCCTTAACGAGGCAGGGCTTAGAATAGAGGCAATATTTGACGATATGAAAAAAACACCCCCGACCGAAAAAAGCCAAAGGGTGTTTTATGTGACAAGAAAATTATAATAGGTCTATAAGTTCGCTTTCACTTAGTTTGATTTCTTTAATTTTACCGTTATTTTCGGGCAGCAAAAATGTTATTTTGCTGTCCGTATTTTTTTTATCGCTAAGCATAGCGCAAATTAAATCGGACGGACTGAACGGTATTTCTGTTAAAAGTCCGTACTTTTTAGTCGCATTTTTGATTTTGTTTACTGTTAAGTTATCGGTTAAACCTGATTTTTCGGCAATTTCGGCTTCCTTACAAAGCCCCGTTCCCACCGCTAAACCGTGCGGAATTTTATACTCGCATAGTATTTCGAGCGCATGGCCTACCGTATGCCCCATATTAAGAACATTTCTTATGCCCTTTGTATCGTACTCGTCCTTTTCGACTATCTCTTTTTTAATTTTAAGGCAGGAAACGACAATTTTTTCGATGTTCTCTTTAACCGTGTTTTCTTCTATTAAAGAAAACAAATTAAAGTCTTTAATAAGGTTTGTTTTTATAACCTCCGCCATGCCGAGCGAAAAAATTTCGGCGGGGAGATTTTTTATTATGTCGGTGTCGCAAAAAACGGCTTTCGGCGAATAAAAAGTACCCATCGAGTTTTTGCCGTTTTTAAGATTAACGGCAGTTTTACCGCCTACAGATGCATCGGTTGCGGCAAGAAGCGTTGTAGGTACTGCAACAAAGGGTGCTCCCCGCATATAAAGAGCACTTGAAAGTCCCGTAAGGTCGCTTACAACTCCGCCGCCTAATGACAAAAACAAATCGTGACGGTTAAAGCCGTTTTCTATAGCAAAATTAAGAATATTTAAGAGTGTGTCGCTGCTTTTAGAGCTTTCGCCGTTACTAAAAACGAATTTTTTAACTATATATCCGTTTTCACTTAAAAGACTTTCTAACGGCTTCCCATAAAGCTTATCTACAATGTCGTCCGTAACAATAAGCACTTTATTGCTGTTTACAAAGGGCGAAATAAGGCGGGGTAAGTTATTAAAAATACCGTCACCCACTAAAATACCGTACGAATGTTCTCCGTTTACCGTTATCTTTTCCGTTTTTCTCACCCTTTTTTATTTAATAATATCATTATACCTAATTTTTCGATAATTATCAATACGGTAAATAAAAGGATATATAAATATTGAAAAAAATACAATGTTATGCTATAATGATTTTGCAACACAATTGCATATTGTTTAATACCGGACAGGTGTATTTTTATTTTGGTAAAAATGCACTTCTTTGTGTTTTGCACTTGTTCGGTGTCAAAGCAATTGTGTTGCAACAATCGGAGTCGTGCATTTTTCGGTGCGTGGCTTCGGCTGCGCACTTTTTTAATTTGTGGACAAAAAGCACGAAAAATTACACATCGCATTTTTGTTGATAAATTATAAAATATGTGCTATAATGACTTTGCAACACAATATAATATTGCTATCAATACGGATGTATTTTTATTTTGGTAAAAATGCATACTCTGTTTTTGCATTCGTATGATAGCAAAAATTGTGTTGCAGCAATCGGAGTTGTGCATTTTTCGGTGCGTGGCTTCGGCTGCGCACTTTTTTAATATTAGGAGTAAAAATATGAACTGCCAAAACAGATTTTGTATATACGAAAAAGACGGAAAGTGCACTTTAGAAAGTATCGAGGTGAACATAAGCGGTATATGCGATAGTTGTATTTATCCCGATATACCCGACAGCATTTTGGAATACGAAAAGAAAAAGACTCTTTACAATTTAGAAAGAGAATGGAACTTTTAAGAAAAAAGAAAACAGGCTGTTTTGGGCGTCTTCACTTAGGGATTAAAAGTCCAA
>JAZUIE010000010.1:0-17921 GCA_045642125.1 Acutalibacteraceae bacterium | reverse complement strand
TATTTTATTATCCGATAAAATATCGTTTTACATATAATGTATCGTTGAGAATAATTTTATTTGATTTAACATAAATGATATGTAAAAAAATTTTAATTTAATAAGGCAGTGCTAATACAGTTTTAATATTATTAAAATGAATGGAGAGCATAAGCAAATAAAATTTATTTGAATTAAAATTTTTTTATGTTTACATATAAATAGTGATAATTCTTATTAATCGAATAAGTCCTATTAAAGCAGGAAAATCGCAGTTTTTTGCCCAAATTAAGCTATTTTGCCCAAATTAAGCTATTTTGCTCATATTAAGCTATTTTGCTCATATTAAGCTATAAAGCCGTATTTGCCCCTGCCCTTAATTATACAAAATATTCATTTTGTATAATTAGATATATAAATTCAAGGGAGAAGATTTTTATATCTCTCCTCCCGAAAGTTCATATAAAAAAGTTATTTTGCCATAGGATGAAATCTCGAATAACTTTTTGCGTATTTATTTTTAAGCATTGTACTGTAAATTTGCGTTGAAGCAATATCAATATGTCCAAGCATTTCTTTAATATCATTAAGCTCTGCCCCATTTTCAAGTAAATGGGTTGCAAATGAATGACGGATAGTGTTAGGCGTAATATCTTTATTGATTCCTGCAAGAGCGGCATAATATTTAATAATCTTCCAAAGCCCTTGTCTTGACAACTGATTTCCGTTCATATTAACAAATAAATATTGATTTTCAGTGCCGTAAAGAATTGACGGCCTTACAACGGTTACATAATCATTTATTGATTTAAGAGCTTCAGGATAAATAGGTATTATGCGTTCTCTTCCGTTTTGAGAAGATATTTTGAGTAAACCTAATTGAAGATTAATGTCAGTAAGCTTAATGGAGATTAGCTCTGAAACCTTAATTCCCGTTGCATACAAAAGTTCAAGTATTGCTTTATCTCGGCAACCTTTATAATCTTTCGTATTGGGTTGATTAATTAACTTTAATATTTCGTTTTGCTCAAGTATTCCCGGAACATTTTGTTTAATTTTCTTAAGCTTAATTTTATATGTAGGATTATCGTCTATCTTCCCTATTTGTTGTAAGAACTTAAAAAATGTTCTTACAGAAGCTATCATTCTCGATTTTGAAGATTCAGACTTTCCTGAATTTTCATAAAATTCGTTAAAACCGTTTATGAATGTTAAATCAATTAAACTAAATGAATCTATACCTTTTTCGGTGCAATATGAAATAAAGACCGAAACATCTCTTATATATGCATCGTAAGTGTTTTTTGATACTTTTTTAGTGTTTAATAAATATTCCTTAAAATCTTCAAAATCTTTATTCATTTTGCACCTCCTTTACCTTATCAGAATGTAAAGTATTTATAAAAAAAGTAGTTAAAAGTTGCGTAAATTAATGCTGAAATTACCGAAAAAACAAGCAAAATCGAGTGTTTTTGGCAAAATTCGGAGAAAACTGCATGAATATTATTATTTGTGTTATTCTTAAAAACAAGTATCTTCGATAATATAACGGAAAACTTATACGATGAACCTGAAGACGATAATAAGCCGTAAATATAAGCAATTATCGGCGGTAATAAAATTATCGCATTAAATGCTATTCCTTTAAGCCCGTAGGTTTTAATTGAATAATTGAGTAAACAACCTGCAAAATAACTTAGCGTTAAATAAAACACCGGTAATAAAACAATTCCAAACAAAGAAGTACTTAAAGAAAAGTATACAGCATCAATTATTAAAAGGAAAAACAAAAAAGTCAAAAATATAAATATAAACTTACTGTTTTGTAAAGCAATTAACCCGTTAAATGTACGAGAAATCAAGGCGTTTGTATATTTGTTGCTAACAACATTTAATAAGCCTATAATAACCCCTATTAAAAACAAAACAGAAAAAACTAATCTGTAAATATTGTCATTGATGTATTTAGATAATTTTGACTTATTTAAGCTAAAAACCTTACCGGATATAGTCATTGTCCTCACTCCTAAGATAATACTATGAAAAATAAGGACAAGATATGATAAGGTATTTATTTAAGAATTATATCGCAAATTCTATCAACATCACTAAGCGAAAGGTCAGCATACATCGGTAATGCAAGTACACATTCAGCGGCCTTTTTGGCGACCGGTGTGTTTTTAACCGAGTCGCCGTATGTATCTTTATAACACATTAACTCGCTTGTGAGCGGATAGAAGTATTTACGGGCGAAGATATTGTTTTCACCTAATACCTTCTGAACTTCATTACGGTCAATTTTATAACCGTCAAAGAATACAGGAAAATATGAATAATTTCTTGTAATTCCTTCTTGGTCAGCAATAAGTTTTATTCCTTTAACGCCCGACAATCTTTCCTCGTATCTCTTTGCAACAGCTCTTCTTTTCTCGATTTCTTCGTCAATATGTCTTAAATTGCAAATACCCATAGCTGCTTCGTATTCATTCATACGGGCATTTGTACTTACATATTGTACTTCTTCGGGAGAAATAAAACCGAAATTGATTAAATGATTAACTTTTTCAAGAACTGCTTCGTCCTTGAAAACAGTAATACCGCCTTCAATAGTATGGAAAACCTTTGTGGCATGGCAACTGAACATTGCAATGTCACCGAAGGAGCCTATTCCCTTTCCGTTAACGGTAACGCCGAAAGCATGTGCGGCATCATATATTACTTTAAGATTATATTTATCAGCAATTTTCTGTATAGCATTAACATCACAAGCAAAACCGTAAACATGTGTTGCACAAATAGCGCAGGTTTTATCGGTGATTAATTCTTCTATTTTATTTACATCAATTGTGTAATCTTTGTCGTTAATGTCACAAAATACGGGTACTAAGCCGTTTCTTGTAATAGAATGTGTTGTTGAACAGTGAGTATAAGGTGTTGTGATTACTTCCCCACCCTTCGGCAAGTCTAACGCATCAATTGCAACTTCCAATGCAACATGTCCGTTTGCAAAACAGTTTAGGTGTTTAACGCCTAAATATTCTTGTAATTGTGCCTCAAATTTTTTGTGAATATTACCACGGTTCGATAACCAACGGCTATCCCATAATTCTTTGATTTCTTCACAATACTCTTCATAAGACGGCATTGAAGAACGGGTAACATTAATTCTTTCACTCATGCTTTTTTACTCCTAAATTTTATTATAATTTTGTTATAAACAAATGAATAAACAATTGAGAATACTATTACTGCTAAGAGAATTAACAGTAAAGTTATATACGGTGAAATTTTTTCTGAAATAATGTTGAGAATGTTCAACTTACTAAGTAAAATCATCATTATTACTTCGTGGGACAGGAATATTTCAAAAGAAATATCGCCTAAATATGCCAAAACTTTATTTCCGAAAATACACCTTGAAAATTTTGTTTCAAATAAGAAAGAAACAATAAGTAAAACATTAAAAGGAATCGAATAAAAACCATTTGAATAACCGGTTTTTATAAGGTGCTTAGTAATAAACATAAATATTATTAAAATCAAAGAAATAATTTGAAAGGTCAATGCATGATTTTTAACAAAATTGAGTTTGTCAAACAAAATATAAATTACTATGCCTAACAAATAATCACAAAGCCCTGCTAAAGGACATCTGTAAACAAGATGGTATCCTATATCGAATACTGTAACGTTGGGATAAAGTATTGAGAAAAAGACTTTATAAATGAGTAATAAAGCAGTTAAAACTGATAAAAGAATAATTCCTATCTTACGGTTATTGTTAATGCATTTTATTAAGAAATAACCTACAATATAGCAAAACATTATCGAAGATAAAAACCATGCTACAGGATTAATAAACGAAACAATACTTGCAGGAAACCATGACTGAATAAGAAAAACATTTGTAAGAAGCGAAAATATATCGTAGTTTTCAAATAGTGAGCCATGTAATACCGAAGGTAAAACAACGATTAAAAGCATTAAAATATGAAGCGGATAAAGCTTTTTTAGTTTTTTAGAGAAATATGTTGTAAATGTTTGCTCGTTTTTATAAGTTAACGCAGTAAAATATCCGGATATTATAAAGAAAAAACCAACATCAGCGAACTGAGAAATGTAATTTTTGAAAAAATGAGCAGTAGTGTTGTAATTGCCCAAAAAAGTGGCATGAGATAAGAATATTCCTAAAATAAATACAAAGCGTAAGCCTTGTATCGACTTATTTTTAGTTTTAACAGCCACAGTTTACACTCCTATCCTATTATTTGAAACTTAATGTAATTTCGAGATAATATTTTTAAGTTCTCTTCCAATAAATTTAACAAATGGAAATCGAACTGATTTTGTTACTTTGCGCATTATAGTAAAATTATCTTTAGACGGCGATTTCAAAAGAGTATGAATTGACATGAATGAAAGTGTTTCAAAGTATTTTTTATAAGGAATTTTTACTTTGTAATACTTTAAGATAAAGTTTTGTATAGTACAAAGCATATTATGAGTTACTAAAGACATATTTAGATTTTTTGTTCTTGCAGTCCAACTTGTACCCGTAAATGTACAGCGGTAGCAAGACATATCTTTGGCAATATGGTATACATTACCGTTTACTGCCGCAATAGCGGCAAATAGCATATCACCGTTTGTACGAAGTTTATCGAAATCTTTTCGTTGTTCTTCGGGCATATCGAAAATTGAAGCTCTGAACATATTGGTTGCAAAATGGCCGAAATGCGATACATCGTCAATATAAGTAATATCTTTTATACGGTCATTCTCTTCCCTGAACATACTTTGAAAATTATCAGGAAGAACCTGACAGTTTTCGTCAACAACAACCGCATTATGTACACAAGCGGAAAAGCTTTTATTATTGTCGAGTATTTCTGCTTGCATCGCAAGTTTATTTTCGTCAGTCCAGTAATCGTCACCCTCAACGAAGGCAAAATAATCTCCTTTTGCCTTCTTCATAAGAATAGTTTTAACGGAACTTATGTGCTTTGAGTACAAATTAGTATCAGAATATATAATGTCAAATTTGCCGGGATACTTAGATTCGTATTCTCTTAAAATTTTTTGTGTATTATCAGTTGAACAGTCGTCATAAATCAGTGTTTCAAACTCAAAGGGAGTTTTTTGAAGCAATATTCCGTCAAGACACTGACTTATATAATTTTCGTGATTATATGTCAGAACAAGTACGGAAACTTTTGGTTTGTTTGTATTCATAATGTATCACCGCCTACACATATACAAGGTAATTATATTAGAATTCCCCTTTTTTGTCAATTAAAAATTGTAATGTTTTTTGAATTATGTTAACTTATTATGTAAACTAAACGAGATGTTGTATATCATATAAAAATAGGCACAATTTGTAGTTGAAGTAATTAAAGAAAAATGTTATAATAAATAAAAAAATTACGGAGGAAAAATATGGCAAAAACAGTAATTGTTACAGGTGCTTCGAAAGGAATAGGCGCTGCGACCGCTATTTTATTTGCGGAAAAAGGATATAATGTTGTTATAAACTACAATAATTCATTTGAAATTGCCAACATTCTCGCTTCTTCCCTACGCTCAAGAAACTTTAATGTTGCACTTATTAAAGCCGATGTTTCCAACTTGCTTGAAACTGATTTGCTTATAAAACAAACGGTTGATACTTTTGGTTCTGTCGATATTATTGTAAACAATGCCGGTATCTCTGCTACAGGTTTGATAACTGATATTGACGAGGTTGATACCGATAAAATTTTCGACATAAATCTTAAAGGTACATATAATTGTTGCAAGAGTGTAACGCCTGTTATGGTATCAAATAAAAGCGGTAAAATAATCAATGTTGCATCTATGTGGGGCGAAGTCGGTGCATCTTGTGAAGTCGCCTACTCGGCATCTAAAGCCGGTGTAATCGGTCTTACTAAAGCACTTGCAAAAGAATTGGCACCGTCAAATATTACGGTAAACTGTGTTTCACCGGGTCTTATTGACACTTCAATGAATTCACATTTAACAATTGAAGAAATTGAAAACTTTGTAAACGATATACCTCTTGGAAGAATGGGAACAGCAAAAGAAGTTGCAGAAGTAATATATTTTCTTTCGACCGAAAAAGCCGACTATATTACAGGACAAGTTTTAGATGTTAACGGCGGATATATAATTTGATGTTGACAAATAACTATTAGATTATTATAATTATAGAAATATCTTTTTTACGGAGGCTGACATGGCTTATTATTTTAAGGAAACTTCTCACACTTTTAATGAATATCTTTTAGTGCCGGGTTACTCCTCTTCCGAGTGTATTCCCGACAATGTATCGCTTAAAACTCCGCTTGTAAAATTCAAAAAGGGCGAAGAACCTGCAATTAGCATGAACATACCTATGACTTCAGCAATAATGCAGTCCGTTTCCGGCGAAAAACTTGCCGTTGCACTTGCAAAAGAAGGCGGTATTTCTTTTATTTTCGGCTCTCAAAGTGTAGAAGACGAAGCAAATATGGTAAAAAGAGCAAAATCTTACAAAGCAGGTTTTGTCAGAAGTGATTCGAATGTTAAGCCTGACAGTACTCTTGACGACATAATTAAGCTTAAACAAAAGACCGGCCATTCAACCGTTGCCGTTACATCTGACGGTACTGAAAACGGCAAACTTTTAGGTATAGTTACCGGTCGTGATTATCGTGTCAGCCGTATGTCTTTAGATACTAAAGTCGAAACATTCATGACTCCGCTTGATAAATTAATCTATGCTCCCGAAAGCACTACACTTAAGGAAGCAAATGATATTATTTGGGATAATAAATTAAATTCATTACCGATAGTTGATGCGAAGGGTTGTCTTAAATACTTTGTGTTCAGAAAAGACTATGATGCTCACAAAGAAAACCCGAACGAACTGCTTGATGCTCAAAAGCGTTATATTGTAGGCGCCGGAATTAACACAAGAGATTACGAGCAAAGAGTTCCCGCCCTTGTGAATGCAGGTGCCGATGTTCTTTGTATCGACTCTTCCGAAGGCTTCAGTGAATGGCAATCAAGAACAATTGACTATATAAGAAAGAACTATGGCGATACCGTAAAGGTCGGAGCCGGTAATGTTGTTGATAAAGAAGGATTCTTGTTCTTGGCAAAAGCAGGAGCAGATTTTGTAAAAGTAGGTATCGGCGGCGGTTCAATTTGTATCACAAGAGAAACAAAAGGTATCGGTCGTGGTCAAGCTACTGCTCTTATTGATGTTTGCAAAGCAAGAGACGAGTATTTTGAAGAAACGGGCATTTATGTACCTGTATGTTCAGACGGCGGTATTGTTCATGACCATCATATGACCTTAGCTCTTGCAATGGGCGCAGATTTCTTAATGCTCGGAAGATACTTTGCACGATTTGACGAAAGCCCAACACGCAAAGTATCTCTCAACGGCAACTATTATAAAGAGTATTGGGGCGAGGGCTCTAACAGAGCAAGAAACTGGCAAAGATACGATTTAGGCGGCGACAAAAAGCTTCATTTCGAAGAAGGCGTTGACTCCTATGTTCCCTATGCCGGAACACTCAAGGACAATGTTGCCGTTTCATTAAGTAAAGTTCGTTCAACCATGTGCAACTGCGGTTCACTTAATCTTAATGATTTCAGAAAGAATGCAAAACTAACATTAGTTTCCGCAACAAGTATTGTTGAAGGCGGAGCTCACGATGTTATTCAAAAAGAGACTTCACTTGGAACAATAAACTAACAACAGAATTAATTAAAAAAGCCGTAACGAAAAATGTTACGGCTTTATTTTTTTAATTGCAAATTTCCTTTTCAATCATTAAGAGTCTATTATATTTTGATGTTCGGTCACTTCTTGCCGGTGCACCTGATTTGATTTGTCCTGCATTTAACCCTACTGATATATCCGCTATTGAGGTATCTTCACTTTCCCCCGACCTATGTGAAAGTATGGTTTTATACCCGTTTTCTTTAGCTATGCGTACAACGTCCATTGTTTCAGTTAAGGTGCCTATTTGATTAGGTTTAATTAAAATCGAATTACCGACATTTTTTATTATCCCTTCTTCAAGTCTTTTTCTGTTTGTAACAAACAAGTCGTCACCTACAAGCTGAACTTTACTGCCTAATATATCAGTCAACTTTTGCCAATTATTCCAGTCGTCTTCCGAAAATGGGTCTTCTATAGAAATAATCGGATACTTTTCAGTTAACTCACAATAATATTTTATTAACTCATCGGCAGATTTTGTAATTTTGCTTTTTGGTAACTGATATTTTCCGTCAGAGTACCATTCACTTGATGCAACATCTAATGCAATTTTAATTTCATCGGTAGTGTTACCGCTTAGTTTAATGGCTTCACAAATAAGTTCTATTGCTTCTTCATCGTTTTTAAGATTTGGAGAAAAGCCGCCCTCGTCACCTATTCCGCAAAGTAAATTTTTATCTTTTAACAAACTGCCCAGAGTATGATATATTTCAGCGCATTTCCTTAGCCCGTCACTAAACGAACACGAATATACGGGTACTATCATAAACTCTTGTATATCAACATTATTTGCCGCATGAACACCGCCGTTTAATATATTCATCATAGGTCTCGGCAGAATTCTTGCGTTCTCTCCGCCTATATATTTGTATAGCTCTAATTTGTTTTCACAAGCACTTGCCTTAGCAAATGCAAGAGAGACTGCTAAAATTGCATTAGCACCTAAAACAGATTTATTTTCGCTTGAATCAAGTTCAATTAAATAAGAGTCAAATTCTTTTTGCGAATAAAACTTTTTTCCATTAATTGCATTTCTGATTTTTATATTAATATTTTCTGTTGCTTTCATTACACCCTTGCCGCCAAAACGGTTTTTGTCACCGTCTCTCAGTTCATGTGCTTCGTGGATACCCGTAGATGCGCCTGACGGTGAAATTGCAAGTCCTATAGCACCGCTTTTAAGTGTTAACTTTGCCGCAACAGTCGGATTACCCCTTGAATCAAGCACTTCAAAACCTACAACATTTTTTATCTCCATATTTTTTCTCCTTTTTATTAAATTTGTCTTTTCAAATCCTTGAATTTATGCTATAATACTATAGATAATATTATGTACATATTTTATAGAAATATTTCGGAGTAAAAATATAATGGAAAATGATAGCAAGACGAACGAATCTTTCGTCATTTTTGGTCGTAATCCTGTTTTAGAGGCGTTGCGCTCAGGACGAGAAATTGACCGCTTATATGTTGCATACGGCGAAAAAAACGGCTCGATTTCAGAGATAATAGCAAAATGCTCAAAAAAAGGTATTTTAATTAAAGAAATACCAAAAAGCAAACTTGATTATTACTGTAACGGCGGAAATCATCAAGGCGTTGCCATTATGATGGCGGCAAAAGAATACTCAACTGTTGAAGAAATTTTAGACTATGCAAAAGAAAAGGACGAAAAGCCGTTTATTATAATTTGTGATGAACTTGAAGACCCGCACAATTTAGGCGCTATAATAAGAACTGCCGAAGCTTGTTCGGTACACGGTATTATAATACCGAAAAGGCGTTCTGCTTCCCTTAATTCTACTGTTGCAAAAACATCGGCGGGTGCGCTCGAATATGTTAAGGTTGCGCGTGTAACAAATATTGCTTCTACTATTGATATGCTTAAAGAAAACGGCATTTGGGTATTCGGCAGTGATATGGACGGAAAAGATTACAGAAACATTGATTATTCAGTGCCCTTAGCATTAGTTATAGGCAATGAAGGTAAAGGCATAAGCACTTTAACAGCTAAAAAATGTGACGAAATAATTTCATTGCCGATGAGCGGCAAAATTAATTCATTAAACGCTTCGGTAGCAGCCGGAATTTTAATGTATCAGGTATTAAAAGACAGAAGATAAATATTGGGGATTTTTGTATGGGAATATTTAGAAATAAGAAAACTGAAAATGATTTTTTTGAAGAACTGAAAAACGATGTTGAGAAAATTGATAAAGATTCTATCGACTTTCTTTTCAAAGAGAATCATTCAGCTGACAGCCTTACAATTGACGAAATCATAAATAATGATTATAAGAGCAGTGAAAATTCAGTCTATGATGTAAATCCAATTGACGCCTTAAAAGCAAAAGTGCAAAATAATGGCGAAAACGCTGACGAAATATCAAATGAAATTCCCGATACGGTAAGCAACATAAAATTTAATTTCGAAAAAATAATAAACGAAACATCAGATGTTTCTCAAGATGATAATACTGATACTAATGACGAAAATGCTTCTCTTCTAGAAAAATGTAAAGCATATACTAAAGACGATGAAGGTAATGATTTTTCTGAAAACAAGGAGCCGTTATATAAGCTTGAAAGTGTTGCCGATATTCTGAAAAGCGAAACAAACAAAGCATTAGATAAATTATCTAAAAAGTATGATGTCGTTATTACTGACGAAACTAAAAATACTAAAGAAGAAACAAGTAATGAAACTCCGGTTGTTACCGAAACAGAAGAAGCGACTGTCAATAACGGCGATTCAACAAAAACTCAAGCTTTTGAAAAATTAGTAAACGATTCTCAGGAATACGAAAAAACCAATAAAAATAACTTTGAAGAGCAGCTGCTTGAAAACAATCCGGATGTTTTGCTTGACAGTCTTGATAAATCTATCCCTGATATTTCCGATATTGATAACGTTCAAAAAATCAGTGATAATACACAAAATGATTTAAGCCAAACTACAACCGTCAGATTTACTCCCGTTAAAGAAATTGACGGAGAAACGGAAAACATTGTTGTTTCAAGCTTTACTCATACTCTTGATTTTACGAATAATTTTGAAAAACAATCTGATGTAATCAGTGAAACTATAGAAAAGCCGGTTCTTGAAAAAACCGAATTTGACGACTATGAGTCAAAAAATGAAATAACAAATACTCAAGACCTTAAAAAAGCTTTAAGAAAATTAAGCATAATTAAAAGAAGAAAATTTTTACTTTGCATTTTATCATTCATTTCTACAATTTTAATTTCCGCATTATTTATACAACCGTTTTCGGATAAAATTATTACTGATTCAAAAGGTGCCATGATTTTCTGCTTAATTACATTCTTAATTAATGTAGCCGCTAATTTTGATATGTTCAAATCAGTTAAAAATATTTTTGGTAATAAGTGTAACGGGGATATTGCAGGAACATTTTTAAGTGTTATGACTTCCCTGCTTCTTATATCACAAATTACAGTAAATTCTGCAGATTTTGTAAATAATGTTTTTAATATAACATTTATCGCTACAGCAATTTTAACAATTAAAGCTCTTGTGTCTTTTAAGGATACTTCAATAAATCTTTCGAACCTTAAACAAATTTCTACAAAGAATAAGAAAAATGCCGTTATACTTATTGATGACCCGTCTGTTACATACGCAATGGCTAAAGACTCGGTTGACGGTGATGTTTTATTGGCGGGAAGCAGAAAAACTGATTTTGTTGCCGACTTTATGAAATATTCCGAATATCCTACTGTTCTGAGCGGTAAAGTGAAAATATTTTTCATTGTAACATTGATTATTGCTTTATTATGTGCAGTTACTTCACAAATATATTTTCATAGTATTACTGCTGCGCTATATTCCGCAACCGCCGTTGCTACGATATTTTCATTGCCGTCTTTGTTCTTAATTAACATTTTGCCGAATGTTTCCGCTAATAGAAAACTAAATAAAATAGGCGCAATGATTAACGGAACTGAAGCCGCAAATAAAATTGAAAATGCAAATGCCGCCGTTTTGTCGACATCCGATATATTCCCCGCAGGCAGTATTGTTCTTAAAGATGTTAAAATATTATCTAACAATAATTTTGACGATTTAATTTTAAGAGCAGCTTCTCTTACTCAAGCTGTCGGCAGTCCTTTAGCGCCTATTTTTAAGCAAATCGCAAAGACTAACTCAAGTTATGTTCTACCCGATTCCGATACTGTTAAATACGAAGAAACCTTAGGACTTTCAGGTTGGGTTGATAACGAATTGCTTTTTATAGGCAATAGAACTCTTCTTCAAACGCACGGTATAGATGTGCCTAGTATTGAGTATGACCGAAAAATACTTAAAAACGGCTTCTTCCCTATATATCTTGCTACCGCTCAAAAACCCTGTGCTGTGATTATTGTCAATTATGAACCCGATATAAATATTGCAAAGCAGTTAAGAAAAGTTACAGATTACGGTGTAACTTTACTTTTCAAAAACTGTGACCCAAATATTACAGAATCAATGATTGCCGATTATTTTGATATTTTTGAAGATTCGGTTAAAATTGTAACAAATGCCGGTGATTATATGTATAAGAAAGTTTCAAACGACACTGAAGTTTGCTCTGCACCGGCAACATTTAAGCATAATAGTCTTGCTTTTTTGAGTATTCTGAATGCTTCTTCAAAAATCAAAAAATCAAATACTTTATTATCTATTGCATATATTATTTCTTCAATAATTATTGCAGGGGCATTTCTCTATACTGCGTTAACAGACCGAACTGCCGTTCCGTCATCTTTAATGCTATTAGGTATAGAAGCCGCCGCAACAGTTCTTACATACATCATTTATTTGTTTAATAAAGCTTAACGCTTATATTTTTGGAGGTACAAAATGTCTGACAACAAAAAGTTTTATATTACAACTGCCATTGCTTATACTTCAAGAAAACCGCATATAGGCAATGCATATGATATTGTTCTTGCCGATATGATAGCAAGATATAAGCGTATGATGGGTTTTGATGTATATTTTATGACGGGTTCTGACGAGCACGGACAAAAGATTGAAGAATATGCAAATGCAGCAGGAATTACTCCGAAAGCTTATGTCGATAAGGTTTCCGGTGAGATTAAATCTGTTTGGGATTCACTTAATACAAGTTATGATAAATTTATAAGAACAACTGACGACTATCACGAAAAAACCATTCAAAAGATTTTCAAAAAGCTATATGACCAAGGCGATATCTATAAAGGTACATATAACGGCAAATACTGTGTGCCGTGTGAGTCGTTCTTTACCTCTTCGCAGCTTATTGACGGCAAATGTCCTGACTGCGGCAGAGATGTTGTTGACGCAAAAGAAGAAGCATATTTCTTAAAGCTCAGTAAATATCAAGATAGGCTCCAAAAGTATTACGAAGAAAATCCCGATTTTATTCAGCCTGTTTCAAGAAAAAATGAAATGATAAACAACTTTATTAAGCCCGGACTTTCCGACCTTTGTGTTTCCCGTTCTACTTTCAAATGGGGTATTCCCGTTGATTTTGACGAAGAACATGTTGTTTATGTTTGGATAGATGCTTTATCTAACTATATAACAGGTGTAGGCTTTGACTGCGAAAATAACTCAGAGAAATTTAACAAACTTTGGCCTGCCGATTTACATGTTATAGGAAAAGATATTGTTCGTTTCCACACAATTTATTGGCCTATAATTCTAATGGCATTAGGTCTTCCCTTGCCCAAACAAGTTTTAGGCCACCCGTGGGTATTAGTCGGTGACGGCAAAATGTCAAAATCTAAAGGTAACGTAATCTATGCCGACTATCTTGCAAATAAGTTTTCGGCTGATGCGGTGCGCTACTATTTATTAAGTGAAATACCCTTTACACAAGACGGAACAATCACTTATGAGAGTTTTATAAATAAGTATAATACTGACCTTGCAAACACCTTAGGAAATCTTGTTAACCGCTGTGTTGCTATGACAAATAAGTACTTTAACGGCAGCGTTAATAAACCTAAGAATACTAACGAACTTGATAACGAACTTATCAATGAAAGTAAAAAATGTATCGACAGTTATTATAAGTTTATGGATACTTATCATAATGCAGATGCTTGTGAATGTATAATGAGTTTTGCAAAGCGTTGCAATAAATACATTGACGAAACAACTCCTTGGGCACTCGCAAAAGATGAAAATAATTTAGAAAGACTTAATGCCGTTCTTTATAATTTACTCGAATCTATAAGACTTATTTCTATTATGCTAACGCCTATTATACCTACTGCTTGTGAGTCGATATTTAATCAGCTTAATACGAATAATAATATCCTTAACTTCGGAGAAACAAGTAAGTTTAATGTTGGCGATGCAACTCCCCTTTTCGCAAGAATTGATACCGAAAAGATGTTAAAAGAAATTGAAGAAGAACTCGAAAAAGAAAACAAAAGCGAAAGTTTCGAAAATATTGTAAAGACAAACGAAATTTCTATAGACGACTTTGCAAAAATCGAACTTTTAACTGCTAAAGTCACTGCTTGTGAACCCATAAAAAATGCTAAAAAGTTATTAAAATTAACACTCAATGACGGTTCTTCGAAGCCGAGAATAGTAGCGTCCGGTATTGCGAAGTGGTATAAACCTGAAGACTTAATAGGTAAAACGGTAATTGTAGTATCCAACTTAAAACCTGCTGTACTTTGCGGTGTTGAGTCTAACGGTATGATATTGGCAGCCGACTGCAAAGACGGTGATGTTAAAGTGTTGTTTGCGGATGATATTCCGGAAGGCAGTAAGATAAGATAATGTTTTACCCTGATGAATCAAAATTAAATAAATCTTTAATTTTTGATACACATGCTCATTATGACGACAGTCAGTTTGACGGTATTAGAGACGAACTCTTGTCAGAGCTTCCACTTAACGGTGTTAGAAATGTTGTAACCTGCAGTGTTGACGGCAAATCTTCAGAAAATTCACTAAAAATCGCAGAAAAATACGACTATATTTATGCGGCTGTCGGCATCCATCCGGAAAATTTAGAAAGTAACACTAAATTATCGGAAATCGAAAAACTTACAAAGCATAATAAATGCGTTGCTATCGGCGAAATAGGTCTTGATTACTACTTTAATTCCGAAAACAAAGACGAACAAAAAGAAATATTCAAAAAGCAAATAATTTTAAGTAAACAATTAAATCTGCCTATTATAGTTCACGACCGTGAAGCACATTCGGATACATTAGAATTACTTAAAAAACATAAACCGAAAGGTGTCGTCCACTGTTTTTCGGGCAGTGCCGAAATGGCTCAAGAAATTATTAAACTCGGTATGTATATCGGTGTGGGCGGTGTTATTACTTTTAAGAACTCACGAAAACTACCCGATGTTGTAAAAGCAATACCGCTTGACAAAATGCTTTTGGAAACCGACTGTCCTTATTTGTCGCCGGAGCCTTACCGTGGCAAACTCTGTCATTCCGGACTAATAACATTTACAGCACAAAAAACGGCTGAATTATTAAATATTCCTTTTGAAGAATTACTTAATATAACAGCCGAAAACGCCAAAACACTTTTTAATATTTAATTAAAAAAAGCAGTACAAAATTGTACTGCTTTTATTTTTATTCTATTGTAAGTTCTTTTATCGAACGAAGCTGATAGTTAACATTTTTAAGCAAATCGGGATGTTTAATAGCAACTGCCGCACCTTTAACAACACTGTGTGTCGGGTCATCTAATAAATTGATTTTTGTACCTAAGTAATCGGACAAATATTCGCTCATGCCGAAAATCAGTGAGCCGCCGCCGGTAAGATAAATACCGTCATTTTTAATATCAGCAACAAGGTCAGGGTCGGTTTTCGACAAGACCTCACGAATACCGTTTGCTATTAGTCTTGCGGTCTCACTAATAGCCTCATAAACTTCCAAAGTAGTAATTTCAAAACTTTCGGGAAGCCCCGTAAAAACATTTCTGCCTTTTACGACTAAAGCGACTTCTAAATCTTTTTTAACAACCGTACCTATCTCTTTCTTTATGTATTCTGCCGTTAATGGGCCTATTTCAACGTTATACTCTCTTCTAATATATCTTGCTATCTGAATATCAAAATCGTTTGAGGCGAGTCTTAATGAGTCACAGACAGATATACCGCCTAAGGATACAACGGCAATATCGGTAGTACCCGCACCAATATCAACAATCAAATATCCGTGCGGTGTGTTAAAATCGAGCCCCAAACCGAAAGCAACAGCCAAAGGACTTTCAATAACAGAGATATTCCTGCCACCTGCAGCCAAAATTACATTAGAAAGCGAATGATGCTGAAGCTCGGTAAGACCGGGCGGTAAAGTTGCCATAATTTTCGGTCTGACAATATTATTGCCAAATGCTTTACTCCAATAGTTTTCAAGCATACTTTCGGCAATATCGTAGTCGGCAATAACACCGTGTTCTATCGGAGAAACACAAGTAAGAGTTTCGGGTGTTCTGCCCTGCGTTTGTTTAGCTTTTTCGCCATAATATACGGGGTCCCAAGTTTCGTTATCAACTGTTACAAAACTCGGCAATTCAAGTACAACCTTTGAACTCGAAAAAATAACGGTTTTAGATGTACCAAGGTCAATACCTATTTCGTTAGCCATAAAACGCCCCCCTTTTTTGTGTTTCATATAATAATTATACAATAAAATAATATTTTTTCAAGTGCATTTAAGTTATCAAATAAGTTTATTAGTATGAAGACCCGAGCAAGAAATATTTTCGTCATACTTATATAAATGCGATGTATCGCCTATACCTGCAAAAATACCGTGTGCTATGTTTTCTGTTTTAATATGCTTTTCCATATATAAAGTGGTAACCGAAGACGGCGGAAGAAAAACGGAGTTCCATATCGGAATTAAAGGCATATTAAGAATATGCGAAATTATTGCCGTACCAACACCGAAATGACAAAACAAAGCGATAGTTATATTATCGAAAGTATTATCGGTTATTTCATAGTAGTTATCATTTCTTAAATAACCGTATTTTAAGAGCAATTTATCAAACTCGGCTGAAATACTGTTATATATTTCACTTATTTTCGTGTCAGATACAATTTTACTTTTATTCCAATTATTGTTATCAAAAATAAGTTCGTCTTTACACCAAAGTTTAGGCGGCATATTCCAAGGCGATTTCATATCTTTATAAAAATCTGTATCATACGAAAAATTAAGTTTTTCCGTAAACTCGGTTAACCAGTCTAATACAGTAGGCTCTTTATTTAATGATTTTGCAGTAGGTTGTGCCGTTAATATTGCACGGTTAAGCGGCGAAACATAAATATCCTTTATGTTTTCATTATTAAGTTTTAAGCTTAATAACTCAGCTTCCCTTTTGCCTTTATCTGTAAGACAGTTATTTTCGTAATCAGGCTCCGCATGTCTTATTATTAAAACTTTCATATTAAGTCACTCTTTAACTGTTTTATTTAATTATCGGTGAAATTTTTTTATAAATTATAAAGCAAATTACAGAATCTATAAGGCCCTTAATAAATGTAAAAGGCAAATTAAAAATTACGAGTGATTTAATTAGGCTGTCTGCCGAATTCAATATCGAAGAATATGCTTTTATAATCTCTTCCATAGGAAAATGTAAAATTTTAATATAAAGCGGATAAACGATATAGTAATTTTCCGGTATGCAAATAATTCCCATGGCGATTGAGCCTAATAAACAAGCAATTAGGGCGCCTTTTCTAGATTTGTTATATTTATAAAAGAAACCTGCAACAAGCGAAAAAACCGCACCTAAAATGAAGTTTGAAAGTTCCCCTATTCCTGCTGACGAAGATATAAATAAATGCAGTAAATTTTTAATTAAAGAAACAGTAACACCGTAAAAAGGGCCTAATGCAAATGCGGCTATAAGGGCCGGTAAATCGGAGAAATCAAATTTAATGAATGACGGCATAATAAAGCTTACGGGAAATTCAAGAAGCATAAGTATAAAACCGATTACACCGAAAACCGCACAAACAGTTAAATTTTTTATTTTACTATTCATATTATCACCATATAACTTAAAAAACACCCTATACATAAGTACAGGGTGTAAAATTTTAATAATTTCTTTCATCCGGACTTTAACCGTCGGTTTCGGAATTTCACCGAATCAGCCAAAAGGCT
>JAZUIE010000009.1:0-62679 GCA_045642125.1 Acutalibacteraceae bacterium | reverse complement strand
ACCTGCAAAATTTTGTGCAGAGCGCAGTGAAAAAATGCAGTAACACTATCGTGTTACAAGGCTTTTTCACAAGTGAGTGCGTAAATTTTGCGGTCCAAAACCTATTTCTCCCTAAGTGAAGACGCCCTTCAGCCTGTTTTTATTTACATTAATTTAGTTTGCGCCGTCTTTTGTAAAATTACAAAAGATTTGAAACCTTTTTCTTTTTTGCTTTTGCCCTATCATAATATATATCCTTATCGAGCAGGTTTTCCTGCTTTGCGACTACAAGGGTAGTTGCTATATCGTCTATGGTATTAAATGCGGCAAGAAGCATTTCTATTAGCGCATTAAGTCCGAGCATAATGCTTAAAGCTATAAGAGATACACCCATTTGTGTCATTAACATTGTCAGTGCCAACATAGCGGAGCCGGGTGTAATAGGCGAACCTATCGACAAAACGAGCACCATAAATACTATGGTAATAAGTCCTTTTCCGAAAATTTCAACATCGCAAAGCTTTGCAAGACCGAGTCCCGCTATAGTAAGGTAGATGCAGTTACCGTCAAGGTTAGATGTCGCACCGAACGGTATTGAGAATGCCGTAAGCGTAGGAGAAACGCCGAGTTGTTTTTCGCAAAGTTTTGCGGTATCGGTTACCGCACCGAGCGAAGAGCCGCCTAAAAATGTTGACCAAACGGTTTTCCATGTTTTCCTTATAAAAACAATGGGGTTTAAGTGTCCTATCAAAAGAACATACAAAAGCGTTCCCAAAACAAACAAAGCGAAGCCTATCATTACCATTAAGAAAATCTTTCCCGCCGCCCAAAGCGAAGTCCAGCCGAAATAGAAAAGAGATAAAAGTGTTACGAAAAATGTTGCTATCGGAACAAAATTACTTACGATTTCGACTATTGACGAGAAAAACTTGTCGAGTGCACCTGCTAAGTTGCCTAAAAATGTACTGTAAGCGCCGACATTTCCGAGCGCAAAACCTGCAAGTATTGCTATTACGAGCAACTGTACCGAGTCGGTATTAAGGAACGGCTCTACGATGTTTCCCGGTATAAACCCGATAATCGTTTCGGTAATAGGAGTGTTTTGGGCGATATTTTCGGTCGCCTTAACCGTACCTTTGAAAAACGCATCGAGTCCGACAATCGAGTCATAGCCTCTGAATACCAAAATTCCCACAAATACCGAAAGAAGCGAGGTTAAAGCGTATCCGATTATTATTTTAAGAGTAATACGGCCGGGGTCGGAAAACGATGTCATTCGTGCAACAACGGTGGTAAGAGAAAAGAACACCGCAGGTGCCGTAACGAGCTTAAGCGATTTTAAGAACAAGTCCTGAACTTGAATAAGTATATTGTTTATAATAAACTCCGTTGCCTGTTCGCTTAGAACAAAACTTAAAGCGGTTGCGACAACTATTGCGGCAAAAAATGCGATAAAGGTGCGTATTGCAAAAAGTCTTTCTTTTGCACCGGCACCGATTTTAACGAAATTGTATTCGCCGCGCCTCGAATACGCTATTCTGCCCGAGTTTGCCCTTAAAAGCATTGAGCGAATAGCCTCTTCACTCCCGTGTCCTGAGCCGAGCCCCGTTACAGGCGCCATAAAATCGTCACCGTCAAAGGCATCGCCCTTTGAAGAAAGGGTAATTGTAGCGGTGTTGTACATACGGCGAACGCTTATCTGCATTTGCGTACCGTCCTGCGCATTGGCTATAAGTTTTACAATGGCCTCTTCCGCCAAAAGAAGCGCACGGTTTTTCTCTTTGCCTTTAATACGGTACTTTTTAAGCGTGTCCGATATAAATTCTATTGCCGTGTCAATTTCTTCGATTTTTGTCGGCAAAAATATTTTAGGCATTTTTCCACCCTCTTTTGTTAACAAAAGAATTTTATCACACTTTTGTCCATTTGTAAAATGTTTTATTAGGTAAAAACTATTAAAGTAAAACAGTCGACAATTAAACGCCCTAAAAACTTTTTAATTTTATTCGATTTTTTTCGAGCTTTTTCTTGACAAAAAATGGATGTAATGATAAAATAAATTGTAATGACAGTTTTGGGCTGCGTTACGAAGGTTTCGCAAATCCGAAACTGTTTTATTTTTTTATTTTTATGAAAAGGGGAAAGAAAAATGGAAAAGCTTTTCAAGGTAAAAGCAAGCGGCTCTAACTACCGCACCGAAACCATTGCCGGTATTACCACTTTTATGGCTATGTCTTACATACTCATGGTAAACCCCGGTATGTTTGCCGACTTAAGCAAAAATGACGGCTTCTTCGGTGCAATCTTCATTGCAACTGCTATCTCTGCGGTTGTAGGCACTGTTTTAATCGGTCTTTTGGCCAACCTTCCGTTAGCACAGGCTTCCGGTATGGGACTTAATGCATTCTTCGTTTATACGGTTTGCTTCGGTCTCGGATTTACTTATGCAAATGCGCTCGTATTTGTACTTGTAGACGGTCTTGTGTTTATTCTTCTTACACTCACCGGTCTTCGTAAACTTATTTTCGAAGCAGTTCCGAAGCGTGTTCGTAAGATTATTCCTGCCGGTATCGGCTTGTTCATCGCATTTATAGGTTTGCAGGATGCTCATCTCGTAGTAGATGACGGCGCAACACTCGTTAAACTTGCATCGTTCAACATTTTGGCAGGTGCTAAGTGGGCTGACCTTATGCCTCTCGTTGTTGTTCTCGTAACATTCCTTGCAATAGCTGTTCTTTCAAAGCTTAAAGTTAAAGGCTCTATTATCATAAGCATAATAGGCGGTACAGTACTTTACTATATTCTCGGCTACACAACTATCGGTGTAGGCGATGCTTTTGCGGGTATCGGTTCTATCACCAATCCGCTTCAGTCATTCAAAGATTTCGGTGCTTTGGCATTCGGCAAGGTATTTACCGAGGGCTTTGACTTCAGTGTATATCTTAAAGACCACTCTGTAGCAAGTTTGGTTCTCAACTTTGCAACAACCGCTCTTGCATTCTGCATGGTTGACATGTTCGACACTATGGGTACACTTTACGGTGCTTGCCGTGCCGGTGACATGCTCGTTAAGAACGACAATGGCGAAGACGAAGTTCCGAACCTCAACAAGGCAATGCTCGCTGACGCTATCGCAACCTGCACAGGTGCTGTTTGCGGTACTTCAACCGTTACAACCTATGTTGAATCTTCTGCCGGTACAGCTGCCGGTGGTAAGACAGGCTTTGCCGCTTTAGTTACAGCAGCAATGTTTGCAATTGCAATGTTCCTTTCGCCTCTTGCGGCACTCATTCCTGCATGTGCTTATGCCGCTGCCCTTATTTATGTAGGTATTCTTATGATGGGCTGCGTAAAGGATATTCAGTGGGATAACCCCTCTGTTGCCGTACCTTCATTCTTAACACTCGTTATGATGGCATTTACCTATAACATTTCTTACGGTATTGCCTTCGGTCTTGTTGCTCACTGTGTAATCAAGGTATTCACAGGCAAGATTAAGGAAGTTAAGATAGGCACTTGGGTAATCACTCTTCTCTTCGTTGCAATGTTTATTTTGACTCACTAATATTTAATTAAAGTCATTTTGAGCCTTTGCTTTTTTGCAAAGGCTCTTTTTCTTTTACGGTGTGTTGACAAACAGGTGTTATTTAACTATAATATAATATGTACCTTTTATTTTAAGGGAGTGACGGGCTTTGAAAACTAATGAGATTTTGGATATCTTTTTTGATTCGCCCGTTATTGCCGCAACCGATTCGGCAGGCTGGCAAGAGGCCGTAAACTCAAAAGCGGCTGTGCTTTTCCATTTAACTGCCGATGTAAATACGGTAACGGAACAAATTAAACTTGCAAAGCTAAACAAAAAAACCGTTTTTGTCCATATAGATTTGGCGGACGGGATAGGCAAGGATAAATCGGGTGTTATTTGGCTTAAAAATGCCGGTGTTGACGGTATAATAAGCACAAGGTCGCAAATGATAAGATATGCAAAGGAATGCGGACTTTTGGCGGTACAGCGGTTTTTTATGCTCGACTCAAAGGGTATGCATTCGACACTCGATATGATTAACGCCTCAAAACCTGCGCTTATTGAAATTATGCCGGGTGTTATTCCCAAAGCGGTTAAGCTTTTTAAGAAATCGGGTGTCCCGATTATCGCAGGTGGACTTGTTGAAACAAAAGCGGAAGTTTTCGATGCTATTAACAGCGGTGCTGTCGCTGTATCGACAGGAAAAAAAGAACTTTGGAATAAATAGGTTAAAATTTAATATTTTGCGGAGATTTTAAGAGAGCAGGAAAAAAGCGGTTTTATAACCGTTTGATTTCGTGCTCCTTTTTTATTTTAGGTGGAATTTATGGTAGAAAAGCTCAAAGAAATAATTAAAGACACAAAACTGTTTTTGTTCGATTTGGACGGAACACTTTATTTAGGTGACAGCCTTTTTCCCTTTACAAAGGAACTTTTAAGCGAAATTAAAAGGCAAAACAAAAGATATATTTTTATAACTAACAATTCTTCCAAAAACCCGAAGGACTATGTTAAAAAGTTCGAGCAACTCGGTATAAAAACAGAAGAAAACGAATTTATAACATCGGGCAGGGTAACACTTCAGTATATGACCGAAAACTATAAGGATAAAAAAATTTATCTTTGCGGAACTAAATCTTTAAGGGACGAATTTATTGAGGGCGGACTTACCGTAACGGACGATACAGACGAAGCCGAGGCGGTTGTTGTAGGTTGTGATACCGAGCTTGACTTTAAGAAGCTTGACGATGTCTGCCGTATCCTTTACACAAAGAAAATACCGTATATTGCGACACATCCGGATATGAGCTGTCCTACGGAGTACGGCAAAATGCCCGACTGCGGAGCAATAGCCGATATGATATTTATTGCAACGGGCAAAATGCCGGTGTTTATCGGAAAACCGTCACCGCTTATGCCGGAACTTGCAATGTATCTTACGAAAACAGAGCACGAAGAAACGGTTGTTATAGGCGACCGCCTTTCAACCGATATAAAATCGGGTACAGCCGCTATGACAAAAACAATTTTTGTCTTAAGCGGTGACGATAAAAAAGAGGACTTAAACCGCACGGAGGTTACACCAACGGTTACGATAGACGACTGCGGTGTACTGCTTAGCGCGCTCAAAAAATTAAGGGGAGAATAAGGTATGTATGATGTTTTGATTATCGGTGCCGGTGTTGTCGGAGGAGTTCTTGCAAGAGAGCTTAAAAGGTACGATTTAAGCGTTTGCTTACTCGAAAAGGAAAGCGATGTCGCAACAGGTGCTACTAAGGCAAACAGCGGAATTATCCACGGCGGTTTTGACCCCGAGCCGGACACACTCAAGGCTAAGCTTAACGCACAGGGCGTAGAGCTTTTGTATGAGGCGGCAAAGGAGCTTAATGTTCCGTATAAAAACAACGGCTCTATGGTTGTTGCCTTTTCTAAAGAGGAAGAGCTTGTTTTAGAAGAGCTGTTAAACAGGGGAAAACAAAACGGCATAGACGGCTTAAGCATTATCAGTGGCGATAAGGCAAGAGAAATCGAGCCTAATTTGTCGGACGAAATCACAAAGGTGTTGCTTGTCCCCTCTGCCGGAATTATATCCCCTTACGATTTAACCGTTGCGGCAATAGGTAATGCTATGGACAACGGCGCAGAGCTTTTAAGAGATTTTGAGGTTAAAAGCATAGAAAAATCTGAGTTCTTTACCGTAAAATCAGAAAACGGTGAAGAAGTCAGCGGAAAATATGTTATTAACTGCGCAGGTTGTTTTGCCGACAAAATTGCCGAAAAAATCAACGATAAATTTTACGAAATTATTCCGAGAAGCGGAGAATATATGCTTCTCGACAAATTAAGCGGAAGCCTTGTTTCGCATACAATATTCGGTGTTCCCTCAAAAGAGGGCAAGGGCATTTTGGTAACTCCCACAGCGCACGGCAACCTGCTTTTAGGTCCTACCGCCACGGTTGTTTTAACACCCGACAACAACGAAACGACAAAAGACGGTTTGGGTGTTGTGGAAAGACTTGCCAAAAAGAATGTACCGAGTGTTAACACAAGAACGGTTATAACATCGTTTTGCGGTGTCCGTGCTTCCACTAAGGGCGGAGATTTTATAATCGAAGAGTCCAAAAAAGAAAAGGGCTTTTTCCATGTTGCGGGAATAGACTCTCCGGGACTTACTTCGTGTGTTGCGATAGCAAAATATGTAACTGATTTGCTCAAAGAATCGGGACTCGAACTTAAGGAGAACAAAAAATTTAACGGGTTTAGAGAAGACACGAGAAAATTCGAAAAAATGACCGACAGCGAAAAGGACGAATTTATAAAGAAAAACCCCGAGTACGGCAGAATTATCTGCCGTTGCGAGAGCATAAGCGAGGGCGAAATGCTTGACGCTTTGAGAAGAAACCCGAAGGCAACAGATGTTGACGGAATAAAGCGCAGAACAAGAGCGGGTATGGGCAGATGCCAAGGCGGTTTTTGTTCGCCCTATGTTATGTCGCTTATAGCAAAAGAAAACGGTTTTGACCTTACCTTTGTTACCAAAAAGGGCAAAAACTCAAAACTCGTTACGGGAAAGCTTTAAGGGGGTAAACTTATGACTAATCATGATATAGTTATAGTAGGCGGCGGCCCTGCCGGTATGGCGGCGGCAATTTCGGCTTACGACAACGGTGTAAAAGATGTCGTTATAATAGACAGAGAAGAAAAATTAGGCGGAATACTTAAACAGTGTATCCACAACGGCTTCGGTCTTCATAAATTAGGCAAAGAGCTTACAGGCCCCGAATATGCCGCAACCTACGAAGAAATGGTTAAAGAGCGTGGCATTAAGGTTTTGTACGAAACTATGGTAACCGAAATAACAAAGGACAAAATAGTTACGGCGCAAAACACTTCGGGAATAGTAAAAATCAAGGCAAAAGCGGTTATTTTGGCTATGGGCTGCAGAGAAAGAAGCCGTGGCGCACTCAATACTCCCGGAAGCCGTCCTGCCGGTGTTTACAGCGCAGGAACTGCCCAAAAGCTTATGAACTGTATGGGTTATAAAGTAGGTAAAAGGGTTGTTATATTAGGCTCGGGCGATATAGGTCTTATTATGGCAAGAAGAATGTCGCTTGAGGGTGCAAAGGTTGAAGCCGTATTAGAGCTTATGCCATATTCGGGCGGACTTAAAAGAAATATCGTTCAGTGCCTTAACGATTACGATATACCGCTTTATTTGAGCACTACCGTTGCCGAAATTCACGGCAGGGAAAGACTTGAGGGTGTAACGATTGCAAAGGTTGACGAAAACCGCAATATTATAGAAGAAACAAAGAAATATATTCCTTGCGACACCTTGCTTTTAAGTGTCGGACTTATCCCTGAAAACGAGCTTACGAGTGTTGCGGGAATTGAAATTGACAGAATAACAAGCGGCGCTAAGGTTGACGAAAACCGTCAGACCGAGGCAGAGGGAATTTTCTCCTGCGGAAATGTTTTGCAGGTGCATGACCTTGTTGACTATGTTTCGGACGAGGCGGAAATTGCCGGTAAGGGTGCTGCTGACTATATTAAAAACGGTGCTTTCGGCAGTGATACCGTAGAAACTGTCGCAAAAGACGGCGTCCGTTATGTTTTGCCGCAGAGAATTCATAAAGATGCCGAAAAGGATATTGACCTCTTTATGCGTGTTGTTAAGCCGTTCGGTAAGGTAAGATATACGGTAAAGTCGGGCGATAATATTATAGCAACGGCGGTAAGACTTAAGGCGGCGCCCGGAGAAATGGAAAAAATAACGGTTAAAAAAGATAAGCTTCCCCTAATAAATGACTTTGTAACCGTAAGTTTGGAGGAAATATAATGGAAAAGAAATTAACCTGTATTATTTGTCCTAAGGGCTGTGAGCTTACGGTAGTTGTTGACGGCGATAACATAAGTGTTTCGGGTAACACCTGTAACAGAGGCGAACAGTACGGTATTGACGAGTGCATAAACCCGACAAGAACGGTAACATCAATTGTAAGAGTCGAAAACAGAGAAGATGTTATGGCGAGTGTTAAAACAAAAACTCCGATAGCCAAAAAGGATATTTTCCCGCTTATGGAAGAAATAAGAAAGGCGAAAGTAAATGCGCCCGTTAAGATAGGCGACATTGTCATAAAAGATAAATTCGGAACAGATGTCATTATCACAAAAAATATTGATTAAAACGCTATTATTTGTTTGACAAAGTCTAAAAAAATGGTATAATTTTCTTGAAAGAAGGAATTTTTATGCGCAAATATTTGTTGCCCGAAACGGGAAATTTTTACAAGGCAAATTTACATTGCCACAGTAATATTTCTGACGGTAAAAAGTCGCCCGAAGAGCTAAAGGAATTTTATAAGAGCCACGGTTACAGCATTCTTGCGATTACCGACCATAACCTGCTTGTACCGCACCATGAGCTTGACGATAAAGACTTTTTGGCGCTGACGGGATATGAAATTAACTTTAACGAAATGTATACCGATTACGGCAAAAAGCCCCATTTCTGCGGTATTGCAATAGATAAAGATAATTGCACAGACCCCATTTGGCACAGCTCTAAATACATATATAAGGAAGAAAGAGCCAACGGCTTTATGGTAAAGACGAGCGGCGAAGATTTTGTAAGACAGTATTCGGGATACGGCATAACGAAGGCAGTCGAAAAGCTTAAAGATAACGGCTTTTTCGTAACATATAACCACCCGTCATGGTCGCTTCAGACTATCGAAGACTTTAACGATTATTACGGCATAGACGCTATGGAAATATTTAATACGGGCTGTTATACAACAGGTTTCCATAACTATGACGACCATTGCTATGACGAAATTTTAAGAAAAGCAAGAAGACTTTACTGTGTTTGCGCTGACGATAACCATAACGACTATCCCGAAGAGAGCAACAGATGTGACTCTTTCGGCGGATGGGTAGTTGTTAAGGCGGATAAGCTCGATTACAATACAATAACAAAAGCGCTTGTAAACGGTGAATTTTATGCCTCGACCGGCCCCGAAATTTACGATTACTATTATGAGGACGACAAGGTTTATGTAAGATGCTCTGAAGCCGAGAGAATAGTACTTTCAAGTAATATGAGATACTCAAAGGTTGTTTGTAAAAACAAGGGAGAGTATGTAACCGAAGCGGTTTTTGATGCTCCTAAAACCTTAGGATATTTCAGAGTGACCGTTTACGGAAAAGACGGCAAAAAAGCATTTACAAATGCAACCTTTATTGACGAAGTAAGAAAGTTTTAATTAAATATTATAAATTCAAAGTGAAAAACCGCTGACGGTAAGGGCCCTGCCCAAGTCGGCGGTTTGTTTTATTTTGTCGGCGAAGCCGACATCTTCATTATTCATTTAGAAAATACTATCACACGAACACGAATGAATAATGAATACTTAATAATAAAAAATGAATAATATAAAGCAAAAATCCTACCACTTGCGTGATAGGATTTTAACTTTGGAGCTGCTAACCGGAATTGAACCGGTGACCTCATCCTTACCAAGGATGTGCTCTACCATCTGAGCCATAGCAGCAAATATTAATTTTTTGACGCCCAATTATTATAATATAATCTATTTTCTTTGTCAAGGAAATTTTGTTTTTTTAAGGTAAAAATTTCCCGTTAATAAACTTGCCAAAACGGGTTTTATATAGTATAATATTATTGACTATATTTAAGGAGAAAAAATTTGCCCTGTAATGACTTATTTAATGAAAATTTAACGGGTACCGATGTGTACTCAAATAAAGTAAAGTCAATACTGTTTAGCCGTATCGGCACCGCACCTAAAGCAACGGTCGTTACATACGGCTGTCAGCAAAATGTCAGCGACTCACAGCGCATTAAGGGTATGCTTATCGGCATGGGCTACGAGCTTACCGAAAACCGTGAAGAAGCCGATTTTATCATTTTTAATACCTGCGCCGTAAGAGAACATGCGGAAGACCGTGTTTGGGGCAATATAGGTGCTACAAAACTCCTTAAAAGGCAAAACAAAAACCTTTTGGTTGCAATTTGCGGTTGTATGGCGCAGCAAAAGGGCGTTGCCGAAAAGATAGCGCAAAGCTATCCTTATGTTGACATTGTTATGGGCACTCAGGTTTTACATAGACTCTCAGAGTTTATATACAACAGGCTAACCGTAGGCAAAAGGGTTGTAGAACTTTCACTTGAAAACGAAGAAATAAAAGAAGGTGTCCCCGTTTTCAGAGAAGGCAAATTTAAGGGCTTTTTGCCTATTATGTACGGGTGCGACAATTTTTGCACCTATTGTATAGTGCCTTATGTAAGGGGCAGGGAGCGTTCAAGGAAAGCCGAAGAAATAGTAAAAGAAGCACGGCAAATGGTCGACTCGGGCTTTAAGGAAATAATGCTTTTGGGACAAAATGTTAACTCCTACGGTAAGGGCAACGGTGACGGTATAAACTTTGCAAAGCTTCTTCGTATGATAAATGCGATAGACGGCGATTTCAGAATAAGGTTTATGACATCGCACCCTAAGGACTGCAGTATCGAGCTTTTAGATGCAATGCGTGACTGCGAAAAGGTTGAAAGGCATCTGCATTTACCTTTCCAGAGCGGAAGCGACAAAATTCTTAAAGCCATGAACAGAAAGTATGACAGAAATACTTATCTTTCGATAATAAAAGAGGCAAGGTCCCGTATGCCCGACATTGCTTTTACGACCGATATAATTGTCGGTTTTCCCGGTGAAACCTACGAAGATTTCCTTATGACGCTTTCGCTTGTAAAGGAAGTAAAGTTTGCTTCGGTTTTCAGCTTTATTTATTCGCCGAGAGTAGGAACGGTTGCGGCGGGGCTGCCCGACAGTGTTTCAAGGAAAGAAAAGGGCGAATGGTTTAACGAGCTTATAAAAGCGCAGGACATTATAGGAAGAGAATACACAAAATCGCTTTTAGGCAAAAAAATGAGAGTGTTACTCGAAGAAACGGCACCCGAAGAGGGCTACCTAATAGGTAAAACGGCGGGTACGGCTTCTGTTTATGTTAAGGCGGACAAGTCCCTTTTAGGTACCTTTGCCGATATAGAAATAAATAAGTTTACTAATCTGCTTTACGGCAGTATTTTATAAAAAATTTTAGGAGAAAGTAAAATGGGAATTTTAGAAGCATCAAGAAAACTGGGAGAAGAAATTCAAAAGGACGAGCGTTATATTAACTTTGCAAAAGCAAAACTCGGCGTTGATAACGATACCGAACTTCAAAACAAAATCGGTCAGTTTAACATCAACCGTATGAATCTCGAAAAAGAAAGCGAAAAAACCGAGCGTGACGAAGCGAAGATTGCCGAGCTTAACGAAGAAATGCGCAAGATTTACGGCGAGGTTATGCAAAGCAAAGCTATGCTCGATTTCAATACCGCAAGAGAAGGTCTTGACTCAATGCTTAACGATATCAACAGCATAATCGGTCAGTGTGTTGAGGGAAGCGACCCTAAGACCGTTGAGCCCGAAACACATTCATGTACGGGAAGCTGTGACACCTGCGGCGGTTGCCACTAATATTAAGTAAAAGCTACTTTTAAGTTTACTAAAGGGGAAATATCTATGGCTGTGTTATCACCTATGATGCAACAGTATATGGAAATCAAAGAGCAGAATAAAGACAGTATTCTGTTTTTCCGCTTGGGCGATTTTTACGAAATGTTTTTTGACGATGCAAAAACCGTTTCGGAAGAGCTCGAGCTTGTTCTTACGGGTAAAGACTGCGGAATGGAAGAACGTGCTCCCATGTGCGGAATACCTTACCACAGTTGCGAAAGCTATATTGCCCGTCTTGTTGCCATGGGCCATAAAATTGCAATATGCGAACAGACCGAAGACCCCGCAAAAGCAAAAGGACTTGTAAAACGAGATGTTATAAGAGTAATCACTCCGGGCACCGTTATAGAAGACGGTATGCTTGACGAAAATAAAAACAACTATCTTTGCGCTGTGTCTTTTTCGGAAAGAGGAACGGGTATATGCTTTACCGATGTTTCGACCGGTGAATCGCATGTAACCGAAATCTCCGAAGACGATACCGATAAAAAGGTTGCGGACGAGCTTTTAAGATTTTCTCCGAGTGAAATTCTTGTAAACGACCTTAAATCGCACCCGTCACTAAGTAAGTTTTTGGAAGAAAGCTTTACGGGACTTATAACCGAACGGAAAAAAGAAAGCTTCGACAGTATAAAGGCGAACGAAAATATTTGCAAGGCTTTTTCCGTAATAAGCCCCGAAAATTTAGGCATAAAGGCGGACAGCCCCTGCGCTTCGGCACTCGGTGCCGTAATCGACTATATTTTCGAAAACGGCAAGAACGGGAAAACCGCTCTTAAGAGTGTTGAGGTTTACACGGGCTCTATGTTTATGCGCCTTGATATGACGGCGATAAGAAACTTAGAGCTTATAGAAACAATGCGCTCGGCATCTAAAAAGGGCTCACTTTTGTGGGTGCTCGACAAGACCAAAACGGCAATGGGCAAACGCCTTATCCGTTCTTGGCTTATAAAACCGCTTTTGTCTGTAAGCGAAATTTCTTTAAGGCAAAATGCCGTAGAAGAACTTGCAAGTGATACCGTTAAAAGGCTTGAAGCGATAGAATATATGAGCGGTATCCGTGATGTTGAAAGAATAATAACAAAGGCGCTTTACGGCACTGCTTCGCCTAAAGACCTTATAAATCTTTCGGTTACGGCGCATAGATTTCCGCTTATCAAAAATCTGCTTAAAACTTCTAAGAGCAAAATGCTAAACGGCATTTATGAAGCGATTGACGAATGTTCGGACATCGTTTCTTTAATTGACAGCGCCATTAACCCCGAAGCAAACACCCTTGTTAAAGAGGGCGGAATAATTAAAGACGGATACAACGCTGAAATAGATGCGTTGCGCCGTGATATGAACGGCGGAAGCGAACTTCTAAGCGATATAGAGCTAAGAGAAAAAGAACGCACGGGCATAAAGACCCTCAGAGTCAGATACAATAAAGTTTTCGGCTACTATATTGAGGTTACAAACTCTTTTCTTGATAAGGTGCCTGACGACTACATAAGAAAGCAGACCTTAACTAATGCCGAAAGGTACATAACAGAAGAGCTTAAAGCTCTCGAAACGAGAGTATTAAGTGCAAAAGACAGAGTTGTTGCCTTAGAGTACGAAGTTTTCGATTTAATAAGAAAACAGGTTGCCGATGCGGCGGCAAGATTTCAAGACACCGCTTCGGCGATAGCAAAGCTTGATGTTTTGGCGTCATTTGCCGATGTTGCGGTAAACAATAACTATACCCGTCCTGTCGTTAAAAATGACGGTATTATAAGCATAAAGGACGGCAGACACCCCGTAGTTGAACAGCTTATTAAGACTCCGTTTGTTTCGAACGACACCCTGCTCGACACCGACAAAAACCGTTCGGCTATAATAACAGGGCCTAATATGGCGGGTAAATCGACCTATATGCGTCAGGTAGCTTTAATAACACTTATGGCGCAAATAGGCTCCTTTGTTCCGGCATCTAATGCGAGTGTCGGCATAGTCGATGCGATATTTACGAGAGTCGGCGCTTCGGACGACCTTTCAACGGGCAAGTCTACATTTATGGTGGAAATGAGCGAGGTTGCGGATATTCTTAAAAATGCAACTAAGAACAGTCTTCTTATTTTAGACGAAATCGGCAGAGGCACCTCTACTTATGACGGTATGTCGATAGCAAAAGCGGTGCTCGAGTTTGTCGCAAACAAGAAAACGCTCGGCGCAAAATCGCTTTTTGCAACCCATTACCACGAATTAACGCAAATGGAGAACGAGCTTGACGGCATTAAAAACTATAATATTGCCGTTAAGAAGCGTGGTGACGATATTATATTTTTGCGCCGCATAGTAAAGGGCGGTGCTGACGACAGCTACGGTATTGAGGTTGCTTTGTTAAGCGGTGTGCCGAAGGCGGTCACAAACAGAGCAAAAGAAATACTTAAGGATATCGAAGCAAACGGCGTTGTTACCTATAAGGAAACGAAGAGCGACAGTTCTCAGATGTCCTTTGAAATGCAATGCGCTTCGGATATACTTAAAGAACTCAAAACGGTCGATGTAAACACGCTTACTCCCATAGAAGCTATGGATATGCTTTTCGATATTGCCAATAAAGCAAAGTCGATTTAAGAGAAAAACAAAAATAAAAAGGTGGTGTAAAAATGCCTAAAATAAATTTAATGCCCAAAGAAATTGCCGAGCTTATTGCGGCAGGTGAAGTTGTCGAAAGACCCGCTTCCGTTGTTAAAGAGTTACTCGAAAACTCCATTGACGCAGGTGCAAAACATATAACTCTCGAAATAAACCGAGGCGGTATTCTCTATATAAGGGTGACCGATGACGGCTGCGGAATAGAAAGCGCCGATGTAAAAACGGCATTTTTGCGCCATGCAACAAGCAAAATTAAAAGCGAAGCCGACCTTTATAAGATTATGTCATTAGGCTTTAGGGGCGAAGCACTTGCCGCTACCGCCTGTGTTTCAAAGGTTGAGCTTTTTACAAAAAGAGAAGAAGACGAACTCGGAACGCACTATGTAATAGAGGGCGCCGAAGAAAAACTGTTTGAAGAGTCAGGCTGTCCTAAAGGTACAACCGTTATCGTAAGGGATATTTTCTATAATACCCCCGCAAGAATGAAATTTCTTAAAAAGGATGTAACAGAGGGCAACAGTGCCGCCGCAATTTTCGAAAGGGTTGCGCTCTCGCACCCCGATATTGCTTTTAAGCTTATCCGTGACGGGAAAACGGTTATAACAACATCGGGTGATAATAATTTGTCGTCAGCAATTTACAGTGTGCTCGGCAGAGAAATCGCCCTTTCAATGATACCCGTTAACAGCATAGGCGACTTAAAGGTGGACGGTTTTGTTTGCAAACCCGTTTACTGCCGAAAGTCAAGAGCGGTTCAGTACACCTTTATTAACGGAAGATATGTTCAGTCAAATACCGTTATGGCGGCTTGTGAACAGGCGTATAAAAACAGTGCAATGATAGGCAAGTACCCTGCATTTTTACTTAATATTACGGTAGATGCCGACTTTGTCGATGTAAATGTGCATCCTGCAAAAACGCAGGTCAGATTTTCTGACGAAAAGAGAGTTTTCGATGCGGTTTACTATGCCGTTAAGGACGCTCTTTTTAAGGGTGACACGAGGCCCGAAATCGTACCGAGCGCCGTAAACAATGCACCCTTAAAGATGTCTGTCGAGCAGTACCGTCAGGAAGCGGTTAAAATTCCCGTAAAACGGGAAGAAAAATTCGTTTTTAATAACGATACGACACCGTTTTTCGATAGAGAAGATGTAAAAAAACAAGCAGGTTTACATAACACCGAAACAAAACCGTCTTTTTCGGAAAAAACAGAAGAAAAAGCATACGAAAACAGAAGCGCAGAAAAAGCGGCGGTAAAAAGTGAAAACGAAGAAACGGCGCACGGCGAAATTAAGGAAGCATTAGTTTCGGACGAAGAGATAATCTATATAGGCGAAGCCTTTAAGACCTATATTGTGGCACAAAAGGGCGACAGTATATATCTAATTGACAAACACGCCGCCCACGAAAGAATTAACTTTAACTATCTTAAAACTACGCAGAAAGCCGAAACACAGCAGCTGCTTTTACCCGTTACGGTAAGGCTGTCGGGTGCCGAAGCCGATGCGGTTATAAATAACAGCGATTTACTTTTGTCGGCAGGTTTTGAAACGGAAGATTTCGGCAACGGAAACATTATAGTAAGGGCAGTTCCCGCAATGCTTTCGGGGGAAGATGTAACCGATTTAATAACCGAAGCCGCCCAAACCCTTTTAACAAAAGGCATAGTCGAGAGTGAGCGGAAGGACAGAATTTTGCATACGGTTGCCTGTAAAGCCGCAATAAAGGGCGGAAACGAAACGGGTGAAAAGGAGCTTACGGCTCTTGCAAAAACCGTACTTTTAAGTGACGATATAATGTACTGTCCGCACGGAAGACCCGTTGCTTTCAGAATAAAGAAAAAGGAACTTGAAAAACAGTTCGGTAGAATACAATGAGTGAAAAAAAGAAGCTTATATGTATTGTCGGTCCTACGGCATCGGGCAAAACCGAGCTTTCGGTTTTACTCGCAAAAAGGTTAAACGGCGAAATTGTTTCCGCCGACTCTATGCAGGTTTATAAGGGTATGCCGATAGCCTCCGCAGTTCCGAGCGAAGACGAAAAATGCGGCATAAGGCATCACCTTTTGGAGTTTTTAAGCCCCGAAGAGCAACTTACGGTTGCAGATTACAAGCAATATGCAACCGAAGTGATAAACGACATTTTAAGCCGAAACAAAACACCCGTTTTAGTTGGCGGAACGGGTCTTTATATAAACGCCGTTATAAATAATTTAATCTTTTTGCCCGAAACGGACGATAAGTCATTAAGAAACAAATTAAGTGACGAGTATGACCGTTTGGGCGGGGAAGAAATGCACCTTAAATTAGAAGAAATTGACCCGATTGCCGCAGAGAGAATAAGTAAAAACGACAAAAAAAGGCTTGTAAGGGCGCTCGAGCTTTACGAAAATCTCGGTATAACACCGACACAGCAGTACAGCCTTTCAAAGACCGAGCCGTCACCCTACAGTCCCGTTATTATAGGCTTAAACTATAAGCAAAGAGAGTTGCTTTACGAACGGATAAACTTAAGAGTCGATAAAATGCTTAAAAACGGACTTTTAGACGAAGCGAAAGCGTTTTACAGTAAGGGTGAAATAAAAAAAGGCGGTTTTTATGCTATAGGACATAAGGAGTTTTTTCCGTATTTTGACGGTGAAATGACTTTAGAGTCGGCAACTGAAAACCTAAAACGGCAAACAAGAAGATATGCAAAAAGACAAATTACATGGTTTAACAAACTTGAAGATGTAAACTGGATATATAAGGACGAAACGGACGATGTTTTGTCTAAAACGCTTAAAATACTTAAAGGGAGAGGGATAACTTGAAAGAAAATAAAGCTCTTAAAATTTTCATAGCAGTCATAGTTTTAAGCTTTGTAGTACATCAGGTTTACTCTTCTCTTTACAGTCCCGTAACAACGCAAAATGCCGAGTTTTTTACTGCGACTGACGGCATAAATGCACAAGCGACTATAATAAGGCAGGAAAAAATCATTACATCGGCAAAGTCCGGAACACTTCACTTTTCGGTTGAAGACGGGACGAGAGTTTCTAAAGGCGGAACGGTAGCCGATATTTACAACAGTCCTTCGGCTTCCATAACCGTAAGTAAAATTGACGAATTAAATAAAAAGATACATGACATCGAAGAAATAAGCAACTATAACGATGTTGCCGCCGCCGATTTGGAGCTTGTAAACTCGAAAATACAGAACGCTTTAAGCGGATATGTCTTTAATTCTTCGGGCGGTGAGCTTAATAAGACGGACGAAGATTTAAGAGAACTTTCTTCGGCAATTAACCGTAAAACGGCGATAACGGGCGAGTCGGCTGACTTTTCGCAAAAACTTGCCGAGTTAAACGGCGAACTTTCAAAACTTAATGCCGAGCTTTCCGCACCCGTAGGCTCTATTAAGTCTAACGAGTCGGGATATTTTGTTTCCGCCATTGACGGATACGAAAACCTTTTAACAAGCAATAATATAAGCGAAATCACACCCGAATACTTAGAAAAAATAAAGCCCGAAAAAACACCCGAAAATGCAATAGGCAAAATCGTTTCGGACTACGACTGGTATATTGCCGCAACGGTGTCGCTTAACGATTCACTCCGTTATAAGGAGGGTGACGAGCTGACGGTAAGGACGACAATTCGCAACACTCCGACACTTAAAGTTACGGTAAAAAGGATAAATGTTTCGAACGAAAAAGACAGCGCAACGGTTATTTTTTCTTCGCAGGAAATGAACCGTGACCTTGCTACCATGAGAACGGGCAACATAACAATAGTAAGTAACGAATATAACGGACTTAAAATTCCCAAAAAGGCCTTAAGAGTTGTTGACGGCAAGACGGGAGTTTATATAGTTTCGGGCATAACGGTTAAGTATGTAAAGGTCAATGTTTTATTTAGCACTGACGATTATGTTTTATGCGAACAGAAAACCGAAAACTCTTCGGATATTTTAAGACTTTATGACGAAGTCATAGTTAGGGGTAAGAATCTTTATGACGGAAAAACAATCGGTTAAAGATTTTGACGAAAATTACAAAATTATTAAAGAAAGAATCGCACTTGCCGCAAAAGAGTCTGGCAGAGATTTCAGTGATATAACAATTCTTGCCGCAACAAAAACGGTAAGCACAGAGCTTATTAATCACGCAATTGAAAGCGGAATAACTTTTATAGGCGAAAACAGAGTGCAGGAGTTTTTATCAAAGGAAAAAGACCTTCTGCCCTGCCACAGACACCTTATAGGCCACCTTCAGACAAACAAGGTTAAGGATATTGTCGGAAAGGTTGAGCTTATCCATTCGGTCGATTCTTTTCGTCTTGCAAAGGAAATTTCAAAGTGTTCGGTAAAAAAAGGAATAAAGACCGACATTTTGCTCGAAGTAAACATAGGAAACGAAGAATCGAAGTCGGGGTTTAACGCAAAAGAAGTGATTGACGAAGCCGAAAAAATTGCCGAGCTTGACGGTATTTTCATAAGAGGACTTATGGCAATACCCCCGATTTGCGAAAATGAGAGCGAAAATATCAAATATTTTGATAAAATGCAAAAACTGTTTATTGACATTAAGGACAAAAATATAGATAATAGTAATATAGATATTTTGTCGATGGGAATGTCGGGCGACTACTTTGAGGCGGTAAGGCACGGCGCCACAACCGTAAGAATAGGCACGGCTCTTTTCGGCAAAAGAGAATATAAATAAATTAAGGAGAACTGTTATGGGACTTTTAGATAGCATTAAAAACATTATGACCATTCCCGATGAGGACGAATTTGAAGAAGAGGCAGAAAACGAGGCTTACGGGAGAGCAAATGACGAACCTGCTGTTCAAAAAAGGGAAATTGCTCCCCGTCTTATTAAATCGAGAAATGATAAAACAAACGGCGGTGCCATGCAGGTTGTTTTGGTAAAACCCGAAAGATTTGAAGATTCAAGACCTATCGCAGACCATCTTAATGAGGGTAAAACGGTAGTATTAAACCTTGAAGACGCAAACCGTGAAGAATCTCGCCGTATAGTAGACTTTTTAAGCGGTGTTGCTTATGCTAATCACGGCAACATTCGTCAGGTTGCAAAAAAGACATTCATAATCGTTGCAAACAATATTGATGTTATGGGTGAGCTTGTACTTGAAGATTATGACGAAAGTAAACTTTATTTCTAAAGTTAAATACATAGGGGGACATAACAATGCTTAGCTCTAAAGAAATTAGAAATGTTACATTTGCTAACTCCGTTGGCGGTTACAGAAAAGAAGAAGTAGATATTTTGCTCGATAAAATCGAGGTTGACTACGATAAGTATGAAAAATTAGTAGCAACTCAGTCGGCTAAAATCGAAGAGCTTCAAAAAGAAATCGAAAATTACAAAGATTCGCAAAGCAGTATTCAGAATGTTTTGTTAAGTGCGCAAAAACTTGCCGACCAGATTGTTGACGAAGCAAAGGAAAAGAGCAAACAGATAATAAACGAAGCCGAAAAGAATATTGTTGACATCACCGAAAAGGGCAAAATGTTAGCAGGTGAGTTTGATTCTCAGGCAAACGAGAAAAAGGAAAAGCTCGAAAGCGATTTGGCGGATATTATCAAAAAAGCCGAAGATAAAAAGGCTGTTGTCGAAAAGGTTACAAGCGACTGTGTCGATAAACAGCAGGAGTTATTTAACGCTCTGAAAGCCGAAACGGCAAAATTCCGCAAGGAGATAACCGAAAAATATAAAGAGCATTTGGCTTTACTTTCGACTATTCCCGCCGAGTTTGAAGTTGACCCGAAAACGGCTGCAAAGATGGTTGAAGAAGAAATAAAACAAGCCGAAGAAATTGCTGAAGAAGCCGAAGAAATTACGGAAGAAACCGAAGAGATTACAGAAGAAGCCGAAGAGGAAATTTCGGACGAAGAAATTTCTAATGATGCCGAAGACGCAGAAGAAGAGCAAGAATAGGAGAAGAAACAATGATTTCTTATATTGCCGCTATTATAATAGGTCTTTTTGTTATAGGTCTTGACCAGTATACAAAATATTTAATAGACTCTTCCGTTATTTGCGGAACATCTAAAGATTTTATAAAGGGTGTTATTGATATAACCTATATTAAAAACAGCGGCGGCGCATGGGGCATGTTAAGCGGACATACATGGATACTTGTATCCGTTACGTTAGTCGTTATGCTCGTTTGTATTGCTTTGATTATGCGTTACGGAATGAAAAACAAGTGGATATTTTGGGCGCTTATTTTAGTTTTGTCGGGCGGACTCGGTAATATGATTGACCGCATAGCCCGAAAAGGCGAGGTAATCGACTTTTTGCACTTGTCATTCTTCCCCGATTTCCCCGTTTTCAATATTGCCGACTGTGCCGTTTGTATCGGTGCGTTTATGATAGTCGGATACTTTGTAAAAAGCCTTATTGACGATGCTAAAGAAAAAAGAGCAGCGGCTAAAAAGGCACCCGAAGAAAATGGAAAAGATTAGTCTTGTTTTTGACGGTGGCGAAAGCCGCCGTCTTGATGTATTTATTGCCGAAAGTACGGATATTTCGAGGTCACGAGCCGCAACCTTAAGTGCTGACGGCAATGTGCTTGTAAACGGCAAAACGGCAGATAAAAAGCAAAAATTAGTGTCGGGTGACAAGGTGGAAATAACTTTGCCCCTTATTAAGGAGTGCAAAGCGGTGCCGCAAAACATTCCGCTCGACATAGTTTACGAAGACAGTGACCTTTTGGTTATTAACAAGCCTAAGGGAATGGTAGTTCATCCGGCGGCGGGGAATTATGATAACACGCTTGTAAACGCCGTTATGTATCACTGCGGTGACTCCCTTTCGGGAATTAACGGTGTTTTAAGACCGGGCATAGTACATAGAATTGATAAAAACACAAGCGGTCTTTTAATGGTTGCCAAAAATGATAACTGCCATATTTGTCTTGCTTCGCAGATAAAAGAGCATAGCTTTAACCGTGAGTACGAAGCGGTGGTTTACGGGAATATTAAAGAAGATTCGGGTACTGTTGATGCTCCGATAGGGCGCCACCCTATAAAGAGAAAGCAAATGGCGGTTACCGATAAAAACAGCAAAAATGCCGTAACACATTTTAAGGTGCTCGAACGGTTCGGGGAGTTTACGCATGTAAGACTTAAGCTCGAAACGGGCAGAACGCACCAAATAAGGGTGCACATGGCTTACATAGGCCACCCCGTTGCGGGTGACGATGTTTACGGGCCGAAGACGGTTATAAGGAAGTTAGACGGTCAGTGTTTACACGCAAAGATGTTGGGGTTTATACATCCAAACGGCGAGTATATGGAGTTTGAGAGCGACCTGCCCGATTATTTTAAGGACTTTTTAGACGAACTAAGGAGAAAGAATGAAACTTTTTGACGGATGCTTACTTGCCTGTGATGTTGACGGAACATTAGTCATTAACGGTAAGGTGCCGAAACGGAATGTAGAAAAAATCAAGTTTTTTACCGATAACGGCGGTATATTTTCGCTTTCAACCGGCAGAAGTGCGGGTGCGCTTACATCGGCAACAAGTGCGGTTGAAGGAATTTCGGCTTCGGTTGTTGCAAACGGCTGTATGATATACGATTTCGAAACAAACGAAGTTTTAGACTCCGTTTTAATTGACAAGCGGGGTTACGATATTATTTTCGAAATAAAAGAAGCTTTGCCGTTTGTGGGAATAGAGCTTCATGCCGGTACAGATGTTTATGTTCTTAAAAGAACGGACGAAACGGACGAACACGAAAAATACGAAAGTCTTACCGTTACACAAGTTAAAGACGAAGATGTTAAAAACTTAAGGCTTAATAAGGTCTTATATGCAATAAACGACAAGGAAAACATCTCCGTAATAAGAAATGTTATAAAAGGAAAAGAAACGGGCTGCGATTTTCTCGATACTGCCGCTATTTTAGGTGACAAAGAAAGATTTTATCTTGAGCAGATACCTTCTGGTATTTCCAAAGCCGAAGGTGTAAAAAAACTTGCAAAGCTAAAAAATATAAAAAAAGGCAACCTTTTTGCCATAGGCGACTATTTTAACGATATAGAGATGTTAGAGTACGCCGATATAGGTGCCGCACCGCCATCGGCGCCCGATGTTGTAAAGGAAAAGGCGGACTTTATTACAGGTAACACAGAAAACGGCTCTGTTGCCGATTTCATAGATTATTTAACAGAATTAAGGAGAAAATGATGGACAAGCAAACAAAAACCGAACTCGAAAAAATTGCCGTAAAAGTAAGAATGGGAATTATTGAGGGCGTTCATGCCGCAAAGGCGGGACATCCGGGCGGTTCGCTTTCGTGTGTTGAAATACTTACTTACCTTTATTTCAACAAAATGAATGTAGACCCAAAGAACCCCAAATGGGAGAAAAGAGACCGTTTTGTACTTTCAAAGGGACATGCTGCACCTGCTTTGTATGCAACTCTGGCACAAAAGGGATATTTTGACGAAAAAGAGTTGTTAAATCTCCGTCAGATAGGCAGTATGCTTCAAGGTCACCCCGACCTTAAGAAAATACCCGGTGTAGATATGTCTACCGGCTCATTAGGTCAGGGCATTTCCGCCGCTGTAGGTATGGCACTTTCTTCAAAGCACTTCGGTCCCGATTTTAAGGTTTACTCAATTTTAGGTGACGGCGAAATCGAAGAAGGTCAGGTCTTTGAAGCGGCTATGTTTGCCGGAAATAAAAAGCTCAACAACCTAACCGTTTTTGTCGATAACAACAACCTTCAGATAGACGGAACGATAGGCGAAGTTAACTCGGCTTGTCCCATAGACAAAAAGTTCGAAGCCTTTAATTTTGATACGATAATAATTGACGGTCACGATTTTGACCAAATAGAAGATGCTCTTAATAAAGCCGACAAGTCCGATAAACCCGTTGCAATTATTGCAAAAACCGTAAAGGGCAAGGGTGTTTCGTTTATGGAAAATCAGGTAGGTTGGCACGGTGTTGCGCCTAATGACGAGCAATACGAAATTGCAATGAACGAATTAAAAGAAAAATACGATAGTTTATCTTAAAGGAGCGGTATAAATGTCAGAAGTTAAATGTGTTGCAACGAGAGCAGGTTACGGTAAAGCCCTTGTAGAGCTCGGCGCTGTTCGTGACGATTTTATAGTAATGGATGCGGACCTTGCCGCCGCTACACAAACGGGCAAGTTTAAGGCGGCTTTCCCCGACAGGTTTTACGATTGCGGAATAGCCGAACAAAATATGATGGGCATTGCCGCAGGTATTGCCACAACCGGCAAAAAGGTTTTTGTTTCTTCCTTTGCGATGTTTGCCGCAGGAAGAGCTTTTGAACAAATAAGAAACTCTATTGCTTATCCTAACTTAAATGTAATAATAGGCGCAACCCACGCAGGTATTTCGGTTGGTGAAGACGGTGCTACGCACCAGTGCTGCGAAGACATTTCGCTTATGCGCTCAATACCGAATATGACGGTTATTAACCCTGCCGATGAGGTTGAGGCAAGAAAAGCGGTTTATGCCGCTATGGAAATAAACGGCCCCGTTTATATGCGCTTCGGAAGACTTGCCGTTCCGGTTATTTTTGACGAAGATTACAAGTTTGAAGTAGGCAAGGGCGTTGAGCTTAAGGAAGGCACTGATGTAACGGTTATAGCAACCGGACTTATGGTAAAGGAAGCGCTTGAGGCATACGAGCTCTTAAAGGAAGAGGGCATTAGCGCCAGAATTATCAATATGGCAACCATTAAGCCTATCGATAAGGATATAATAATAAAGGCCGCAAAGGAAACGGGCGCTATCGTAACCGCCGAAGAGCATTCGGTTATAGGCGGACTCGGAAGTGCGGTTTTAGAAGTTTTAAGCGAAACCTGTCCCGTTCCCGTAGTAAAACTCGGTGTTAATGATACCTTCGGTCATTCGGGACCGGCGGCTAAGCTTTTAGACGAGTTCGGTCTTAGGGCTAAAGACATTGCAGTTAAAGCAAAAAAAGCAATAGAACTTAAAAAATAAGCTTTTTAAGACCTTCGGTACTAAAAATATCGAAGGTCTTAGTTTATTAAGATTTATAAACGCCTTAATTGACAATAATATCGGGTATATGGTAAAATAATTACGAGGTGGAAACGAATGTTTGAACAGCTTATAGACATCGAAAGAGTTGAACAGTTAATTGACCTTTTCGGGAATTTTGACGAGAATGTGAAGAAACTCGAAAAGCAGTATAATGTGTCAATATCTTCGTACTTAGGGCAAATAAAGGTTTGCGGAGAAACAGAAGATGTTCTCAAAGCTTCAAATGCACTTAACTGCCTTATTTCAATGATAAACAAGGGCGAAACAATAAACGCTCAGTCGGTAAGCTCGGTTATCGATATGGTTGAAGACGGAACCTATCAGAGTATCGATAAGTTAATAGACGCCGACTGTATTTGTCTTACTTCAAAGGGAAAACCGATTAAGCCCAAAACATTCGGTCAGAAGCAATATATAGAGGCCATAAAGAAAAATATCGTTACAATAGGCGTGGGCCCTGCCGGAACGGGTAAAACATATTTGGCGGTTGCATTGGCGGTTGCGGCGTTCAGAGCTAAGGCGGTAAACAGAATAATACTTACCCGTCCTGCCGTTGAAGCGGGTGAAAAGTTAGGTTTTTTGCCGGGCGATTTACAACAAAAGATAGACCCGTATTTAAGGCCCTTATACGATGCACTTTTTGATATGATGGGCGCCGAAAACTTTACCCGCTGTCACGAGAGAGGCGATATTGAAGTAGCGCCCTTAGCATATATGCGGGGAAGAACGCTTGACGACAGCTTTATAATTTTAGACGAGGCGCAAAACACCACAAAAGAGCAAATGAAGATGTTTTTAACGAGAATAGGCTTTAATTCAAAGGTTGTGGTAACGGGCGATGTTACGCAAATCGACCTGCCTGACGGCAAAAAGTCGGGACTTAAACAAGCCGTATCAATTCTTAAAAACATCGAGGGTATAGAAACGGTTAAGCTGACCTCTAAAGATGTTGTAAGGCACAGAATAGTAACGGAAATAATTAAGGCGTATGAAAAGGACGGCAAAAGGAATGAAGGTAAAGGTTAATATAACCGACAATGTAAAAAACAAAAGAATAGACAGTGCCACAAAAGCGCTTGTTAAAAAGGCGTGTCGCCAAACGCTTTTATATGAAAAATTCGGGTTTGATGCCGAAATAAATGTAACATTTACAAATGACGAAGAAATAAAAAAAATTAACCGTCAGTTCAGAGATATTGACAAAGCCACCGATGTTTTGTCTTTCCCGCTCGGCGAAAACGGTGTTTACGATATAAACCCCGAAACGGGGGCTAAAATGCTCGGTGATGTTGTTATATCAGCCGACCATGCAGAAAATCAAGCCTATATTTACGGTCACGGCACCGACCGAGAATATGCGTTTTTAACGGTACATTCGGTGCTTCACCTTTTAGGCTATGACCATGTAAACTCAAAGGCAGAAGAAAAAAAGATGCGCCAAAAACAAAGAGATGTTTTGGAAAAAATGGGACTTATAATTAACTGAAAGACGGGTAGAGAAATGGAAAAAGCGGTTTTTACAACTTTTGTAGGTCGTTCCAATGTCGGAAAATCGTCAATTATGAATAAAATACTCGGTCAAAAGGTTGCCATTGTTTCAAACAAACCGCAGACAACGAGAACGAGAATAATGGGAATAAAAACCGATAGTAAAACGCAGTTTGTGTTTATTGACACACCCGGTCTTCATAAGCCCAAAAATATGCTCGGCGAGAGTATGGTTAAGGCGGTTAATGACGGCATGACCGATGTTGATGCCGCCGTTTTGGTAATAGATGCGGCGCCTAAGTTTAAGTTAGAAGACGAAATTCCGTCCGCAGAAACGGTGTTACTTAACAAATTAAAAGACAAAAAAATACCCGTTATTTTAGCGGTTAACAAGATAGATTTGCTCGAAAAAAAGGAAGAACTTCTTAAAATAATCACCCTTTATTCGTCCGTTTTTGACTTTGCGGCGGTAGTCCCGCTTTCGGCTAAAACGGGCGAAAATGCAAACATTCTTTTAGAAGAAATAGGCAAGTTTTCGAAGCCCTCGCCCCACTTTTTTCCCGATGACGAAGTAACCGACCAGTCCGATAAGGTTATGGTTGCAGAGATTATAAGGGAGAAGCTTTTAAGAACACTTTCAGCCGAAATTCCGCACGGTATTGCCGTTGACCTCGAAAAGTTTTACGAGCGTGATACCAAAAACGGGGAACCGATTTTGGAGGTTGAGGCGGTCGTATTTTGCGAAAAAGAGTCGCATAAAGGCATAATTATAGGCTCGGGCGGTAAAACACTTAAAAAAATCGGTGAAAGTGCAAGAGCCGACATCGAAAGGTTTTTCGGTATTAAAGCAAACCTTAAAATTTGGGTAAAGGTTAAAGAGGGTTGGCGCAACAACCGTGGTATGATACACGTTTTCGGACTTGATAATACCGATTAAAAATTTTTAATAATTTTTAATTTGTTTGTAACACTAAAATCGGAGTGGTGTTATGAACGAAAACGAATTATGGCTTAAATTTGTATTAAGCGGAAGTCCTAAGGACTATATGAAATTCATAAACGCAAAAAGACAGGAGGACAAACCTTATGAACCTTGTGACGAAAGGACTCGTGATAAAGGAAACGAACATAGGGGAAGCCGACCGTCTGATTACGGTAATTACCGAGGATAACGGCTTAGTTAAAGCCTATGCCTCCGGTGCAAAAAGCATAAAAAGCAAAAGGGGAAGCGGAACGGGACTTTTGTCATACTCTTCCTTTTGCTTTTCTAAAAAGGGCAGTACATTAAGGGTGACGGAAGCCACCCCCATTAAGATATTTTTCGGTGCGGGGGACGACATAGGCGTACTGTCGTTATCACAGTATTTTTGCGAGATGTGTCTTGTTTTTGAGCCGAGCGGACAAAACAAAAACGAGTTTTTGAGAACGGTACTTAATTCACTCTATTTTTTAACCGAAAAAAAGAAAGATTTATATTTAATTAAGGCGATAACCGAACTCCGCATCGCCGCAATTTCGGGCTTTTTGCCTAATTTGATAGCCTGTGATACTTGCGGAAGGTTTGAAGACGAAAGAATGTTTTTTGACCTTGCAAACGGCAACATTTATTGTTCTTCCTGTAACGAAAACGGCGACAATATGCCCATTAACAAAACCGTTCTTTCGGCTATGCGGCATATCGTATATTCTGAATTTTCGAAGCTTTATTCATTTTCGGTCCCGCAAACGGACGCTAAATATTTGTCGAGAATAACCGAAAAATACATACTTAAAAAAACAGAACAAAATTTTAAGACGCTTAATTTTTTCAACAGCATTAAGGACGGCTTACAATGAAAAACAGCATATTAAAACACGCAAAAACATTAGAACTTAATATTGTTTTAGACCGCCTTTGCGAGCATGCGCTGTCCGCCGAAACCAAAAGGCGCATAAAAGAGCTTTCTCCCTCAGGTGACTTTAATGAGGTTAAAGAGCGCCTTACCGAAACGGACGAGGCGTTTGTTCTTATGTCGAGATACTCTTCGCCTGACTTTTCGGCGAGTGAAGAAATACCGAGTATTCTTTCGAGAAGTAATGTGAGTGCTTCTCTTTCGGCACACGAGCTTATAAAGGTTGCCTCTCTTTTGGCGGTTGTCAGAAAAGCAAAAGACTACCGAGTTAACAATTCGGGAAACGAGAGCCTTTTTATCGATAAATATTTTTCAATGCTTACTCCCAATAACTTTTTGGAAGATAAGATAAATTTCGTTATTAAATCGGAAGACGAAATAAACGATAAGGCGAGTGAAGAGCTTTTTTCTATCAGAAGAAAAAAGTCTTCGGCGCAAAGCAAGGTTCGTGATGCGCTCGAAAAGATAATAAGGGGCCCTAAATCGAAATTTCTCCAAGAAGCCATAATCACTACCCGTGACGGCCGTTTTGTTGTCCCCGTTAAGGTGGAAAGTAAGGGCGAAATAAAAGGCATAGTTCACGATACTTCTTCTTCGGGCTCCACCGTTTTTGTCGAGCCTATGAGTGTTGTTGAAGCAAACAACGAAATGCGTGTTCTCGAGATAAAAGAAAAGGAAGAAATAGCGAGAATTTTATCCGAGCTTTCCTTAATTGTCGCCGAGTTTTCCGACTCGCTTAGTAAAACCTACGAAGCGGTAATTAAGCTTGACTTTATCTTTGCAAAGGCAAGATACGGGGTGAGTATCGGCGGAAACATACCCGAAATAAATTCTGACGGCATAGTTTATCTTAAAAATGCAAGACACCCGCTTATACCGGCAAGACAGGTTGTACCCGTAACTGTCGGTGTCGGAAGTGACTACGATACTCTTGTAATAACGGGACCTAATACGGGCGGAAAAACCGTAACACTTAAAACCGTAGGACTTTTCTGTCTTATGACAATGTGCGGACTTATGATACCCGTAGACGACTCAAGTAAGGTTTGTGTTTTCAGCAAAATTTTTGCCGATATAGGTGACGAACAGTCGATAGAACAGTCGCTTTCCACCTTTTCTTCGCACATGGTTAATATCATTTCGATTTTAAGTGAAGCGGACGAAAACTCGCTTGTATTGTTTGACGAGCTTTGCGCAGGTACCGACCCCGTTGAGGGTGCCGCTCTTGCAAAATCTATTCTCATAAAACTCAGCGATATAGGTGCTAAAACGGTTGCAACAACACATTATCCCGAGCTTAAGGCTTATGCCATTGATTCTTACAGGGTGCAAAATGCCGCTTGTGAGTTCGACATAGAGTCCTTAAGGCCTACATACAAATTAACCGTTGGAATACCGGGAAGCTCAAATGCTTTTGCAATTTCCGAAAAGTTAGGACTCGAAAGCGAGATAATCGAAATCGCAAAGGGACAGTTAAGCGAAGAAGATGTTAAGTTTGAGCGACTTGCGGGTGAACTCGAAAAAGAACGCAAAAAAGCCTATGAAGAGAGCCTTGCTGCCACAAGACTTAAATCGGAAATTGCCGAAACAAAGAAGCGCTGTGATAATCTCGAAAACGAGTTAAAGCAAAAGCAAAAAAAGGTGATAGACGAGAGCCGACAAAGGGCAAACGACATTGTAAATGATGCAAGAAACCGCTCGGCGGTACTGCTTAACGAACTCGAAGAACTTAAAAAGAGCTTAAGTGCCGAAAATTCGGCGGATACCGTAAGTAAAGCGAGAGCGCTTTATAAAAAGTCGATGGAAGAACTCGAAAACAGTGCCGACCCCGTTGAAGCACAGGTAAAGGGCGAAAAATTAAAGGGCGCTCCGAAAACGGGTGACACGGTTATTTTGGCGAGTATAAATAAAGATGCCACCGTGCTCGAAGTCAGTGAAAAGTCAAAAAAAGCACTTGTTATGTCTGGCTCTGTTAAAATGTGGGTTTCGTTTGACGGGCTTTTGTACAAAAAAGCGGGAAAGACGCCCGAAAACAAGAAATTCCGCACCGTTACGGGCGTAAAATCGAGAGCCGAAAGAATTGTGTCGGGCGAAATCGACCTGCGTGGAATGGCGAGTGACGAAGCAATTTTAGAACTTGACCGATACTTAGACAGCGCCGTTTTGTCGGGCATAGGCACCGTCACGGTTATACACGGCAAGGGTACGGGAGTGTTAAGAAAATCGGTGCAGTCGTATCTTAAAGGCCATAAATCTGTTAAATCGTATAGGCTCGGCGTCTTCGGCGAGGGCGAAAGCGGAGTTACCGTTGTCGAATTAAATTAAATTAAAAATTATAGTATAAATCACCTGCCTTTTGACAACAATAAGACAGGTGATTTTTTATGAAGAATATAATAAAACCGATACTGAGTTTCATAATCTGTGGTGCGGTACTGTTTGGCGGCTCTTATGCCTATTTAACCTATAAGGGAGAGGAAGGCACGAAGAAAAGCGGTCAAACGGCTCAGGTTGAGGTGCAAAAAAATGACGAGCCTTATATAAAGACTCCCGATAACAAGGTTTTGCTCGTGTCTTTTGATGACAAAAGCGGAGTTTTAGTTGATATGAACTTTAAGAAAAACAAGATAAGCGCAAGTTATATTGAAGATACAGAGTATAACGAAAAAATGATTAACGGTAAAAAGGTAGATTATAACTGCGAAATGGACTTTTCCGTTTTGGGCGATTTCGTTGACAGAACGGGCGGAATAAATTTTAAGACCGACTCGGACATTTTAAGGCTTACCGGTGTCGATGTTGCGGGATATATGAATTCGGGGATAATACCCGAACAAAAGGAACAAATGCTTAAAGGTCTTTTTGGAAATTTGAAAAAGAACGGACTTTCCCGTGACGATATTTGCTTTTTGCTCGATAATTGTACAGTGCCCTCAATTTCAATTCTCGACTGCCTTTCGTGGGCAGAGTTTATTAAAAACAACAATACAAAGCTTGTTTTCGGCAAGTGATTTGCAACCGAAAGTTGACACAGTGGGTGCTGTGTCAACTTTATTTTATTAAGCAAAACACACTGTTTTTTAATTATATTAAGGTTTTTTGCTTAATAAGATAAAGTTATTAGCAAATGAAAAAGTACGGTTGACAAAGGCAAAAGTATCAATATAATAGTATTACCAAAAAAAGCGGAAGCTTTATTTAAGGAGAAAAAATGAGTAACGAAATTAATAAAGGCATAGATAAAATTTTCGGCGAGAACGTTTTTAACGATTCGGTTATGAAAGAGCGTCTTCCCGAAGATACATATCTTTTACTAAAGGACGCCGTCTGCTCGGGTAAAGCGATAGACGAAAAAATCGCCGATACCGTTGCTTTGGCTATGAAAGAATGGGCGATAGAAAAGGGTGCAACGCATTTTACGCACTGGTTCCAGCCCATGACGGGAATTACCGCCGAAAAGCATGACAGCTTTATAGCGCCTACGGGTGACGGACATATTATTATGGAGTTTTCGGGCAAGGAGCTTATTAAGGGCGAACCCGATGCTTCGTCATTCCCGTCAGGCGGTCTTCGTGTGACCTTTGAAGCGAGAGGCTATACGGCGTGGGACCCGAGCTCGTTCGCATTCGTAAAAGAGGGGACACTTTGCATTCCTACGGCTTTTTGTTCGTACGGCGGCGAAGCGCTCGACCAAAAGACTCCGCTTTTGCGCAGTATGGACGCTGTCGGCAAAGAGGCGCTTAGAATAGTTAAGCTGTTCGGACTTAAGGATGTTACATCGGTAAGGACTACCGTAGGTCCCGAGCAAGAATACTTTTTAGTCGATAAGGCACTTTTCGATAAGCGCCCCGACCTTATTTACTGCGGAAGAACACTTACGGGTGCCGTTCCGCCTAAAGGTCAGGAAATGCACGACCATTATTTCGGTGTTATAAAGCCCCGTGTTGCGGCGTTTATGAAAGAGCTTGACAGTGAACTTTGGAAGCTCGGTGTTCTTGCTAAGACCGAGCATAACGAAGCGGCTCCGGCACAGCATGAATTGGCACCGATTTTCACAACCGCCAACATTGCCGCAGACCATAATCAGCTCACTATGGAACTTATGAAAAAAATTGCCGCTAAGCACGGTCTTGTATGTCTTTTGCACGAAAAGCCGTTTAAGGGCGTTAACGGAAGCGGTAAGCATAATAACTGGTCGCTTTCGACCGATACGGGCGTTAATTTGCTTAAGCCGGGCAAAAATCCGAGTGAAAACAAACTGTTTTTGCTTTGTCTTGCAGGTGTAATAAAGGCTGTTGACGAGCATCAGGACCTTCTCAGAATTTCGGTTGCAACGGCAGGTAACGACCACCGTTTAGGCGGTGCCGAAGCACCTCCCGCTATAGTTTCGATGTTTTTAGGCGAAGAGCTTACCGAGGTTTTGGAAGCCGTTGTAAACGGTGTTCACCATAACGACCATCATAAGACAAATATGGCTGTCGGCCCTGAGGTTATTCCATACATTAAAAAGGATAATACCGACCGCAACCGTACATCGCCGTTTGCCTTTACGGGAAATAAGTTCGAGTTCAGAATGTTAGGCTCTGCCGCATCAATTTCCGACACAAATGTTATGTTAAATACAATTATGGCAGATGTTTTAAGCGAGTTTGCCGATAGGCTTGAAAAGGCTGATGATTTCGAGTCCGAGGTTACCGAAATTATTAAGGAAACCGTAAAAGAACATAAGAGAATTATCTTCAACGGTGACGGTTATTCGGCAAAATGGCAGGAAGAAGCAAAGGAAAGGGGACTCTTAAATCTCAAGAGTACACCCGATGCCATTAAGCGTTTATGCACAAATGAAAATATCGAGCTTTTCGAAAAACACGGTGTGTTCAGTGAAGCCGAGCTTCGCTGCAGAGCCGATATTGCCGCAGAAAACTACGGTAAGACGATAAGAATAGAAGCTAACACTTTAAGCGAAATGGTAAGACGGGACATTATACCTGCCGTTTCGTCTACAACAAGTAAGCTTCTTAAAACGGCAGGACGCAAAAAGGAAATTTTGGGTGACAAAAACTCGCCCGAAAAAGACTTGGCTATCGAACTTTCGAACTGCAGTAAAGAGCTTTTAAGACTTGTAATAAAGCTTGAAACAGAAGTCGTAAATGCGCTTAAGGACGGCGACAACTACGATAAGGCAGTTTATTTCCACGATAACGTTTTAACCGTTATGGAAGAAATAAGGAAGGTAACTGATGTCGCCGAAACGAGAGTTCCGAGAGAGTTGTGGCCCTATCCTTCGTATGGCGATTTGCTTTTTAAGAACTAATAAAGAAAAAGCAAAAAAATAAAACGGCAGTGAATTTTCACTGCCGTTAATTTTATGTATAATAAATAATTTAATTCGTCAAATAATATTTAACGAGATACTGTAAGAGCATATCACGGTCGATATGTCTTATAAGATTTCTCGCATTGTTGTGAGTGGTGATATATGTCGGGTCTTCCGAAAGAATGTAGCCGACAATTTGGTTTATCGGGTTATAGCCCTTTTCTTTAAGCGCATCGTAGACTGCAATTAAAATTTTTCTTGTTTCCTGCTCACCTTGGTCGCCCAAAGAAAACATCATGGTTTTATCATTCATTCAAAACACCCCACTTTGTATATTTATATTGTATAACTAAAATAAAAAAATATCAAGTGTAAATTTTTGCAAGAGAAAACGGCAATATTTTACAAAAAAACCACCCGCCAAACCCCTTGACACCACCGCAAAAATCACATATAATAATATATATTGAACATTTGAACAAGTGTTCAAATGTTTTTATGGTGAATAGCGAAAAAACTTGCGTGGCTTTTAGGGAAGACGGTTGTAAGTGGTGAGTTTTAGACACTAAAGCTTTCTTTTCGGTCGCTTTATAAGGCGTCTAAAAAACGGCGCAATGTTTGAGCATAATGACATACCGTTTGAACCATTTGAAAAACAACATCAAAGAAAGAAACAATTTGAGTGCTTGAACATTTGAACAATCGTTCAAATGTTCAAATGTGGTTTTTTATTTGAAAAACGAAACGGACGCATTTCTAATGGTGCAAGTAGTTCTAACAACGGACGCATATATAACAGTGAAAGCATTTCTAAGAGCGGACGCATTTTTAATGGCGAAAGTACTTGTAACAGCGGAAATATTTTTAACGGCGCAAGTATATCTAATTGCAAAAGTATTCCTAATGACATAACATTTGTAATGGCGTAAGCATTTCTAACGGTATAATACTGTCTTTGGCGGTTTCAAAAACGAGAGCGGTTTTTTACTGTTATATATTTTTAATTCAAATACAAAAGGGTGATTTTATGGCGATTTTTACAAGAAACAAAGATAAAGCTGTGGCTATTTCGAGAGAAAATGCTAATAACGCAGTTGTAGCCGAAGCGGTTACTTTTTCTGAACCCGATGCATTTTCTTTTGATGTTGCGGACGGGTTAATAAGCGACCTTGAAAGTGAGAGCATCAGCGACCTTTTTAAGGTTTTAGGCGACACGACACGCATAAAAATTCTCAAAGTTTTATACTTGGGCGAAACATCTGTAAGCGACATTGCAAGGGCGCTTTCAATGAGTGCTTCTGCCATTTCGCATCAGTTACGGGTGCTTAAAAGCGCAAACATAGTAAAGTATAAAAAGCAGGGCAAACAGTCTTTATATTTTTTGAGTGACAGTCACATAAAAGACCTTTTAGTCCTGACAGCTGAGCACATAACGGAGACAGACAATGAAAGAAAGAATTAAAAACATTTTGCTTATTGCCGTTTCGGCGGTCCTTTTAATATCGGCATTTATCCTTACTAAATACGCAAGAATACCGGAAAAGTTTCACATTCTTCTGTTTTTGCCGTCCTATCTTTTTGTGGGATTTGACACCTTAAAAGAAGCCATAGAAAAGCTTTTTAAGGGCAGACTTCTTGACGAATCGTTTTTAATGTCCATAGCATCTATAGGCGCTTTACTGCTCGGTGAGTTTGGCGAAGCGGTTTTTGTTATGATGTTTTTTAACTTAGGCGAAATTTTAGAAGGAATTTCGGTAGCGAAAAGCAAAAAATCAATAACCGAACTTGCCGATTTGCGCCCCGATTCGGCAACCGTAATTATAAACGGTCAAGAAAAAAAGGTGGGCGCTGCCGAAGTAAACACCGGAGATATTATTATCGTTAAAGCAGGAGAAAGAGTTGCTCTTGACGGAGAAATTATAGACGGCTCCGGCAGTTTTGATACATCTGCCCTAACGGGCGAGGCGCTGCCAAAAAACTATGTAACGGGCGAAAAAGTACTTGCCGGTTTTATAAATCTTTCGGGTGTAATTAAGGTTAAGGTTTTAAGCAGATATGAAGACTCTGCGGCATCGAGAATAGTATCTTTAATAACCGTTGCAGACGAAAAAAAGGCAAAAGAAGAAAAATTTATTACGAGATTTGCAAAGGTTTATACACCCCTTGTAGTTGCACTTGCAATAATAATAGCGGTAGTGCCTACGCTTATTTTCGGCAACTTTTCAAAATACATTTATATATCCCTTTCGTTTCTTGTTGTGTCCTGCCCGTGCGCACTTGTTATTTCTATTCCGCTTTGCTTTTTCGGTGCGATAGGCAGCGCTTCAAAGCACGGAATTTTAATTAAAGGTTCAAGTGTTATTGAGAGATTTTGCGACATAAAAACCGCAATTTTCGACAAAACGGGAACACTTACAAAAGGCGAATTTTCGGTAACGGCGGTGCACCCTAATCTCGTTAGCGAACAGGAGTTAATACGAATTGCCGCAGCGGCGGAAAATTACAGCAACCACCCAATTTCGTTATCGCTTAAAAAGGCATATATAGGCAAAGAAAAGTTTACGGTAAGTGACATTAAAGAAATTGCCGGTGAGGGCATAAGCGCAACGGTTGACGGCAAACAGACACTTGTCGGCAACAAAAGATTTATGGAAAGCTTTAATATAAAATATGAGCCTTGCTTTGCGCACCACAACGGAACGGTAGTAGATGTTGCGCAGGACGGTGTATATTTAGGACATATTGTAGTAAACGATACACTCAAAGAGAGCTCTAAAGAGGCAATAGGACTCTTAAAAAGTGACGGTATAGGCTCAGTTATGCTTACGGGTGATACCAAAGAAAAGGCGCTCGAAATTGCCGAAAGTCTTAATATAAAGGACTGCCATTTCGGACTTTTGCCCGAAGACAAAGTAAGAATTACCGAAGAAATTAAAGAAAAATCACCCGAAAAGTCGGCTGTCGCCTTTATAGGTGACGGCATAAACGATGCGCCTGTTATAGCGTCTGCCGACATAGGAATAGCAATGGGCGGAATGGGAAGTGATGCGGCTATATCCTCCGCCGATGTTGTTATAATGGATGACGACATAAGAAAAATTCACAAAACTCTTAAAATATCCAAAAAAGCGGTTAAAATTTCGAAAGAAAACATCTATTTTTCGATAACGGTTAAGGTTGCCGTACTCGTTTTATCGCTGTTCGGAATGGAGGGTGTAATGTCACTCGCCGCCTTTGCCGATGTTGGAGTTTTGATTATTGCCGTTCTCAACGCAATGCGGAATATGAAAGCTTAAAGGAGAATAAAAATGCTTAAAAAAATAGAAATTTTATCTCCTGCGGGAACAAAAGAAGCGCTTGTTGCGGCGGTAAGAAGCGGTGCCGATGCGGTTTATTTCGGAAGTAAAGAGTTTTCGGCGAGAAGAAACGCACAAAATTTTTCTTTAAGCGAGATAAAAGATGCGGTAAAATACTGCCATACATTCGGAGTAAAGTGCTATTTAACACTTAATATTTCTATTAAAAATGACGAGCTTGACCGTGCGCTCAGCATATTAAAAGAAGCATATTTATACGGAATTGATGCCGTAATAATTACCGATTTGGGACTAATTAAAGCCGTAAGAGAGTATTTGCCCGACTTGGAGCTTCACGCATCAACGCAAATGACGGTAAACTCACCCGACAGTCTTATTTTCTTAAAGGACTTAGGCATTAAAAGGGTGGTTTTGGCAAGAGAACTCTCAAAAGAAGAGATAGAAAGCATAGTAAAAGAAGCAAAAAGACTTAATATGGAAACCGAAGTTTTTGTACACGGCGCTTTGTGTATGAGCTTGTCGGGACAGTGTTTGCTTTCGAGCGTTTTGGGAACGAGAAGCGGAAACAGAGGACTTTGCGCAGGGCCCTGCCGGTTAAATTTCAGTGCCGAAAACACATCGGGGTTTGATTTAAGCCTTAAAGATTTGGCGCTTATAGATTACATAGACGAGTTAAAGGAAATGGGTGTTACAAGCGCCAAAATTGAGGGACGAATGAAGCGCCCCGAATATGTTGCGGCGAGTACCTACTGCTATAAATCTAAAGCCGAGTCAAGAGATACAGACAAAGAGAGCGAAAATGCGCTTTTTAAGGTGTTTTCACGCTCGGGCTTTACTGACGGGTATTATAAAAACAAGTTAGGCAAAGAGATGTTCGGAATAAGGACCGAAACGGGTGCCGAAGAGTCAAAAGAAGTGTACTCATTTATTCACGGTCTTTACAGAACGGAGCCTCAGAACATAGGTGTAAACATAAGTCTTTTTCTAAAGCGTGAAAGTCCCGTTACACTCAGCATGACGGCTCAGGGTAAAACCGTAACGGTAACGGGAACAACACCCCAAAATGCCGAAACAAAGGAAACATCTAAAGACGAATTGAAGGAAATTGTTTCAAAGCTCGGCAACACTCCTTACTATGCCTTAAACTGTGAAATTAACCTTGACGGCGGACTTTTTGTAAGGAAAAGCGAACTAAACGGGCTTAAAAGGGAAGCCGTATTAAAGCTTAACGAAAAAAGGACCGAGATAAATAGGACTGTATCGGCGGGAAAATTTAATTCGGAAACCGAAAAAATCACTGCCGAAACTCAAACACCTAAAATAATAGCGGCATTTAGTTCTTCTTCTCAAATACCCGATAATTTAACTGCCGACATTGTTGTTTTGCCGTTAAAGGAAGTACAGAAAATAACAAAAAAAGATGTGAAACTTGCTGTTTTTTGCCCTAAGTTTACGGCAAACGGCGATACTTTGAAAACACAGCTTAAAGAAGCAAAGGAAAACGGCGCCGAGTATGCGCTTTGCGACACATTGGGCGGTATTGCTTTGGCAAAAAAGGCGGGACTTAAAATAATAGGCGGAACGGGACTTAATGTGTTTAACGCTCTTACGGCTTCTTATCTTAAAAGCTTAGGTGCCGAAATTATTTTAACATCGGCGGAGCTTTCAAAGGACGAAACAAACGCATTATGCTTTGAGGCGGAGAAGGGCATTTTTGCTTACGGAAGACTGCCTTTAATGTGTCTTAAAAACTGCCCCGTTAAAAACGGAAGAGAATGTAAAAACTGCGACAAACAGGCATATTTAACCGACCGTTTAGGCAAAAAGTTCCCCATACTTTGTAAGGGCACTTATGTAGAAATGTTAAACAGCACACCGCTTTATTTAGCCGACAGATTAGACGAGTTTTCGGCTCTTTCATACCTTTATTTTTTCTTTACAACCGAAACAAAAGAAGAAACAGCCGAAATTTTATCGGCGTACATAAAGAAAGAAAAGCCGAAAGGCGAGTTTACAAGAGGACTTTACTACAGAAAAGTCGAGTAAAAAACATAATTTTTTGCCGTGGACTTTAAGTTCACGGCTTTTTATATATAAATAATTATATAAATATATAGAAAAGTCTTTTATTTTTCTTAAGTGTATGCTATAATATCCTAAAAAGTAAAAAGGAGGTTTTTGCGTGAAAAAGGTTTTTATTGTTATTACGGCTTTGTGTCTTTGTCTTTGCCTTTCGGGTTGCACTTTTTTTGCAACCGATACCGATTCTATGCTTAAACCGCCTAAGCTTACGGGTGAAATGTATATAATCGAACAGGCGCTTAACAAAAGTGTTGACGGTGATTACACCCTTAAATATCCAACTGTCGGAGAAAACCGCAGTGCCGTTTTGGCAGACGATATTGACGGTGACGGAGTTACCGAAGCCTTCGCTTTTTATACCACATCGGACGGAGAAACTACGATGATGCACATAAATGCGCTTACATTAGGCGAAAACAGTGCAAAGTCGGTTGACGAAGAAAGTATCGAAGCATCGGGCATTGAACAGGTTGAGCTTTGCGACCTTGACGGTGACGGCAAAAAGGAAATCGTTGTAGGCTTCAACATTTATGCAAATGCCGAAAAGAAGGTTGCCGTTTATTCGTTTAAGGAAAATGTATTAAATGTCAGAATGGCAGAAAATTATACAAACTTTATTTGCTGTGACCTTGACGGTGACAAGCAAAACGAAATATTTATTCAAAAGCTATCTACAAAGGATTCGGAAAACAGCGGTTCTCTTTACAAGATAAAAAAAGACGGCGCTTACTGTGTTTCGGCATGTCCCATGGACTCTAATGTTAAAACAGCGGGACTTTTAAGACTGTCGTCACTTTCGACCGGTCAAACGGCGATTTACACAGACGAAATAAAGGGTATAGGCGCCATAACCGAAGTTTTGTTCTTTAATATGGGCGAACTTGTAAACCCGCTTCTCGATACTGAAACGACACTCGAAAACAACAAAACACTGCGCTCGTCAAACATTTCGGTTGCCGATATAAACGGTGACGGGATACTCGAAATTCCGGTTGCGTCCGAAATGCCCAACGCAAAAGCGGATACGGCGGAAAAGCTTTATTACACAAATTGGTGCGCCTTTAACGGCGAGTCGCTTACTGTAAAAACCGTGTCGCTTCTGAATCTTATTGACGGATATTATCTTAATATTCCCGAAAGATGGCAAAATTCGATAGCCGGTTATAAGGATACCGACAAGAGAACACGCACGATTTACAGTTACAATGCCGAAACGGGTGAGCTGGGAGATAAGATTTTAACCGTTAAAGCAACCGAATTAAAGGACAAAAAGGATAAAAAAGACAAGTCGGGAGAGTTCTTGCTTTCCGTTAACAACGGAACGGAATATACGGCAATTATAGGCAACTGCAAAGGTCCCATGAAGGTTAAGGAGAAAGAAGTCAAGAAAATGTTTAACCTTTATAGTTTCACATAAAGGAGAAAAGCCATGAAAAGGATACTTATTGTTGAAGACGAAGCGCCGATAAGAGAATTTGAGGCAATAAACTTACAACGCGCCGGATACGAAACGGTTGAAGCCGAGTCGGGCGAAGAAGCACTTAATATTTTCAGAACCGATGTTGTAGGCTTTGATATTGCTCTTCTCGATATTATGATGCCGGGTATTGACGGCATAACCGTTTGCAAGGAGATAAGAAAAGAAAACCCGTCAATGGGAATTATAATGCTTACCGCAAAATCTCAGGAAATGGATAAGATAAGCGGACTTATGACCGGTGCGGACGACTATATAACAAAACCGTTTTCACCTGCCGAGTTACTCGCACGAGTCGACTCTCTTTACAGAAGAGTTGCACTTCAAAACGAAAGTGCCGCCGCAAACAGTACCACGATAACAAGGGGCAGGTTTGTTTTAGATTTAAGAAGAAGAACTCTTCAAAAGGACGGCGCAAACATAGAGCTTACACAGGTTGAATTCCAAATGGTTGAATATTTCTTTAATAATGCGGACACGGCTTTATCCCGTGAAGACATACTTAAAACCGTTTGGGGCGCAAATTACTACGGCGAAGAAAAAATCGTTGATGTTAACATAAGAAGACTTCGTATGAAAATCGAAGAAGACCCGTCAATGCCCAGACACCTTGTAACCGTTTGGGGAATGGGTTATAAGTGGAACACAAACTGATACTAACCTTAATTTAACAGAAAGGAGAAAGCAAAATGGAATTTGAAGTAAAATTCAAAAGCATAGCGGTGCGCTGGTTTATAAATGTACTGCTTATAGTTATTTGCGTAGCCGTTTTGGGCACTGTTTTGTTTTCTGCCTTTTTAAGCTCGGTTTATATTGACCGTGTTAAATCATTAGGTAACGACTATGCGCACGATTTTTCGGTGCTTGACGGAACGGACGAAGAAAATTTCGGAGATTTTGCCGTTTCCGTTTCCGATTCGTTCACCTTTAAGGACAAAATCGAAGTTCAGGTTATCGATAAGTCGGGAAAGGTCTTTGTTTCGACAAACGGCTTTTTGGGCAGTGATGACGAAATGCCCGACCTTAAGCTGTTAGTAAAGAACAACTCAAAAAAAGAATATTTTAAGGGTAAAAACAGCAATAAAGAGTCGGTTTTGGCTTGTTCAACCGCCGTTTTTGATGCACAAGGCAACTATGTCGGTGCTTACCGCTGGATAACATCGCTTGTTGAGATAAACAAAAGACTTACCGTGATAATACTTATAATTATCGCCTTTGCATTGTTACTGCTCGGCATCTGTGTTCTTTCGGGTGTTTTCTTTATAAATTCCATTGTCAGACCTATAAGAGATGTAAGCAATGCCGCAAGAAAAATCGCAATGGGTGATTTTGAGACGAAAATAGAGCCTAACCGTCAAGACGAAATCGGCGAACTTTGCGACACCATAAATTATATGGCGAGTGAGCTTTCACATGCCGAAACGATAAAGAACGATTTTATTTCTTCCGTGTCCCACGAGCTTCGCACACCGCTTACCGCAATAAGGGGCTGGGGCGAAACGGCGAAGATGTCGCTCGGTACGGACGAAGAACTTGTAGGCAGGGGACTCGATGTAGTCTTAAGCGAAGCCGACAGACTTTCGGGACTTGTCGAAGAACTGCTTGACTTTTCGAGAATGCAGTCGGGCAGACTTACCGTCAATATGCGTCCTATCGACATTTCGGCACTTTTAAGGGAAGCTACCGATATGTATAAGGAACTTGCGAGAAAGCAGGGCATTGATGTATCCTATACCGCTCCCGCTGTCGACAGTATGGTAATGGGCGACCCCGACCGCTTAAAGCAGGTATTTATAAATGTTATCGATAACGCCGTCAAGTACACCGAAAAGGGCGGACTCGTTTTGGTTGTTCAAACCGCCGAAGAAGGCTGTGTTAAGATAACGGTTAAGGATACGGGCGTAGGTATTCCGGCGCAGGATATTGACAGAGTAAAGGAAAAATTCTTCAAGTCGAATAAAACGGTAAGGGGAAGCGGAATAGGTCTAGCCGTTGCTGACGAAATTATGAAACAGCATAACGGTCTTTTGTTCCTTGAAAGTACCGAAGGTGTAGGCACTACGGTTACTATTGTTTTGCCGATACTCGAAGAAACTGACGGGGAAGAGAACGAAAAAAACGAAGAAGTTATTTTAACTGACGAAGAAATAGATGTGGTTGACGAACAAATCGAACTTGCCGCCGAAACTGACGAGCCAAGTGAGATACCGTTTTCAGACGAAGAAGGAGAGACACAAAGCTAATGGCAAAATACACGGCGATAGGCGGTCAGGCTTTAATCGAGGGTATTATGATGAAAAGCCCCGAGAAGACCGCTATGGCAGTAAGAAAGCCCGATAAAACAATAGATATAAGTTTTATTGACGACAAGTCATTAAAGGACAAATATAAGATTTTAAGACTACCGCTTTTAAGGGGTATTGTCGCTTACATTGAGTCTATGAAAACAGGCTATAAGGCGATGATGAAATCTGCCGAGATTTCCGGCTTTACCGATTTTGAAGAGGGTGAGCCCGAAGAAGAGAGAATGTCGGAGGACAAAAAGAGCAAAATCGTAAACATCATTCTTATTTTGGGAACGGTGTTGGGTGTCGTTCTTGCGGTTGTACTCTTTATGGGTATACCGAGACTTGCGGTAGGACTAATCGAAAAAGCGGCGGACATACAGTTGAGCAAAATTATCCGTTCAAGCATAGAGCAGTTAATTAAGCTTACCGTTTTTGTCGTATATATGTGGGCTATGACCTTTGTTAAGGATATGAAACGGGTGTTTATGTATCACGGTGCCGAGCATAAAACGATTTTTTGTTATGAAAAGGGTTTACCGCTGACTGTTGAAAATGTAAGAGAGCAAAGCCGTTTTCACCCCCGCTGCGGAACTTCGTTTTTAATACTTATGATTCTTGTAAGTATCATTTTTTCGACCGTCATACAAATGATTTTCCCGTCCGTTTACAGTATCGGCTGGTTATGGGTTGTAATTAAAATTTTGCTTATACCCTTAATTTGCGGTGCCGGTTACGAAATACTGAGAATTTGCGGAAAATACGACAATATTATTACAAAAATTATTTCTTATCCGGGACTTTTAATGCAAAGAATAACAACTAAAAACCCCGAAGACGAAATGATAGAAATTGCCATTGAGGCTTTAAGAGCGGCGGAGCCTAAAACTCCCGATGTAGACCGCAGTGTTGATACAAAAGACTAAAAGGAACGCTCATAAATGACACTTTACGATGCTTATAACGATATAAAAAAACAGCTTAAAAAAGCCGAAATCGAAGATTATGTTTTTGAAGCAAAGCAGATAATTAAATTTGTTACGGGCTTTAATAATACGGAAGTTTTAACTAACTATATGACGCAGTTATCGAGTGAAGAGTTAAACGATATTTCGCTTATTATGACAAGAAGACTCGAAAATTATCCGCTTCAGTACATTTTGGGCTTTTGGGACTTTTACGGCAGACGCTTCTCGGTAGGCGAGGGTGTTTTAATTCCCCGTCAGGACACCGAAACGGTAATTGAAGAATGTCTTTTAAGCCTTAAAAATACCGAAAACCCCGAGATTTTAGATTTATGTACAGGTACGGGCTGTATCGGAATTACACTTGCAAAGGAATGCAAAAACTCGAGTGTTTATATGCTCGAAAAATACAAAGAGGCATACGCTTATGCCGAAAAGAACATAAAGGACAACGAAGCTTTTAACGCAAAGTTGTATTTAGGCGATGTTAAGACGGGCGATTTGTCGGACAGAAAATACGATTTAATCGTAAGCAACCCCCCGTATATTACAAAGGAAGAAATGAAGGCCGTTCAAAGGGAGTTAACCTTTGAGCCGTTAAATGCCCTCGAAGCTAAAGACGGCGGACTCGAATTTTACAAAGTAATCACAAAAAATTTCAAAAATTCCCTTAAGTCGGGCGGAAAGCTTGTTTTTGAGATAGGTGCCATGCAGGGTGAAGCGGTATCCGATATTCTTAAAAACGAAGGCTTTAGAGATGTGAAGATAAAAAAAGACTATTCGGAAAATGACAGAGTCGTTTTCGGGACAGCAGATTAAATAAAATTCTTATATCTTTATAATATAGGAGGAAACAAAAATGGCTGAAAAGAAAGTAACAAAGCAAAACGACCAAATAGGTTCCGATGCCAAAGCCAAGGCACTCGCAACCGCAGTTGAGCAAATCGAAAAGCAGTACGGCAAGGGTGCCGTTATGCGCTTAGGCGAAAATGCTTCAATGAATGTTGAGCATATAAGCACAGGCTCTCTCTCTCTTGATATGGCGCTCGGAATAGGCGGTATACCTAAGGGAAGAATAGTCGAAATATACGGTCCTGAGTCTTCGGGTAAAACAACCGTTGCACTGCACTGTGTTGCCGAAGCGCAAAAGCAGGGCGGAACAGCGGCGTTCATTGATGTTGAACACGCACTCGACCCCGTTTATGCCGCAAATTTGGGCGTTGATATAGACAGTCTTTTGGTATCGCAGCCCGACTCGGGTGAACAGGCTCTCGAAATTGCCGAAGCACTTGTACGCTCGGGTGCTATCGACATAATAGTTATCGACTCTGTTGCCGCACTTGTAACAAAAGCCGAGATAGAGGGCGAAATGGGTGACAGCCATGTAGGTCAACTTGCCCGTCTTATGTCACAGGCAATGAGAAAGCTTACGGGTGCACTTTCAAAGTCTAATTGCTGCGCAATATTCATTAACCAGTTAAGAGAAAAAATCGGCGTACTTTACGGCAACCCCGAAACTACAACGGGCGGCCGTGCGCTTAAATTCTATGCGAGTGTACGCATTGATATAAGAAAGATAGAAACACTTAAAAACGGCAGTGAGCCGATAGGAACGAGAACGAGAGCAAAGGTTGTTAAAAACAAGGTTGCTCCGCCCTTTAAGGAAGCCGAGTTCGATGTTATTTACGGCAAGGGCATATCAAAAGTCGGCGAACTTATCGATGTAGGCCTTAAGCTTGATATCTTAAAGCGCTCGGGTGCGTGGTTCTATTACGGCGAAGACCGTTTGGGACAGGGCAAGGACAATGTTAAACAGTTATTTGAGGATAATAAAGAACTTGCCAAAGAAATTGAAGACAAGATTATGGTTAAGTATAATGATATTTTGACGGGCAAACCTACAGAAGAAGAAACGGTAATACCCGTTGATGCTGCCGACATTGAGCCCGAAAGACCGCATAAAAAGGTTGATATTGATATAGCGGTTGACGACTGATGAGAGTAACCGAACTTAAAAGAGAAAAAGGGCATATTTACCGTGTCTTTTTTGACGGCTCTTATGAGGTCTTGCTCGATACCGATGTTGTAAGCGAACATTCGGTTAAGGTTAACTCTTCCTTTTCGGAGAGTGAAATTGAAGAGATAAAACAAGAGTCCGACTATGTAAGAGCAAAGTCGAGAGCGATGTTTTATCTCGATAGGGCCGAGAGAACCGAAAAAGGCCTTTATGACAAGCTCGTTTCGGCAGGTTTTGAAAAAACGGCTTGTGCTAAAGTTTTGGCAAGACTTAAAGAGCTCGGTTTGGTTGACGATAAAAGATTTGCCGAAAATCTGCGGGACAGGTTACTGAGTGCAAATGCTTCAAAACGGCAAATTTATTATAAGCTTACAGAAAAGGGCATAAATAAAGACCTTGCAAACGAAACGTTAGCTTATATAAGCTCGGACGAGAAAGAAAAGATTAAAAATCTAATAGATAAAAAATACAAACGGAAATTAACCGATAAAAACTCGGTAAGCAAGGTCTATGCGGCGCTTGTACGGAAAGGGTTTTCGTACGGCGATGTAAGAGATGCGCTTAAACAGTACGAAGAAGAGCTTATCGGTTTTGACGGGGATATGTAAATGGCAAAGGTCAGTATGGTATCGCTCGGCTGTCCTAAAAATCAGGTTGACGCCGAGCAAATGCTTTATCTTTTGAAGACATCAGGTTTTGAGATTTGTTCTAACGAGGCGGACGCCGACATTATAATAATCAACACCTGCGGTTTTATCGAAGAAGCAAAAAAAGAAGCTATCGAAAATATTTTGGAGGCTTCAAGATATAAAAAAGACGGCAACCTTAAAGCCTTAATCGTTACGGGGTGTTTAGCGGAGCGGTATAAGGACGATATAACCGCTCAATTACCCGAAGTCGATGTTTGCGTAGGTATAGGCAAAAACGGTGAAATCGCCGATATTGTAAAAAGGGCGCTTAAGGGCGAAACCTTTAACACCTACGGAAAAAAGGAAGACCTTAATCTTAACACACAAAGAATTTTAGGCGGTCCTTTTTACTCGGCTTATCTTAAAATCGGTGACGGTTGCGACAACTGTTGTACTTATTGTGCCATTCCGAAAATAAGGGGCAGAATGAGAAGCCGTACGATAGAAGACTGTGTAGCAGAAGCAAAAAGGCTGTCAAAAAACGGAGTAAGAGAGCTTATAGTCGTAGCGCAGGACACAACGGCGTACGGCACCGACATTTACGGTGAGCCTAAGATTTGCGAACTTTTAAGAGAACTTTGCAAAATTGACGGAATTCACTGGATAAGAACTCTTTATACATATCCCGAAAGAATAACGGACGAATTTTTAGAAACCTTAAAAACACAAAAGAAGTTAGTTAAGTATTTGGATATACCGATACAGCACTGTGACGGAAAAATACTAAAACGAATGAACCGTACGGGTGACGAAAAGAAATTAAGAAGCCTTATAGCGCATATAAGAGATGTTATCCCCGATATAACCTTAAGGACGACACTTATAACGGGCTTCCCCGGTGAGACCGAAGCCGACTTTGAGGCGCTTCATAAATTTGTTCACGATATTAAGTTTGACCGTCTAGGCTGTTTTGCCTTTTCACCCGAAGAGGGCACTATTGCCGCAACGCTTGACGGACAGTTAGACGAGCAGACTAAAATTGACCGTATGGAACATATAATGGAAACGCAAATGACCATAAGCGAAGAACTAAACGCAAAAAAACTCGGTACGACAAAAGAAGTTTTAATCGAGGGCTATGACGATTTTATCAAATGTTATTTCGGCAGAAGCGAGTGCGATGCACCCGAAATTGACGGCAAAATTTTCTTTATGTCGGACACTCCGCTTAAAATAGGCGATTTTGTTAATGTAAATTTTTTTGATAATATAGAATACGATTTAATGGGAGAAAAGGTATAAGAAAGGAAAATTTTATGAACACACCTAATAAACTTACAGTAGGAAGAATTATAGCAACCCCGTTTTTTATGGCAAGTATGCTCATCTCTTTTCCGTATCACTACTTAGTAGCGCTTGTTATATTTGTAGGCGCTTCGCTTACCGATATGATAGACGGAAAGATGGCAAGAAAGTATAATCTTATAACCGATTTCGGTAAATTTTTAGACCCTCTTGCCGATAAAATGCTGACAACGGCGGCATATTTGGGCTTTATCAGTATGTACGGTCTTGACCCCGTTTGGCGCATACAGGTAACGGCTATTGCGTTTATAGTACTCTTTAGAGAGTTCCTTGTTTCTTCCATTCGTCTTGTGGTTGTTTCGTCCGGCGGAAAGGTTATTGCCGCAAACATCTTTGGTAAGCTTAAAACCGTAAGCCAGATGGTAGGAATAACCGCAGCTCTTGCAGGTTATGCATTTCTTGAAATGTTTGAGCTTGAAGCTACTAAAGTCCGCACTGTATTCGATATAATTATTATGGTTATGTTCTGGATATCGGCAATACTTTGTGTTATTTCCGGTGCTATTTACCTAAACGGAAGCAAGAAATACATAAACTCTTCAAAATAAGGTGATAAAATTGTTTGAGAGAATTAAAGAAGACATTAATGCCGTAAAGGAGAGAGACCCTGCCGCAAAGTCGAGTCTTGAAATATTTTTCCTTTATCCGGGTGTAAAGGCAATAAGAATGTACAGGAGAGCCCATAAGCATTACCTAAAGGGCCACTTTTTCAGAGCCCGTTTGATTTCGCAAAGAGCGGTAAGAAAAACGGGTATCGAGATACACCCCGGTGCAACTATAGGAAGACGCCTTGTAATTGACCACGGTACGGGTGTTGTAATAGGCGAAACTGCCGAGATAGGTGACGATGTTTTGATTTATCAAGGCGTAACCTTAGGCGGTACGGGTAAGGACACGGGCAAAAGGCACCCGACTGTCGGCAACAATGTTATGATAAGCGCCGGTGCTAAGGTTTTAGGACCTTTTAAGATAGGCGATAATTCACGCATTGCCGCAGGTGCGGTTGTACTAAAGGAAGTTCCGCCCAATTCAACCGTTGTCGGTGTTCCGGCGCAGGTTGTAAAACAAAACGGCAAAAAAGTAAGCGATAACAAGCTTGACCAGATACACATTCCGAACCCGATTCAGCTTGAAATTGACAGGCTTGAAAAGAAGATTAAGGCACTCGAAAAGGCAAAAGGAGAAGAAAATGAAAATATTTAATACTTTAACAAGACAAAAAGACGAATTTGTACCGATAACGCCGGGTGAAGTTAAAATCTATGCGTGTGGACCTACGGTATATAACTATATACATATCGGTAATGCCCGTCCGCTTTGTGTTTTCGATGTTTTAAGAAGATATCTTGAATGGCGTGGATATAAGGTAACATTTGTTCAGAATTTTACCGATATAGACGATAAAATAATAAGAAAAGCAAACGAAGAAAACATAACCGTAAAGGAAGTTTCCGAGCGCTATATTAAGGAGTTTTGGACCGATGCTACGGGCTTAGGTGTTAAAAAAGCAACGGTACACCCGAAGGCAACGGAAAATATTGACGAAATTATAAGAATTATAAGTGAGCTTTACGATAAGGGATATGCCTATGAGGCAGGTGGCGATGTTTACTTCAGAGCTAAAAAGTTTAGTGAGTACGGTAAGCTTTCACATCAGCCGCTCGAAGATTTGGAAGCAGGTGCCCGTATTGAAACGGGTGATATAAAGGAAGACCCGATGGACTTTTGCCTTTGGAAAGGCGCAAAAGAGGGTGAGCCTTATTGGGAGTCGCCTTGGGGTAACGGCAGACCGGGTTGGCATATTGAATGCTCGGCTATGGCAGGAAGATATTTAGGTAAAACCATTGATATTCACTGCGGCGGTCTTGACCTTATTTTCCCGCACCACGAAAATGAAATTGCGCAAAGTGAATGTGCAAACGGCTGCGAATTCTCGCATTATTGGATGCATAACGGCTTTATAAATGTCGATAATCACAAGATGTCAAAATCTCTGAACAATTTCTTTACCGTTCGTGATGTTGCAGAGCTTTACGGCTATGAGCCGATTAGATTTTTAATGATTTCCTCGCAGTACAGAGGTCCTATTAACTATTCTGTGGATATTATAAAGCAAAGCAAAAACGCCATTGAGCGTCTTTATACATGCAGAGATAATCTTGACTTTGCCATAAAAAATGCTGCGGACGGCGGAGATATACCGAGCTTTATTAACGCCCGTAGGGACGAATTTATTACCGCTATGGAAGACGACCTTAATACAGCAGATGCATTAGCGGCATTATTTAATTTAGTTCGTGATATAAACACCGAAATTGCAAAGGGAAGCTTTAAGGAAACCTTAAAGGCTTGTGCTGCGGCTTTTGACGAGCTAACGGGTGTTTTGGGACTTGTTTACAACAGAAAGTCAGCTGACCTTGAGAGCGAAGTCGAAGAGCTTATAGAAAAAAGAACTGCCGCCAGAGCAAACAAAGACTTTAAGACAGCAGACGAAATAAGAGATAAATTAAAAGAAATGGGTATCGTTTTGGAAGATACCGCAAACGGTGTTAAATGGAGCAAGATTTAACCTTAAAAAGAGAGCCTTTAGGCAACGGTGTATACATTTATACATCGCCGCACCATACCTTCGGCACCGATGCGGTACTACTTGCCGATTTTGCAAAGCGAAAGAAAAAGGACAAGGTACTTGACATCGGAACGGGCTGCGGAATTATTCCGTTTATAATGTTAAGAGACGGCTTTAAGGGTGAAATTTCCGGTGTTGATATATCTTCAGAGGCGACACAGACTGCCGAAAGGACTAAAGAAGAAAACGGCTTTTCAAATTTAACGCTTATAAATTCAGACCTTAAAGAGTTAAAGGGAAAGGTCGAGTTCGGCAGTTTTTCGCTTATTACCTGCAACCCGCCATATAAGGCTGACGGTGCGGGTATAAAAAGCAGTGACGGACAAATTAAGGTTGCAAGGCATGAAACCGCCTGTAATCTTAACGATATAATAGGTGTTTGCGCAAAGCTTCTTCAAACATCGGGAAGACTTTGTATGTGCCACCGTCCCGAAAGACTGGCAGAGCTTTTCGATATTATGCGAATGCATAAAATAGAGCCCAAAAAATTAAGACTCGTATGTCAGCGGATAGGGGAAAGGCCGTGGCTTGTTTTGGTTGAGGGCAGACGCTCGGGCAACACGGGACTTGTTATCGAGCCTGTATTATATGTTGAAGAAAACGGCGACTTTTCCGAAGAAATGCGGAAAATTTACGGGCCTTACAAAGAAAATCATTAAGGTGGATAAAATTGGCAGGAAAACTATATGTTGTCGGAACTCCGATAGGCAATTTGGAAGACTTTTCGAATAGGGCAATAAGAACTCTAAATGAAGTTGACTTTATTGCGGCGGAGGATACGAGAGTTACGCTAAAGCTATTAAATCATTTCGGCATAAAAAAAGAGTTAGTGTCATATTTTGAACACAATAAGGGCTTTAAGGGTGATATGATACTAAGAAGAATAGAAAACGGCGAAAACTGTGCTATTGTCAGTGATGCCGGTATGCCTATAATATCAGACCCCGGCGAAGACCTTGTCAATAAAGCGCATGAAAGCGGTATTGCCGTAGAATCGGTACCCGGTCCTACCGCACTTATAACGGCTTTATGCTTATCGGGTATGAGCGCCGAAAGATTTTGCTTTGAGGGTTTTTTGCCCGTTGGCAAAAAGGAAAGAAACGAGCGCCTTAATGTTATTAAAGACGAAGAAAGAACTATGATTTTTTATGAAGCACCGCATAAACTATTAAGGACTCTTACCGATATGGAAAAGGTTTTCGGCGCCGAAAGAAAGTTAAGTGTTATAAAGGAAATAACGAAAATTCACGAAACGGTTTTACGGTTTAACTTTTCTGAGGCTCTTAAATATTACAGTGAAAAGGAGCCTAAGGGTGAATATGTTTTAATAGTTGCCGGAAAAGAAAAGGAAACCGCTGTATATTCGCTTAATGATGCGGTTTTAATGGCAAAAGAGTTTATTAAAGACGGCAATTCCGCATCGTCTGCGGCAAAACTTGCGGCAGGTAAAACGGGCATAAAAAAAGGCGATATTTATAAAGAAATTGTGTAAATAAAACTTTACAAGATAAAAATAAAGTTGTAAAATATAGGATACTGTAAAAATATTAAGACACAAGTTTTTGTCTTAGCAAAGATATGGTGATAAAATGAGTGACGGTAAAAAAATCGATTTTCAGTTTGATGACGACTTTTTGGATATAAGCTCTTCTTCTGTACAGAAACCGCAGTATGAAGACATTGTATCCGATTCAAGCTATAAAAGATTTGTGGACGGCGAAAGCTATACGGGCGGACCTAAGCATTATAAAAAGAAAAAGCACGGAATTAAAAAGGTAATAAGCGATAAATACTATAAGATAAAAAAATGGTGGAAATGCTTAAGCAAAGGCAAACGCCGTACGATTATTACCTTAACATCAATAATTTTAGTTCTTGCGATTTTTATTTCGTGGTTCTTTATTTACTTTAACTATAACTATCATTATATTAAGGACGACCCTAACTCTTTAGGTTACAGCGGCAGCATTGATAAAAATGTCGTAAATATTGCCCTTTTCGGACTAGACAGCCGAGATACAAAGGGTAAAATGTGCTTTAAGGGTAACACCGACAGTATAATGATTTTAAGCATAAACACAAAAACGAAAAAAATTAAAATCATATCCATTATGCGTGACTCATTAGTCCCGATTGATAAGGATACGGGGCTTACCTATTATAAGATAAACGCCGCATACAGCTGGGGCGGACCCGAACTTGCCATAAAGACATTAAACCAAAACTTCGGGCTTGATATTGCAAATTATGCAACTGTTAATTTCTACGGTATGTCGGATATTATTGACGGTGTCGGCGGTATTGAAGCAACACTTACACCTAACGAAGTTAATGCTACGGGCGATAATAACCACGGCATAAACGATATGATTCAGGAAATTTGCACTTACGAAAAGAAAAACCCGAGAGATTACTATATTACGACATCGGGCAAACAGCATCTTAACGGTTTACAGGCGGTTGCTTATGCAAGAATAAGATACTGTACATCGGTTTGGGGAACTACCAACGACTACGGCCGTACCGACCGTCAGCGTTATGTTATGGAACAGCTTTTCAATAAAGCGAAAACACTTCCGAAGAGTGACTATGCAAGGTTTGCAAAATCGCTTATTCCGTGTACCGAAACATCACTGACTTATTCGGATATAATAAGTCTTGCATATAATGTTATGTTCTCTTCACCGACCTTTGAGCAGTACAGAATTCCGCAAAACTCTACCGAAATGAACTTCCTTATGCCGTCTCCGTCAGGTAGCTTCGGCTCGGTTGTTTATTACGACCTAAAGTATGCTTCAAAGGTAATAAAAGGCATAATTTATGACGATATGACGCTCGAAGAATATGTTGCGGCGCATCCTATCGAAAAGGACAACTGGTACGCAAGAGTTAAAAAGACGGGCACCTATACGCCGAGTAATAATACTGCCACGCAAAACAACAATAACAGCGACACGCAAACCACTCCGCCGCAAAATTCGGATAATACCGTAAGTGACAATAACAATACGGCGAGTTCCGACAACACTTCGAGCACCGAAAGTACTTTGCCCGAAGACGAGCCTAAAGAGGAACCCGAAGAGCCTATAGAGCCGGAGGAGCAACAAGTTGAAGAATAAGAAGGCTTCTTCGTGCGAAACCTGCGCTAATTATTTGTACGATGACGAGTGCGACAGATATTATTGCAATGTCGATTTAGACGAAGACGAAATGGCAAGGTTTTTAAGTTATAATACCTTTAATTGTCCGTACTACGATTTCTATGACGAGTACAAGATAGTAAGAAAACAAAATTAAGGTGGCGACATTTTGATTAGTTTTTATATTGTAGCTTCGGCGGTAATTCTGCTTATTTTGAACGGTAAATATAATATTTTTGCCGCCCCTTATTCCTGGTGGCTTGTTCCCGTTTCGTTTGCAGGACTTATCTTGGCATTCATTATTTTACAGCTTTTGATTTTTGTAATATCAATTGCCGTTTCAAACAAAAATGCCGAAAAAAACCGCTTCGGTAAGTATTACAGGTGGCTTACAAATATTACGGTACCCATTCTTTTTAAGCTCGGAAGGGTTAAAATTGAGATTACGGGAAAAGAAAAAATACCCGAGAACAAAAGGGTAATGCTTGTTTGTAATCATATCCACGATTTTGACCCTGCGGTCATTTTGGCGGCGCTTCCCGAGCTTGAGCTCGGCTTTATTGCAAAAAAGGAAGTTTACGATATCTTCCCGTTTGTTGCAAAGCTAATGAGTAAGCTTGACTGTTTGCCTATTGACAGAGAAAACAACCGTGAGGGCGTTAAAGCAATTCTCAAAGCCGTATCTTACATTAAGTCGGACCGTGCGAGTATCGGAATTTTTCCCGAAGGGTATACAAGCCTTGACGGAAATTTGCATGAGTTCAGAAACGGTGCTTTTAAGATAGCAACAAAAGCAAAATGCCCGATAGTTGTTACAACACTTGTTAATTCAAACGAAATAGTTAAAAATATGTTCAGAAGAAAAACGGTCGTTTATTTTGATGTTTTAGATGTTATAACCGAAGAAGAAACGGCTGTACTTAAAACCGAAGAGATAGGCGAAAGAGCCCATAAGCTTATGAGCGAAAACATAAATAAAAGAAGAGAAAATCAGAAAACCGCAGCCGATTAAGACTGCGGTTTTCTGTGTATGGGGATGAATATGGTGGTTAGCAACAAAGTTGCCGTTATATAAGCCGTATGCCTAAGGGGACGAAAGACACACAGCGTTATACCAATTTAAGCTGTTTATAACTGTCGTTTTGATTTTTGGGAATTCTTATTTTGTATTCGGTATATTTTTCGTTTTCTATTCTTTGCGAGTACGCTTCAATACCCGAGCACTTTATGGCCGCCATAAACTTTGAAACACTGTTTGACAAAAGTCTGTTATCGCTTATAACGGCTTTTTTTGTTTGTCCTTGTGTTTGCGCTTCTTCACTCTCTTTGTGTACTTTGCCAACCGTTTTGTTAAGGGAATTAATGATAAAGTTAAGATAATCTTCTCTTTTTTCGCTGTCGAGCGACAAATAATAACGAATGTTTCTTTCGGGTATTTCGTTAGATGTCATTTTAAGCTGTGTTAAAGGGTCAATTTTGAGTAAATTTAATTTTTTATTTATAAAGCTTTGGGAAACACCGAGATTTTCCGCCGCTTCTTCGGTGCTTAAACTGAATTTAAGCATATAGCTTTCTATTAGCTCGGCGGTCTTAAAGCAAGACTCTTTTTTTGTCAAAAGATTTTCCGATAGTTTTAAGGTTGAAGCGGTTTTTACATCAATTTCCTTTACGATGCAGGGCACCCGCCTTAGCCCTATTACTTTTGAAGCGATAAGCCGCCTTTTTCCGCAAACAAGCTCATAACTTCCGCTTTTTGTTTTTCTTACGATTAAAGGCTCAGTCATTCCGTTAACCCTTATGTTGTCGGCAAGTTCGGTTATCTCCGTTTCTTGAGCCCTTATATTTTTTGTATGAAAAACTATTTCATTAGGTTTAAGGAAAACTATTTTTTTCTCAAAAAACGATTTCATATTCTTTCAACCTTTCTTTGTAATAATTATGAATGAAAGAGCATAAAATGTAAAGAAAATCCGTTCGTCAAATTTTTGCATAAAAAAATAAAAAGTGCCTTTTTATAAGGCACTTTTTGCTATTTTTCCGCCCATTCTTGGGTATTTTGTCGGAGTTTGCGAAATCTTTTTTGCAATAATAAAGGTTCTTTTCTCGTTTCCCGTAAGAGTCAGCGTTTTAACTGTAGGCTTTTCGCAGCCTAAAAGCTTTAGAGCATTTTGAGACTCACTTGCTTCGAGCTCTCCTTTTTCGCCTTTCATTGCAACAAACAGTCCGTTCTTTTTAACAAACGGGACACAGTATTCGGACAGTACGGGGAGTCTTGCAACTGCTCTCGCACACGCAATGTCGAACTTTTCCCGATACTCTTCCTTTTTGCCCATATCTTCGGCTCTGCCGTGCACCGTTTCTGCCTTAAGTCCCGTTTCGTCTAAAACGGCATTAAGAAATGTAAGGCGTTTATTAAGTCCGTCAAGTAAGGTTAAATCAATATCGTTACGGCAAATTTTAAGTACAAGTCCCGGAAAACCGGCGCCCGTTCCGACATCAATTATTTTTGCATTCGGTTTAACATCTACATTCGAGAAAAACAAAATACAGTCAAAAAAATGCTTTATTAAAACATCGTTAGGCTCGGTTATCCCCGTAAGGTTCATTTTTTCGTTCCATGACAAAAGCATATTTCCGTAAATGTTAAGCCGTTTTATTTCCGCTTCTCCTAAGTTTAAGCCGAACTCTTTACAGTAAGGAACGATTTTTTCAATATTAAAATCAATCATTATTATATCCTTTTTCTATTATTCCGCCGCCTACAACATAATCTTCGTCATAGAAAACTGCCGACTGACCGACAGACGGAGCTCTTTGCGGTCTTGAAAATTCGAGTACCGCTTCCGTTTCTGATACGGGGTGCAAAACGGCGTCTTCTTCCGCTTGGCTGTAACGAAGCTTTGCTTTTACTTTCATATCAGAGTTTAATGTATCAAACGGAATATAGTTTATATTTTTAACCGTAACGGTTTTGCTCATTAAATGCTCTTCGTCACCTAAAGTAACGGTGTTATTAAGTGCATTTTTATTTATAACGAACATAGGTTTTCCGAGCGCAATGCCGAGTCCTTTCCTTTGCCCTACAGTGTAGTTAATAATGCCGTTATGTTCGCCTAAAATGTTGCCCGAAAGGTCTAAAAAGGCACCCTTTGCAAATTTTTTCTTTGTCGTATCCTTAATAAATTTTGCATAGTCGCCGTCAGGTACGAAACAAATATCCTGACTGTCTTTTTTGTTTGCATTAAAAAAGCCGTTTTCGAGTGCAATTTCTCTAATCTCACTTTTTTTGTATAAGCCCAGCGGAAAGCAGGTTAAAGACAACTGTTTTTGCGTAAGACCGTATAAAACATAGGTCTGGTCTTTATTAAGGTCGCACGGTTTTTTAAGCAAAAACCTGCCGCCATTGTTTTCGATAACAGCATAGTGTCCCGTTGCGATTTTATGAGCCTTCAGTTCGTTTACGGAAAAGTTGAGCATTTCTCCGAACTTAATCTTTTCGTTGCAAACGATACAAGGGTTAGGAGTTCTGCCGTTTTCGTATTCCGATAAAAAATTGCTTATTACGGTACTTTTGAATGTATCGCTTAAATCTAAAACGGAATGATTTATATCAAGTTTTTCGCATACCTTTTTGGCGTCATTTATGTCACCGTCACCGAAAAGCTTAAGCGTTAAGCCTATACATTCGTGCTTTTTTTCTTTAATAAGAAAAGCGGCAACAGACGAGTCAACTCCGCCACTCATACCGAGAACAATTTTCATAATTTTATACCTTTTTCTTGCGTTTATGTATATTTCTTATGGTCTTCTTTTTCTTTGTCTTTGTAGGCTTAGTATTAAAAGTGTCTTTGTCGGGTGCTACAAGACAGTTTTTACCCGTTCCTATAAGGTCTTGCCGACCGGCTTTTTTGAGTGCCGATAAAACAAGCGCACGGTTTTCCTTTTTATAGTACTGCAAAAGTGCTCTTTGCTCCGCTTTTTCTTTTGCCGTTCTCGGAACATAGACACTTTTAAGCGTATAAGGGTCGAGTCCCGTATAAAACATACAGGTTGAAACGGTGCCGGGTGTCGGATAAAAGTCCTGTACCTGCTCGGGGTGGAGCCCTTCTTTTTTAAGAAACAGAGCAAGTTCAATGGCATCGTTTACGGTACTCCCCGGATGTGACGACATAAGATAGGGGACTAAAAACTGCTCTTTCCCGATACTCTTTGTTTTATTGTAAAACTTTTTCTTAAATTCGTTATAAACTTCGATTTTCGGTTTGCCCATATATTTAAGGACGGTGTTTGAACAGTGCTCGGGCGCAACCTTTAACTGTCCGCTTATATGGTGCTTTATAAGCTCGTCAAAAAACTCGTCCGACTTGTCCTTTATAAGATAGTCAAAACGAATGCCCGAGCGGATAAAAACCTTTTTGATTTTAGGGAGTTTGCGAAGTTTTCTTAAAAGGTCTAAATAATCGGAGTGGTCAACCTTAACATTCGGGCACATTTCGGGTGCCAAACACTTTTTGTCGGGACATAACCCGCCCGTTTTTTGCTTTTCGCATGACGGGAAACGGAAATTTGCCGTAGGTCCGCCGACATCGTGAATATACCCCTTAAAATCGGGAAGTTTTGTTAAAATCTTTGCTTCGTTTATAACCGATTCGTGGCTTCTCGATGTAATCTCTCTGCCCTGATGGTAGGCGATGGCGCAAAAATTACAGTCGCCGAAGCATCCACGGTTGTGGATAATCGAAAACTTGACTTCCTTTATGCCCGGTACTCCGCCTTTTTGCTCGTAGGACGGGTGATAGTCCCGCATAAAGTCAAGACCGTAAACCTCGTCCATTTCCTTTTGAGTAAGCGGCGGTGAGGGCGGGTTTTCTATTACCATCATATCGCCGTGTCGCTGGATAACACATCTGCCACGCAAAGAATCGTGTTGTTCTTGTTCTATTTTAGTGGCTATTGCATATTGCCGTTTTCCGGAGTCCGAGTTTTCGCTTACCGCCTCAAAGGAGGGACATTCCTTTGCGCTCATAGGCTTATAGTCTTTAACCTTTACGGCGTACACAGTACCCTTAACATCGGTTAAGTCTTTAATGTTTTCGCCGTTTTTAAGGCGGTCGGCGATTTCAACAATATGTTTTTCGCCCATACCGTACATAAGAAGGTCGGCGCCCGAAGAAAGCAAAATTGACGGCATAACCGTATCGGACCAATAATCGTAATGCGCAAAACGGCGGAGAGAAGCCTCTATTCCGCCTATCAAAATGGGTGTGTCGCCGAAAAGTCTTCTTAAATTTTTCGTATACACTATTACCGCTCTGTCGGGGCGTTTTCCTGCCTTACCGCCCGGTGTGTAGGCATCGTCACTGCGCCTTTTTTTGGCGGCGGTATAATGCGCAACCATAGAGTCGACATTTCCGCTGTTAACCAAAAAAGCATATTTAGGGCAGGGGAATGTCTTATAATCGTTATCGTTTTGCGGTTGCGATATAATGGCAACCTTATAGCCCTTTGACTCTAAAACTCTCGAAATAATGGCGGTGCCGAAGCTCGGGTGGTCAACATAAGCGTCCCCCGTAACGATAACAAAATCGGGTCTGTCCCAGCCTAATATTATAGTTTCTTCAAGTGTTATCGGTAAAAACGGCATACTCTCACCACCAAAATAAATATAATTAAGTATAACATACTTTTTTATATTTAACAACAATTAAGGAGAAAAGTAAATGGAAGAAAAAGGCAAAACACCGTTTTTTATTAAAAGTACGGCTTATGAAATTATAACAGTTTTAATTATCATTCTTACGGTTTTAAGTATTAAGTTTATTTCCCCGAAACTCTTTTCGGAAATTGAAAAATATTATAGTAAAAATGTGACCGATAACTGTCTTGATACTGTAATTTCGGAGAACGGCAATGAGATTTAAGCTTTTAGGTACCGAAATTTATGTGTCGTTTCTTTTCTTTGCGGTTTTAACCTTTATGCTTTTAATAGATAAAACCGGACTTTGCTTTCTTTGTGTTTTTTCTTTTTTTGTCCACGAAGCAGGGCACCTGTTCGCCTGTTTTTTGTTTGAAAGTCAGCCTAAAAGCATAAAGCTTGTTCCGGCGAGTATTTTGATAACCCGTTCGTTTGAAAGACGCAAAAGCGGAGAAATACTTATCGCTCTTTTCGGGCCTTTGGCGAGTCTTTTAACCGCACTTACTTTTTTTCTTAATTTCCGTCTTACAAAAAATATGACCGCATTAAATCTTTCGCTTATTAACTTTATTATTTTTGCCTTTAATCTTCTGCCCGTAAACGGCCTTGACGGCGGAACGGTTTTAAGGGAGATAATAAAACGCAAAAAGGGTGAAAGAAAAGCCCAAAAAACACTTTTCTTTTTAAGCCTTATTATAGGAGTTTTAACTGTTTTTGCAGCCGCTTATTTATGTATCGGAAAAAGAGTCAATGTTTCGCTTTTGCTTTTGGGTGTTTATTTCATAGTTTGTTCTCTTTTAAGAGCCAATTAAAACTTGTAAAAAAATGTAAATTATGTTAAAATATCGGTAAATTAAGTTTTTTAAGGCGGTGAAAAACGGTGCTTAAATTATCGGTTGTACTTTGTACTTATAACGGTGAAAGATATATAGAAGAACAGCTGTCTTCCATATTAAATCAACACCGTTTGCCTGACGAAATCGTTATTGTTGACGATAACTCGTCCGACTCAACCGTCAAAATGATTAAAGAGTTTTTTTCAAAAAACCTTTTCGATAATGTTTTTATATATGAAAACGAAACTAATTTAGGGTTTAAGGAAAACTTCAAAAAAGCGCTTTCTCTTTCAAGCGGCGATGTTGTTTTGCTTTGCGACCAAGACGATGTTTGGTGTCCCGATAAAACCGAAACTGTTGCGAATGTCTTTTCGGACGATTCGGTATTAGGACTTTGCGGCGGCTTTTCGTTTATAGATAAGAACGGCGAAAATAAGGACAGTGACGAGCTGCCTTTGGGCACTTACGGGTTTGTCGGAAAAGAGCCTAAAAGTGTTGCAAGTAACATACCGCTTAAAGAAATAATGCATAGAAACATTTGTCCCGGTTGCGCTTGTGCCTACAGACGGGAAGCGGTGGACAAGTATTTAAGCTTTGCCGATACTTCCTTGCCCCACGATTATCAGTTAACGGCAATTTCCGCCTGTCTTTCGGGACTTACCTTTTACAACAGACCGCTTACATTATACAGAATTCACGAGGATAATACCTTAGGTCTTAAGGGACTGACTCAGACACGGCTTCAAATTGCAAAGGAAAAAAGAGATTTAAGTTTAGTGCTTAAAGATGTAAATAAAACGGGAGAGCTGTTATATAACCTTTGTGAAAAAAGGCTTAAGGCTTTAACAAAAAAGAGTCTTTTGTCGGTAATTTCTTTGTTTTTTATTAAAGAGTATTATAAATATTACTCGGCAAAGGAACATTTAGGTGATATAATTTACACCTTAAAAAAACAGTAAGATGTTAAAAGACGAAGAAAGGCAGGGGGATAAGGGTGCCTAAAATAGTTGCGGGAATTACGGTTTTTAACCCTGAAGAAGACAGACTTATTGACAACATAAATGCAACTCTTTTGCAGGTCGATAAGCTTTATATTGTTGACAATGCTTCAAATAACACCGAAGCGATTAAGCAAAAACTAAGTGAAAACGAAAAGATAGTTTTAATAGAAAACAAGGAAAATTTAGGTGTCGCAACGGCACTTAACCAGATGTGTGAAAGGGCAATAAGTGACGGCGCCGATTTTATTTTAACTCTCGACCAAGACTCTTTGCCCGAGCCCGATATAATAGAAAAGTACAGTGAGTATCTCTCTGACGAAGAAATAGGACTTTATACTCCGACATTTGCGGACGATAACGAAGCGCAGATTATTTCGTCCGAAAGTGAGCCTCGATTTACTTATGTTGAGCGATGCAACACATCGGCTTCACTCGTCCGTCTTTCGGCATATAAAAAGGTCGGCGGGTTTGACGATATTATGTTTATCGACTGTGTCGATTTCGACTTTTGCACCCTTTTGCTTGAAAACGGATACAAAATTTTGCGTGTAAACGGCGCTGTTCTTCACCATAGATTAGGCGAAGCAAAGGAAGTACGATTTTTTATGCCGATAGGAAGAATACTCGGTATAAAAAAGTTAAACAAGCCCTTTTATACATATAATCATTCTCCGCTTCGCACCTATTACTATGCGAGAAACATCAGGTACTATGTAGCAAAGCATAAAGACTTTATTGATATAAAGACCGAAAAAAGAGTCTATCTTAAATGGTTTGTTCTTAAAATCTTTTTTGAAAAACAAAAAATCGCCAAATTAAAGGCGATAAGAAAAGGCAAAAAAGACGCAAAAATAATGATAAAAAAATATGTTAACAAAGGAGAATAGGAATGGGACAGGAAAAGAAAATAAGAGAGTCGGGAATAGAGCTTCTTAAGATATTCTCGATTTTCTTAATTGTTTTAACGCATGTTATTCAAACACTTTCCTACGATGCCGTAAATGCAATAGGTGTTAACGATTACCTTTATTATTTTGCAATGCCTACAACAACTGCTAAAGGATTTATTATTTCTTTCCTTTATCAGTGCGGAAATATAGCAAATATGGCATTCTTTATTTGCTCGGCGTGGTTTTTAACCGAAAAGGACGGGCCTAACCCCAAAAAAGCATTTAATTTAATCTCAAACAACTTTGCAATTTCGGTCCTTTGGCTAATTGCCATAGTATTTGGGTTTAAGGTGTATTTGGGAAGCGATTTAATAGCGAAATCGTTTTTGCCTACATATTACGAAAACAACTGGTATGTAACGCAGTATGTGTTGTTTTTGTTCGTTTATCCGTTCCTTAATAAAATAATTGAGTCGTTAAGCCAAAGAAATCATTTGATAGCCGCAATAGGACTTTTCCTTACATTTATGACGGTTGACTTTTTCTTTGGCATTCCGTCTTCAACAATGATTACTCTTTGGACGGCGGTTTATTTCATAATTTCTTATTTTAAGAAATACGGTGTTAAGTTTTCGGACGGCTTGATTTCAAATATATGTTTGCTTCTTGTAGGACTTTTAGGTATGGTAGGTCTTATGTTCTATGCAAACTCAAAAGCCCTTATGTTCGATAATATTTACGATGCGTCCCTTAGGGAAACACTTACGACTTACGGCTCAAAATCGAGTATATTCGGCTTTTTTGTAGCCTTTGCGCTCTTTAATCTGTTTAGGCAAATTAAGTTTAAGTGTAAATTTATTAACTATATTTCTTCGCTTTCGCTTTTTGTTTATATTATCCACGAAAACATTCTCTTCAGAATTTATATAAGGCCCCGAATTTGGGAGTTTATCTATAATAAGACGGGATATGAGAATTTAATAGGCGAAATATTTATATTCGCTTCACTTTTGTTTATTTCTTCGCTTATTGTTGCCATAGTTTATAAAGAAACATTAGGACGGCTCGTAAAACTGATTTCAAACGGCATTTATAAAGCACTTTGCTTCTTATTCGGAAAGCTTACCGATTTACTTTATAAGGCAATTAAATAATAAAAAAAGACATAAAAAAAGACGGGTGAACACCCGTCTTTTTTACTTAAAAGTTCCATTCTCTTTCTAAATTGTAAAGTGTCTTTTTCTTTTCGTAATCTAAAATACTGTCGGGTATATCGGGGTATATACAACTATCACATATACCGCTTATGTTCACTTCGATGCTTTCTAATGTGCACTCTCCGTCTTTTACATAAACACAAAATCTGTTTTGGCAGTTCATAT
>JAZUIE010000008.1:0-18172 GCA_045642125.1 Acutalibacteraceae bacterium | reverse complement strand
TTGAAAATCCGACACTTGCAAAGGGTACCTTTGCCGTTGCAAAGAGCCTTGCCGACAGTGATGCCATTACGGTAATCGGCGGCGGTGACTCTGCGGCTGCCGCAAACAGCTTGGGCTTCGGCGACAAAATGACTCATATTTCTAGCGGCGGCGGCGCTTCTCTCGAATTCTTAGAGGGCAAAGAGCTTCCCGGTATTGCGGCACTTAACGATAAATAAAAATAAATTATTACGGCGGAATAAAACCGCCGTAATTCTTATAAAAAGGAGAAATAAAAATGAACAAGGCAAAAAGAGAAACAATAATAGCAGGAAACTGGAAAATGAACAAAACACCGAGCGAAACCGCCGCTTTGATAAGCGAAATGAAGCCGCTCGTTAAGGACGCAGACTGTAAGGTAGTTCTTTGCGTTCCTTTTGTTGACATAGCCGCCGCTACTGAGGCTGCTAAAGGCTCTAATATAGAAATAGGCGCCGAGAATGTTCACTTTAAGGAGTCGGGCGCATACACCGGCGAAATCAGTGCAAATATGCTTAAAGAATGCGGTGTTAAATATGTCGTTGTAGGTCACTCTGAGAGAAGACAGTACTTCGGCGAAACCGACCAGACCGTTAATCTCCGTGCTCTTGCAGGACTTAATGCCGGTCTTAAGGTTATTATCTGCGTAGGCGAAACCTTAGAGCAAAGAGAACTCGGCTACACCGAAACCTTACTTAAATTTCAAACCAAAATGGCACTTACTAATGTTAAGAAAGAACAGCTTAAGGATGTTGTTATAGCATACGAACCCGTTTGGGCTATCGGTACGGGTGTTACCGCTACTGCCGAACAGGCAGACGAGGGCAACGGCTTTGTCCGTGCCGCTATTGCCGAAGCTTACGGAAACGATGCCGCCGAGAGCGTAACCGTTCAGTACGGCGGTTCAATGAATGCAAAGAATGCAGACGAATTGCTTTCAAAGGTTAATGTTGACGGCGGACTTATAGGCGGCGCTTCCCTTAAAGCCGAAGACTTTTCGATTATAGTTAAAGCCGCAAGTAAATAATATACCTTAAGGAGTCAACATGAAAAAACCTATCGTTTTAACCATTATGGACGGCTTCGGAATTAACGGCGAAAAAGACGGAAACGCAATAAGCATTGCAAAAACGCCCCGTCTTGACGGTATTTTCGATACTTGCCCGACAACTCAAATCGGCGCTTCGGGACTTGATGTAGGTCTTCCTGACGGACAAATGGGCAACAGCGAAGTGGGCCATACAAACATCGGTGCGGGAAGAGTAGTTTATCAAGAGCTTACAAGAATTACAAAAGCAATTGAAGACGGCTCGTTTTACGAAAACGAAGCATTCATTAAAGCCGTTAACAGCGCAAAAGAAAACGGCGGCGCTTTGCACCTTATGGGACTTTTGTCTGACGGCGGTGTTCACTCGCACAACACCCATTTGTATGCGCTTATTAAACTTGCAAAGAAAATGGGACTTGAGCGTGTTTATGTTCATGCTTTGCTTGACGGAAGAGATGTTCCGCCGACATCGGCAGCCGATTTTATAGACGAGCTTGAAGAAGAAATGAAAAAGATAGGCTGCGGAAAAACGGCAACCGTTTTGGGCAGGTTTTACGGTATGGACCGTGATAACCGTTTTGAAAGGGTTGAAAAAGCCTATGCGGCGCTCGTTTACGGTGACGGCATAAAGACGGATAACCCAGCCGATGCCGTTCGTAAATCTTATACGGTAAAGGACGAAGAAGGCAAGTTTATAACTGACGAGTTTGTTTTGCCGACAGTAGTAAACGGCACCGAGAGAATTAAATCGGGCGACAGTGTTATATTCTTTAACTTCCGCCCCGACCGTGCAAGAGAGATAACGAGAACATTTACCGATGACGACTTTACGGGCTTTGTAAGAAAAGGCGGAAGACAAAAGGTGTTTTATGTTTGTATGACGCAGTACGATGCGACCATTAAAAACACCGAAATTGCCTTTAAGCCACAAAGTCTTAACAACACTTTAGGTGAATATCTGGCGAAGAACGGTATGACACAGCTTCGTATCGCCGAAACTGAGAAATATGCGCATGTAACATTTTTCTTTAACGGCGGAAGAGAAGTTATGTTTGACAATGAAGACCGTATACTTGTTAACTCGCCTAAGGTTTTGACCTACGATTTACAGCCCGAAATGAGTGCAAACGAGGTTTGCGATAAGGTTTGCGAAGCGATAGAAAAGGGCATTTACGATGTCGTTATCCTTAACTTTGCAAACTGCGATATGGTAGGCCATACGGGTATTATGGAAGCGGCAGTTAAGGCTGTCGAAACGGTGGATACCTGTGTCGGCAGAGTAATGGACTCCACTCTTAAAATGGGCGGTGTTATGCTTCTTACAGCCGACCACGGCAATGCCGACAGAATGGTAGACACTGACGGTTCGCCCTTTACGGCGCATACAACAAACCCCGTTCCGTTTGCCGTAATAGGTAAGGACTGCACCTTAAGAAAAGGCGGAAAGCTTTGCGATATTTCGCCTACGATTATTAAGCTTTTAGGTCTTAATAAGCCCGAAGAAATGACAGGTGCTTCGATAATAGAATAAGAAGACTTATTAAAAAGTCCCGTACTAAACAGTACGGGACTTTAGTTTTTTAAGGCTTATTTTTTTATTGCGAACGAGAAATCTATATAACCGTTTTCGCTGTCGCAGTATAGGTTTTCGATGTTACTTAAATAACAAATATTTGTGTCTTCAAAGGCAAACGGCACTAAGGTTTTGTCCTTAAAAAGTGCGTCCGACACCGAAGACGGGTCGTTATTATAAGAGATATTAAAGTTTTTAAGATATTCTCCTACATCGCCCGATTTTGCATAAACGGGGAAAAGAGAGAGCGGCAAGGTCTTTGCCGAAAGTTCGTTTCTCAGCTCTTCGGGGTTTTTAACATCGGCAATATTTACGAATGCGCAAAGATTTTTTTGAAGATGCCCGAGCATTTTCTTAACGGCGGGGGAAAGCGCTTTGTCGCCGTAATAGTAAAGCTTGTATTCGGGACACTCTTTGTCAGGTCTTTCTTTAACCACTGCCGAAAAAAGGCTCTTCGCATAATCTAAGTTATAAGGCGCCTTTTGACTGCTTGATACCTTGCCGACATTTAATACATCGGGGAAAATCGAGTCCGCCGGATAAAAACCGGTAGGCAGTTTATCCTTGTAAACATCGGGTGAAATAGCCGAAAGTAAAGCTTCTCTTTCGGCTTCCGAAATATCGTAAGAAAGAGTCATAACCCAGCAAATATTTTGGAAAGACACCTTTTTTATGTCAAGCTCTAATACCGAGTCTATATCGGCATTATCAACAAAGGCAACATCGAAAGAAGCATCACTGAAAAGATTTTTAACGGTGTCGTCAGTATGCGAAGAAAGAAAAACGGCGCCGTTTTTGGCAACGAAATCTCCCTTATATTCTTCGTTTTTATAAAGCCTTATGCCGAAATCGTCAGGGTTCCACTTTTTAAGAGCGTAAGAGCCGTTCGACAAAACGCAGTCGGCTTCGAGTCCGTACTTTCCCGCACTTTTAAGGAAAAATTTTTCGTTACACGGCATACAAATGCTTGTCGTAAGTGTTAAGGGGAAATTTTCGTCATCGCAGTTAAGTTCGATTTTTAAGGTATGGTTATCGACAGCCGTAACACCTAAGTTTTTTTCGTCTGCACCCGTTTCGTAAATGTATTCGGCATTCTTAACCGAAAAAAGACGGCTTACAAAGGGTGCTTTTGTTTCGGGCTTTACCGCCCGTCTTAAAGCGAAAACGAAATCGGCGGCAGTAAGGGGAGTACCGTCACTGTAAACGGCATCTTTTCTTAAATTAAAGGTGTAAACCCTGCCGTCCTTTTTATAGGACTCGCAAACACCGTTTACGATTTTTCCCGTGTTGTCTTTTCTTAAAAGTCCTTCGTATATGTTGCGGACTATTAAAAGCTCTTCGCTTGTTTGCGCAAGTTGAGCATCAAGGGTTTTTGGTACATCTGTTACATTAAAATAGATGTACGCATCGTTACCCTTATCACCCGAACAAGCGCAAAACGAAAGGCAGAATATTAAAGCCGAAAGAAATAAAGATAATGTTTTCTTTAGGATAAAAATCAAACTCCTTAGTCGTTTATAAACTCGTACATTGCTCTATAGCACATATAAATATCGAGCTTTGCGGTTGTTTCAAAGGGAGAGTGCATAGAAAGAACGGGGACACCTAAGTCCACAACATTTATACCCATATTTGCGATATAAACGGCAACCGTTCCCCCGCCGCCGATGTCAACCTTGCCGAGTTCGCTCGTTTGCCAAACAATGTTTTTCTTGTCGAGTAAGTTTCTTATTTCGGCAACATATTCGGCACTTGCGTCCGATGTACCGGCTTTGCCACGGGCACCCGTGTACTTTGTAACAACAACACCGTAGTTAAGAAGAGCGGCATTTCTCTTTTCGAATGCGTCTTGGAATGTCGGGTCCATACCTGCGTTAACATCTGCCGACAAACAGCGTGAATTTCTTATAGTTAAGGTATGGTCGCCGTTTTGAGTCTTTGTAAGGTCATATAAAACATGACTTAAAAAGTCGCTTTCAAGACCCGTATTTCCGCCCGAGCCCGTTTCTTCTTTGTCGGTTAAAATGCAAAGGGCGGTTTTCTTTGGCGCCTTTGTACCGAGAATTGCCATTAAAGCGGGGTATGCGCAAACACGGTCGTCCTGTCCGTAAGAGCCTATGAGCGAACGGTCAAGACCGATGTCACAAGCCTTAAAGGCGGGTACCGCTTCAAGCTCTGCCGATAAAAAGTCGGCTTCCGTAACGCCGTACTTTTCGTTTAAGATTTTAAGAAGATTAAGCTTAACAAGCTCACTTTCGCTGTCACTTCTAAAGGGTCTGCTTCCTATTAAAATATTAAGCTCTTCGCCCTTTATTCCCTCGCTAAGCGGTCTTTTTGACTGCTCACTTGCAAGGTGGGGCAAAAGGTCGTTCACTACAAATTTGGGGTCCGATTCGTCTTCACCTATCGTAACCTCCGTTACCGTACCGTCCTTTTTTACAAAAACACCGTGCAGAGAAAGCGGAACGGCAGGCCACTGATACTTTCTTATTCCGCCGTAGTAATGCGTTTTAAGAAGACCTAATTCGAGCTCTTCGTATAACGGGTTCGGTTTAAGGTCAAGACGGGGAGAGTCAATGTGTGCGGCGGTGATGTTAACACCGTTTTCGAGCGGCTCTTTTCCGAAAACCGCAAAGGCAACCGTCTTTCCACGGTTATTAAAGTAAACCTTGTCGCCCGATTTATATTTTTTGTTATTGCTAAACGGCTTAAAGCCCTTTTCTTCGGCAAGAAGTATTGCACTTTTTACCGCTTCACGCTCGGTTTTAGAGCGGTCAAGGAATTTTTTGTAGGCGCTCGAAAAGAGCTCGGCTTTGTCGATAGTTTCGTCACTTACTTCCAAAAGACCGTTTTTCTTTTCGTAAAACAGTTTCTCTTTAAGTGCTTGTGCTTCGTTTTTTTCTTTGCTCATGTTATTTTGCCTCCGTATATTTTAAGAATATTTTTTTAATCTCTTTTTTGAAAACCGATATATTTTTGTCGTTATAGACCGTAAAATCGGCTTTTTTAATATAAAATTCGTCCGTCTTTCCTGCGCTTATGCGTAAAAGTGCATCGGAAGAGTCAATTTTGTCCCGTTTTATTATTCTGTCAAGACGGGTTTGAGTTTTTGCCAAAACAGCAACCGTAACATCGCATATCTTATCGAGTCCGCTTTCAAAAAGTGTCGGCGCATCGAGAAGTACGGTGCCGTCTTTTATTTCGTCCTTTACAAGCTTTGCTATAAACGGTAAAAGGGTTTTATTAAGCGTTTCGGTGTTTTCTTTGGACGAAAAAGCCCGTCTTGCAAGTTCTTTCCTATTTAGCGTTCCGTCTTTTTTCAATATGGAAGCGGAGAAAACCTTAACAAGAGCATTTAACCCGTCACTGCCTTTTTTGACGGCCTTTCTTGCCACCTTGTCGCAGTCTACCACCTTTATCCCCATATCCTTTGCTATTATTGCGGCACTGCTTTTTCCCGAACCGGTAGGGCCGGTCAGTCCTATAACGGTTGTCATAACTCTATCACCTTAAATGCGGCGGCTCTTATGAGCCGGTTATAAACGGCAAGACCTATGCCGGACTTAGAGGGTGCATGTATATAAACACTTTTTACATTCATATTATCGACATCTCTAAGCGCAGAAAAAACATTTTTTGCAAGAGTTTTTTCGTCCGCTTCTGTTCCGTAAACAAGTTTTTTTACTTTTATAAAGGGTTCGTCTTCCAAGAAGCAAAGCGCCAAACAGTCTTCTTTCCCGTTTACGAACTTACAAAAGGCTTCGCTTGTTCCCTCGACCAAAAAAGCTTCGGTTTTGGGTGCATAGTGCTTGTATTTCATACCCGGCGAAGCGACCTTTTCTCCGCTTTCGGGTTCGCTTAAAATCGCCTTATCCACTTCGATGTCGGGCAAAATTTCTTTAAGACTTTCGAGTGTAACGGCGCCCGGTCTTAAAAGACGGGGCTTTTCGCCGACAAGGGAAACAACGGTAGATTCAACGCCGACTTCGCAGTCGCCGCCTAAAACTACGGCGTCAATTTTTCCGTCAAGGTCCGAAAGAACATCTTTATATGTTGTCGGACTCGGTGCGCCCGAAAGGTTAGCGGACGGGGCTGCAAGGGGGAGATTTCCCGCCCTTATAATGTCCCTTATAGATTTTTCGTTTGGCATTCTGACGGCAACGGTATTTAGTCCGGCGCAAACACAGTCTGCTATTTTATCGGCTTTTTTAAGTACCATTGTAAAAGGTCCGGGCCAGAATTTTTCGGCGCAGAGCCTTGCTTTTTCGGGTATTTCGGATACGACATCTTTTAACATTAAAAAGTCCGAAATGTGGACAATTAAAGGGTTGTCCTGCGGTCTTCCTTTTGCCGAAAACACCTTTTTTATCGCATTGTCGTCATAAGCGGAAGCGGCAAGGCCGTAAACCGTTTCGGTAGGTACGGCAACAATACCGCCCGAAAGCAAAATTCCGGCGGCTTCGTCTATACATTTTTTATAATCACCCGATAAAATATCAAGTCGTTTTGTTTCCATAAATTGTGCCTCTTTTTAAGATTACCCCTGCTCTGCCAAGGCTTCGGTACGGTAATAGGTGACAAGCGCATCAATAACCTCTTTAAGGTCGCCGTTAAGCACCGATTCGAGCTTATAAAGCGTAAGACCTATGCGGTGGTCGGTAAGTCTGCCCTGCGGATAGTTGTAAGTTCTTATTCTTTCGCTTCGGTCGCCCGTTCCCACCTGCGATTTACGGTCGGAAGCGATAGCATCGTCATGCTCTTTTTTTGCGGCATCGAAAAGACGGGCCTTAAGCACTCTTAAAGCCTTGTCCTTGTTCTTAAACTGGCTTCTTTCGTCCTGACATTCAACAACGGTACCCGTAGGAATGTGCGTTACTCTTATGGCGGAAGAAGTCTTGTTTATATGCTGACCGCCGGCACCCGAAGAACGGAATGTGTCGATTTTAAGGTCGGCAGGGTTAATGTCAATTTCAACATCGTCTGCCTCAGGCAAAACGGCAACGGTTACGGTAGATGTGTGAACTCTGCCCTGCGTTTCGGTGTCGGGAACACGCTGTACACGGTGAACACCGCTTTCGTACTTAAACTTTGAGTAAGCGCCGTTTCCCTCTATCATAAAGCTTATTTCCTTGTATCCGCCGAGCTCCGTTTCGTTTGCATTCGTTATATCAACCGAAAAGTTTTGTGAGGCGGCATACATAGAGTACATTCTGAAAAGCGAACCTGCAAAAAGCGCCGATTCTTCTCCACCCGCACCGGCTCTTATTTCCACGATAACATTTTTAGAGTCGTTAGGGTCCTTAGGCAAAAGCAAAATTTTAAGCTCTTCTGCGGTTTTTTCTATTCTTTCCTTTGCGTCCGAAAGCTCTTCGTTAGCTAAAGCCTTAAACTCTTCGTCACTTGAGTCTTCTAAAATTAAGAGCGCTTCCTTTTCGTCCGAAAGGGCCTTTTTATATTGGCGGTATTTTTCCACAATGGGGGATAATTCCCCGTGCTCCTTCATAAGCTTTGTGAAAGCCTCACGGTCGCCGACTGTTTCGGGACGGGTAAGCTCAATACTTATTTGTTCAAAACGGCTTTCAACCGAGTCTAACTGTTCAAACATCGTTTTCGTTCCTTATGATTTTTTTAATTCCTTTTTCGAGCTTTGTTCTCGGAAGCATTATTTCGTGTCCGCACCCGTTACACTTAATCTTAAAGTCCATACCGATACGCAAAACCGTAAAGGTGTTGCTTTGGCAAGGATGCGTTTTTTTCATAATAAGTGTGTCGCCTATATTTATATCCAAAACAAAACACCCCTAAATTATATATTATTCTATTGTATAGTATATTACATAACTTTTCTAAAAGCAATTATTTTCTAAAAGTTGAAAAAAACAAAATAAAATGTTATTATTGTTAGGACAAAGAGTAAGGGGGAATTTTTGTGGCGGGAATAAAAATCTTGCACTCGGCGGACTTTCATATAGGCGCAAGAGAAAACTTTTTAGGCGATAAAGCAGAACTAAGAAGAAACGAAGCGCTTTTAACATTTGAAAAATGTGTCGAACTTGCAAAAGAAAACGAAGTTGAACTCTTTTTAATCGCAGGAGATTTATTAGACTTTAATAAGGTCGAAAAATCTTTTGTCGACAGAATTTTTACGGCAATAGAAAGTGCGCCCGACATAAAATTCGTGTTTTCCGCCGGTAATCATGACCCCTTAAATTCGGACTCTCCGTTTTTATCCGAGTCGCTACCCGAAAACCTTATAGTGCTAAAGCCTTACGACTGCGCAGAAGAAATAAAAAAAGGTGTTAAGGTTTACGGAAAATCTTTTTCGGAGGTTTTATGCGAAGGCGAAGACGAGTTTTCCGTAAAGCCCCAAAAAAACGATATAAATATTATGTGTATTCACGGAGAATACGGCTTTTCGAACGGCAGAAACCCCATAACAAAAGAGTTTGTGCTTAAAAGCGATATGGACTATATCGCTTTAGGCCATGTTCACGCAAGAAGCGACATTAAAAAGGAAGGCAACACCTATATAGCATACAGCGGTTGCCCGGAGGGACTCGGCTTTGACGAAACGGGCGAAAAGGGTGTTTTAATAGGTACGGTAGACAAAAATCTTTGCGATTTTAAGTTTGTTTCTGTTTGCAAGAGAATGCATATTGTAGAAAAGTGCGATGTTACGGGACTTGCCGACAGTGTCGGAATTGCCGAAAAGATATTAGCGGACATAAAGGAAAAATACGGCGAAGATTATGCGCAAAATCTCTATAAAATCGAGCTTACGGGCGAAGTGGACGGCAAAACGGAAATAAACACCTCCGAAATAAATGCCCGACTTTGCGAAGTGCTTTATTTTGCAAAGGTTAAGGACAAAACCGAGATAAAAGTTGATTTAGATGCTCTTAAAAACGAAATTACACTTAAAGGCATTTTTACAAAGACGGTGCTAAATAAGATAAAGGAAAACCCCGAAAATGCAAACGAGCTTAAATATGCCCTTAAAATCGGACTTAAGGCTTTTGAAAACGAGGTGAAGTTCGATGAAAATTGAGAAAATTTATATAAGTGAGTTCGGAAAGCTTAAAGATTTTACTCTTAATTTGTCGGACGGTTTTAATGTTGTTTTCGGCGAAAACGAGAACGGAAAAACAACCGTTATGGCATTTATTAAGGCGATGTTCTACGGAACGGGCAAAAAGGTGCAAAGCATAGAGCAAAGTTTAAGAATTAAGTACACGCCCTTTGGCGGAGCGCAAAATATGGGCGGAAGAATATTTTTTGAGCACGAAAACAAAAAATACTGTCTTGAGCGCCTTTTTAAGAGCTCGGATACAACCGATAAAATAACCCTTACCGACACCGATACGGGCGAAACTTCGGCGGTGCCCTCCGATATAGGCGTAAAATTTTTCGGCGTTGGCGCTGAGGCTTTCGAGAAAAGTATGTTTATATCCGTCTTGTCGGGCGGAAAGGTGAGTGAAAATGCCGCAGGTGAAATAAACTCAAAGCTTTCGTCTTTTGCGCTTACGGGTGATAACGATACTTCCTTTTCAAAGGTTGAAAACCGAATTAAAAGCGCAAGAGAAGAGCTTATTTCAAAGTCGGGCAGAACGGGTAAGTGCGTTAAAAATAAAGAACAGCTAAAAGAACTTAACGAGCGCTACGAAACGGCTTTATGTATGGCAAACGAAAAGTTAAAGCTTAAAGAAAAGGCGGAAGAAAAGAAACAGGAAGGCGCCGTTTTGCTTAAAAAGTATAATGCCGTAAAAAAGGTTTGCGAAGCCGAAGAAACGCTTAAAAAGAAAGAAAAGCTTAAAGAGTTTGTCGAAAAGAAAAGACAGCTCGATTTGTTAAACGAAGAGCTTACCCTTAAAAACGGTACGGTTTTAGACTCCGTATTTTTAGGGAAAATCAAGTTTTGTCTTAACAAAATAAATGTTCAAAACGAAAAAATCAAGGACATAAGCTCGGAAATTAAAGCAAAAGAAGAAGAAATAAATCTTATGGAAAGCGAAGACAAAAAGCTTCTTCCGAAAAAGATAAACGAGCTTAAGGAAAAAATAGCGGAAAATTCCGAAAAAAAGGACGACACGGACAAAAAAATAAGCGAAAAAGAAGCCGAAATAAGCGCTTTAGAGTCAGGCTCAAGCCCTAAAAAGACAATAAATTTACCGCTTGTTTTTGCGGGTGCGGGTTTGCTTATATTAGGCATTTTGCTTAAAATTTTTATAAACGATGTCTTTTATGCTTTGGCAGGTTTGGGCGCCGTTTTGTGTGTTTTGGGCTTTATTCTTAAAAAAAGCGACAAAAAAGCACTCTTAAAACTAAACGGACAGAAGATAAAGATAAATGAAGAGTTAACGCTTCTTAAAGGTGAAAAGGCGGTATTAAGCGAAGAAGCGGCACTCGCTTTAAGTGAACTTAACAGGCTGACTGCCGTTTTGTCGGCGGACAATACCGTAAAACAGCACACAAAAGAAGAGCTAACTAAAAAGAAAGAGCGCCTAAAAGAAGAAACGGAAAAATCAGAGCTTCAAAAAGCGGAAATAAAAGGTCTTTTTGACGGCGAAGAAATAAGCGAAGAAGAGCTTATAAAAATAGAAGAACTTGCCGAAAAGCAAAAGGAGTTAAAGCTCGGCCTATCCATTCTTTCAAAAGACCTAAACGAAATTTCTTATATTAAAGCCGAAGAGTTAATAGAAAAGCTCGAAAGCGAAGACGGTATAAATAATATCGACTTTAATTTAGCAAGAGAAGAAAAAGAAAAGCTCGAAAAGGAAATTGACAGTATAAAGCAGGAAATAACGGCTGCCGACACCGAGCTTAAAACGGCATTCCGCAATGCCGAGCAACCCGAAATACTCAAAAGGGAGATAGACTTACTCGAAACAAAAATCGCCGAAGAAGAAGAGTTTTGTTCGGCGGCGGACTTGGCGCTTAATATCCTTTTTGAGAGCTTTTCGCTTGTAAGACGAAGCTACGGCTCCGCTTTGGAAGAAAAAACTCTTAAAAATTTTAAGAGTTTAACCGAAGACAAATATAAAAACCTTTCGGTAGACAAAATGTTTTCTCTAAAGGTCGAAGAAAGCGGCTCTTTCGGTATGCACGAGCTTGACTATTTAAGCTTGGGAGCAAAGGAACAGGCTTATTTGGCTCTCCGTCTTGCGGTTTGCGAGATTATGTCGGAAAAATCGGGCATACCCGTTATGCTTGACGATGCGCTTTCGAGCTTTGACGACAAAAGAACGGTAGCGGCGCTTAAATTTTTAAGCGAGTATGCAAAGAACGGTCAGATTTTGCTTTTTACCTGCCATAATTTTGTTAAAGAGAGCGCAGAAAATCTCGGCATAAACTGCTTTAACCTATTAAAAGATTAAAAGTCTGCATAACTTATTAAAAAACTTAATATAATTCTATAAAAGACAAATGCGTTAAATTAAAGGTGCCATATATTTGGCACCTTTTTGTATGGGGGCTTTTATGGAAGCACTTTTAGAAAAAACGGCGTTATTTAATAATGCCGTCAATGACTTTGTTTGGATAAAATCGGGGCTTGTTCTTCTTCTTTTTGCGGGTGTTTTTACTACCGCTTATAATAGGTTTTTTCAAATTAAATACCTAAAGCACTGGTGGGAAAACACCTTTTTAAGCATTTTTAAGAAGAAAAGCTCAAGTAAAAGAAAGGACAAAAAATCAATTTCTCCGTTTGCCGCACTCTGTACCGCTCTTGCCGCCACGATAGGAACGGGCAATATAGCGGGAGTTGCCGCCGCAATTTGCATAGGCGGTGCCGGTGCGGTGTTTTGGATGTGGGTGTCGGCGCTGTTCGGTATGATGACTAACTATTCGGAAAATGTTTTGGGCATTTATTTTCGAAAAAAGAACAAGAACGGCGAGTGGTCGGGCGGTGCGATGTACTATCTTTTGTACGGCTTAGGCTCAAAGAAAAACTGTAAGGTTTTAGGCTCTTTTTCGGCAATACTTTTTTCGCTTTTTACCGTTTTGGCTTCGTTTGGCATAGGCTCTATGGGGCAGGTAAACAAGATGGTGGCAAACATTCAAAACGCCTTTGACATTAAGACTTTGTCCGACTGCCGTTTGTTCGGCGATGTCAGTTTGTATTCGCTTATATTAGGCTTTTTAATTATGATTATTTCCGCTGCCGTTTTATTAGGCGGTCTTAAAAGAACGGCGGCTGTTGCCGAAAAAGCGATACCGTTTACCGTAATTTTGTTTACGGTAGGCTCACTTTTAATAATCGCAGTAAATTATAAGAACATTTTACCCGCTTTTAAGGCGATTTTTGTAACCGCATTTAAGCCCGTTGCCGCCGCAGGGGGAACGGCGGGATACCTTATAAAAACCGTTATAACTCAGGGCTTTAAGCGAGGCATTTTTTCAAACGAAGCAGGTCTGGGCTCGTCTGTTACGGTGCATTCAAGCTCGTCCGTTTTTGAACCTGCCGTTCAGGGAATGTGGGGCATATTCGAGGTTTTTACCGACACCTTTCTCGTTTGTACCTTAACCGCACTCGTTATACTTACATCGGGTGTATATAATTTTGAAACGGGGCTTATAAAAGAAGGACTTAACGATGCAACTTTGGTAGCCGATATATTTAACGGCGCTTTCCCGTGGCACGGTATAGGCAGTAAATTTGTCGCCGTTTTAATGTTCTTGTTTGCCTTTACGACTATTCTCGGCTGGTCGCATTACGGCGCTAAGGCTTTCGAATACCTTTTTGGCGAAAAAAGTGTTATTGTATTTAGGATAGTTCATATTCTGTCGGTTTTGTCGGGCGCTTTAATATCTTCGAGTCTTGCTTGGGATATTTGCGATACCTTTAACGGACTTATGATGCTTCCTAATCTTTTAGGTGTTATAACCTTAACGCCGCTCGTAAAAAAGATAACCGATAACTATATAAGGCGGAAAATAAAAGGCGAAAATCTAAAACCCGTCCTTTCTTACGATAAAGAAACAGAGGAAAAGGCGGGTGAAGAAATTTTACTTTCGGGATAAATAAAAACGGTGCAGATTTTATCTGCACCGAAATTTTTATCAGTTGTTTTTTAACTTGTAGGACAAGGTCATAAGACTGTCGTTTAAGTGGACATTTTCAACCAAAATATCGGGGTGGTCTACCGCTATATCATAGTGGCTGAAATTCCAAAACGCCTTGACGCCTAAATTTATAAGCTGCGCCGTAATCACCTTCGCCGCATCGACAGGCAAACAGATAACCGCCGCTTCGGGGTGATTTTCTCTGCAAAACTCGTCAAGCGAAGAGATGTTTCTTATGGGCATATTGTAAACCATTTGACCGACAAGTGATTCTTTAATATCGAAGAGCCCCGTTATACTGAAACCGAAGTTGTTAAAGTTAATGTGCTGGGCGACACCTCTGCCGATATTGCCTACGCCGACAATTATCGCCGTATGCATTTTTTCGAGTCCCAAAATATTTATTATTTCTTTTTGCAAAATGTCAACATTGTATCCGTAACCCTGTTGACCGAACTCGCCGAAGCAGTTAAAGTCCTGCCGTATCTGACTTGCGGTGAGCCCCATTTTACGGCTTAACTCTCCCGAAGAGATACGGTTAATGCCCTGCTCTTTAAGCTCGTCTAAAAAACGGTAGTATCTCGGAAGACGGCGGATAACGGAGTTTGAAATTTTTTCTTTCATAATCTAAACCTTACTTTTTCACTTTTTTAACGAACTTATAATAATACTTTTTCATCTTTTTGTCAATATCTATTGACATACAGTTGCTTTTGCCGTATAATAAAAACAGTAATCATTATCGATTTGGTGGTTTATGAAGAATTATTCAAGACAGCGTGAGGAGATATTAAGGGTTTTAAGGCAACTCAAAACCCACCCTGATGCGAAAGAGATTTATAACGAGGTTAAAAAAACAATACCGAATATCAGTTTAGGCACCGTTTACCGCAATTTGGCTGAACTTACAAAGGAAGGCTATGCGGTATCAATTGACGGTGACGGAACTTGCGCACGGTTTGACGGCGACACATCTGTCCATGCGCACCTTTGCTGTGAGAAATGCGGCAAAATAACCGACATCTGCGTGACTGATGATTTTTTGTTAACGGTTGCAACTCAAAACGGTTTTTCGGTCACGAACAGAAGTTATGCTGTTCACGGCATTTGTAAAAACTGTTTGAGTAACAATAAATAATTTATTATTTTTTCATATAGGAGGTAAAAAAATGAAAAAGTATGTATGTTTGGTTTGCGGATATGTTTATGAGGGCGATGAGGCTCCGGCAGAATGCCCGATTTGTCATGCTCCGTCATCTAAATTCAGTGAGCAGTCAGCAGAAAAAAGCTGGGCTGCGGAACATGTAATAGGTATCGCAAAAGGTGTTGACCAAAGAATAATTGACGGTCTTCGTGAGAACTTTAACGGCGAATGCTGTGAGGTGGGAATGTATCTCGCAATGGCACGTGCCGCTCACCGTGAGGGTTATCCCGAAATTGGTATGTATTGGGAAAAAGCCGCTTTCGAAGAGGCAGAACATGCGGCAAAGTTTGCCGAGATGTTGGGCGAAGTAGTGTCCGAAAGCACAAAAGAAAACCTAAGTGTCCGTGTAGAAGCCGAAAACGGCGCAACAATGGGCAAAACCGAACTCGCTAAACTTGCAAAGGAATTAGGCCTTGATGCTATCCATGATACCGTTCACGAAATGGCTCGTGACGAAGCCCGACACGGAAAGGCATTTGAGGGACTCTTAAAAAGATATTTTTAATTGAATATTGAAAACGATAAAAAGCACGGGGATAACCCGTGCTTTTTTGTATCAAAACAAATTGACAGTACCGACTAAAGCCTCCCCTTAGGCAGGGGAGGCAAATAGGAAAGATGTGACGGCAATGTACTTTTAATTCACTTTTTATCTATTTACATAAACGGTTTTATATGATACAATTACTTATAACAAAAAACTTAAAAGGAGAAAAATTATGAAAAGATTTTTTGCAGTTTTAGTTAGTTGCGCAATACTTATTTCCGTATTTTCTTTGTCGGTATCGGCAGGAAACACAAAAGAAATTGACGAGCAGATATTAAATATGGGCAAGACCGCAGTCGGCGGATATAATGATGTTTTTCATCTTCGTGTTGTAAAAGAGGGCTTAAAGTCTGCCCGTGTATCACCCGAAGACCATAATATAATGCTTTTAGGTGCGTCCTTAAAGCACTTGTATTTATGGGATGCCGAATGCTGTCCCGTTACCGAAGAAATCGAAAAAGACGAAAACGGTAAGGTCACCCAAAAAACCGAGCGCACCTTTGACGAAAAAGGAAATCTCCTTACAGAAATAGTTTATAAAGACAAGAGCGGAACATTGACACCTTGCCGAAAAGATGTAATTGAATACGGTGCGGACGGCAAACCGACCGTAGGATATGTTTATGATTACAAGTCAAATGCATGGCAGGTTAATTCAATTACCCGTTTCTCGTTTTCGGGCAACACAAAAACAGCAATAATAAGCAGTGTGTTGGGAACAACCGAAACTATGCGTGAAAAAACAGTTACAACTATAGATGCTTCGGGCAACACCGTAACGGAAGAATATGTATACACAGACGGTGCATGGCAGCTTGTTTATAAAAGCACCACTGAAAAAAACGGTGATTTAGCAACAAATATTTCTTTCGATTATGAAGAGGGTAATATAGTCAGCGGTACGAAATTTGTTTATAAAGAAACTGCTGACGGCGAAGAATTTCCGCTTTGGGAAACCTACAATTATGATTTAACAAATGAGATTTTTGTTCTCGAAACCACAGAAATAAGCGAGTATGACGAAAACGGCAACCGTAAAAGCGTTAAGACTTATGACGGTACGGGCAGTCTTATTGAATCGGTAGAATATGAAACAACGCTCGATAAAAACGGAAACGAAATCCTTTCGATATATTATGATGTATTAAGCGGAAAGGTTCCCGTATATAAATACGAAACCGACTATGACGAAAACGGAAATATAATAGCCGAAAGAGTATATGATTTCGTTGCCGATACAAGTACTTGGAATAAAACAAGTGAGTTCTTAAGCGAGTACGACAAATCGGGCGAAAAGATAAAGACAACTTTTACAATGATTTTTGACAAAAAATATGTAACGGAAACCGGCTTTACCTACAAGCACCTGCATTTAGGTCTTGAAAAGATAAACGGAAAGGCTCCGACAGACAAATCTGACGGATACAAAGATTATTACTACTGCAAGAGCTGTAATAGATATTACGGTGATGCCGAATGCCAAAATATTATATACGATATAGAAAAATGGAAATCGGGCGAAGGAAGAATTCCTTACACCTCTCCTAAAACCTCGGACGATACCAACTATGCTCTTATTTTTTCGATAATGGGAGTATCTCTCTTGGCAGTTTTCGCAGTAAAAAACAAAGTAAAACAGTAACATCGGTAAATATATAAAAATAGGAAAAGAGTATGAAAAAGAACGAATTGTTTTCCATTGCCGAGAATTTTGTTGTTGAAGGTAAAATTTTATCCATTGAGCCAACGGAAAATGGACATATCAATAATACATATTTGGTTGTAACCGATTTTCCGAAAAGGTATATTTTACAAAGGGTAAGCGATGCCTTTGATATAAATTTGCTTATGAAAAATATTGACGCCGTAACATCGTTTATGGCGCTTAAGGCGGAAAATCCGGAAAGGCAAATGCGTCTTATTCATACCAAAAAGGACAAAAACTATTTTGTTCACGAAACGGGCAATTACAGGATTTTTACCTATGTTGAGGATAGCATTTGTCTGGATGCTCCCGAAACGACGGGCGATTTTTTTGAAAGTGCCGTTGCCTTCGGAACATTCCAAAAGCTTCTTGAAGATTTTCCGGCAAAGACCCTTTCTGAGCCGATAAAGAATTTTCATAACACGATTGACCGTTATAGAATTTTCAAAGAAACTCTCCAAAAAGACCCGAAAAACCGCGCAAAAAGCGTTAAAAAAGAGATTGAGTTTGTCCTTGCTCACGAAGAAACGGCGGGAACTCTTCAAAGAATGAGGGAAGCAGGGGAGATACCCGTAAGGGTTACTCATAACGATACGAAACTTAACAATGTTTTGTTTGATAAATATACAAGAAAAGCCCTTTGCGCCATAGACCTTGATACCGTTATGCCGGGACTTTCGGTTTTTGATTTCGGAGATGCCATTCGTTTCGGTGCCGCAACGGCTGCCGAGGACGAAAAGGACCTTTCCAAAATGACGGTTGACCTTGATATGTTCAGAGCATTCGCAAGAGGATATATAACCTCCTGCAATCTCGTTAAAAGTGAAATTGACAACCTTGTTTCGGGTGCGGTTATTATGACTCTTGAATGCGGTGTTCGGTTTTTAACAGATTATTTAGACGGTGATAATTATTTTCATACAACCTATGAGGGTCAAAATCTTGATAGGTGCAGAACGCAGTTTAAGCTTGTAAGCGAAATGGAAAAGAATATTGAAAAAATGAATGAAATCATT
>JAZUIE010000007.1:0-35040 GCA_045642125.1 Acutalibacteraceae bacterium | reverse complement strand
TCAATTTGTCGTCATCCATAGGAGTCAGCTCTGTATTGCCGCTACGGATCAATCCCATTTTCAGATGATCTATTGACAGATAAGGATATTTGTATTTTTCAAGCAGTTTTTGTGCAAGCGCCGTTTTCCCCGTATGCGATGTTCCGGTAATTAAAAGAATCATCCTATCCATCCCCGCAAATTCTGATTTGTTGGGATTATTATATCAAATTTCGGCAGACAAATCAAGGCGAAGCCTTGTATATCATCAACACGAAGTGTTGCATATCGTCAGCCCGCAAGGGCTGTATATCATCAAGCCGCAGAAAAGGTAATGCAGGGCTGACGCCGTGATGAGATACAAAGGAGGCAATGCCACCTTTGATGATATACCGCCTACGGCGGATGATATACCAAGCCTGCGGCTTGGATAAAAAAAACAACACCGCAAAGCGATGTTGTTTTTTGGTGGAGACGGTGGGGATCGAACCCATGACCTTCTGACTGCCAGTCAGACACTCTCCCAGCTGAGCTACGCCCCCGAATATTTTTTCGGTACCCCGTTATGATAGCATATTATTATATCTTTTTCAAGCATTTTATTTTTATTGTCTTTTTTTGCAAAACAGGTATTGACAAATGTACTTATTTGTTGTATAATTTTTCTCGCATCCAAAGACAGTAGGTGGCATTTGCCGTAAGTTTATCGCCTACCGAGGTTAGCGTGAAATTAAAATTAACGTTTTATTTTTTCATGTCTGCTTTGTCTTTGGCAGACTTTTTTATTTTTTTCGGAGGTGAATAATATTGCCAAGCGCAAAAGTTTTAGAGCAAAAAGAGCAACTCGTTAAGGAACTTGCCGAAAAAGTAAACGGCGCCATTGCCGGTGTTATAGTTGACTATAAGGGTATTACGGTTTCGGACGATACCGCTCTTCGTAAAGAATTGCGTGAAAACAACGTAAATTACTTCGTTGTTAAAAACACTCTTCTTTCCCGTGCACTTGAAGGTACAGGCCTTGAAGATATGCGTTCGGTTCTCGAAGGTACAACCGCTATCGCACTTTCGAATGACGACCATACCGCCGCTGCAAGAATTCTTTCTAAGTTTGCAGAAGGACATGAGAATTTCTCAGTTAAGACCGGTTTCCTTGAAGGTAAGGTAATTGACCTTGCAACTATCGATTCTTTGGCAAAATTGCCCAGCAAGGACGTTCTTCTTGCAACCGTACTCAATGCTTTCCAAGCACCGATTGCAGCGTTCGCCCGTGCATTACAAGCCGTTGTTGATAAAAACGGCGAATCTGCTGACGCAGAATAATTATTAAAAAACTAAATTTATATTATTTGGAGGAAAATTAAAATGGCATCTGAAAAGATTACAGCTATGATTGAAGAGCTTAAAGCTCTTAGCGTACTTGAGCTTTCTGAGCTCGTTAAAGCAGTAGAAGAGGAATTCGGTGTATCTGCCGCAGCAGCAGTTGCAGTAGCAGCACCCGCAGCAGGTGGCGCAGCAGCCGCAGAAGAAAAGTCTGAATTTGACGTTGTTCTTGCTGACGCAGGCGCTGGAAAGATTAAGGTTATTAAGGCTGTTCGTGAAATCACCGGTCTTGGCCTTGCTGATGCAAAGGCTCTCGTTGACGGCGCTCCTAAGACCCTTAAGGAAGCTGTTGCTAAAGAAGAAGCTGAAGGCTTCAAGGCTAAACTTGAAGAAGTTGGCGCTAAGGTTGAACTTAAGTAATTTAAGCTTTAACATTATTTATGCACCCGAAATTTTCGGGTGCATTTATTTTTTTGCATTTTTCTTGACAGCAAAAAAAAATAATGTTATAATCACACAGTCGACATTTTGTCGGGCAAAAAATCAAAGCAGAGTAGATATTAAGGCGTAAAGTGCTTTTGGGACGGGGAGTTGCCCGAAAGACGAAGTGATTTTTTCACACGGTTTTAATATCGCATCCCGCTGCCGAACGAAGAAGATTATTTAACCTCCTATCTTTCGGAAAGTCGGATGACAGGAGGTTTATTTTATGAAAAATTATCCACTTAAAATTTGTTTGTGCTCGGTTATGGCGGCGCTTTATGTTGTGCTTGACCTTTTTTCGAGTTATTTAAGCCGTTTTACCGGTGACACATTCAAGATTTCTTTAAGCGCATTACCTATAATGATAGTTGCGGTAATATTAGGCCCCGTTTGGGCTATGGCAACAGGCTTTACCGGAGCATTTATAGGTCAGCTTTTAGGGCCTTACGGAATTACGGTCACAACACTTCTTTGGTGTTTACCGGCCGTAGTAAGAGCTGCTTCTTTCGGGCTTTTGTTTATTGCTTTTAAGAAAAGCATTAAGCGCACGGCTTTGTCTGTAAGCTCAATTATCAGTTCTGTACTCGTTACCGTCACAAACACCGCAGTCCTTTACTTAGACTCAGTTATTAACCATTATTCTTCTACCATTTTCGGAACAGTGCTTATCTACAGATTTTTAATTGGAATAATATCGGGCTTAATTTTCGCATTCATTTTACCCGAAATAATAAAGCTTATGTCGAGTGTTATTAAAAAAGTATAACCGTAAAAAATATAGACGGTGCCGGAAAGTTTCCGGCACCGCTTTTTTAATTCTCATTAAGCCTTTTATAAAGTGCTATTATCTCTTTTCTTAAAGGAAGATTTTCGCTTTCTTTAAGTTTAGGGTCTTTTTCGAGCAAATATGCCGCCGTCATACCGCAAAGCTTTAATATGTCGGAATTTGCAAACAAATCGGCAATTTTAAGCTCGGGAAGACCGTGTTGCCTTTGCCCTAAAAAGTCGCCCGGTCCCCTTAATTTCAAGTCTTCGTCAGCTATCTTAAAGCCGTCCATATTGTTCTTTATTACATTAAGGCGCTCTTTTGTCGTTTCACTTTTAGTATCGGAAATCAAAACGCAGGTCGACTTATACTCTCCCCTGCCTATTCGTCCCCTTAACTGGTGAAGCTGGGAAAGTCCGAACCTTTCGGCATTCTCGATAATCATAACCGTAGCATTCGGAACATCAATACCTACTTCTATCACAGTAGTTGATACAAGTATGTCTATTTCACCATTCGAAAACGACTGCATAACGGCATCTTTTTCTTTAGACTTCATTTTGCCGTGCAAGAGTCCTATTTTGAAGTTTTTGAAAACATCACTCTTAATAAGCTCATTATAGTACTCTACGGCGCTTATTTCTTCTCTTGAGTTTTCGCTTTCTTCGACAAGCGGACAGACAATATAAGCCTGTCTTCCGTTTTTAATATGCTCTAAAATAAAATTATAAAGCCTTTTTCTATAATCACTTGTTACAAAATAGGTGTCCGTCTTTTGTCTGCCTTTTGGATACTCGTTGATAATACTTATATCAAGGTCACCGTAAATAATAAGTCCCAAAGTTCTCGGTATAGGTGTTGCGGACATAACAAGGGTATGAACATTCTCACCTTTTTTGGCAAGTGCCGCCCTTTGCGATACACCGAAACGGTGTTGCTCGTCTGTTATTACAAGCGCCAAATTATCAAAGACAGTGTCTTCGGTTAAAAGCGCATGTGTTCCTATAATTATATCGGCGTTTTTATTTTTTATATCCTCTTTGATTTTCTTTTTATTTGCCGCCGTAATACTTCCCGAAAGCAAAACTACCTTTATATCGGTATTTTTAAGCATGTTATTAACAGTTTCAAAGTGTTGCGCCGCCAAAACTTCCGTAGGCGCCATTAAAGCCGACTGAAAACCGTTTTTAGCCGCTATATACATTAACGCTGTTGCAACGGCAGTTTTTCCGCTTCCTACATCGCCCTCTATTAGTCTGTTCATCGAAAAGCCGGACTGCATATCTTTTAAGCAGTCAGAAATGGCATTTTGTTGGGCATTTGTAAGTGAAAAAGGCAAAAGTGCTAAAAAGTCGTCCAAAAAGTTTTTATTAAAGATTAAATCGGTTTTTGTTTTTCTTTTGTTTTTAAGAAGCATTAAACCTAACTGCAATACAAACAGTTCTTCAAAAGTAAGCCTTGTTTTAGCCCTTTCAAATGACTCTTTTGTTTTAGGAAAATGTATATTTCTTATTGCAAAGTTCAAATCGCAAAGGTTGTTTTTTTGCCTTATTCTTTCGGGTATAGTGTCAAAGTTTATTTCTATACCGTCAAGCGCAGTCCTGACCGCCTTTTCAATTTGCTTAGATGTAATCGTTTTACTGCTTTTATATATCGGAATAATGCCCGTATTATTTTCTTCTCTTATCTCGGGAGAAGACATATTAGGCGAATAAGCCGTGCCGGTCATTTTGCCGTAAAAAAGATAAGTGCTTCCCACATTTAAGCGTTTTGCAAGAAACTTATTGTTAAAGAGCGTTACCGTCATACCCGCAGTTCCGTCAGAAACGGTAAACTTATAAAGTGTCATATTCTCCCTTATGTAATGCTCCGTAACAGGCGATGTTATTTTAGCTTTAACGCACACTTTTTCGTCATAAAAGCAGTCGCAAATATGGCGTATTTCGCTTAAATCTTCATAGTCTCTCGGGTAAAAACGCAAAAGGGCACCGACAGTATCGATGCCCAGACTGTTAAATGCTTTTGCGCGTTTTTCGCCAACGCCCTTTAGATATCTGATGTTATCATCTAATGAATACATAAGCTATCACTCAACAGAAATTATATAGTAATAAACAGGTTGACCGCCGTTTACAAAGGTTATCTCCGCACGGGAGCCGAACTTTTCGTTTAACTGCTCTTCAAGTTCACTAGCGTCCGTTTCGGAAACATCTTCACCGTAGTAAACGGTGATAAACTCGCTTTGTTTTTTAAGCATTTTCTTTGTAAGGGTTAAAACCGATTTCGTTAAATCGGTATCTACAAAGGATATTTTGCCGTCTATCATATTAAGAAGTTCGCCCTTCTTAATTTTAAGACCGTCTATGTCGGAATTACGGGCGGCAAAAGTAATTTGTCCGGTAGTTATTTTTTCGAATGCCTTTTGCATTGCAATAGCATTGCTCTTTACATCACTTTCGGGGTCAAAAGCCAAAAGTGCCGAGATGCCCTGCGGCACGGTTCTTGTATGGAGAACTATAACCTTTCTCGTGCTTAAAGGTATTGCCTGTTCTGCCGCCATAATAATATTTTTATTGTTGGGCAAAACATAAACCGTTTCGGCGGGAGTTTGTTCTATCGCTCTTAAAATATCGTCAGTACTCGGGTTCATCGTTTGACCGCCGCTGACTACAAAATCAACACCGAGTTGAGAGAAAAGTTCTTTAATACCGTCACCTGCGGCAACCGAAACGAAGCCTACGGGTTTTGTGATTTCTGCGGAAACAATTTCTTCCTTAAAGTCTTCCGTTACGGCAGGAGTTTTCTTTTTCTCCTTTGCATCATGCATCGCTTTTTCGTGCTGGTCACGCATATTTTCTATTTTTAAGTGTACAAGAGAGCCGTAGTTTAACGCCTCTTCTATTGCTTTTCCCGGATGGTCGGAATGAACATGTACCTTAATAATATCGTCATCGTCAACTACTACAACGCAGTCGCCGATAGATTCGAGAAATTTGCGGAGTTTTGCCGGTTCCTTAGTAGACTCCTTATCACGGTTTACTATATATTCCGTACAGTAAGTAAAGGTGATATCCGCCTCAAATTCACCTGCGGCATTCGTATTGCCGGAAGTATCCTTAATATTATCTTCGTCACTTGTTTGAGACTTAATAATAACACCGTCTTTAAGAACGGAAAGCATACCCTCAAATATAAGTACAAGTCCCTGACCGCCTGCGTCAACAACACCGGCTTTTTTAAGCTGCGGCAACATTTCGGGGGTTTGGGCTAAGGCTTCTTTTGCACCTTCAAGTGCATCTTCAAAAACCTTAAGCGTATCGTTGCCGTTCTCAAAGCTTTCCTTTGCTCTTTCACTTGCAACCCTCGCAACGGTTAAAATAGTGCCTTCGGTAGGCTTCATAACAGCCTTATATGCGCCCTCAACACCGGCGGCTAAGGCATTAACAAGGTTTTCGGCGGTTAAGCTTTCGTCATCGCCTATGCCTTTAGAAAAACCTCTGAATATTATAGAAGTTATAACACCCGAATTACCACGGGCGCCTCTAAGTAATGCCGAAGCATTCATTTTAGCAACTTCTCCGGCAGTTTTACCGTTTATCGTTTTAAGTTCTCTTACGGAATTTGCAAGAGTCATTGACATATTTGTACCGGTGTCACCGTCAGGTACGGGGAATACATTTAATTCGTCAACCCGTACTCTGTTGTTAGAAAGATTATTCGATGCCGAAATAATCGCATCTCTTAAGTTGTTTCCGCTAAACAATACCATAAACACTCCTTTATAAAAGAAAAACGATTATTCTTTTATGCCGTCAACCTTTACTAGTACTCGGTTAACATCAATATCGGTTGCCTGTTTTACGACATACTTAACCTTTTCGGTTATACTTGCCGCAATGGCATTTATATTCATACCGTAAGTTACGATAATATGAATTTCAACATCAATTTCGTCCATATTTCCGCTGACGGAAATACCGGTATCTTCAGATTTTTTCTTGCTTAAAAGAAAGGATAATTTTTGGCGGTTGTTACTCGGAACCATACCGACAACGCCAAAACATGAAGTAACTTCATTGCCGATAAGTTTCGTTAAATAAGTTTCGGAAACAATTACTTCTCCAGTCATGGTCTCATAAGATATCATAAAAAATCCTCCCTAAGATTTATTTTGTTTCATAATTTTCTATCGAGTAATATATGTCGCTTTCAAAGGACTTAACCTCTGAGACGATTTTATCGCTGTAAAAAAGCAAACCTTTGCGGTAGCATACCGGAATTTGCGGCATTTCGGTTAACATTACTCCGGCAACATCGCTAATCGAGTTTTGCCCCGAATGATAAGCACTTAAAATATTTGTTACACCGTTTTGGGAACTGTCCGCTATCGGGTTACCGTTTTCGTCAAGCGGTACCGGTTCAAGTCCCACACCGTAGGCAGCCGAGCCGCCCGGTACAACCAAGCTTGTCATATCAAGGTTAGGCGCAACCGAAATTTCGCCTAAATAAAGCTGGAACGAATTAGTACTTAGTGCTTCACGGTAGGTATCGTACCCCGCTTCGACAACTTTTATTTCTATTCCCGCATTTTTTAACTGACCGGCAATAAGATTTGCCGCAAGAACTCTTGAACGGTTTTCGGAATTAACAAGAAGCGAATAAGTAATATGATATCCGCTGTCGTTAACACGCCATCCGTTTTCATCTAATCTATTATACCCCATCTTGGATAAATTCTCAACAGTTATTTCGTTATCCGCACTTTTTTTAAGCGACTGCACCGCTTTTACTTCTTTTACGGACGGGTTTATAAAGCCCTTTGCAGGTGAAGCATTATTATAATAAGCATTTAAGCACACCGCACTGCGGTCTATTGCCGAAGAAAGTGCATAACGCATAAATTTGTTGTCGAGCCCCGAAACCGAACTGTTAATACCGATATAGACAAAATTATTAAGATTAACATCGGTTTTTTTACCGCTCATACGGACTATATCGCCGTCTGATAAATCAGTATAATAAATTCCTGTTGCACCGATTTCAACATAATGCGCCGCCGAATCGGAATCGGGTGCATTTATGAGTTTTATTTTAGTTATATTTCCTTTTTTGCCTTTGTATGCTTCATTTAAGGAAAAATAATCGTTACCGTCAGTAAAACTGTATCTTCCGCAGCCTATGGGAGTTAAGGTAACACCGTCTGAGTTTGTCGCTTTATCGCTTCCCGACTTAATAACCGGAAAATCGAGCAAATTTACAAAATAAGGGTCGGTTTGAGAAACACCGAACAAAACCTGCGCAGCCGATAAGGCAGTACACGAAACAGCTTCGTAAAGATGCGAAGTATAAAGTCCGCCGTAATTTTTAGCCGTATTATATGAATATACCACATCGTCAGCGGTTAAAGGAGTGCCGTCTGTAAAGACGGTGTTTTCCAATGTTACAATACACTTATTTCCGTCAAAAGAATATTCCTTTGCGAGACATTTTTTTGCGGTAAATGTATCTGTTGCCTTAAAAAGCGGCTCATATAAAAGCTTCGTTAAATTTCTGTTGTTTTCAGTTGTCGCCGTATATGGATTAAATGTATCCGACTTATTGTAAAGCAGACTTATTTCGAAAGTTTTCTTAATTTCACTCTTTCCCGCTTTACTCTTTTTACCCGCTTTGTCGGTGCTTTTGCAACCGCAAACGGAAAACATGAGTATTAATGACAAGATTATAACAACTATCCTTTTCGTCACAAAAACACCCCCATTATAAATGTTTATTTTGAAAAAGCAAACGCTTCCTTGCAAAGTCCCGTTTTTTCGTCTATATCGAAAACCGCACCCGAAATCATACATTCTTTATCGGCAAACTCAAATTTATCGGTTTTTTTATCTTTAAGACGGGAAATTATTATTTCCTTTTTTACACCTAAAACAGAGTCCTTAGGGCCTGTCATTCCAAGGTCGGTTATATATCCCGTTTTGTTTGGCAAAATCTGAACATCTGATGTTTGAACATGAGTATGCGTTCCGAAAACCGCCGATACTTTGCCGTCAAGGAAAAAGCCCATTGCCCTTTTTTCACTTGTTGCCTCGGCATGAAAATCGACAAATACCGCAGTTGCGTTATCTCTTTTGGCTTTTTCTAAAAGTTCTAATGCAGACTCAAACGGGTTTTCGGCTTTAAGGTTGTCTAAATACACCGTACCTACTAAGTTAATAACCGCAAGTGAATATTTACCGAAATCAACAAGAGCATAACCGCTTCCTATGTCACACGATAAATTTTGCGGCCTTAAAACATAAGGATTTTCGTCTAAATATTCATGAAAACTTTTATGGCGCAAAGTATGATTTCCGCCCGTAATAATGTCAGCCCCCGCCGAAAAAAGCATATCTGCGCTTTCCTTGGTTATACCGTTGCCGAGAGCCGAGTTTTCACCGTTTACTATAACGCACGAACACATAAACTCTTTTTTAAGCTTCGGTATCATTTCGAGCGCAAAGGCAGTACCGCAAGGCGCACAAACATCACCTATACACAAAACACGCATTATATACATCCTTAATATAAATACTTATTATAAAATAACATAATTTGCCGACAAATTCAATAAATTTTCAAAACTTAACCCGACAAATTTCTAAAATCGCAAGTGAGCATTTAAGAGAATAAGAGAGATATTAAGAGAAAACGGGAGATATTCTTTTGCCAATTAAAATTTTCGAATTTTTTTGTTGACAAAGCTTTTGCTTTATGTTATTATACTAAGGCTGATTTATTAGGGCTAAACTTTATTTGCCCATCTTTTAAGACATTTTGGAGGTTTTGATTATGTCAACATTTATGGCAAAACCTGCTGAAGTTCAGCGTAAATGGTATATAGTAGATGCTGCAGGAAAGCCGCTTGGCAGAACTGCCGTTAAGATTGCCGATTTGCTTCGTGGCAAAGGCAAACCCGAATTTACTCCCCATGTTGATTGCGGCGACTTTGTTGTTGTTATCAATGCTGACAAAGCAGTGCTCACAGGCAAGAAGCTTGAAAACAAGTTTTATCGCCGTCATACCGGATATATAGGCGGTCTTAAGGAAGTTAAGTACGCAACTCTTATGAGTACCCGTCCCGAACTTGCTATGGAACTCGCTGTTAAGGGTATGATTCCCGATACAACTATCGGCCGCAAGGCTCTCACAAGACTCCACGTTTACGCCGGAGAAAACTATGCTCAGGTTGCTCAAAAACCCGAGAAGATTGAATTTTAAGAAGGGAGACAGAAAATATGTTTGAAGGAAAGCCTTATTTTTACGGCACCGGCAGAAGAAAAAGTTCTGTTGCCCGAGTTCGTGTTTACAACGGTACCGGTAATGTAACCATTAACGGCAGAGATATCGATGATTATTTCGGTCTTGAAACCCTTAAGGTTATCGTTCGCCAACCGCTCACTTTAACTGAAACTGCTGATAAATTCGATATCGTTTGCACCGTTACAGGCGGCGGCGTTACCGGTCAGGCAGGTGCTATCCGTCACGGTATTTCAAGAGCTCTTCTCCAGTTCAACGAAGAACTTCGTCCTGAACTCAAGAAGGCTGGTTTCTTAACAAGAGACCCCCGTATGAAGGAAAGAAAGAAGTACGGATTAAAAGGCGCCCGTCGTGCTCCGCAGTTCTCGAAGAGATAATCTGTATTACAAAACTAAATTCCCGATACAATTTTGTATCGGGAATTTTTTTAATATTTTGTATTTGGAAAAAGCTTATTTGCAAACCAAACATTATTAACCTTAAATGTTTTACCGTTTAGATAGTTAAGTATACCGGCATCGGAATTAAAATAAAAGCTTAATTTATAGGAATAAAGTGCTTGTTTATCGAAGCCCATTTTCTTGTCGTCTTTAAGTTTACCGTACTTTCCGTCCCCCAAAAGCGGACAGCCTATAGATGCCATGTGTGCTCTTATCTGATGTGTTCTTCCGGTTAAGAGTTCGACTTCAAGCAAAGATAAATCGTTATTACTCGCAAGTGTTTTATATCTTGTCTTAATTGTTTTATTATCGCTTGTCTTTACACTTTGCAAATAAACTTTGTTTTTGTTCTCGTTTTTTTGCAGGTAACCTTCAAGTGTTGCGGTTTTAAGCTTCGGCTTACCGTGAACTACCGTAAGATACCGTTTGTCAATTTCTCTTTCCTTTATTTTTTGGCATATTATTCTAAGTGACTCAGCATTTTTACAAGCTATAACAATACCGCCTGTGTTCCTGTCTATACGGTTTGCCAACGCAGGCTTAAAGCTGTTTTCACTCTCGGGGTCATACTCGCCTTTCTCGTATAAATAGCGCTGTATCCTGCCTATTAAAGTATCGTTATACTCGCCCTTGTCGGGGTGGACTAAAAGTCCCTGCTTTTTGTCGGTTAAAATAATATTTTCGTCTTCGTAAACTATATCTAAAACGGGACTTGCCGACAAAAAATCATACTTCGGTGTTTTCTTTACAAAAAATTCATCGGGGATATACATATCTACAATATCGCCCTCATTAAGTCTTAAAGCAATATCGGCTTTCTTGCGGTTAACCTTTATATGCTTTGTTCTTAAATATTTATATAAAAGCGACTTAGGAAGAGTAGGACAAACCTTCAAAACAAACTTGTCCGTTCTTTGTCCCGCATCGTTTTTTGTGACGGTAAAGGTTTTTATAATGTATTCCCCCTTTTTTGTTGATTTTTAAGGTCGTTTTATGTATAATCTAAGCGTGGGGTGACAAAATGAGCGAAAATTTGCACGATAAGCATCGGCTTCGTGTTAAAGCCGAATTCCTAAACGGAAATTATAACGATTATACACCGGCGCACAAATGGCTTGAGCTTCTGCTTTTTTACTGTGTTCCGAGAATTGATACTAACCCGTTGGCGCACGAACTACTCGCAAAGTATAAAACGATAGACGGTGTTTTATCGGCGCCCGTTAGTGAGCTTATTAAATTTAAGGGTATAACCGAAAACGGTGCTGTACTCCTAAAACTCATTATTCCCATTGCAAGACAGTGCGAAATAGAAAAAAGCAACAAACTTATTAAGTCCTTAACCCCGCAAAACTACGGCGACTATCTTATGAGCCGGTTCTACGGACTTGACCTTGAGCATTTCGGCATTTTAAGTCTTGATGCGCTCGGCAAGATTATTGATTTCAAACTGTTTACCCAAAACAGCAACACGCAAGTCGGAATAACCACAAAAGAGTCGCTTAAATTCATACTTAACACTAATGCGGTTTGCGCCGTTATAGCACATAATCACCCGAACGGCTATGCTCTTCCGAGCAAGACGGATATTGATACAACGGTAAGCTTTGCGGCTTCTTTAAGCCGAGTAAATGTAAGGCTTCTTGACCACATAATAATTGCCGGACAAGATTATGTTTCCATGGCGCAAAGCAAAGACTATTCTTATATTTTTAATCAGATAAACGGTGCGTAATAAAACGCACCGTTTTTCGTTTTTAACCTATTCTTCGGGCATTTCCCAGTTATGCCAAATATTTTGGACATCGTCATTCTCTTCGAGCATATCAATAAGCTTTTCCATTTTTTCGGCGCTTTCGGTATCTTCGAGTACGGTTGTTGTCTGCGGAACATACTGAACCTCTGCCGAAAGGAATGAATAACCCTTTTCTTCAAGATAATCTCTGACCGTTCCAAGGTCATTAGGCGCAGTTGATATTTCAAAAACATCGCCGTCAAAATTAAAGTCTTCGGCACCGGCCTCTAAAGCAGCCTCCATAACCTCGTCTTCTATGTGGCCCTCGGCTTCGATTTCGATTATGCCCTTTCTTTCAAACATAAACATAACCGAGCCCGACTGTCCCAAATTACCGCCGCATTTATCGAAATAATGGCGTATATCACCTGCGGTACGGTTACGGTTGTCGGTTAAGGTTTCTACTATAACGGCTATACCGTTTGGACCGTAGCCCTCATAGATAAGCTCTTCGTATTCGGCGCCGCCGGTTTCCCCTGCGGCTTTCTTAATAATTCTTTCAATATTATCATTGGGAACATTTGCCGCTTTTGCCTTTGCTATAGCATCTTTAAGACGGCTGTTTTCCTGCGGATTAGGACCGCCCTGCTTAACAATAACTGCGATTTCTCTTCCCATTTTAGTGAAAACCTTTGCTTTTGCGGCATCGGTTTTTTCTTTTTTTCTTTTAATGTTATTCCACTTTGAATGTCCTGACATAAACTATCCCTTTCGTATGTCTTGATATTTTACTTTAATATGTATTTTATCACACATTTTTATTGTATTCAAGTGCTTTTTCGCATAGCAATAAGACATCTTCAATACAAGAAATAGTTCCGCATTCACGCCTTAGCGATGCCGCACCCCTTATTCCCGAAAAGTACCAAGCGGTATGCTTTCTTGCTTCGAGCATAGCGACTTTTTCGGGTCTGTACTTTATCATAAGTTTTATTTGCTTTATAAGTTCATAAAACAGCTCTTCAAGTGTCGGCGGACAGTAGTCCTTATTTTCAAAGAAAGCATTTATTTCGTCAAAAACGAACGGGTTTCCACAGGCGGCCCGTCCCACCATACAAAAGTCACAACCTGTTCTTTCGTACATTTCCTTTGCCGATTTCCCGTCTTTTATGTCACCGTTTGCAATAACGGGAATTTTAACACTCTCTTTTACCTTTTTAATCATTTCAAAATTAACGGGCGGAGCATACATTTGTTTTCTTGTTCTTCCGTGTACCGTTATAGCGGACGCACCTGCATATTCTACGGCTTTTGCAAGACGGTCGGCATTGAGATTATCATTGTCCGTCCCTATCCGCATTTTAACTGTTACGGGAACACTCGAAGCATCTTTTACGGCTTTTACTATTTTTTCGGCGAGTGGGATATCTTCGAGTAATGCACTTCCCCCTCCGTTTCCCGCAACCTTAGGTGCAGGGCAGCCCATATTTATATCAATAAAATCAGGACTTGATTTAAGCGCTTCTTTTGCGGCTTTCGCCATAACCTCAGGGTCGGAACCGAAAAGCTGTATGGCAGAAGGCACTGCGCCGTCAGGTCTATACAAAAATTCAAGCGACTTTTTATCGCCTAAGCTTATCCCCTTAGCACTTACAAGCTCCCCCACAGTAAAGGCGGCACCGTGCTCTATACATATTTCCCGCATTGCTCTGTCGGCGACACCCGCCATAGGCGCCAATGCGGCATAAAGTCCTACATCTACATTACCTATTTTCATAAGATTATTATACCTTTTATTTTGTCCCATGTCAAATAAAGCGGAGTGCATTTGCACTCCGCTTAAAATTATCCGTTTGACGCTATTTTTATTTCCGTTTTATAGATTTTTCCGTTCCGGTAAACTTCGATTTCGACCGTTTCACCTATTGAACAGTTTTTAAGAAGATTATCAAAAACATTGTATTCGGTAATTTCCGTTCCGCTGAACTTTGTAATTATATCGCCTTTCTTTATTCCGCAACTTTCGGCAGTACTTCCGGTTGCAACACTTAGTACCACTGCACCTACGGGATACCCGTAAGACTCTAACACTGCGGCAGTATATTTGTCGCTTACCGTTATGCCGACATAAGGCTCTTCGCTGTCCTTATTTGAAATAATTTTATTGCAAATCTCCACAACAGAGTTAATAGGAATTGCAAATCCCATATTTTCGAACTCTTCGGAGACGATTTTTGAACTGTTTATACCTATAAGGTTGCCCGAGGCGTCAAGCAAAGCACCGCCCGAATTACCGGGGTTTATGGCAGCATCGGTTTGAATGAGTCCTACACTCGAATTGCTCGAAACAACACGGTTAAGACCGCTTATTACACCATAGGTTACGCTTCCCATAAACTCAAGTCCGCCCGGAGCACCTATTGTAATAACATACTGACCGGTTTTAAGGTTATCGGAGTTGCCGAACGAGCAAACAGGAAGATTATTCGCATCAATTTTAAGGACCGCAAGGTCACATGCAATATTATAACCTACAACCTTCGCAGTGTAAGGCTTTGTATTTGCATTGTCTAAGAAGACTTCGATTTTTGATTTTGAAGACGATACCACCGCATTTTCGACAACATGATAGTTAGTTACTATATAACCGTCACTCATATAAACAACACCCGAGCCCGAGCCTGTCGACTCACTTACACCGCCGAAGAAACTTGCAACCGATGTTGTAGTTCTTATTCCCACAACACTTTTTGTGCATTTTGCCGCTACCGCCTCGGCAATACTCGAAGCATTTTCGTCTACATTAATTGTTGTATTTTCGTTTTTGTTTTTTTCGGAGATTTGCGGAAGATTTTCGGTTTTATAAAGACTGTCGGAATTTATAAGCTTTGTTACCGCCAAAGAGCTTCCGGCACCGATTAAAGCTGCCAAAACTACCGCCAAAACCACAACAAAACCCGAATATTTTTTCTTTTCTTCTTTTATATAAGGACTTTTGTTATTTACGGTATCCGTATTAAAGCTTTCTTCTTTATTTACACTATCTTCGGCACTGTCCTGTATGATATCGCTTTTTTGTTTAGTATAAAATCCGTCACTGAATGAAGAAAAGTCTTCACTTAAAATACTCTTATCTTCTTCACTTTTTGTTTCATTAACATTGTCGTCAAAATCTGTCATAAAAATCTCTCCTCTAAAGATTTTTGCTTCACATAATATATGATACCCGTATTTTTTGTCGTATTTGTTAACTTACCGTTAATAAAGCAAAAATATTTATCTTATTTAGTATATAAATGCTTGACAAAATCTATCATTATGTTATAATTGTTTTCGTACCGACTTTGGCGGAAAGTCATTGTGTTTCATTTGGTACAATATAACTTTTTATATACGGTGGATGTAGCTTAGTTGGTTAAAGCGCTGGTTTGTGGCACCAGAGACCGTGGGTTCGAGTCCCATCTTCCACCCCACAAGTTTTCTTGGCAGTTTCGCCACTGCCAAGATTTTTTTAAGAAAATATTGGGGTGTCGTCAAGCGGTAAGACACAGCACTTTGACTGCTGCATGCGTAGGTTCGAATCCTGCCACCCCAGCCATAATGAGTATTCATAACTGACTTGAGTTATGAATACTCATTTTTTATCTTTGCTATTGCTTTTTCTCCGTTTATATGATAATATAAATATGCGACACAATTTAATATACTCACGTAATTTCTACAAGTGTGTATTTTTATCTTTCGGTAAAAATGCATACTCTATTTCGCATACTTGTAGTACGTGAGAATTGTGTCGCAGCAATCGGAGTTATGTGTTTTTCGGTGCGTAGCTTCGGCTGCGCACTTTTTTATTATATGGAGGGAAAGTATATGGCACTTATGAAATGTCCGGAATGCGGAACTGAAGTATCCGACAAAGCACCAACCTGTCCAAAGTGTGGCTATCCTATTAGTACTAACAAGAATCCTGAAATTAGCACAGATATGCACGAATTAAAAATGGACTCAAAACTATGTGAACAATGGTGTCGCCTTCAAAACGACGTTTCAAAAGCCGAAGAATTTTTGAATTATAAATGGAAAAGCGATGAAGACATTGAAAAAGATTTAAAATATAAGTATTTTTCGTTTGAATTAACAGATGAAGCAAAAATACGTTGTTTTCTTTTTCCCATCTTAATACCTTATTACATGATAAAAAAGAAAAAATACAAAAAACGCAATGAGCAAGACTATAAAAAAGAATTGAATGAATATATCAAAAATAGAACTTCTTATTTTGAAATGAAGCCAAAAATTGAAAATGAATTAGAAAAAATATATGCAAACATTGCAGAATTGGAAAAAGAAATGTCAAAAGACGATTTTCTAATCCCAGATTCATATTGGGATAATGGAGTATATATTTATTATCTGATTTCACAAAAACGGGCAAAAAACATATATGAAGCAATTGCAATTATTGACCATGAAAATGAGGTTGATGAGGAAAGAAATGAACGAGAAATGTTCTATTCCGATTTAGAACTTGAAATAAATTCATCATTAAGTGAAATAAAAGAAATAGAACAAACTAGGATTCAAGAAGAACGCGAGAATCAAAAATGGAATGATTTGTCCTATGCTGGAATATTGTACGGTTTAAGTGAAATCAGTGACAAATAGGATAATAATTTGTAATAATTACTTATTGAATATAATCATGAATTGCGCACTTACTCACCACAATAGTATGGTGTAGTGCAACAATTTGGCTGAAATCAAGTCCGTTATGAATACTCGGACCAGAAAAAACCACTTCTTATGAAGTGGTTTTTTTCTGGCTGTATTAGCCTTACGGCGGGTTATATTGCTACAACTTGCTTTATTTTAATATTCCATATAACTTCGTTTAATTTGTGTCTGCGATTACAACAAAAAGCACTTGCATAAGGGCGGCTTCACTTAGGGAGAAATAGGTTTTGGACCGCAAAATTTACGCACTCACTTGTGAAAAAGCCTTGTAACACGATAGTGTTACTGCATTTTTTCACTGCGCTCTGCACAAAATTTTGCAGGTACAAAACTGTCCCATCCAAAAAGAGCGAATTTTGAGTAAAGAACAATAAACAAAATAACCGGCATACTAGCGTATGTCGGTTATTTTTGAAGCAGTTATTCGCCAAAAGTCGCCTGTTAGGACTTTTAACCCCTAAGTGAAGACGCCCAGGTGCTTTTTTAACGGGATAAATTGCTGTTAAGATACTCTACAATCTTTTAATGTAAAATACTACACGGTTTTTTGCGATAAAATGCAAACACAAGGAGTGCTGCAGATAAAAGCAAGGATAAAATCGGTAACATTATGCTGTCTTTGGTGGCAGGTGAAACTTGGTATTCGGGTTCAGGTTCGGGCTCGGGTTGCGGCTCCAGTATATCACAGGCTATAACCACATGGGCAGCGGCAGACTTTGTCGCAGCGGAGTACGGGGTTTCGATATAAATATATGATGAAGTTGAGCTCGATTTCTTCATACTTGCGTGATTAAATACCGCATCCTCAGGTGTTACAAAAACAGTATGCTCTCCGAGATTTGAAGCGGTCGTCTTATAGTCTTCGTCAAATGCGAGAATATCTTTTCCGCTTCCGATATTTGCTCCCATAGCAAATCCTTTTGTAACCTTTGATTCAACCTTTGATTTAGGTGCGGTAAGGTCTATATCAGCTGTTTTATACATTATTCCGAATGCTTCATCGTCATTTGAAGCGCAGTCAGATATTACTGTACTTTTGCCCTTTATTTTTAAGCCGCCACTTGCGGCAATTCCGAATACTCTGCCGGAAGTATGTTCATAACAATTTATAATACTGTCATTGACCGTGATATTATTTTTTGTACTTATTCCGTAGGAATCAATAATTTCGTCAGAATTAACATTTATTTCGAGTGTAGAGCGGTCAAGCTCTAATTCTGTACAGATAATTCCTCCGCCGTTATAAAAATACTCCGATTCGCCTTTAAGAGCAGTTTGGGTTATTTTAACGGTACTTTCCTTAAGGCTAAGCTTTCCCCTGTTATTAATTCCGATGAAATTTGCAATTCCGTTGTAAAAAGGTGTAAATCTTGCAGGGTCGGCAGCAAGTTCTATTTCTACTGATGCATTTGTAATATTGACATCATTAGTACACAAAAAACCGTTTTTGTTTGTATAATCGTTCATAACAAACGGAGCTGTAGTCTTTGCTTTAATAACTGCACCGCTTTTAATATCAATTCCGCCTTTGGCATATAAAAGCGTTCCGTTAACATTAAAGTTTAATTTTACATCTTCGCAGACAATAACATTATTTGCATTTACGGCATCGCAGAAGTAGTCTCCGTTAGCATTGAAATTTATCGGAGCTTCAATATATAAATCGCCGTTTGTGTTAAGCTGTTTTGCGCCGCCTATAAGCGTAAGATTTCCGCTTCCTACAATATGGACATCGGGTGCTTTTGCACCATGCAGTCCCATAAATGTCAAGTCAAAGGTTATTCCGCCTGAGTTGGTGCTTTCCTGATAAAAAGTATTTTTAATAGTATTGTTCCCTATAAGGTTTACATAGAAACGGTCTATATTTGTACCATAATCATCAAGATAAATGCCGATTGACGTAGATATAACATGGTCAAGTATCATATCGGTATTATCCATATTTACATTGTTAAGCGTTATGCTCTTTCCGTCAGCAGCAAAAGAAATGACACCTGAGCCAAGCTCGGTATTTGAAAGGTCAAGACTCTCCCCGCACTTTATTGCGTAGTTGCCGATGTAAAATGCCTTTACATTTTCAGAAGCATTTAATACGGTTATGTAAGCGGGGTCCGATTCGGTAATACTGCCGTTTTTACCCGTAAGAACGCAAAAGAAAAGCCGACCGTCATAATATTTGTCCAAAGCGGGGCAAACAAGCTTGTCTGTTTTGGCACTTTTACCGTCAAGCTTAAACATCTGACCCATAGAGTCCACAAAATACCACTGATATGAAGCCACTTCATCGGGGTTTTGAGGAACCACGGTAAACTCTGCACGGTCAGGATAATTCAAAACAACATCCTGCGGTTGTTCTTTTATAGCAGGGCCGGGTTCTATCGCCAAAGCCACAGTGCTTACACAAAAAAACAGCGAAACAGTTATAACCATACATAAAATTATGCTTAAGATTTTTTTCATAAAAATGCCCCCCTTAAAGATTGGATGTTTTTTTACATTATAATACCTTTTTAATGCAAAATCAACTGCGTGATGTTTTTTGCCGATTTCTATACAAAACACAAAACAGCCCCTGCGTACGCAAAGGCTGTTTTAATTTACATTATAAAGTTTTAAGCTTTTTTCGGATGCTTCTTATCCTTATAGTTTCTATAGCAAACCCAAAGCGGACCTGCGACAAAGAGAGAAGAAACACAACCGGACAAAAGACCGAATGCCATCGGAATTGCAAAGGTACGAAGACTTGTAAGACCGAACAATTCGGCAACTACTATAATCGTTATAACAGCAAGAATGGTTGTAACAGATGTTACTACGTTTCTTACCATAACCTTTGAGATACTAAAGTCCATATTCTCCGAAATTGTAAGCTGCGGGAAGAACTTTTTGTTTTCTCTTACTCTATCGTAAACAACTATTGTGTCATTTAACGAATAACCGAGTATAGTAAGAACAACTGCCATATAGTTCGAGTCGATTTGCAAACGGAATATAGCGCAAACGCAGAACGTTACCGCAAGGTCTAATATCAGAGCGCAAAGAGCAAACAGCGCCGCAGATATACCGCCTATCTTTCTGAATCTTATACCGACATATATTACAACTAATATGGCTGTAAGTGCAACCGCAACAAGACTCTTAACAAAGAACGAACCTGCAACCGAAGAGTTTACCGAGTTTGAATCGTAAAGTTCGAGCTTGTTATCGGGGAACTTTTCAGTTAATGCATTAGTAAGTTTTTCCTGAGTCTTTGCAGGAATAGATTTTTTACCCGAAAGACTTATTGTAAATGTCTTGGTCTTACCTGCCAAAGCCTCGTTAAAGCTTACCGTAAAATCGTTTTTAAGGTTAGTTTTAATATTCTTTGTCAAATCGGCTTCTTTGATTTTGCCCGTGTACGAATACGAAATTCTTGTACCGCCGCTGAAGTTAATATCAAGGCGAAGACCTGCAAACACAGATACCAAAATGCCAACAACAATAATTACAGCATAAACGGCAAGAGCGATTTTCATAACTTTATTTGAATTTATTGTCTTATCCATTTTTCTTACCTCCGTAAAGCGCAGGCTTTCTCAAGAACTTAAGCTGAGAAACACTCTTAAGCATATACTTTGAAGCAAGAACGCCCATTATAAGGTTGAATATAACGCCTATTAACAATGTATAACCGAATGAGTATATAGAACCGGTTATCGAAGTACCGAAGAGTGACATAAGCGGAGAGAATACCTTGGCAATAAGGCTGTCGGGTGTTCCGAATGCACCCATCAAAACTATAGATACAATAACTATCGTTATGTTACCGTCAATAATAGCCGAAAGACTGTTCTTAAAGCCCGAATCAATGGCACCGTCTATCGTCTTACCCTTCTTAAACTCGTCACGGATACGCTCTGCGGCGATAACATTACAGTCAACACCGACACCGACAGAAAGGATAATACCCGCAATACCCGGAACGGTTAAGGTAAAGCTCGAAACATTCGGGAAGAAGCCCGAAATACAAGCTATTGTACCTGCCAACTGACCTAAAAGCGCAATGGAAGCGACAAGTCCGTGCATTCTGTAGCGAATAATCATAAGCAAACAAACAACGCCGAATGCGATAGCACCTGCAATAACCATAACGTCAAGAGCATCAGAGCCTAAAGACGGAGAGATTATTTGAAGCTTACTGTCGTCAACCGTTAAAGAGAACGGAAGCGAACCTGCATTTATCTTATTGGCAAGGTCAATTGAATCTTGCTCTGAGAAATTACCGTAGATAATGGCACTGCCTTCGGTTATTGCACCGTTTGAGCAAGAAGCGGTTGAAATATTTGTATCGTCCATATAGATAGAAATATTAGTACCGTTTGTATAAGCATTTGAGGTGGCCTTTGCGAAAGCGTCCTTACCCTTTGAGTTAAGCTGCAAAGAAACAACATAACCGTGGTCTTCGGTATAATTGGACTGAGCCTTCTTTACACAGCTTCCGTCCATAAACGAATTGCCCGTATTATCGTCACCCTCAAAGAACTTAAGCTGTGCCGAAGCACCAAGTTCTTGAATGGCGGCCTGTGGGTCAAAATCGTCATCACCCGCAGTTCTCGGGAATCTTACGATTACCTGATGATTTATATTGTCGTTATAAACCTCATAATCGGTAATATTAAGGTTTACAAGACGGGTTTCAATAATTGCTTTTGCGGAAGCCATATCGTCAGATGTGATTTTAGCATCTTTAATATCGGGTGAGAAAACAGCTTCAACACCGCCGGATATATCAATACCCCAACGAATATCGTTTGCTCCCTTGATATAAATTTTCTTGGTATCTCCGAAATAATCCGAAATGCCTAAAAAAGCGGTTAATGTTAACGCTAAAATCAAAGCAAGGATTATGAAAAATACCGGTTTGCCAATTCTCTTGGACTTCATTAGCAACTCCTCCACTTCAATACCGCACGTTTTTTTGCGGTCGGGTCTAAATTAAATAAAACACAAAAAAGCATATTTACCTAATTCTACCGTTAAATTATACTAAACTCGACTGTTAAAGTCAATAATATTTAAGCTTTTTCGGACAACTTTTCCAAAGTCGCATACTTAACGGCAATAGCCAGTACCTTTGCGGCTTTTTTAATTTCTTCGGTTGACGGATATGTAGGCGCTATTCTTAAATTTGAATCGTTAGGGTCTTTGCCATACGGGAAAGATGCACCGGCAGGTGTAAGCTTAAGTCCTACATCGGCACAGAGCTTTTCTACTCTTTTTGCGCAACCGTCAAGAACATAAAGGCTGATAAAATATCCGCCGTTCGGTTTATTCCAGTGAGCGAGTCCCGAATCACCTATCGTGCTTTCAAGCTCGTCAATTACGGCATCAAACTTAGGTCTTATTACTTCGGCATGTTTTTTCATTTGCTCTTTAACAGCATCTAAATCAGGAAGCAATCTTGCATGGCGAAGATGGTTAAGCTTATCGGGGCCTATCGTTTGATAGTTCATTCTCCCCTTTAACATTTTAATAATGTTGGGGCTTCCGGCTTCGGCTGCAACGCCGGCACCGGGGAAGGTAACCTTTGAAGTTGACGCAAAGAATATCGGCAAATCAGGGTTACCGGCTTTTACGCATTCGTCATAAAGATTTAATAAGTCGTCACCCTTTTCATACAAATCGTGAACAACATAAGCATTATCCCAGAAAATATGAAAATCTTTGGCTTTCGGCTTTAAGTTTGCAAAACGGCGTACAACCTCGTCACTGTATGTTATGCCTTCGGGGTTTGCGTATTTAGGAACGCACCAAATACCCTTTACCGTTTCGTCCTTTACAAGCTCTTCAACGATATCCATATCGGGACCGTCTTCTTTAAGCGGAACCAAAACGAGTTCAAAACCAAAGTACTCGGTTAAATTAAAATGACGGTCATAACCGGGTGCCGGACATAAAAATTTCCTGTTCTTTTCGAATATCCACGGCTCTGCGCCTAGTCCGTGAGTCATACCCTGCGCTATTGTGTCAAACATCATATTAAGCGAAGAGCTTCCGCCGACAATAACTTGCTCGGGTTTTAGCTCAAAAATTTCGGCAAAAAGATTTTTCATTTCGCCAAGTCCGTCAACACCGCCGTAATTACGGCAGTCAACACCGTCCATATTCTTAAAACCCGTTTCTTCGTTTACAAGGTTTAACATCTCGTTGCTAAGCGCCAGATTTTCTGCTCCGGGCTTTCCTCTCGACATATCAAGCGAAAGGTTAAGCTTTTTAAGAGCCTCGTACTCTTCTTTTACACTTTTAAGTTCACTTAGTATTTCTTCTTTTGTCATTAAAGAACAGTTTTTCAACTAGAACACCTCTGAAAATATCAATAATAAGTTATTATATAATAAAAGTTACCTATTTTCAAGTAATTAAGCATCAATTTCGGCAAGTTTTCTTTTAAGTGTCGCAACGGGAAGGCCTATTACATTTTGGCAATCACCTTTTATGTATTTTACAAATGTTGCCGCTTTTCCCTGAATGCCGTAAGCACCCGCCTTGTCCATAGGCTCACCTGTTTCCACATACGCTTTTATTTCGCTGTCCGAAAGCTTATAAAATCTAACCTTTGTTTTAACCGAAAAACATATTTCTTTTTCACCCTTTAATATTGCGCAGCCGGTAATAACATAGTGTGTTTTCCCCGAAAGACTTTTTAGCATATTAAAGGCATCTTCTTTGTCCTTCGGTTTTCCCAGCATTTTATTGCCCAAAAAAACTGCCGTATCCGCACCTATAACTACATCGTCTTTATAGTCTCTTTGTATATATTTTGCCTTTTTAAGTGCTAAAAACTGCGGTCTTAAATGCGACTTTACTGATTTGTCGCAGGTTTCGTCAATATCGGCGGGAATACACAAAAAGTCCGATAAAATAAGTTTTATAAGCTCTTGTCTTCTCGGAGAAGCGGAAGCTAAAATATAATTCATAATAATCACCAATTACGATTTTATCACAAAAGCGGCTCTAAAACAACAAAAATAAAGGGTGTTTTCAAATTGAAAACACCCTTAAAAAATTTAACTCATTCGGTTTCCTAAGAATTTTGCCGCAACATTTATAAGTCGCACATCCGATGCCTCGGCTTTTCCGTATTGCTCGTTTTCGAGTAAAACAATACTTCCCCTTATATCCCCCGAAGATATTATCGGTGTGGCGGCACAAATGTTTTTTTCACTGCCCATTAAGGCATTTATCGTCTTGTTTGTGTCGTTAACGAAGGTTTGCCTTGAATCTATAATGTTTTCAAGGTCAGTTGTAATGTCTTTGTCGAGTGTTTCCTTTTTAGATACACCCGCAGCGCAAATGCACTTATCTCTGTCGCAAATTATTAAAGATAAATTGGTGCCGCTCGTAAGCGCCTCGGCATAGTCACCCGCAAAGCTCGAAAGCTCTTTTACCGGCGAATATTTCTTGAATATCACTTCTTCATTTGAAGAAATGTATATTTCCAGCGGGTCGCCCTCTCTTATACGCATAGTCCTTCGTATTTCTTTTGGAATGACAACACGACCTAAGTCGTCAATTCGCCTTACTATTCCCGTTGCTTTCATATTATTATCCATCTCCGTACATTTTTTTAATTTCTATTTACGGATAATAGTATTTGTAACCTTTCTTAAAATATGCAAAAGCGGAATAAAAGGCTTTTGCTATATAATTAAAAATGCCGTCCGAAATCATCGGGCGGCATTGTAAGTAAGGTTATTAAATCTACAGTAAAATTGCATAGTAATCATATCATAAATTGTCGGATTATGCAATATGTTTTATGCCAAAATATACCGAAATTCAAGAAAAATTGCAAAAAATAGCGAGGTCAAAACCCCGCATATATTTTCGCTTTATGGCTTAGTATTATTGGTGTCGGGATAAAAGCAGTTTATGATGATTTTCTTTTTGCTTTTGGCATAAGTGTAGGCGAGGGCCGTTCCGCTTTTGGGTTGGTAGTCGCAAGAATCCGAACTACACCCATAACAGCGTTTAATTTTGTTTTAAAAAAAACAATTCTTTTATTGCATTTTGTCCGCGAGTGGTGTACAATTACATCATAATAATTTTTAGTATTGAGGGTATGATTATGCAAAACACTATGTGGGCACTTGTCAAAGACCGTCCGGAAGAGGGACTTACTATGAAGAAGGTAGAGATACCCGAAGTAGGTCACGGAGAGGTTAAAATCAAAATACATAAAACTGCGATATGCGGTACAGATGTTCATATCTGGCTTTGGAATGAATGGGCACAGGAAACGATTAAACTCGGCACTACCGCGGGACACGAATATGTGGGCGAAATCGTCGAGATAGGCGAAGGCGTTGAAAACTTAAAAATAGGTGAAACCGTTTCCGGCGAAGGGCATATCGTTTGCGGTCACTGCCGCAACTGCCGTGCGGGTAACGGTCATCTATGCAAATTTACAAAGGGCGTAGGCGTAAACCGAAACGGCGCGTTCGCCGAATATCTTGTTATACCGGCGACCAACGTTATTAAAACTTCACCGAAAATTCCCGAAGAGTTATATTCTATTTTCGATCCGTTCGGGAACGCCGCGCATACCGCGCTTTCATTTCCCACTCTGAGTGAGGATGTACTGATAACCGGCGCGGGTCCTATAGGAATTATGGCGGCGGGTATTGCCAAGTTTTCAGGTGCGCGGCACGTGGTGATAACCGATGTGAACGATTATCGCCTTGAACTTGCAAAAAAATTCGGCGTTATAACCGTTAACACAGCCAAAGAGGACTTAAAAAAAGTTATGAAAGACCTCGGTATCGTTGAGGGCTTTGATGTGGGTATGGAAATGAGCGGTAACAGATTTGCGCTCGCACAGCTTATTGATTCCATGGTGACCGGCGGTCGAATCGCGCTTCTCGGTATTCAGAACCGCAATCTGACGGAAATCCCGATAAACACAATTATTTGGAACGGACTTAAAATAAAAGGCATTTACGGGCGCGAAATGTATGAAACATGGTATAAAATGGCGGCGTTGGTTGAAGCCGGATTCCCTCTTGATAAAATCATAACCCACAGATTTGATATTAAAGATTATAAAAAAGGCTTCGAAGCAATGATTTCCGGAAAATCCGGGAAAGTCATACTCGACTGGAGCAAAGTAAATGAGATAAAGGAGAATTGTTATGAATAAGAATGATGCGTTATCTTTTTATCGCAAGTCACTCACCGAAATTGAAGCGGCGGGAGTAAAAAAGAACGAGCGGATTATTACTACGCCGCAGTCCGCACATATTTTTGCGGACGGTAAAGAGCTGCTTAACATGTGCGCCAACAACTATCTGGGTCTTGCTGACAACAAAGAACTTATTGAAGCGTCTAAAAAGGCTTATGATGAATACGGCTACGGTCTGGCGTCCGTTCGTTTTATATGCGGAACACAGAATATACATAAGAAACTTGAAGAAAAGGTATCCGAATTTTTCGGCACCGATGATACAATCCTTTACTCTTCGTGCTTTGACGCCAACGGTGGTCTTTTTGAAACGCTTCTCGGCAAAGACGATGCCGTCATATCTGACGAACTCAATCACGCTTCGATAATAGACGGAGTCCGCCTTTGCAAAGCCGCCAGATACCGTTATAAAAACAACGATATGGCGGATCTTGAAGCAAAACTTATCGAGGCGGACGAAAACGGCGCCGGAATAAAGCTTATTGCAACAGACGGTGTATTCTCCATGGACGGTATAATAGCCGACTTAAAGGGCGTATGCGATCTGGCTGATAAATACGGCGCACTTGTAATGATAGATGATTCGCACGCTTCCGGATTTGTGGGTAAAACAGGAAGAGGCGCCGCGGAGTATTGCGGCGTGCTTGACAGGATAGATATAATTACCGGCACTTTCGGCAAGGCGCTCGGCGGTGCTTCCGGCGGATTTACAACCGGTCGTCAGGCGATAATTGACCTGCTTCGCCAACGCAGTCGTCCGTATCTTTTTTCTAATACTCTTGCGCCGGCGGTCGCCGCGGGGACCATTGCGGCTCTTGATATGTTAAGCCGTGATACATCGCGCCGTGATTATCTTGAAAGCATAGTCGCTGACTATCGCAAGGCATTGGTTGATGAGGGATTTGATGTAATCCCCGGAACACATCCTTGCGTGCCTGTTATGTTTTACGATGAGCATCTGGCAGCTAAAATGGCTGAAAAGTTATATGAACTCGGTATTTATGCGGTATCCTTCACATATCCGGTGGTTCCGAAGGGTAAAGCGCGCATCCGCACCCAGGTTTCAGCCGCACACACAAAGGAAGATCTTGAGTTTGCCGTTAAATGCTTTGTTGAAGCTCGACGCCAAATAGAAGGCAAATAATAATGTGGGGGTATTGATTATGAGCAAATTAAAACGCACACCGCTTTACGATATTCATGTTTCGGCGGGCGGTACCATGGTTGATTTCGGCGGATGGGAAATGCCTGTTCAATATCCTACCGGCATCGTTGCCGAGCACCTTTACACCCGTAGTGATTGCAGTCTTTTTGACGTATCGCATATGGGCAGAATTTTGGTTGAAGGTGCGGAAAGACTCAAGTATCTGCAGTATGTTCTTACCAGTAATGTTGAGGCGCTTACTTTGAATTCGGCGCAATACTGTATAATACCGAATGAAAATGGCGGCGCCGTAGACGACGCGTATCTTTATATGTTCAGTGAAGATAAATACCTGCTTGTGGTAAACGCCTCAAATAAGGATAAAGACCTTGCGCATTTGTTGCCGATTGCCGAAAAATTCGATGTAAAATTAACCGACATATCTGATGAGTACGCTGCTATTGCCGTACAAGGACCTTTAAGCAGAAATCTTTTAGAGGAGCTTGCCGGCGGAGAACTTACCGCACCTAAGAAAAACGCTTGCGCTACGGTAAGTTTAGAAGGTCACACAGCCAGACTGGCAACCACGGGTTATACCGGTGAGCCGATAGGGTATGAGGTTTATATGAAAAACGATGACGCCGTATGGCTCTGGAACCGACTTGCCGGCATGGGTGCAAAACCCGCGGGGCTTGGCGCGCGTGATACATTAAGACTTGAAGCATCGATGCCTTTATACGGTCATGAAATGGGAACAGATCCTTCCGGCAAGGAAATGCCGATATATGCCGTGCCCCTGGCAAAATTTGCCGTTAGTTTTTCTGAAAATAAGGGAGATTTTATCGGTAAAGAAGCTTTGAGCAAGCAGTTTGAAGCATATACCCGCATTATAAACAAAGATTTCAGCGATATAACTGTTTTGCCTAAACGCATTATGCCGGTTTGTCTTATTGACCGCGGCGTTATTCGTGGCGGTATGACGGTATATAAGGACGGCGAGGAAGCAGGCTGGATAACTTCCGGCACGATGATCCCGTATTTTGATTTTGAGGATGAATTTGAAACAAGCAAAGTAGGAAAACGATCTATCGGTCTTGCGTACCTTTCTTCGCCGATTCAGCGAGGCGAGTTTGTTGAAGTGGATATACGGGGCAGGCGTCTTAAAGCGGTAATTCCGCAAACTCATATGAGTGCCAAGAATCCGCCCTATGTTCATCCCGTTGTTTGGAAAAAAACCAAATAACAAACAATCGATTAAATATCGATGTAATAATTAAAACACATTAAACGGAGGTATTTTTATGAATTTTCCAAAGGAATTAAAGTATTCAAAGGACCATGAGTGGGTAAAAACCGAAGGCGAAACCGCAATTATCGGTATTTCCGATTTTGCGCAGGACGCTCTGGGTGATATAGTTTTCGTCAATTTGCCTGAAGCGGGCGATGAAGTTGTCGCAGGTGAAGTGTTTGGTGATCTGGAATCGGTTAAGGCGGTCTCGGATATGTTGTCGCCCGTTTCCGGTACAGTTGCGGCTGTAAATGAAGAACTGGCAGACACTCCCGAAATCCTCAACAACGATCCGTACGGAGCTTGGATAATAAAGGTTGAAGGCATAACCGATATTGAGGACCTTATGGACGCTGACGCTTACGCCGAGTTCTGCAAGGAGGATTAGTATATGGGAAGTTATGTGCCTTCCACAGATAAGGAACGGCAACAGATGTTAAACGCCATAGGGCTCGGTAGTTTCAGTGAATTGTATAAAGACGTTCCGGGTGAAATGTACTTAAGCGATGGATTAAATCTGCCCGCCGGTATGAGTGAGCTTGAAGTGCGTCGCAAAATCTCGGCCATGGCGGATAAAAACACAGTGTTTAAAACTATACTCCGCGGTGCCGGCGCGTATGATCACGTAATACCGAGTATTGTTTCATATATCCCTGCTAAAGAAGAGTTTTTGACCGCATATACACCGTATCAGGCGGAAATGAGTCAGGGCATTTTACAGTCAATATTTGAGTATCAAACCATGATGTGCGAACTCACCGGAATGGATGTTTCAAACGCTTCGGTTTATGACGGCGCGACCGCCGCCGCTGAAGCCGTTGCCATGTGCCGGGACCGTAAGCGGACGGTAACGCTAATTTCAGGCGCTTCACATCCCGACACCATTCAGACGGTGAAGACCTACTGTTACGGTAAAAACAGCGAATTAAAGATTGTGCCGGTTAAAGACGGCAAAACAGATATTGATGCGCTTAAAAAAATGCTTACCGACGATGTTGCCGGCGTTTACATTCAGCAACCCAACTTTTTCGGCCTTTTTGAAAACGCAGAAGAGATAGGCGAAGCGGTACATACGGCAGGCGCCGCATATATAATGGGGTGCAATCCCGTTGCGCTCGGCATAATGAAAACGCCGCGGGAATGCGGCGCCGATATAGCTGTCGGCGAGGCTCAGCCGCTTGGTTTGCCGCTTGGCTTCGGCGGTCCTTATCTCGGGTATATGACCTCAACTGATAAATATATGCGTAAACTGCCGGGTCGTATTGTGGGCGAAACGGTTGACGCAAGGGGTAATAAAGCGTATGTTTTGTCTTTGCAGGCGCGTGAGCAGCATATACGCCGCGAAAAGGCAAGCTCAAATATTTGTTCCAACGAGGCATTATGCGCTTTTACTGCCGGATTATATCTCTCTGTTATGGGCGCAAAAGGTTTGGCGGATGTTGCGACTCAGTCTATGAGCAAGGCTCATTATCTCGCGGCTCAGCTGTGTAAACTTCCCGGTGTTTCTCTTAAATTCAGCGGCGGGTTTTTCCATGAATTTGTAACTGTTATTCCCAAAGCCGACGAGGTATTATCCGCGCTTGAATCAAACGGCATTCTCGGCGGACTGAATATTGACGGCGATATACTGTGGTGCGCTACCGAAAAGGTATCAAAAGCAGAACTCGATAAAGCCGTTTCAATTGTAAAGGAGGTGCTGGCATAATGAAACTGGTATTTGAAAAGAGCATATCCGGTCGGGGATGTTCGATATTGCCGGCATGCGATGTAGAAACCGTATCTCTTCCTGCAAATCTTTCACGCGGGGAACCTCCTGTGCTTCCTGAAATGGCGGAGGTTGATATTTCACGCCATTATACCGAATTGTGCGGTAATGTTCACGGAGTGAACTCCGGATTTTATCCGCTGGGTTCATGCACAATGAAATACAATCCGCGAATAGACGAGGAAATGGCGGCACTGCCGGGATTCACATCGGTTCATCCGCTGGCTCCTTCCGATACGGTTAAAGGATGCAAAGAAGTTTTTGATACGGCTAAGAAGTATCTTTTAGAAATCTTTGGTATGGACGACTGTACATTTCAGCCCGCAGCCGGCGCTCACGGTGAATTTACCGGTGTTATGCTTATAAAGAAGTATCACGAAAGCCGCGGCGATGCGGACAAGCGCACAAAAATCATTGTTCCCGATTCGGCTCACGGCACAAATCCCGCAACCGCGAGTATGTGCGGATATACTGTTGTAAATGTACCTTCCGCATCTGACGGATGCGTAGACCTTGAAGCATTAAAAGAAGTTTTAGGGGAAGATACAGCGGGTCTTATGCTTACAAACCCCAATACTGTGGGGATATTTGATAAAAACATTCTTGAAATCACACGACTTGTCCATGAGGCCGGAGGGCTTTGCTATTATGACGGTGCAAACTTAAATGCAATTATGGGTATTGTTCGTCCCGGCGATATGGGATTTGACTGTATTCATTCAAATCTTCATAAAACATTTGCAACTCCTCACGGTGGGGGCGGTCCCGGTGCGGGCGTAGTGGGTTGCAAGGACTTTCTTGCAAAGTTTTTGCCTAAATCCGCTCTGATGGACGGCGAGGATGCCTTGCAGGTTCGTTCATTTTCGGGCAACTTTTTAGTCGTGGTTAAGGCGCTCGCTTATATTATGACGCTCGGAAAAGAAGGCATTACGGAGGCGGCGCAAAACGCCGTGCTTAATGCGAATTATTTAATGAGCAGGATAAAGGGTACTTTTAAGCCCGCGTTTGACAGGATATGTATGCACGAATTTGTGCTTGATTTAAGCGGGTATAAAGAAGAAACCGGCGTGTCTGCGCTTGATGTTGCAAAAACGCTTATAGATTACGGAATGCATCCGCCGACAATGTACTTCCCGCTTATCGTTCACGAGGCGCTTATGCTTGAACCTACCGAAACCGAAAGCAAAGAGAATCTTGATAAGGCGGCAGAAGTGTTCCGTAAATTGTATAAGTTGGGATTTGATGATCCCGAATATATGAAAGCTGCCCCTCATCACGCACAAACGGCCCGTCCCGATGAGGTACACGCGGCAAGAAACCCCGTGCTTCGTTGGAGTAAAAATGATTAATTCGCTTTATGTGTACCGCACGGACTGCAAAGACCCGTTTATCAATCTTGCCAGAGAAGAGGTATTGCTGAAATCGGGCCCTTCCGACGGGGTACTGCTCTATTTATGGCAAAATGAAAAAACGGTTGTGATAGGCAGAAATCAGAATGCTTTTAAGGAATGCCGTGTGTCACTGCTCAAAGAAGAAGGCGGTCGCCTTGCGCGGCGGCTTTCGGGCGGCGGCGCGGTATTTCACGACAGCGGAAATCTCAATTTTACCTTTATTCTGCCGCGGGAAGATTTTGATATCAAGCGGCAAACGGATGTTATATGCCGTGCCTGCCGTAGTTTTGGTATAGACGCGGTGGTTTCAGGACGAAACGATCTTGAAATCGACGGAAGAAAATTTTCCGGAAATGCTTTTTATAAAAGCGGCGACCGGGCATATCATCACGGCACGCTTCTCATAAATGCCGATATGAATCTTGTCGGCAGATATTTGAATCCCCCGAAGTCCAAACTGAAAGCAAAAGGCGTTGATTCCGTACATTCAAGAATAATAAACCTTTTTGACGTTGCGCCGGAAATAACCAAAGCGGCTTTGTGCCGCGAACTTGTTTGTTCGGCGGAAAATGTCTACGGATTCTCGGCGAAAGAGTTTATTTTTACGCCCGATATGGAAAACGAGGTTGCGAGTAAGACAAATTATTATGCAAGTGATGACTGGCGTTTCGGCTCTGATACAACCGCAACATTTTGTTGTGAGGAAACATTCGGTTGGGGTACCGTTACATTCGAGTTTCAGATTGATTACGGGCTGATTGCCCGCGTTCGGGTATTTACGGACGCGATGGATTGGGAAATTCCGGCGCAGATAGAATCTGCGCTCAGCGGTAAAAGATTTACCGGTACTGACATTAAAGAAGGCCTGATTTCAGCTGAAATAGACGCCCGCATTAAAAATGATTTGTGTAAAATGCTTGAAAAACAGGAGATATAATATATGGACTATCAACTTATCGTAATAGGAGCCGGACCGGGCGGATATGTTGCCGCACTGCGCGCCGCAAAGCTGGGGCTTAAAGTCGCCGTTGTGGAAAACCGTGAGCCGGGCGGAACTTGCCTTAACAGAGGATGCGTACCCACTAAGACTTTGCTCCATTCATCACGGATTTACAGTGATGTTTCAGGAGGAGAGAACATAGGCATAACCGCCGACGGCATAAAAATAGACATAGCAGCGGTTTTTGCGCGAAAACGGTCAATATGTGAAAAACTTTCTGCCGGAATTGAAGCAATGTTTAAGAGTGCAAAAGTAGATTTGCTTCGCGGTACCGGCAAAATCAGTGCTCCGGGAGAAGTTGAAGTTTTAAGCGGTGAAAAGGTCTGTAAATACACCTGTGAAAATATTTTGGTCGCCACCGGCTCCGTACCCGCAAAACCGCCGATTCCCGGTCTTGATCTTCCGGGCGTCTATACTTCCGATGAGCTGCTTGAGGGCAGCGATCGTTTGTTCAAATCAATAGTAATAATCGGCGGCGGTGTTATCGGCGTTGAATTTGCGAATTTTTACAATGATTTAGGGTGCGATGTGACCGTTATTGAGGGTATGGATAGGTTACTGCCGATAGCGGACAAGGAAATCAGCCAGAATCTTTCGATGATTTTCAAAAAACGAGGCATTAAAATTTATGTGAATTCCATGGTGGAATGTATTGAAAACGGTTCTCATGGCATTTCTGTCAAATTCAAATCAAAGGATGCGGCGGGAGAAGCCGTAGGTGAAGCGGTTTTGTGTGCTATAGGCCGTAAACCGTTTTTTGACGGGCTATTTGCCGATAAGTTGATTCCTGAAACGGATGGAAACAGAATAAAAGTCGATGAAAATTATCAAACCTCAATACCCGGAATTTTTGCAATCGGCGATGTGTCATCAAAAATTCAACTGGCGCATTATGCTTCCGCCCAGGGAACGGCTTTTGCCGATATGCTTTGCGGAAGGCATAATGATACGGATATGAATGTGGTTCCGAGTTGTATTTACTGCCGTCCTGAAATCGCATCGGTGGGAATGACCGAGGCACAATGCAAAGACGCTGACATTCCTGTAAAAACAGGTAAAGCCACAATGTTCGGTAATGCCAAAACGGTGATTGCAAACGGCGATCGCGCCTTTATGAAAGTAGTGGCACACGCAAATACGCATAAGGTGCTCGGCGCTCAGTTTATGTGTGAAAATGCTACCGATATGATTTCGCAGATTTCCGAAGCTGTTGCAAACGGGATGACCGCAGAACAGTTGATGTATGCTATGCGTCCGCATCCGACATTTGAGGAAAGTCTTTCGGACGCATTAACGGATCTTATCAATAAGCTTAAAGGTTAGTTATCGTATCAATTTCAAATTACACAGGAAAAATATAGGCACTGCAGTTTTTACTGTTATGGAAATAATCGGCACTGTTGCGTTCGCAATCTCCGGTTCGTTAATAGCGGCAAGGTATGAACTTGATCTCTTCGGCGTTGTACTTGTCGGATGTGTTACGGCGGTTTGCGGCGGTATGCTCAGGGATATACTTTTAGGTCAACTTCCACCGGCTGTTTTTTCAAACAAAGTTCTTTTGGCAATTGCGGCTGTAACATCGTTACTGATGTTTATTATTGCCCGTTTGAGTTTTGACAAATTTGAAAAATGGAAAAACGGATAGAAAATATAAACATCCTGTTTGATGCGATAGGCCTTGCCGCGTTTTCCGTAACCGGTATGGAAACAGCGATCAATGCGGGCTATGAAAAGAATGCCCTGCTCACAATATCAATGGGAGTTATAACCGGCATAGGCGGAGGCATAGTGCGCGATATTTTAGTTGATAAAATACCCTATGTGCTGAAAAAACACATATACGCGCTGGCTTCAATTATAGGTTGTATATTCTACTATGTAATAAGGCAGTCGGGCGGAAAAACAATTTCACCTTTCGTTTGCATTCCGATAATAGTGATAATAAGGTTGCTCGCGGCGAAAATGTTGAAATGCTTGAGCTTTGGCACGGCATCGGCAAAACATCCATAGAAAATTCGCTTAAAAAACTTGTGGAAGAGGGCTCTCTTTCCCGTCACGGTGGCGGCAGGTCAACCTACTACACAAGAAACGATGCGAAGTAATAGCGTCCTTATAGGTAAATTAAAAATGACAGTCATTTCGAAATGGCTGTCATTTTTCCATAATCATCTTCTTGTTAGTGGGATAACCTCTATTCCTTTTTCCTCTCTATTCCGCCGTCTGTAATAACAATCATTCCTACCCCGAATGTTAAAAGGAATGCTATGTAGGGCAGGTGGCATAAACTTTCTTTGGAAAATGCAATTTGGTAAATTTACCAATTGACAAAGTATAAAATACGATATATAATTATTTATTCACTCGTTCAAAGGATATGCGTATCTGAAGAACTGCCCGTCAGGTGTTGGTACCACCTGACGGGATTTTTTTGCTGTTTTTTATTTGTCTTGCATTTCAAGTGGCTCTGATTGATAAACAAAAGACA
>JAZUIE010000006.1:0-106260 GCA_045642125.1 Acutalibacteraceae bacterium | reverse complement strand
AAGATCTTCGAGTCCGATCCGTTCGCGAAGCTCGACCAGATCGGTGTCGGCAAGCTCATGAAGATGGCTGTCGAACTCGGCCGTTCCGTCCGTCCCGATATGCACTGCGGTATCTGCGGTGAGCACGGCGGCGACCCGTCTTCTATCGAGTTCTGCCACTCTATTGGTCTTAACTACGTTTCCTGCTCTCCCTTCCGTGTTCCGATTGCACGTTTGGCAGCAGCTCAGGCAGCAATTAAGGATAAGAAATAATCTTAACTTAAAGCAAAATTTATCCGCCCGAATTCTTCGGGCGGATTTTTGACTTTTATATGAAAATATGTTATAATAAAATAACGATACGAATGATGTCTGTATAAAATTTAACAATATCAAACCAATGCATTAGAAAGGAACGGCGTTATGGATAATAATTTTCAAAAAACTTCAATACGCTTTTTTGAAAAAACACCCGTCAGAGCCGTTTGGGATGAAGACACCGCAAAATGGTGCTTTTGTGCTATGGACATTTGCGAAGCACTTACAAAATCAGTAAATCCGAGAGTATATTGGGCAACAATTAAAAGAAGAAATCCGCAGTTGATTGCAATTTGCAAACAACTGAAATTAAAAGCGAAAGACGGCAAGTTTTATAATACCGACATTATTGACGAAAACGGCTTAAATGTTCTTATTGCCGTTGTTCCGAGTAAAAAGACGGATGTTTTCCAACAATGGATGAAAAATTTGGAAACATCCATTGACGAAAAAAGCAAGCAAAAAGCGTATGAACTGTTTGAGAGCGGATTTATTGACAATATTGAAGTCGGAACAGCAAAGGGTTTACAGCAAATTCACGCCTACATTTTCGGGGGGCTTTACGATTTTGCAGGTCAAATTCGCTCTGTTAATATTTCGAAAGGCGGGTTTGCGTTTGCCCCTGCGCTCTATCTTGACGGAGCACTTGAACACATTGAAGCGATGCCAGAAAACACCCTCGAAAATATTGTGAAAAAATATGTGGAAATGAATGTTGCTCACCCCTTTATGGAAGGCAACGGCAGAAGCACAAGAATCTGGCTTGATTTAATTCTAAAAAAGAATTTGAAAAGGTGCGTTGATTGGAGCAAGATTGACAAAAGCGATTATCTTGATGCTATGCGTAAAAGCGTTGATAATTCAGAAAGAATTATTGCTCTGATTAAAAACGCTTTGACCGATGATATAATGAGCCGTGAAATCATAATGAAAGGCATTGATTATTCATATTATTATGAAGAAATCGACAATACGGAAGATTAAATTTTGTTTTATCATGTGAGTTGAGTTTTCCCACTTTACTGTACCGCAGCTTAGGCGGCTATTAAGGACGAGAACTAATTCTTTCTGTTAAAACTGCTACCCCCCGTATTGCCCCTATGCAATACGGGTGGGTAAAGTTTATCAGTCTTTTGGCAGAACTTTAATCTGCCTATTTAGGAGAAAATATGGTTAAAGAAGAAAAATATGTACCCGGTTTTGATTATATTAAATTTTTCGGCGCTATAGCCGTTGCACTTTCTCATACATTTTTTCGTGCATACTTTTATAAATATATCCCCGATACACTTTCTAATTTCACTTTCTTTTTAATTCCCGTTTTTTACTTAATTGCAGGTTATCTATTTTCACAAACAACAGACAACAGACATAATATCAAGTCATATAAAAAGAAATATTTGCTAAAATATACCTCCTTTTATTTTGCTGTTTTAATATTTTCACTTTTACTGTTTTTTGTTAATAAATGGATAAAAACAGGCTCTTTTACCCTTAAAAGCTTTTTAATTTCGATAATTAAAATTCCGATACTCAATTCCGGCGAGGGACTCAGTATCGCAGTTCAGCTTTGGTTTATACCGCCGCTGCTGCTCGGAATTTTTATATACTCTCTTATACAGAAAAAATCTTATTATAAGCCTATTAGAAATGTTATTTTTGTTCTTTCCGCTGTTTTAATAGCATTGGTTGAATTTTCGGACTATATAAATAACATTTTCCCGTTTCTTTATAATTCAAAACTTGCAAAGTCCCTTTTTGATGTTTTGATAAGATTTTTATTCGGCATTTTATTTGTTATTATCGGTGCCGAAATACAAAAAAACAAATCTCTTTTCACGAGCTGTAAACTGATAAAAATTTTACCGTTTCTTATTATTTTGGCGGTGGCAGAATTATGGGTTTACTCTCTTAACAAGACTCATGTTTTATCGGGCACTTCTTTTATTTGTTTCCCGATTGTTTACTTATCCGTTATTATTTTTAAGCCTATCTTAATGATTAAAGGCAGAAAAATATTTAAGTATCATAATTTTATTACTTATTTTTCTGCTTTGGAGTATTTCCTGCACATAATTGAGTATAAAATCATAAACCGTGTTATCGGTAATTATTTTATAACTTTTTTAATATTAACTGCACTTAACATAATTTTATCGATTATAATATGCAAATTTTCAGCTAAAAAGGTGACCGCAAATGCAGCTTAAACTCAAAAGAAACGACAAGGCAATAAAGTTTTTTCCGGACCGTGATATTACGGTTACTTGGAATATGCTTTATAACGAGAGCACCCGTTGGGGCGCTTGGATAAAGAAGAATAATATTAGTTTTTTAGGTATTTGTATGGGCAACAGACCTGAGTTTTTATATGCCTTTACAGGTGCTTTGCGTGTGGGTGTCAAGGTGTTGCTTATCCCCATTGGCACCGAAGTTACACTTCCGGACGGCTGTGTCGAAATATATGACGATACAAACAAACATATCAAAGGTCAAACCGGTATTAAATTATCCGAAATAGAACTTGTTGACGGAGAGTTTACCGATTATGACTGGGGAAAAAACGAAACGGCAATTGTTATGTTCACATCAGGAACAAGCGGTGAAAGAAAACTTATTGAAAATTCCTTATCACATTATGCAAACGAACTGCTCTTTAATTTTTTCAAGTTTGCTTTTAAACTTAAAAAAATTACAGTGTTCAATACTTCCCCTTGGTATCATAACACCGGTTCTTTCGCTTTGGTCTATTGCCTTTTGGGAATAAGTTTCTTGGAAATCACTATAGACTCGTTTAACCCTGTAAAAGTAAAAAAAGCACTTCTAGATAACGAACCTTTACTATTTATAGGTACATCAACTATGTTACACCGAATTATTCTATGCAACAACGAAAAAACTTATATTCCCCATTTTGTCCTTGCACTCGGAGAAAAAGTATATCCCCATGTATTAAAGCAACTCACGAAATACAAAAGTTTTAAGTTTTTGTATTCTTCTTACGGCACTACCGAAGTCGGAGCAGTAACTTCTTTTATTTGCGAAAACCCGTCAAACAGCTTTTTGTATAATCTACTCGGTAAAATTCTTATAAACGCAAACAAAAACTCCCGATTATATACACCCGAAGAAATTACCGATGGCTTTGCAGGTGAAATCTCAGTTCATGCAGATGTTAAAATAGAAGATGCCGACAGTGACGGTTGCGGAAAAATACTTGTAAATACAAAAACAAAAGCTGTATCTATTAAAGAAAAATATTATATGACCGGCGATTTAGGACTTATTAAAGATAATAAATTATATATTAAGGGCAGAATATCGAATGTTATAAATCACAGCGGTGAAAAAATATGCTCTGAAGATGTCGAAAAAGCCGTCCTTAAATTGCCCGATATTAAAGAGGCTTACGCCTTTGCCGTCCCCTCTGATACTCACGGTGAGTCAGTCGGCTTGGCGGTTGTAGGAAAAGCGAGTGAAGAGAAAATTAAATCTGTTCTGCCTAAATTTGCTCACCCGAAACAAATAATTTTTATGGATGCATTCCCCTTAAATTCATCGCAAAAAAGAGACGACCAAAAAATTAAAGAATATGCGGCTTCTATAAGAAAAGACAATTTACACGATTAATTTAATAAAACGAAAAAAAGAACTAAAAATGGATATTACGGCTTTTAGCGAAGAAAAAATTAAAAAGTATTCATTAGAGGCAAAAAAAGCGGTTACATAAAATTATGTAACCGCTTTTTTCAATTAATAATATTTTTTATTTTTTTAATGAGTTTTTTCCTTAAGGGGAAAGTATATTTCACTACATATTTTTTAATTAGTCTTTCATAACTCATTTTATCGATATTCTTGAAAATATCTTCTCGTGTATCCGGCATTTTTGGTGAGTCTATGCAAGGTTTATTATGTTTTATTCCGGTTTCGGGAGTGGTCTTTATATACGTTGTCTCAGATTTTATTCCGTCAAAAAGCTCTTGACCTTTTTTTGAATTAACCAATACGAACGATGTACCCTTATCGTCAAATAACTCCGGAATTTCTTTATCTACACCCCAAAAATCGGCTAATGTTAAGTCGGACGCCCTTTTCATAGTTCTAAACTTACAGTCATAACAAGAATCTCTTAATATAAAATTATAGATAAACGGCAGCATATAATAATCTTTTCTTCGCATACACATATATTCACCGTTATCGTATTTAATGTTAATATTATATCCTTTCCAACTGGGGGCTTTCGCTCTGAAATTTATGGAAGTAATTGTTTTTTTATCTTTTTTTCTTCTGTAATCCAAATACTTTTGCCAAACTTTGCTTGATGGAACACCGTGACAAATGATATCTTGGGTATAAAGATTTTTATACGGCTTATTGTCAAGAAAAGACAATAGTCCGTTAATTTGACACGGAGTGCCCGTAAACAAAACGGTACGGTTTTCATCTAAATCTTTTTTTGCCAAACGATATGTATTGCCGATTTTACTCTGAACATACTTAGACGTTCTCATAAATTCTATGCCTGATTTTTTATCTGTTCTTTGATGAAATACATTAAAATTTTCGTCAAAGACCGCACCGTAAACGACTCCGCCGCAATCAATAATTTTCTCTGCCAAAAGCGAAAAAACACCACCCGAGGAACTATTGACCCTTGTTTTTTCATCGTTGTTATAAACAGCGTAGGCTACGGGTTCATTAGATGTTTTTATTTGATTTATGACAGGACAATTTTTTTGACAAAGACCGCAATTTATGCAAATATCTTTGTTTACAAGAGGATATAAAAAGCCCTTTTCATCAGTGTCCATATTTATTGCGTCTACAGGACAGACACAAAAACATGCATGACACCCGGTACAATCTGTTTTATTTAACCCTTCAATCATTTTATCCCCTCTGTTTGCTTTTATTATTTCACATCTATTTTATTATTTATATGGACTTTTGTCAACAACTGCACAAATGTCATGGCGGAATCTTGACAAACTGCTTTAATAATGGTAACTTAAACAAGTAATAAAAATTGGAGAAATTTATGAATTCAAAACAAATTTCAGGGATATTTGCGGCACTTTTTGCAAATGTTATTTTCGGTTTCAGTTTTATTTTTTCAAAGATAGCTTTGTCGGTTGCTCACCCGCTAATAATTTTGGCGGCTCGTTTTACCGTTGCTTTTTTGGTACTTAACCTACTTGTTATAACGGGACTTATAAAAATAAATCTAAAAGGAAAGCCTCTTAAAAAGCTTTTGTTAATGAGTCTTGCGCAACCGCTTTTTTACTTTATTTTAGAACTTTACGGAATTAATAATGTTTCTTCCGCTTTATCGGGAATTATAATTTCTCTCGTTCCCGTAGGTGTTTTGCTTTATTCGTCAGTATTTTCAACCGAAAAGCCAAATAATTTGCAAAGAATATGTACCTTTGTTTCCATTTTAGGTGTTTGCCTTATCAGTTTTCTTTCAAATGACGGCGCAAAAAACAAAACTTTAGGAGTTGTCCTTTTGATAGGAGCCGTTATTTGCGCTGTTGCATTTAACATACTAAGCCGTAACATTTCTTCTTCCTTTACACCGTTTGAACGGACCTACTTTATGTTCCTTACGGCTTTTATAGGCTTTAACTCAATAGCAGCCGGAGTGCTCGGAAAAGATTACATAACCGAAATAAAAATCGCTTTTTCTTCCTTAGATTTTATTACTTCGATTATCTATCTTGCCATAATCTCTTCGGTTTTTGCATTTTTACTTTACAATTACTCTACAACACACATTCCGGCGGTTTGCTCGTCTTCATTTTCAAGCATTATTACGGTAGTATCGCTTTTTGCCGGTATATTCATACTGAAAGAAAGCTTCTCTGTTTGGGAAATAATACTTTGTATCCCCATTATCTTAGGAGTTTTGGGAGTGAATGTGTTTAATAATAAGTAAAAAATCGGTCACTTTTTAAGTGGCCGCTTTTTTGTGTTTTCCAATATAATGACATTTGACAAAAATGCTTAAAAATGGTAAAATGTATAGGTGTTTTTATCTATTAATTTATTTATTGTGAGGTAGTTAAAATGGCCTTAAACAGAGATTCATATATTTCGCCTTTAAGCACACGGTATGCGAGTGCCGAAATGCAATATATCTTTTCTAACGACTTTAAGTTCAAAACTTGGAGAAAGTTATGGATTGCTCTTGCAAAAGCGGAAAAAGAGCTCGGACTTAACATAACAGAAGAGCAAATTGAAGAGCTCGAAAAATACGCCGATGATATTAACTATGATGTCGCCGAAGAGCGTGAAAAACAGGTGCGCCACGATGTTATGAGCCATGTTTATGCCTACGGTGTTCAGTGCCCTAACGCAAAACCGATTATACATTTAGGCGCAACAAGTTGTTATGTTGGCGATAATGCGGACATAATAGCTATGAAAACCGCAGGTGAAATCGTTCTTAAAAAGGCGGCAGCCGTTGTTAAAAACCTTTCCGATTTTGCAGAAAAGTATAAGGATCTCCCCTGTCTTGCTTACACGCATCTTCAACCTGCACAGCTTACGACAGTAGGAAAAAGAACGACACTTTGGATAAATGAGTTATTAAGCGATATTAAAAATCTCGAATTTCAACTTAGTGACCTTAAGCTCTTAGGCTCGAAAGGTACAACGGGCACACAGGCAAGTTTTATGGAGCTTTTTTCCGGTGACGAAGAAAAGGTTAAAAAGCTTGACGGTTTAATTGCCGAAAATATGGGCTTTGCCGCCACCGTTCCCGTATCGGGACAGACCTATTCGAGAAAGGTTGACTATTTTGTTTTATCCGCACTATGCGGTATTGCGCAGAGTGCTTACAAATTCTCTAACGATTTAAGAATTTTACAGTCATTTGAAGAAATGGAAGAACCGTTCGGCAAAGACCAAATCGGCTCTTCTGCTATGCCGTACAAACGCAACCCCATGAGATGCGAAAGAATGTCGGCATTATCAAGATATGTTATTTGCGACCTTCAAAACACTGCTTTTACTTCTTCTACACAGTGGTTTGAAAGAACACTTGACGACAGTGCGAATAAACGCATATCCGTTTCGGAAGCATTTTTGGCGGTTGATGCAATTCTCAATATCTACTTAAATGTAACAAGCAATTTAGTAGTATATGAAAAGGTTATCGCAAAACGGGTAAACGAAAAATTACCCTTTATGGCAACCGAAAACATTATGATGGAAGCCGTAAAGCGTGGCAAAGACCGTCAGGAATTACACGAAATCATTCGTGTTCATTCCCATACTGCTGCGAAGAGAGTTAAATTAGAAGGTAAAGAAAACAACCTTATTGATTTACTTGCTAATGACGATAATATTCCGCTTAACAAAGACGAAATACTTAAAACACTAAAGCCCGAACAGTTTATCGGCAGAAGCGTATCTCAGGTTGAAGAATTTTTAAGGACTGAAGTTAAACCTGTTTTAAGCCGACTTTATACCGAAAATATTGAGTCAAAGCTTAATGTATAATTTGAGGTGATTTAATGATTTGGCACAGTAGTGACATTAACAGTGTTGTTAATGAACTTGAAAGCAATTCCGAAAACGGTCTTGCAAACGGTGTTGTCGACCTAAGACTTAAAAAGTACGGAAAAAATGCAATTAAAAACATTGAAAAGCCGTCTTATAAAAAGCATTTTTTAAGTGAACTTAACAACAAATTTGTTTATGCATTATCGATTATTGCAATTTTATCGTTTATTATATCGATTGTATATGAAAAAACGGATATTTTCTCTCCGCTTTTAATCATTTTAATAGTAGTAATTAATGCACTAATAAGCGCCTATCACCTTTACAGAAGCGAACTTGCACTTAATGCGCTTAAAAGCATTGCTCACCCTACGGCTTTAGTTATCCGTGACGGAATAAAAAAGCAAATTCCGTCCGAAGACTTAGTGCCCGGTGATATTATTCTTCTTAAAGAGGGCGACTATATAACCGCCGATGCAAGAATAATTGAAGCAAATAATTTTGCCTGTAACGAATATGTTTTGTCGGGTGAAGATATTCCGGTTAACAAGAAAGCCGAAGATATTTTAGACGACATTACCCCCGTTACAAAGAGAACAAATATGGTTTATTCCGGTTGCGCCGTAAGTTACGGTACAGCAAAAGCCGTTGTTGTTGAAACGGGCTTATTTACAACATTAGGTCAGAGTTCTGCAATAGGACAGCAAATCGGTAAGGAAACAATGCCGTTTAAGGAAAAGCTCGACTCAACCGCTAAACTTTCGAATATAATCATTTTAATAATTTGCGCTGTGGTTTTTCTTATAGGTGTTATCCAAAACTTTAACACCTTAGGCTTTGCCGCAACAACAATTACTTCCTTGCTTAACGCCATGGCTCTTGCCGTTGCCGCTATTCCCGAAGGTTTACCGGCAATATCTACAGTTGCCGTTGCATTAGGCATTGAAAGAATGATTAAAGACGAAATAATAATAAAAAAAGTCAGCGCTCTTGAAACACTCGGAAAAACAACTGTTATTTGCGCCGACAAAACCGGAATTATTACGCATAACAGTATGCAACTCGCCAAAATATTTGACGGTGATGCTGTTTTTGAGCTTGACAATACCCCTATTAACGAAAAAAACAATATGATTTTAAGACTCGCAACCGCTTGTTCAACATTAGAAGACGACCCGACTGAAGCGGCGGTAAAATCGGCTTGTACATCCTATTGCGGTCTTGACGAAACCGAAATCGGCAATTTATATCCGAGAGTCGGATTTGTTCCGTTTGACTTTTCTAAGAAAGCCACAATAAGCATAAATGTTATTAACGGAACACCCGTTGCGATAGTTAAGGGTGCTCCCGAAATGCTCGTTGAATATTTAACCGAAGCGAACCCCGAAAACATTCTTAAAATAAATGACGAATTTGCCAAAGAAGCGTACAGAGTGGTTTTAGTTGCCATGAAGCCGCTTGACGAAATTCCGGCAAACCCGTCTTTCTCGCTTGTTGAAAGCGGTCTAAACTTTGTAGGACTTTTAGGTATTGATGACCAGCCGAGAACCGACACAATTGCCGCCATTAAATCTTGCGAAAATGCAGGTATAAGAACCATAATGATAACGGGTGACAACCCGCTTACCGCAGGAGCAATTGCAAGAAGAGTCGGCATTCTTAAGGACGACACCAAAGTTATAACCGGTGCAGAACTTGCGGAAATGTCTGACGAAGAGTTATATAATAACATTTCAAAATATTCGGTATTTGCGAGAATTTGTCCCGAAGACAAAATAAGAATAATTGATGCTCTTAAAAAGTCGGGTGAAACCGTAACTGTAACGGGTGACGGCTTTAAGGACATTCAAGCACTCGCCGCCGCCGATATCGGTTGCAATATGGGTGAAAACGGCAGTGATGTTGCCCGTGGAAACGCCGATATTATAATAAGGAACAGTTATTTTTGCTCTATCGTTTCGGCAATCAAAGAAAGCCGTGGACTTTTTGCAAACATTCAAAAAACCGTTGCTTTCCTTTTAAGCTGTAATGTTGCGGAAATTTTAGTTTATCTTTTAGGACTTATTATCTTTAAGAAACCGCCTTTAAGTGCCGTTCAGCTTCTTTGGATAAACCTTTTGACCGACTGCGCACCCGTTATTGCGCTCTCTACCGAAAAAGCCGAAGACAATGTTATGAGCGAACGCAGTCACTCCCTTTCGGGCAGACTTTTCGATAACAAAACCTTAATTGATATTTCCCTTGAAGCTTTATTTATGACCGCTATGTCACTTGTTGCTTTCACAGTAGGATATTCAATAGGTCAAATTTCCGTTGCAATGACAATGGTATTTGCAGTTTTAGCTATGTCGCAGATTTTCCATGCATTTAATATAAGAACTTATAAATCGATTATTTCTACAAGACTCTCTCTTGACAGTTTTATGACCGTTTCTTCAATTCTTATACTGTTTATCGTTTTATTCCTTATATTAACTCCGGCAGGATATCTATTCGGACTAACCGTCTTAAACGCAAAAGCTTTCTTTATTTCGCTTCTTTTAGCTATTGCAATTATTCCGTTTTGCGAAATTCTTAAAGTTATTAAGAAGGCAACAAAATGAAAAGAATAATTATACTTTGTTTTACCGTTTTATTTATTTTATCTCTTATAGGGTGTAAAAGCGGTACAACCGCAAAGAGCGAGGTTAAAGCCGAAAACACCGATGTTATTATTGAAGACAAAAATGCCGAGTTAATCGCCCTATACGGTATTGACAATACCGAAACGGAAAGTAAAACTTACACAAAAACACAAAGCGCAGCATCTTCAAAAGCAAAAAATTCGGACTCGTTTGACGGTATATATTTTGCAAACAAAAACAGTAAGATTTTTCATAAGTCTAACTGTTATTGCGCCGCAAAAATCAAAGACACTAATCTTTACAAAACCGAGTCGAGAGATGAGCTTATTAACTCTATGTATAAACCGTGCGGAGTTTGTAACCCGTAAAAAATAAAAGCACCGTGTACAAATTGTACACGGTGTTATTTTATCTTATAAAGCTCGTTCTTTCGACTGGCTCAAGTTCGGGTAAACCGTATTTTTCTTTTCCTAAGCTTACCGAACGCATAAGAAATATCATGTTGTTTGCAAGTGTTCTCATGGTTTGAAGACCTTCGGCATCCGATAAAGCCTCACCTATTCCGCCACCGTGAACACTGTTCCAGTATTGGCTCGAAGCTATGGGCATTCCGCTTATCGTGAAATACTTATTAAGAACATCGAAGGTCGCCGTAGTTCCGCCCCGCCTTGCAACCGAAACGGAAGCGCCTATTTTCATTCTCTTATCGTATTTAGAGCTCATAAACAGCCTGTCAAGGAAAGATAGCAAAGTGCCGTTCGGCGAAGCATAGTAAACGGGTGTGGCAACAATAAGGCCATCGGCGCTTTTAAGCTTATCTGCCGCCCGGTTTACCTTATCGTCAAAAATGCATTTGCCCGTTTTTGAACAACTGCCACATGCAATGCAACCCCTTATTTGGTCCTTGCCTATGTTTATTATCTCGCTTTCGATACCGTTTTCACTGAAAACCTTTTCGATTTCTTTAAGCGATATATAAGTGTTTCCGTTTTCATGCGGACTGCCGTTAATCATTAAAACTTTCATAAAAACATCCCTTGTTCTTTTTTATAATTATATTATACCAACAAAAAATGTTTTTTCAACATTTAAGTGCTTTCTTTTGCTCGTATTTCTTCTTTGTCGCCATTCCGCCCCTTATATGACGCTCTTCCTTATTTTTAAGCAAAACCTTGCTTACGGCCTTAAAAAGCTCATAATTTTCATATTTAAGCTTTTTGGTAACATCTTTATGTACTGTCGATTTTGAAACGCCCATAACCTTAGCGGTTGCCCTGACAGTCGCTCCCGTTTCTATTATGTATTCTCCGAGCCTTACCGCCCGACCGTATGTGTCTCTCATACAACTCCACTCCACTCAAATCAATGGCTGTTTAATTGTATGAAAAAAATCTGAAAATTATACAAAAAAACGGGTATCAAATTTTGTTACCCGTTAAAAGTGTCTTTTTACATCAAAAAGTCGTTATAGCCTTTAATTAAACCTAAAAGTCTTAAGAAATAGACTATGCCGGAAGCAAGGTTCAAAAGGTAGGGCAAAAAGACGAAGTAAAACTTTTTATTTTTCTTTGTGAGCACGAGCAGGTACGATGCGCAAACAAGATACAAAAGGAAAGCGAAGAAATACTGTCCCCATGAAAAATTGCCGATGCACCAAATACTTAAGCAAATACTAAATCACCAGCGACTGCTCCGCCAATCTCAGAGTCTGAAAGAAATTCCGGCGTTGCTCTTATTGCATCAAAGATTGAAATTCCCATGCCTTTATATACCTTAAACACCTCAAAAGAAAGGCAGAAGAATTCACTTAAAAAGATCATAACAACAGTAATTTCAATTGCGGTAATCAAACATACGGATGATGAATTTCTGTTTGTTTTTGCAAATAATCCATATCCAAAGTCTGCAAGAACAAATATGATCAAGGCACTGATTCCGGCAATTATGCCTATTTGATAGAGGATAAAATATGCTAAAGCACCGATTAACGAAAACAAAAATGCTCCAACGATGCCAGCAATAATATTGCCATTTCCACTATTTTCTTCGGCATTAATTGAATCTATTTTTGCACCTATATTTTCGACTGCTTGTATTTGTCCGCCAATCGGAGAATAAGAGTTTTGGACTGAATCGCTTAATTTCGGAACCGTATGTACATTCTCATTGATTGCTTCTGAAAAACTTGATCCTCCGCATTTTGAACAGAATTTGTGGCTATCTTCAACCATTGAACCACATGTGTTACATCTCCGCATCTTTATTGTCTTCTTGAATTACTCCTCAACATTAACCATGAACCTAAACGATACCCGTCTTGATGCATCCATGTCAACACTTCCATCATTCTTATAAACCGGTTTGCTGTTGGAATACCCAACTGCCTCAAGTTTATTATTTATAATTGTTATATCAACGCCCGTTTGGGATGACAAACAATAATTTTTAACATTTGCAGCACGTTCTTCTGAAAGTTTCAAACCGCTTGCATAGGTGCTTCCACTTACCGGTGCCGTATGTCCTTCAACCATAGTTTTTGTAATAAACGATGCATATCTATCTGTTCCTACAACAGTTGTATATGCTTTAATAAACTTATTTAAGAAAGCCTTTCCGTCAGAAGTCAATTCAGCAGAATCGCCTCCAAACAGAACAGATGAATCGAGAGCAATTTCTCCGGTTTCCTTGTTTACTGTTACTTTTATGCCTTCGTTTTCAAATGCCTTAGAAAGTTCATCAAACAAATCACTCTTTTTGGCTGTAACATCTTCTAATAAAGCACTTGATTCAATTAAATAAATATCCGCTCCGCCGTTATACATTGCATATACATAGTATGTAGAATCACTTTTTGCTACACTCTTATAGTCACTATATCCCTCAAGTAATTTTTTGCCTGTCATAGTATCAACTAAATCATATAATGAATTGCTGCTATTGGTTTTTACAATCCACGGAGCAAAACTATATCCTTTTATAGTGTAATCTTGATCTCTATACGAATAATAGTAATATTCTCCGTCTTTTTTCTCGGAAGCTAAGAAATCACTGTCTGAAACAGTATGATTATCATCATACGGTCCATTAAAGTAGACTGCGCCGTTTTTGTCAATAAGAGTATAATATCCATCATTGTGAAGCATATAATACTGACCGAAAACTTTATCCGGCCAAACAGATTTATAAGTACCGTCTATAATGCTTTTGCCTTCTAAGTTATAAATTTTATCACCACTTTCAAAGATTTCGCCGTAAACTGTAATAAAATCATCAAATTCTGATGATATTATTTTACCTGTGTTGTCCATTACTGCATACTTTGAACTGCCACCGACGTACTTACTTGCTACATAATATCCATATTCTTCAGCTTTTGGAACAAAGCCAGCAAGGTCATATTCAAACAAAAGTTTGCCATCGGCACCATAAACTTCACCCATTTTGCTTTCTACTGAATATGAACCGTCATCAAATACAGTTTTTACGCCAGTAATGGTTTCACCATTTTCATCAACTGTAATATATTTTCCATCGACATTATAAGTGATAAATCTTCCTTTGGTAACGAGTGTTTTATCATCTGTACCGGAAAGATTGGAAACTATTTTTTGGTTTACGATATCATACACATACCAAGTTCCCGTATAATGCGACCAATTTTCCGAATTTTGATAAGCAATACTGCAATAATAATTATCAGAGCAACTTACAAGACATTTTTCTTTTGAATACGTTCTGGCAGATACAGTCGCAACTTGAATGTATCTTTCATTTAATACACGAAAAGCCGCATACCCTTCCGGAACAATAGTATTTCCTTTTCCGTCGATCAATTTTGAAGAATTCCAACCCGAAATATCATCAGGAGAAGCCGGTGCTTTTGACCAAACTTGAAAATAATTATTTACATCACGAACTGCTTCAAAAATTGTACCTGTTTCATACAGACCGTTTAATGATGCAACTCCAAATTTTCCGTCACTTTCATAACGAATTCCGGCATTAGATGTTTCAAATTTATCTGTATTTGCATAACCTACTTTTTCAGCAACAATATAATCCGAAAATGTCCCATTTACAACATTATTGTTTTTGTCTACAACTTTACCGCATCCCACAAATAAAACAGAAATGCAAATTAAAGCTAAAACTACTGATATTATTTTTCTTTTCATATTAATTCTCCTCATATTTAATTTTTTGACCGCATTTAGCACAAAATTTATCATTTTCTTTTAACGAATAACCGCAATTATAACAAAACTTTGGAGGGATGTTATTTGTATTGCATTCGTTGTAAGTAGTAGCATATACATTATTAGCGGATGAATCAGCTTTTTTACTTTCAGTAAAACGATAAACGCCAAATGTATTAATATCAACAAACGGATTTTTGCAATAAACCTCTCCATTATTTTGATTTAAGCCGCTTTGAATATTAACTCCTACATCAGAAATGCCGTTAATAAAACGCTTTGTCATTGATTCGCAAAACACACCATTCAAATCAAAGCGTAATATAAAATCAGTATCGTCCGTATTTACAATCTTAACTGCTAAATTATTCTTTAGCTTATTATTTCTATAAGGATAAATAGCGTATTTTATATTGGAAATAGGATAATATCCAAAATCTACACTTTTTGCTTTTTCGGCATTTGCTGCAATCGCTGCACCAATAATTCCACCAGCAGCGGCAGCTACAGTTTGCCCCAAAAATGAACATTTAGACCGTTTCTTAACAATTAAAAACTTATCTGTTAAATTCACTTCGCACGGGAAAAAGTCATTTTTAGTTGGACCAAATATAAATTCTGCCGCAAAAGTGTATATGTAGTTTCCGCAGTACGGACATTTTTTAGCTATTTCAATATGGTTTTTGCAAAAGTCACAATATTTCATATCAGCCACCATTTAATCGTAATGCCTTAATTATGATTTGGGCCATAACCCCACTCATTGTCTCCATCACTATCTTTGCACAAATCAATTATCATGATAATTATTCCGGCAATCGGTATAAGTCCTATAAAAATACGATACCAATGTTTTCCAATATCATGCATTCTTCTAACGTATAAAGCCAATCCAGGAATAATCAGTGCTAAACTGATCAATCCACTTACAGGTGGAACGATCACAGATAAAATATAATTGGGAATATTAACTAACACATTAAACAAGAATATCCACCAGTATTCACTTTTTGAAGCACGACCTTTAAAATTAACATAATTAGTAAAGAACAACTTAATAGCTTCTCCGAATGAAACGCCATAAACTCCGGGTGCAACATTAGGCACCTGCGGTGCATAACCGTACTGCCCATTAAAATTCGGATTTGCACCATAATTTTGCTGATTTGGATAATTACTCTGTTGTGGAGCAGAATAATTCGGCTGGTTATTGTAGTTTGGAGTGGATGTATATCCGGCATTACCGCTTGGTTGAACCGGTTCGGAAGTCTCCGCTTGATTTAAAACCACCGTTGCATTCGGGTCAACTTCCTGCTTTGCGCCACAGGACTGACAAAAAAGTGCTCCTTCATTAAGTTTGGTTCCGCAATTTTTACAAAACATAATTAAAACTCCTTTTAAATTTTTAATAATCTTAATTATGTTGCCTGTTTAGACAACATAAAAACACACGCAAAAACAAACGCTTAAACTATTTCATAATAATTACTGTTATAAATTAAAATAATATCTTTTGTTTTTTTCATATAATCATCAACTATTATGTATTTTAAAACAATAAAAATTTTTCTAACCGCTTTACCACAAAGGAATATTATATGATCTGTCTATTGCCCTGCTTTGAGCTTCACGATATGATTTTGCGGAAAACGATAGAAAATCAGCATAATTTTTTAATGCTTTTTTCATATTACCTGTTGTTGAATCAGCCGAGTTGATTTGATTCCATTTCTTGCAAAAAGCAGTATAGTCTGTTCCTTGCCACCCATTTTTTAAGAGTGTTACTTCACCATCAATTAGTTTCATTTTTTTACTTTGCTTGGTAATATAACTTTCTATTGCAGATGAGGTATCTTCCAAAACTTTGTGATTAACTCGTATGTAAGCCATAAAATTACTCCTTTATTTGAAAGCCGCGGCAGCTGAATTAATTGTTACCTCAGTAGTTGTATAATTCTCATCAACCTGTTTCTTCAAAAATACTACCATATCATTTATAACATTATATCGGTTGCTACTATATTGATTATTAATCTTGTTAAATGTACTGATTGCCGCATTTGAAGCATTGCCGTCCCAATTACTGTTCATTCTGTTTATAGCACTGATGACTTCCGAAAAATCGTTTTTTATAGCATCGTTATTCACTTTTATTTTATTTGCCGTATTATTAATAGCCGCTGTATTTACCTTAATTGACATAATACAATCTCCTATCTAAAGCCTCCGCCGCCTCCGCCACCGGAAGCAGCAAGAAATTCATCCGTAACATCGTTTTCGTTCATATTACTAAGTACATTTCTTACATATTTGTACTGCTCAACAACATTAGAAACACATGTTGCACAACGTTCATTTCCAATACCGGAAAAATCTCTTCTTATTCCGTATGAAATATTATTTAATTCACTAATAATTCCGTTTAATTCTCTTATTATTGAATCTAATTGAGTTTTAGCAGATGGATTCATTTATTATTCCTCCCTCTTACAATTTTGAAGATACGGTTCGTTCTATATTTTCAAAATCTGATGCTGTATCATTCAGATACGATACACATCTTGTTAATTTCCAACTATATCCTGTCAACGCATCTGCACGCAGCAGATTGAATATATCTTTAAAGCCAACTTGCCAATATAATGCATCTAATCTCCGATCTAATCCCACCAGCCGAGAATTTACCTTTTGTAATCGACTTGCATATTGGCGCAATGCACCTGTATCAACTTGAAAATACGGCGAAATTGAACTTCCTTTATTTGAAACAAAAATATCTTTGATTTTATCAAATAAACCTTTTAATGCCTTAATCGCAAATCTTCCGCACACAATACAAATTTCAAATACCGAAACTAATAATGTATGTTTTTTTATTCCGGTAATCCATCGTAATTCTTCAACAAGATGATGTGCCATATCTGTTTGGAGACTTTTTATCGGAGGATTTTTTTTCGCAAATTCATTATTTTCTATCGTAAAATTATTTAAACCATGATCATCAAAGCCTAAATGGTCATCAAAATCGAACAAACCATCTTCCTTCTTTGAGGATGGAACAATAGTTATAATTCCAGGGACAAACATTATTGACGAAACATAATCATATTCATTTTGATAATTGTTAATCTTATTATGAATAGCAGCAATCTCTCCAGCATACTTGGAAATGAATGCCTCGTTAAATCCTGGTGCATTAAAGGTTACGACACCTTTAACCTTGTCCAAAGGTTTAAAAGTTATTGCGCCATAATTAGCAAGATTTCCACCCAATGAATGTCCTGTAAAATAATAGCCATCATAATTATCCTTTGCTAAATCACGCATAAATTTTTCCATTGCTTCTTGTTGTTGTGTGGAAACGGAAAAAGCAAGTGCAACATCAGATGCAACATCACGCCTTGAAGCATCACTATTAAATACATCAAAGCCTTCAGTTCCTCTCGCCGCAACAGTTACCTCATTAAATGGATCCTTTATTGCTATTGCAGCAAACCCGCTTCCTTTATTATCATCAACAGATAAAGCTATACTATAATCTTTATTTGCGACTTTATCAGTCAATTTTTGCAAAGCATCATTATATGAGGCTCCTAAACGATTTTCTAAATATGATTTTATACTTGGATTTGTTAAAACAGAATATAGTGACTGACCTTTAGTAGGCTGGCTTTGTCCACTATCACTTCCGTAATATGCAAGTTGAGAAAGAATTGCCATTTCTACATCAGTAAAAGCCATATTCATTCTCCCTTCTCAATTTTTTTAGAAACAATACCTTTTCCGCGTTCAGCATAAAACCATTTATATGCAAAAACCTTATTGTCTTCAATTAAACGATTTTCAATTCTGTATATATCATTTTTATATTCATCTTTTAGCGCATTTGTTTCGTTACTATTAACATATACAATATCTATTGATTGTTCAAAAGCATTTAATTTTAAAATGTCGTTTATTAATTTTTCTTCAAATATTTCTTTTCCTTTGATACTGTTATTAATAAACAAATAAATTTTTGAATGAGTGTTATAATCTTCATTTGAAATACAATATTCCAAACCTTTTTTCATTTCATCTTTCGAGAGTATGTGATCATAAAACTCAATATCCGAAATTGCAAACAATACCTCTTTATAGTTTTCTGTAAAATAATTTTCATATTGACGATTTAAAGACAAATTTACATATTCATCAACAAAAAAGGATTCACGATTATTTGCTTCTGTATCAGTTGTTTTATCCGAAGACAATCTTTCACTATCGCCCAAATAATAGTAAGCAACAAAAGTTCTATCATCTCCGGTTTCTTTGCAAACAGCACGGTAAAAACTCTTTCTTTCGCCACTTACTTCATATGTCATTTGCACTATTTCAAATTCTTTATTGTATTTTTTTGATAACTCATTGAGTATTTTTTTGGAGTAATCTTCTTTTCCCATACAACCACAAACTCCCATAATTGATATTATCGTTAGGCAGCATAAAAAAATTTTTATCGTTTTCACTATAAATACCTGCCATTCACTCGTTTTATCTTGGTGTGCCGCAACGAGGACACACTCTTTCGCTTGAATCAAATTGAGAAGCACATTTTTTACAAAACACTACATTGCCGCTTGGCTGATTGTTATACGCTGTTTCTTTGAGCGTATTATTATTTGTTGGGGCAGAATAATTCATTGTAGGATTATATGTTCTTCCTATACTGCCACCGTTCTTCTTCAGCAAAAATATCATTACAGCATTGAAAATTGAAATTGCTAAAACCAGTCCTAAAAGCACATAAATAATGATAAATTCTGTATACATATATAATCCTCCAACTTTGTCTCGGCGGAATTTTATCCGCCGAGACTTAAAATACAATTAATTACTTTTCGTCCTGTTTCTTTTTACGGAACAGAATAAGAGCGATAATGCCTATTGCTATAACTACAACACCGATAATAGAACCGATAAACAAAGGTGTGTTGTTGTACCAACGAGCAAAGATGTTAGTAGATACGAGGAAATCCTTAACAAACAATTCATGTTCGTTACCTGCAGCATCGGTTGCAACAATTCTTACACTTTGTTTGCTATTAGATTCGGGGATAGAAAACTTGTAAGTTTCGCCATCGTTTTCATACTTAACTTCTTTATCGTTAAGATAAATCTTTACACCGTTTAATTTAAGGTTATCCTTTATTTCGATAGTAACTTCTTTTGATTCAACAGGATACTGTTTGCCATCTTCAAAGTCTATCGGAACGATAACGGGCTTGGTTTTGTCAACACCGAAGGAAATCTCAGCTTTCTTTGATTCTTCAATATTTTCGTTTACATTGCCCGCTGCATCGACAGAATAAACACTTAATGAATATGTACCGTCATTCTTGAACAAATCTTTCTTAATGGTGTAGGTGTAGCGGCTCCAAGAAGCCCATTTTTCCTCAACCTTTGCGATTGTATAATCTTTGTCAAGAACTAAATCTTTCGGTGTTCCGTTTGCTGTGAGCTTAATCTTGATTGATTCGGGGTTAAGAGTATCTACATTTGTTTCGGTGAATACAACATCTTTTTCTTTCTGCAAATATTTGCCAATTAAGTCTTTAAGACCGGAAATGTCATATACTGAGCCGAAACGGTTTACTGAGAAAGTAATTGCCTTTGTGGTTTCATTTCCTGCCATATCAATAAGTTTTACACTCAATGTGTAAATATCATCAACCATCTGAACTCTTTCAAAATCAGCATATCTGATGTTTTGTCCGTTGATAATGTCGGAAATCGAACGGCTGTAATCAACTCCGCCTCTGTTTACACCGGTAAGAGCAATAGTAATTGCATCCTTATTAAAGTTGGTATCAAACAGCTTGATTTCCGGAGCTACAGTTCCATTATTTGCAGATCTATCTGCAACACCGCTTATTTCAAGAGTAGGAGCAGTTTTGTCAACAAAGAATGTTTCTTCTTTATAGTCATCAATGCTGTTGCCTGCCATATCAAGATATTCGATATCAAAGGTGTATTTTGAATCGTTTGCATAGTGAATGGTAGCCGTATAAGTGTTGTTGCCGTTATTCTTCCATTCGCTTTCCTTCGGGAATGTAGTTGCGGTTTCAGTGCCCGTTGCATTATCAGTTGCTTTGCCAATAATTTTAACATCTTTTGCTTCAAAATTATGTTCTGCAATTGTAATAGTTGCTGTACGGTCTGCCTTATAGTAGTTACCGTTAAGAACATTGTTGTTGTCATATGTAACGGTTACAACCGGCTTAGTTTTATCAACGGTAAACTTGTTGCTGATATCACGGATGTCATCGCCTTTTTCGTTTTCATAAGACACATCTTTATCTTCTGTCTTATTTGTAGCCAAATCAGTCACCTGTAACGCAAAGGTGTAATCTCCGTCTTTATCAAAGGTGTAATCCATTGTGTAAATTGAATATTCTTCTGCATCCGTTACTACATATGAATTCGGCTTTAAAGTAAAGTTCGGTGTTATATTGACATCTTCTTTTTTGCCGTTTTCATCAGTGATAGTTACTGTAAATACTGCGCCTTTGTCGTCTTCTGTTTTGTTGTTGAAGTTGCGTTCTTTAATTTCAAAGGTTGCTGTACGATTAACATTAAAGAAACCTGCGTAATCCTTGTTGTCATCGTCATTCATTTTAACAGTAATTACAGGAGCATCTTTATCAATACCTATAACATAGTAATCATAGCTTTGATTTCCGGCTCTGTCGGTTAATATTACACGAAGAACCATATTATTATGATTGCCATCTACGGTAATTGTCTTTTTTGAAGTAACAACAAGATTGCTTCCATTTTCTTTTGTCGCTGCCCAACCACTATCGCTGCCAGATATAGCATTTCCGGCATTATCATATTCAACTGCCTTTGTAGTTTCTTTGCCGTTTTCAATTATGGTATATTCGATTTTTCTTATACCAGAATAACTATCATTAACAACTACATTTAAGTCTGCAGAATCATTATAAAGGGGAACATCGGTTGTATCAGAGAAAGACATGTTTTTATCAGGTTTACATCCGGTCTTATCATACTTATAAATATATTTCTTGTCCTGAACTCCGACTTTTGAAGTCTTGGGTGTAATCTCAATACTGGAAGTATTACTATGTTTGTCAGCATTTTCAACGATGGCACCATTGGGAGTTTCGTAGCTTTCGGGTGTATTCTTTACATTATCCGTTGCCTTAGCAAATATTTGACCTTTGAAGTTTGCGGGTATTTTAAATGAAATCGCATCGTCTACAACCTTAATAACTGATGTGGCATCGACTTCTGTAGTCTTTATTACATTAGCAATACCGTTATTAACCTTTACATAATTGCCATTAATGTCTTTTAAGAAAACGGATATCGTATCGATACCGGAAGACGGAGACTCGTCTGTGGCTTTAATTCCCACTGTTGTTTCATCTTTAAAGTAGTAACCGTAATCGGTAGCCACAGCGGAACTTTCAGAAATACCAGTTCCATTAAATGTATATCCGTCCGCCTTTATATATGGAGCTTTATTATCCAAATAAACGATGGCTTGTTCGGACTGATCATTGCCTGCATTATCTATAACAGTCGTTGATATTACATACTTGCCGTCTGCACCACAAAGAACTTCCTCAATATTAACATCGCTGCTAATTTTAACAGGTGATAATTCAGAATTGCCCTGAATTTTATCCTCTTTTGAATAATCTTTATTGATTATTGTTTTTTCAAAACCTGTCTTCTCGTTGGTCTTTACAATGATTTGTCCTATGCCCGAACCGTTATCATAAGCAGTAACTTTTATTGTAAAATTACCGTCTACCCAATCAGAAGACTTGTTTTGTGCTGTGATTTCAACATTAGCGATTGTCGGCTTATCTGTTTCAAGTTTTACGGATACTTCTTTTTCGTCCTTATCGTTTGTATTGCTTTTTTCTGATTTAATCTTGTCAGATTTATTACCGGCAAAATCTTCCGCTTGAGCATATATGTCATCAGCAAAAGATGCATTTATTTCAAAAATCGCTTTTCCGCTTTCAAAGTCTTTTGATTCTTTGGTGATTTCAATATCGCCATAAAATAATGTGATTTTTGCAATTCCGGAAGAAGGAACTGTTTCTCCGCCTTCTGCTGTAGGATCACTGGCAGAAACTTCAATAACGGCTTTCGAGTTACCAAAAATTCCGAATGTCAAGAAATTTAATACTTTATCAAAATGGGATGGCTTCTTAATTATAAATCCGTCAATTTGAGGTTTGGTTTTATCAATTTTAATTTGAACGGTTTTATATTTTGAAACATTGTTAGCATAGTCTATAGCATACACATAATAAGTTTTGTTCTGCTTTTCATCTGTGCTCTTAAAAGAATACGAACCTGTTGAACTAACAGATACCTTGTTTGTTTCTTCAGCAAGTACCTCTTCCTCAGATAAGGTGCCACCTGCTTTCCAAACAATGGCTTTTAATCCGGATGAAGGATTATCAGGTGTGTTTGTATCTTTTGCAGTGCCGGAAACTGTTACAGCAGTATTATTCCATTTCACTTCCGGAATATCATCTAAAGAAGGAGCGGTTTTATCAATAATTATTTTAACATTAACATTTTTGATGTTAATTTTATCTTTCGGTAAATCTCCATTTTTAATCCAAATGTTTTCAATCAAAGTAGTAGAATTTATTTTTTTGGATTTATCGTAATAATGCTGGGCTTTATTCGTATTGTATTTAACACCTTTATAATTTTGGTTGCATGTAATAGTAGCATAAGCATCTTTGGGAAGAACAACAACATAGGTCTGTCCTTCATAATATGCTGATTTTACTTCTTCTTTTGAAAATGTAATATCATAATATTCATTTGAAATCTTATTTCCCGGATCTGCTGTTTTGGCTTCTTCAAATGTAACTTCAATGTTTGTGGTTACAACGATTCCCGAAATACTAAGAGTGTAAATATCATTTTCAACAATTTCAGAATACTTGCTTACACCATTTACCACCACATCAGACACAATATATCCATCGCTCGGTTCCATAGTGAGCGTAGTGCTACCATTATAATCAACTTTTGTGGTTTCTTTTCCAACTTCTCCAAAATATACTAATCCATATTGATTAGAAGACACAGAAACATCTATCAAAATAGGTTTAAATTCAACTTCTATTGTATGATTCTTATTGATTTCAAGTTCTTTGCTATATTTCTCCTGGGCATCGTAACAATATTTGTTGTCTTTATATTCTTCTGTATTTTTATCGACAATAACTTTGGACACACGATAATTCTCGCTTGGATTTGCAATTACGGTAATTTTATTAGGATTCTCTTTTTCTGTTGACTCTTCAAATACTTTTTCAACATTAACGGAACCGCCAGCAACGGTCTGTTCTCCATCATTGTAAGTAACATTACCATTTTGAGAAACAGTAAATGTAATAGTATATGTTTGTCTTTCAAATGTTACAACTACCGTTTGATTATCCTTAACATTAGAAAACTTTTTTGTATATTCTTTTTCCCCTGTAGCATTCGTATCAACTTCGCCATTTACTTTAAACTCTTTGATGCAATATCCCTGATTTGCAGTTGCTTTTATGTCTTTACTACCATCATAACTAACCCAAGAGGTATCTGTAATAGTACCGTTTTCATCGGAAGATGTAGTAATAGAAAATTCTTTTATAGTAAGATTAAAGTTGCATTCATAATTTCCTGTCGGGTTTGTAATGTTTGTGGTTTCAGGCTTGTATTTATCTGCACCACTTGCAGTAACAGTATAGTCTTTGCCTTTATATGCTTCAAAACTATATTTGCCCTGTGAATCTGTCTTTTTTGAACCGGAAATATAGCCTTCATAAGTTACAGTCGCATTGCTATATGCATTACCTTTTTCGTTGAGGACTTTACCGCTGATTGTTATTTTTTCAAGAGCTGTAAGTTCAATTTTAGCAGAAGTGGCTCCTTGACCTACAGTAAGGTCAAAGTTTTCAACATCTTCATATCCGATTGCGTTGGACACCGAAACATAATACTCTGTTTCATCCTCAACAAAATTTTCAAATGTTGCAACACCTGATACGGCTTTTACAGTTTTTGTAGTTTCTGCATCCGTTTTCAAAGTTAAAGTAACATTTGCATCATTACTTTGAACTGTTTGAGAATCATTTTTAAGTGTTACGGTAAATTCACCTATACTTACCGCAAAAACACTCATGAGTGTACCTATCGGTATCATACTGCAAAGCAAAAGCACTGCCAAAAGCATTGCTAATACTTTTGAAATACCAAATTTCTCCTTAACTTTCATTGTTTCTAACCATCCTTCTTATCAAAAGTTTTTTATATCTATAGTTCTTGCCGTTAAAAATACAATGTAACCTGAACGACAGAACGAATAGAAAAAATGTTATATATTGCAACGCTTCTATTATCGTAGGAAATATAATGCACAACACAGTAACAATAAAAGATGTTGCTAATAATAAATCCGCTATAAAGCCTTCTGTGGTTTTGCTGAATTCCAAAACTCCTATTCGGCTTGATATTCTTCTAAACTGCAAATTGCTATTTTGACAAATAATTTTTATCAATCTAACGGCATTCCAAAAGAAAAACTGTTCGCAAAGCAATCCGCCCCAAAAAACAATAGGAATTGCTATACTTAAAAACAAGTTGTTATCCGTAAATAATGCCAATAATATCGAGCTTGAAGAAATAACAGAAAAAGTAATAGAAATATTAATAAACTTGAAAACCTTTTCCATTATTCGCCGCATCAAACCACCTCGTCCGAATGAATATCTACGATTTTTCTTGTCACTTTGAAATCAACTTTAAGCTTTTCGGTTTGGGATTCTTGTGACAATACCGTAGTTCCTTCCGACAGTACCGTAGTACCCTCCGATAAAACGGTAGTACTTTCATTTAATACAGCCGTTTCTTCCGATGCACCCAAAACCGTTGTAGCATCCCCGGCATCCAATACCGTTGTGCTGTCGCCTTGTATGATTTCTGTTGCATCATATTTTGAATCTGCAACATTGTCCAACAAAACTTCTGTTGCTTCACTTTCCAAAACCGCGGTTTCAAGTGAACCTGTTTTATTAAGTACATCTGTTTTTTTCGGTCTTACATCAGTAGAAAAGCTTTCGGTAATTTGCTTTTTCGGAGAAGCCTTACTCTTAGGGGCATTCTTTGTAGTTGAAACTGTTTTACCTTTTCCTGTCTGACCGGTATCTATCGTAACTTTCTCGGTAAGTTTTCCCCGTTCCATATTCACTTTGCTCGGCTTGAATCTCTTGTCGCCGGATGAAGCGTTTTCATCACGCATTGCTTTTATTTCACGGGCAACCGTTTTACCTGTTAAATCACCGATAATTGACGGAATATTCATTTTTATAAACATAAACACAGCAGCTACTAACGCTATACCGCAAAGCGAAAATCCGACAATTGCAATGACAAACCATGCTGTAGCACTCATTAGATTTTCACCTACTCTCTGAAAGCGTTTTCGATTGCCGTTTTAGCGGAATCGACTCTGGACTCAACTTCTGCCTTTAATGTTTCCGTTTTATCCGATGTTGTGGAAACGGATTTTATTCCTTTTTGGGCATCACTGATAAGCGAAGTCATTTCATTTTTCGTTATCCCGTCTGATTTAAACTTTCTTGCATAAGTTTCAACGGAGTACATTGCAAGTTTATAAACTTCAAGTTCAACGATTTCGCTATCTTCGCCCTTAATCATTGTTACGAGTTCTTTGATATTATCCCAATAGGGCTTGTATTTTCCTTTATCGGATGCTTCCTCAATATTCAATGTAATATCTCGGTTGAATTTACCAATATCACGGTAAATCGTAGCCATCTGATAATACGATGCCGATTTACTGCCGTATGTTACGGCATCATCAAACCATTGAATTGCACTCTTGATTCGAGTGATTTGATTATCACCGTCTTCGGTTTTTCCGTAATCGTAGTAATACCAGTAAAGTTTACCAACCTCAAATGCCAAATCCGGATAATTGGGTTGGCCTCTCAGTCCTGAAATATTAGCATTTATTTTCTTCTTTAAACTTTCTTCTTCATCAACCGTAAATGTCGCATCGTCTTTAAAGGCATCTACCATACCGAGATATGCTTCATTTTCTAATGGCTTTATATCAATCGCATTAGAATACAATTTGATTTTATCTTCGGAAGATGAAGATTTTTCAGCTTGAGCAATGTTCTGCGTGTAGTCCGCATTGTTTGTGGCAGTTCTCATCACAAGTCCTAAAACACCAACCACTGCAAAAACAACTGCCATTGCCGCTGTGATGATGAAAGTCATCAACTTTTTCTTTTGTCTTGCTCTATATGCAGCACCGTATTCTTCATAGTGATGAAGAGCATATAAAAGTTCTGCACAAGACTGATATCTGTCAGCAGGGTTTAACTGCGTACATTTTTGAATGATTGCTTCAAGACCGGCTGACAACTGCGGATTCCAGTGCCTTATCGGATATATTTCATAAGGCGGTTCGCAAGGATTTTGTCCTGTAATTAAATGGTAAAGTGTTACGCCCAAGCAATAAATATCGGTTCTTGCATCGGTTTGTCCTTTTCCGCCGAACTGTTCGGGAGCCGCATAACCTTTTGTACCGAGACTTACGGTATCCGCCAGACTTTGTTCTTTATATTCACGGGCTATACCGAAATCTATTATTTTAATGTTACCGTCCGGTTTTAACATAACATTTGCCGGTTTCATATCACGGTAAATAATGGGTGGCTTTCTGGTATGTAAGTATTCAAATGCTTCACATATTTGCATAGCCCATTCAATAACCAAGTCTTGCGGTTGAGCACCATTATTTTCGATTATAGAACTTAATGTTTCGCCTTCGATGTAGTCCTCAATAATATAAATAACGCTTCCGTTATCAATAATATCTACTATTCGTACAATTGCAGGATGGTCGAGTTGCTTAATCATATTTGCTTCGGCAATTGCACTTTGAACAACTATTTCATTATTTTTATCACGGGCTTTTTTCTCAATTTCTTTAATTGCCCACTGTTTATTGAGTCGTTTATCCATTGCAAGATAAACTTTAGACATTCCGCCTTGACCGATAAGCTTAAGTATTTCATACTTATCGTCAATTACTTGTCCGACGACAGCCAATTAAACAACCCCCTATATAACTTTTATCAATATTGATGTGATGTTATCGGTTTCTCCCCGTTCCTTGTTAAGTTCAATAAGTTGCTTGATGTGTTCTTTCATTGTTCCTTCATCAGCATTTACCGCAGGGGAAAAAGAATTGATTATTTCGTCCTCTGTAATTACATGACGGAAACCGTCTGAGCAAAGCATATAACAGTCGCCTATGTTGACTTGTCCGAAATAAAAAGCAGGTTCAACAATTTTAGAGGCACCGATACATTGAAGAAGCACATTTCTTCTTGAATCTTTTTTTGCTTCCTCCGGCATCATTCTTCCCATTTTAACTTCACGAGCCACAAGTGTTTGATCTTCTGTCAAAACAGAAACTTCACTGTTTGTAATTTTATATGCTCTTGAATCCCCTACATGTCCGATAATATAGTTACCATCTTCTAAAACAAGTAAAGAAGTTATAGTAGAACCCAACTGAATGTGATTGTTTCTGCCGTATTCAGCAATCTTTTGATTAAGTTCTTTAATCATTCGATCCCACTCATATTTAATTTCTTCCAGAGGATTGTCCGTTCCCAAATCGTTAGACAAGCTGTTTTCAAACCAATCTGAAAAAGCATTAATTATAGTGGCGCTTGCAACTTCGCCTTTTTCAAGACCGCCCATACCATCGCAAAGAACAGCAAACAGAAGTTTACCTTTTTCTGTTTCTGCCTCAAGAACACAACAACTATCTTGATTCGTAGATTTTTTAATACCGACATCGGTGTAAAACGAAAAATTGTAATTCATTTTTGGTCTCCTTATTCAATATAAAAAACGAAATCTTCATTTGCGAGCCTGAGTCTTGTTCCGGAAAAAATCTCAACCTCTTTTTGAATCGGTATAGCTCTGCCGTCTACATAAGTTTTATTTGTAGAGTTCAAGTCAATTATAAAATACCGTTTTTCTCGTGTAATTATATCCGCATGGCTACGGCTTACAGCACTGTTATCCGACACAAAATAATCACTGTACTGTTTTTCTTTACCGATTCTAAATGATGGCTTATCAACAGATATTTTTTCCTCATTTTTCTCTCTGATTAAATAAGGGAAATTCGGTTCATCCAATTCCTCTGAGCCTAAAACAGTTGTGCCGCCTGGGTCTTCGCCCAAAACCGTTGTACCATCGCTTAACCCTTGCGTGTCATATTTTTTAACCTTATGAACATCCTCGTCTTTTTCAGGCTCTTTTTCATCGGAATGCAAAGGATCATAAACACCCTTACCTGTATTACCGGTATTTCCGCTAACTTTTGCACCGCAAGCAGGACAATAGTTTGTTCCTTTTTTTAAGACAGAATGGCATTGCGGACATTCTATACTTTCAGTATTAGCACTTTGCTTTCCCAAAAGCGTTTTTATGTACTCTTCCAATTCAAAAACCGAAAAGTTAATGCCGCTATTTAAAATCTTGATATAACTTTTTATATATTCTCTATCTTCGTTAGCTGTAAATGTACTGAATTGAATTATATTTAGCAAAAAATCCCTAAGCGGCGTGTCACACTCTGCGGCTTGTATTGGAACATATAAAAAGTATATTTTTCCGGTTGCAGGGTTGACTAAAACATGCTCAAAATCAAGTAATATACATTCTTGGTTAAAAAATGATTCTTGCATTGCTTTTAAGTTTTCAAGAACGTTTTTTAATATTTCGGCAAAATATTCTTTATATAAGGGAGTGCTTAAATATTCTTTAAATGTAATAAATCCCGAAATATTATAGATTAGTTTAAAGGCTGTGCCTTTCATTTGAACATCAATATGCAATAATCCGGATATTTCATTGTTGTTTATTGCATAAAGCTCTCGCTCGCTTAATTGCTGCCCTTTTTGGCTTTTAATCAAAAAGCATGGAGAGCCATCAACCTTTGTGGTTTTTATTTTAATCACTTATATATCTCCTGATTCGTTATGCTGCATTTTTATTTAAAATTGCATCGTAACGTTTATTTGAAGTGCCTTCAGCAGTTGCAGTTCCATTAACCGTGACCGAAATGGTTGTTTTATAATATTTTTTAGAATTCTTGCTCTTTTTTACTTTAAGAGTAATTTCGGTAGAACCGTCTTTTAAAGCATTTATTTTTAATGATTTAGTTTTTGAATCATATGTCGCTTTAACAATTCCTTTTGATGAAACAACACATTCTACGCCCTTGTCAATAGTAGCAAGTTTCTTATCAGTCATAGGCATGGATATTATCTTATCAACCGCCGTATCGTTTATATTTAAAATAACCTTCTCCGTTTCAAGACTAATCTTACCGTTATTATTTAACTTAACGGCCGCCTTGTTTCCTCTTGAACATGATGTCATCAAATGACCATCTTCAAAATGAGAACTACTTAAAGTCCAAGTCTTTTCCAAAGGAGGAATTTTAATTTTCAAAGCATTAATTACTTCACCTAACAAACTTTTTTCTGTTAGGAATTGCCCAGATAATTTTATACTCCAAGTTGTAGAAATACAGTATTTTATATCCTTTTGCTCACTTAATTCAGATTCAGTAGCATATACATTTGACGTCAATTCTTCCTCTTCCTCATCGTTAGTGTATATACCTGCTTGTGCATCTAAATCTAATTCAAGTTTTGTATCTGTATCTGCCAAAATATAACCCCAAAATCTCACAGTAGGGATTGAGTGAACTCCAACCGCTAAGTTTGCATTTATTTCGGCAGTTTTTGTTGGCTTTTCACTTTCGTTTTTTATACCGGTTTTTCCAGAAATAATAAAGACATTGGTGTTTTTTACAGTCACCTCTAAAGAACCATCAAGATGAATATAAAGGTAAAAATCAACATTTATATCAAATCCCGTACTACCCAACGGAAAGGTTGCAGAGCCTATTTTAATTTCCTCAGAGCCACCAGCATCAGCACCAGTCCACCTAGATTTTTTAAGACCTGTCCAAAAGCTTTTTGTGTTTCCAATATCTGCTTGGCTGTATCTTAATCCACCTGCATCTATATAAAAATCAACACTTGAATCAAATGATAATTTAATTTCTCCATCTTTTTTTTTGCTTAATAACTTTCCAATTTTTGTCGTTGTTACCTTAAAATTGTCTATTTTAGCTGTTAAACTTAATGTAGGTGACGCCGCTTGATTTCTCCATTTGGATTTTCCTGAATATGCATCATCCGACCACTTAAAAGTATGATTATATGTTGCAACTACTCCCGTTTCAGTTGTATCAAACGATAATCCTTCCTTAAAATCTCCAGATTCTTTTTGAGGCTTATCTTTAGGATTTACAGAAAAAGTCTTATTCTCGTTTAAATCCTTGTCATTTAAATCAATTACATCTTCAATGTCTGCCTGTTCCAATATAATAAATGTATCTTTCCCCTGAACATCAACACTTTTGATTATACCTGCCATAAATTCTCTTCTTTGAATGCTACTGTTTATTCCTATATTATATGGATTATATGAAAACTTTTTACCAGGTACATATTTACTTTTATCTCTTTCGTATTCAAATGTTGGAATAGTAATTTTAAATTCTTTAAATTGCAAATATGATGTGGACAAATTAATTATGTTATTATTTTTTTGGTGATTAGACAACATTATCAAATTAGTGTCATTATTATTGCAACTTAAATTTTCAACAGTTCCACTTTCATTATAAACAACCTGAACATCATTTACTGTTACTCCGTCGAACGATTCGACATCATCTTTAAATTTAACATCCAAGTTGGAATCTTCAAATTCAACATTTCGCTCATAATCTTTCATTTTATTGATGGCATCCAAACATTCTTCAGATGTCATAGACTTTTTTGCTTCAAAATATCCATTTTCTAATTCAAAGAATTTCATACCCACGCCATCTCTTATTGCTTGTTTGTCGTGGCATTTATCAATATCTTTGATTTTAGGGTTACAAGTCTTTCTAAAAGAAACATATCTAACACAAATTTGAGCAACTAATTCTTTTGTCACAGCACTATCATAGCCGCCTTTTTGATCGTTATCTATTAATTCTAAATCAAGAAACAGTTTTTCCTCATTTTCAAAAGAAATTTCATCTTCTTTGACTTGAACATCATAACTCTCGACATCAATATCATTCTCACTGATAAACATATCATAAAAAGCACCTTTTGATAAATAAGTATCACTTTTACTTACATCTCCAGAACATGCTGTTATTGATGCTATGATTAGTAATATTAATAAACAAGATAGTATTCTTTTAAAGTGATTCATAGTACACCCCACATAATAAAATTCAGCCCTCAAGTTATTAACCTGAGGGCTAATAACAATTACTTAAATTCTGATGCATTTGCATTTGCAGCGCTTTCAGTTGATTCATAACTTTCAGCAGCCGCTTCCAAGAACTTCGCATATTGTTCTACAACATCACGAAAATGATTGAATGTTTCTTCCATACCTGCCATCTTTTTACGAATGGTATCTGATGTATCACTCTTCCATTTAGGTGCAAGACCCTGCATAGTGTCGTTGATTCTTCTCAAATCGTCATCAAGAGTTTTGTTCATCTTTCTGAACTCATCAGCTGTGCTTCTAAGACGATGAGTACTAATTTTAATAGTTGCCATTATTATTTCCTCCTTAATTAATTAATGTTTCGGCTTGGCCTTTAACATTATCTTGTGTTTTCTGATAATTATTGGCTGTTTCGATAAGGAAGTTTTTATACTTGATCATAAGATCATGCATTCCCTGAAAGTCTTCTCGGAATCCTTCAATGCGTTTTATATACGCCTGATTATCAACACCATCCCAATCTGCTTTCATTGCTCCTGCAACCTCATACAAACGTTCGTAAACCTTTTGATAGTTGCCAGCATGGTTCTCGATAACATCTGCCGCACTTTTAAGTTCTTGCGGGGTTACCTCTAAAACGATTTCCTTTGCCATATTTTTTTCCTCCTAATTTTTTATATCAGCATGAGTTTTGAACCGTTGTGAATTCCAAGTTCTAAAACAGTCATGTTAATATTGATTATTTTTCCATCTTCATGATGGCATATTGCTGTGTTTTCATTTGCAATAAACAAACCTCCGGACATTTCCTCAACTGCTTTTTTCAGTAATTCCAAAACGTTGGACATAGGCGATTGAATCGGAATAAAAACATCAAACGAACGATTAAGTACCGGTGTGTATACTTCAACAAGAAATTTGTCCATAACTTAATCCTCCTCATCTGCAGAAGAAAGCAGTTTAATAAGTGTCAATTTGCCTTTATTAAAGAAATATCCAAAATCGTTCCCTATTTCCTCATAAAGCGTGTTTGTTATTTTGCCAACTTTTAATAAATACTGATCTGCGACGCCGTCACCAATCCATAAACCGTCTGTTCCCGGAACAGTTCGTTTAAACCACGGATCGTATGAATATCCATTAAATTGTGAAAGCGATTCAACTATTACAAAATGAATTTTGTAATATGTTTCAGCTTTTTCCATCATAACCTTAAATTTTTCTTTACCGTCATCTGTTAAACGGTCATAGAAAAGTTTAAGTCCGACAATAACATAAATCTTTTCATCATACTTATTAAGTGAATCTAAACTCATGTTACTGTCTTTGTAAGTGTTATTTCTTTCTACCATTTCTGCAAATACAGTTTTTACAAACTGCTCTGCATCAGTGATATTCTCAATAGATTCGTTCTGTTTTGTGAAACTAATTGCCTGTTCGGAATCATAAATTCCAACCTTGCCAACCGCCGAAAGCACTTTAATAAATTCATCTGCAAAACTGAGTGCAAATGATGATTCCTGTGCAACAATCGGAAAGACAACTTTATTGCCCAGATTGCAAGAAACAAGATTCAGTGCTTTTTTTGCAACACCGATAGGCAAGTCACTATACCCGTTTATGTCATCCTTAATATATTCATAGTCAACTTTTTCAGGAAGGACGGGTATGCGTCTGGCTTTAGATGTCGCATTGACCACAAGTTCTTTGCAATATGTTCTAATAAAATCTTGATTGTCTTCAGACTCACAACAACGTGCTGTTTGGAATTCATAAACATTATCAAGTTTAACAAGTCCGCGTCCTTTATATTTTGAAGGAACCAAACCATCTGTTTTGCCAACAATGAGTGAATAATCAGATGCATCATTTAACTGCATTGTATAAATCATTTTAAAGTTTTGTGCAGTTCTATATCGCACGGCATTTGCATTGTTTGCTGTTACGGCAAAATATATACCGTACTTCACACCATCACGTGAAATCAAATTGAATACATCCAATAATTCCTCATATTGCTCTGAAAAACCTGCGAAATTATTTATTAAGACGATAATATTCGGAACAATTTTTCCGCTGTTGCGACAATAACTTGTGTAGTCTCCGCCATACTCAGCAAATAAGTTTTTACGAACATCAATTTCTTTATTAAGCATCTTTAATAAATTAATTGTTTTTTCTTCATCCGCAGATGTTACCACACCACCGACCTGCGGTGCTTTTTCAAACATTTTAAGCGTTTCAGAACCAAAATCCATAATGTAAATATTTACTTCGTCTGCCGAATGATTTTCAATCAATGAATATGTTAATGTTGTAAGGAATGTTGTTTTTCCGTTACCTGTTGAACCGTAGATCAAACAGTTTCCTTCGTCGGAAAACGGAACAGTAAGAACGCATTGCTTTTGGTTAAACGGATCATCGTACTCACCAACTACAGGATTAATATATGTTCCCTTGTTTTCAATGCCGTACTTTTTCTTAACTTCATCAACAACAATTATTTCCGGTATAGGATCAAGCCAAAGAGGGCGAACTGATATTTTTTCTTCTTTTGCTAAATCCGAAAGGTATTTCACAATAGATACTACTTGCTTTACTTTTGTACCGGATGTTTTTTTCTTTGCAGGTTTAACATTCATCATTACTCTGCCAAGATTATCAACTATCTGTATGCTGTTATCTACAGATTTTTCAACAGTTTCCGTAGGTATATATTCAGCACCGCACCAAGCAGATTGACCGAGTGCGAAAAATTCGTTAAATCCTACTTGCAGATAAAAACGACCTGTTTGTGAGAGCTCGGCGGCATCCGGGCGTGTAATCATATCCTGACTGTCTGCCTTGTCTTGAACTTTAAGACATACTCTGAATTTACTGTTACTCCAAATTTGGTCATCAACAACACCGCTCGGCTTCTGTGTTGCGAGTATAAGGTGAACACCCAAGCTTCGTCCGATACGGGCGGTACTGATAAGCTGTTCCATAAATTCGGGTTGCTGCGTTTTAAGCTCTGCAAACTCATCCGAAATAATAAACAAATGAGGAACCGGCTCGGTTACTATTTTGTCACGGTACAACTGCTGATAGGTGTAAATATCCATTGTACCTTCATTTGAAATTTTACGTGCTTCGTTAAATATTGCCTGTCTTCTGCGTAATTCGCTTTGAATTGAAATCAAAGAACGCTTTACAGCAGCACCGTCAAGGTTTGTGATAGTTCCGGCAAGATGAGGAAGTTTTATTCCTCTGTCAGAATCTTCAAAGGCACCTGTCAATCCGCCGCCCTTATAGTCAATAAGGATAAAAGCCACTTCATCAGGGTGATAATTTACGGCAAGCGAAAGTATGTAGGTGATAATAAATTCTGATTTACCGGATCCGGTCATACCTGCAACTAAACCATGTGGACCGTGATATTTTTCGTGCAAATCCAAATTGAAGGTTTCGCCATATGCATCAACGCCCACAGGAGTTTGCAATGTAATGGTCGGATTATTTTCTTTCCATCTTGTAAGCGGATTTAGGTGTTCAATCTTACTTACATTGAACATTTCCAAAAATGTAATCATATTTGGAAGAACATAGTTTTGGCCGCCCAAATCCAATTCTATATTTGCAATATCTTCCGAAAGATTAAGAAGTGTTGCTTCGTTCATTTTGTCTTGAACAAACGATAAGCTTTGACCTGTAGTATCATCACGGTCAAATATTTTAGATTGTTCTCCGTTAGCAAAAACAACAGATTTTGTTTCTTTTGGCAAATCTTTAAGATTGGGCTCTGACATTACAATACTGAAACCACAATTATTCTTATACTTTAATAATTTTTGCAAACTTTCACATTTTTCACTTAACTTTTTGCTTGTAGAAATAATAATGTAATATGTCGAGTAATCCTCAATCTTTGTTTTGTCATCATCTTTGCGCACAAGAATATTTTTATCAATATAAGAAGACAATTCTTTGATGTCGTCTGCATTTGTGGCTAAATACCGTACGGTCTTTTCATTATTCCAAAAATGCGGGATGAATTTTACAAATTCCCATTCCTGCATATCGGAATAATCTACCAATAACATCAATTTGACTTCATCATAACCATGAAGTGCAACAGTCTGCAATATAAGAGATTTAAGTAAGTTGTTTCGGTAAGAATAATCACCATATATTCCCACTGTTTTATTCTCAACTAAAGATAAGCTTATAGGTATGTTATGCAAAAGCTTAGGTTCGGAACCGAGCGACAGCATAGCATCTTGCAACGAGTCGTTTTCCATTGAGAATTTTTTTTCGGGGAATTTTACATCGGCATCTAATGATAATTCTCCAATTCCCAATCTTAATGATAGGAAATCAGACTGTCCTTTGCTTCTTTCCCATAACTCTACCTTTGATTCAGCTATACGGTTTGAACATTCTTCTGGGGTAATTAAATTTTCGTTAAGAATGTCACTTTGTTCTTTACATTTTCTTTTGATTTCATCTCTAATGCTGTCTAAGTATGCCAAATATTTAATTTGACGCTTGTTTTCATTTTTTATTCGTTGCTTTTTTTCATATTTTTTAGTAAGAATCGGCCAAAGAACAGTTCCAAGCAACATACTGAATGACATTAGCAGAGTAGGAAGAGCGGAACTGACTTGTCCGCCGCTATTTACAATATTCATAACCGATATGATGCCTGTGCTCATAGAAGTCAATCCCATAGTTAACGATGGACCGAGCATAAGTGCCATAGGAACCGTATCGCCTTTTTGTATCTGCGGAGGGGGATCAATTGTTATTTCTGAATGCTCAATTTCTCTATGAAATCTTGGAGATCTGAAAAAATAATCTTTCTCAGGTATATCTGACAATTCCACATTATTGTCTATCTCCTGTGGTTTGTATTCAATTAATTTGTTTGACTGTAAAGTTATTAAATTATCAGGATTGTTTATAGCAAGAAAATTATGACCTATAATGATTTTTAAACCCATAATATAAATCAAATCGCCAGCAAATAAGTTTTGGGATTTTACTCTATATCCGTTTACATAAGTACCGTTAGTACTGTCCGTGTCAATAATCGACCACGAGCCATTGTTATAAGAAAGTTTTGCATGTTTACCGGAAACAAATTTATTTTCATAGAAAATATCATTGTCCCTTGTCCTTCCAATATTTAATGCACATGCTTCTTTAAATAACACTTTCTTAAATGTTTGGCGAGATTCATCTATCGTCTCGGCAAATAGTATTACTCGCTCATCGCTATCTTTAATTTTTATATTAAAAAAACTGAGCGGTTTTAATACAGTGTTATCTATTCTTTGATTGCTTGAATCTAAAACAAAAGCATTTTTGTTGCTTTTCACAACCCATTCATTCTGCAAAGCTTCAATGCTTATCAAATTTCGGGGTTTTGCGTTTTCATCAACATCCGTAATCCAATACTGTCCTTTGATTTTTTGCGGAAGAGTCAAGCTGAACATTTGATTTGCTTTAATTAAATTAATTATCATTATTCTTTGCCCCTTTGTTATAAGCATTCATATCGTACTCAAGCAATAATAACTGTTGCACGATATTCGGATGTTTTTTTGCAATCGATTTTTTTCCTTTGTCAAAATCATTGTTTGATTTAAAGAAAAAGATAATAGCTAAAAACTGTGTCCATGTCATAGGCTGAACACCGCGTTCAATTAGCGATATCATTTGCCGGCTCATGCCAACCTTATTCGCTAATACCGTCTGAGAAACACCAAATTTATTTCTCAAATACGGCAACGCTTTTGATAAAGTATTTATCATTTCCTGTTGTTGCAATGTTGTTCTTTTATCTGCCAATGTTATTCTCCTTAATAATTTCTTGTCAATTGACAATAATAAAAATACTCACAAGAAGATATCATTTTGCGTAGAACTTCGTGTTCTAAACACACAGTCTCTACCTATTATTATAATAAATTTACCATATGACTAACCATTTGTCAACAAAAAAATGCAATTTTTTTGTTTTTTCGACTGTTTTTTCATTGAATTATCTATTTATTATCCGTTTTTTATAATAGTAAGTGGTCAGAAAAGTGGTCAAATAAATATGGAAAGGAAAATAATTATGCCAAAGCGTGGAGAAAATATCCGAAAAAGAAAAGATGGAAGGTGGGAAGGAAGATATAAAGTTAATACTTTATCCGGCGAAAAACTGTGCTCGGTATATGGTAAATCATACAGCGATTGCAAAGAAAAACTGTTATACTGCAAATCAAAACCAAGCCAAAATACAACATCTCATAATTCAAAAGAGAAATCATTTGAAGAAATATTGAGATTATGGTTATTGTCAAACAAAGTGAAGAATAAGGGTTCAACAGAACACAAATATATGTTTATGATTGAAAGACATATAATTCCGCAACTGGGTAAAATAAAAATATCACAATTAACTTCGGTAATAATTAATCAGTTTCTTGATAATAAACTATTATCCGGCAATCTTAATAATTCAAAAGGTCTTTCTCCTTCATATGTACGAACACTTTCGATAATAATCAGTTCTTCATTAAAATTTGCTATAAATGAGGGGTATTGTCAAAATTGTGTTTATTCTGTAAACAAACCTTCTATAGGTAAAAAAGATTTGCAAATATTAACACGGGAAGCACAAGATCGGTTTGAATGTTTGATTTCAAACAGTATGGATAATATAAAACTCGGAGCATTGATTGCTTTACACACCGGACTCAGAATAGGAGAGATATGTGCTCTTAATTGGAATGATATAGATTTGAAGAACAGAGTAATTCATATACGCCACACAATTTCCAGAATAAGAGTTGAAAATAATAAAACAAAGCTTATTATTGATAAGCCAAAAACAGAATCTTCTAATAGAGATATCCCGATTTCGTCTGCGTTGTTACCGATACTAACACAGATGAAATCCTTATCATTGTCCGATTATGTCGTATCAAACACAAGCGGCTTTATGAGTACAAGGACTTTTGATTACAAATATAAAAAAATGTTGAAACAATGCGGTCTTGTTAACATAAATTTCCATGCTCTGCGACACACTTTTGCAACAAGATGCGTTGAATCCGGAGTGGATATAAAAACATTATCGGAATTGTTAGGGCATTCAAGTGTTTCAACAACACTTGATATTTATGTTCATTCTTCTTTGGAAATAAAACGAATACAACTCGAAAAATTGTATTCAAATAATGCGGCATAAGTGGTCAAATATATGGTCAAAAAACAGTGAAGTATCCCTTAAACAAAGGATTCTTCACTTTTTTTGTTTAGAACACGAAGTTCTACGCAATATTTTATTAGATTCAGCCAATTTCTTTTTTGGCTGATTTTTTTATTTTTTGCAACTATATACTCCTACTGTAAGTTTATTTAAGTATATTATACCGATATAATCGGTATAAATCAAGTAAAATCGGTAGTTAAGGTGGTAATATTACCTTTTTTAATAGTATAAAATATTATTTGAGGTGATATACTTATGGACGCAAAATTTGTTCAAGATAGAATATCGTTCCTGAGAACTAAAAAAGGTGTTTCCGAATATAAAATGAGTTTGGATCTCGGACATAGTAAAGGATATATTCAAAGCATATCTTCCGGGAAGTCCTTTCCTTCGGTACCGGAACTTTTATATATTTGCGATTATCTTGATGTAACACCAAAAGAATTCTTTGATGAGGAACTAGATAATCCCCTATTAGTTCAAAAGTTGTATTCTATTTCAAAAGAATTACCTGACGAAGACCTAAATGTACTAATAACCACAGCAGAGCGATTAAAAAAATAAGCGAGTGTGAACCAATGTGGGACACACTCACTTTTTATATTCCATAAAATTTTTCTATGTGTTTTATGGGTTGCGATTTTATTATTGATAATATCAAAACCAATTCTGCAAATATACACAATAACAACAGCGAAACCCATAAATCCGGGGCTGCCTGTAGAGTTGTTGTAATGTCTTCGTTTTTTATCGGCACATTTGTTTTATACATAATAATACCGACAATTGAAATCCCGAAAGCTATCATACTGATTACTTTAACGATAAAGTCTATATACCACCAAACAAAATTTTTTGGATGAAATGCAACTGATACAATTAGAGGAAAAATCATGCCTCCTAAACCTACCAATATATATTGTAAAGTTGATGCTTCAGACATATTGCATAAAACGCTCGGTATCGGAGAAATTTCAAACTCTAATACTTTAATTCCACTTAAAACGGCAAAAAAACTATGTCCCATTTCGTGAAGTAACGGATAAATTAATATCGCAACAACTAACCCTATAAACAATATCTCAATGGTTTTTAATATATCTCTCAATAAGCATACCACCTATGCTTATTATCATTCCACCTTTCTTTCTCAAAATTCTTGCAATTACATATCAAAGACCGTATCCGAAAAATTTTCCGAATACGGTCTTAATTGCATTTATTATATTAAATACGAATTGAATATTTAAACATAAAAATACCGACCATACACTTATTCTGTAAAGTCGGTGCTTTTATATATCACGGTTTTTGTATATTTTCTTTGAATATTTCACATAAATCATCGGTTATGCCGTTTGCGGATTTTATGGTTGCTATCATCAATTTATCTGTATCGACTTTTGAAAAGTTTATATCATAACCTGCATTTCTGATTAACTGTGAAATGAAAGTTCTCTGCGTTCTGCCGTTTCCCTCTCGGAAAGGATGCAGAATATTGGTGGTACAGTAAAAATCAACGATATTTTCAACAAACTCATCAAATGACAAATCAATAAAACAGTTGAGACTTTTAATCCGATTAAAGCACGCATTTGCCATACTGTTAATTTGGTCTGCCGGAACAAAAGTTGTGCCTTTCTTTGAAATATCTATCGTTCTTATTTGTCCTGCCCAGTCATAAATATCTTCAAACAAAAACTTATGAACTGATTTATAATGCTCAAAGTCAAAATTTCCTTTAATCGGATTTTGTTCAAGCGAAGTAATTTTAAGGAGTGTAATATCGGCTTCAATTTCCGATAACTTCTTTTCGTCTTTTATGCCGAATTTATTTATAAGGCACAAAGTTCCCTCATAGCAATTATCACTTGCAGAATTTATACTGTAACCCATTATGCAGATACTCCTGCTTTTTGTTTGATAATGGCAATATATTCTTCGGTTGTCATTTTGTTTTCAAGGACAAGTCGCACAAGCTCTTTTGCCTTTTGGTCAATTGAAAAGCCCTCCATTGTAAGCGATGCGGAAGCATTTTCAATAGCGGTATCAACAGACATATTACCCCTCCTGATTACTTACTTATTATATTATACCACACTTTACAAAAGTTGCAACAAAAACAGCAGGGTTTATTGCCCTGCTATTTTACTACCCATATAAACCGTTCTATTTGTATACTACTGTATGTACTGTCGATTTTGAAACGCCCATAACCTTAGCGGTTGCCCTGACAGTCGCTCCCGTTTCTATTATGTATTCTCCGAGCCTTACCGCCCGACCGTATGTGTCTTTCATACAACTCCACTCCACTCAAATCAATGGCTGTTTAATTGTATGAAAATTAATTCTGCGTTATTACCATTGTTCACTTGTATACAGATTTAACCGGTCTTCGCAAAAAGCTTGGTTGCAACAAGTTTTAATTTACAGCAAAATCTAAAACTTGAATTTTCGTTCCAATTCCCGCACCTGCCGTTTTTCAAAAATCGTGCGACCGCATTACGGCGGTTAATAGATTGCGGCTGTCGCCGCAGATTAGCTCGCTTACGCTCGCATTGGATGATTTCCGATTTGAAGAGTTAAGAGTCAAGATTTATCCACAAAGCGGGACGAACACAGTCAAAATCATAGTTGACATAGTCACCACCGTAAATGACCGAGCCGTCAGTGTGGACACGGGCGGCGTAATTCTGAGTATTGCCGGGCGACCGGAGCCACCACCAGCAATTGCCATTGTTGCTACTTACATACGCTCCATTGGCAACTGCATATTCTGTAGGTTTGCACTGCCTTGCGCTATCGGAAGAGAAATACTTCTTCGCTTCAGTGATGCTGAGCAAGAATACCTTGTCCGTTTTCACGTTGCCGGGATTTGTGCTGTATTCTGGATTTTTATCTGCACTAATGTCTGTCTTTGCAATAATACTCTGTTCCTTTTTGCTAAATGCTTCGTTCAAAAAATCGTCATTCAACCATTTTCTTAAAGAACAAGATTCCCACGTTACATCAATAATTGACGTGTTGTATGGCTGACAGTCAAGCGCATATTTACTGATAAGAAGCATACGATTTTCCTGTTTGTCCAGCACGATCCATTCATCCGAATTGTGATAATTCCCAAACTTTACCGTGCCACCGACATCATAGTTCCCACTTTTTAGATTTTTAAATCTAATATTGGGCATGATAACCGTTATCAGAACAATTACAAATGCGATACACACCGCAACAATAGGTGTGCCGATAGCAAATGCCTTTTTACGCTTTTTTGCTGCCTTTTCAGCCACAATACGGCGTTCTTCGGCTTTGCGTTCTGCTCTTTGTTTTTCCTGTCCGGCTTTTTCATAGCACTCGGCAGCAAGGTCTTTTGCGTTTTTATAATCAAAAATTTTATGAAATTCCAAAGCCGCATTGATATACAAATTTTCATTATAAGCGTTACGCATCATTATCAAAGCTTTGTTAAAAATAATTTCTTTGTTGCAAGTTTCAAGAAAATCTTTTAATTGCCTATCGCCAAAGGTTATAGCCTTTTGATAATTGTTTCTGTCATCAAAAGTTAAATCAAGTTTATCCAAATCTGCTTTTTGTTTAACATGAAATTCAGCCATAAGTTTACCAAGATAAGCAGATGCATTTTTAGGGTCTTGATTTAGCACCTGCTCGCAAAAATCGTCTGCTTTATCCCATTCGCCATCTTTAAGGAACATAAAGGCCCTTTCAAGTAGCGGTGTTATATTTGCGTTTGCCGAAGCGGTAGGGGCAGAGGTGCTGGCTTCGGGTTTGGTATCCGGTAATACTTTTCTAATACCTCTTGTAATATCATTGATAAATCCGATTTTTGACATATCCTGCGCCTGAAGATGAGCAAATTCTTCGGGGAGTTCGTAGGCATCCATATCACGGTAGCAAGGAATAAGAAGCTTTGAACGGTGGGTTTTCATAAGTTTTAAGAATCTTGACCACTCGTTTTTAACCCATACGGCATTAAAATACTCCGGTTTTGAGCCAACAACAAGCATAGCTTTTGCGCTGTTTAGTGCCGCAAATATGTATGGCTCATATTCCCTACCTATTTTATCTTCAAGAGTTATAGCAGCATAAAAAACCTTGAAGCCCTCTTGTGTAAGCAGATAGTAAATATCGTTCGCAATAACGCTGTCTTGTGTGCGTTTTCCGTTTTCGTCGGTTTCCTTATAACAAATGAAAACATCAAACGGCTTTTCATCCTTTACTATTGCAAGAATATCCTTTTGTATGCGGTCTATTTCTTTCGCTTCAACTTCATAGATTTGGCGTTGTTCCTCACTGCCGCAGGCAATAGCCGCTTTATAATCCTCATCGGCAATAATAGAATCGTAAGATGTTCTATGGCAAGTGGGTATCTTTTTGCCGGTTTTAGAGTCATCCACATACTCAATACCATATTTACATAAAATTATACCCCAATGAGCTTCTGCAACAGTATTATCTTTTTCAAGAATTTTATTATAGATTTCTTCCGCTTTATCAAATTCACATTTTAGTCGCAAAGCATTTGCCCTTGCAAAAAGATTTGCAATTATATCATCGCTAATATTTGGTAAAGTTTGTTTTGTTCCGCAATAAGCACAAACGCCTATGGTATCTCCCTCGTTAAATTCTATTGTGCCACCGCACATCTTGCATTTAAAAGCAACCATTTATTTGTCCCCTGATAATATTTATTTTAGTGCTTTACATTTACCATTTCTTTCATTTATCAAATTAATCAGTTCGTTTGCACTAGATTCCGTTTCATCTAAATTATCGGAAAGGACGGCATCGGTAAAAGTGGAAAATTCTTCTTTGATACGGGTTTCAATATCGGATAGATTTTCGTTTGACATACGGTTCATCTCCTTTATTGCGCTTCAATGGTAATGGTCCAACTACCTTCGGCATATTCAATTTCTAAATAACCGTTTGTTATTGATCCATTAAATGTTTCTTGTGAATTACATGGTCCTATATCATTTGCAAATAGCCCAACTTGTTTCCCATCCCCATTATATGCATTAATAATAAAATTACTGTTTCCATTATAATTGCCTTTAACAATATATTGTCCAGTTGGCAAATTAATATTTCTTATGAAACCTTTACCAGTCCCAGAATATTTTAATGTCTCAAATGTGTTCGCACCACATCTTTCACATTTGGTACCACCCGTAGTATGTCCGAGAGCAGAACCGGATGTCGCACCGCAACGGGTACACTTCACCGGTTTTGTGCAAGTTGCGGAAGAATAATTATGTCCTAAAGCTACAACATCTTCGTGCTTTGTTTCACCGCAGGAACAAACGGAATCCTTATATCCCGCTTCGGTGCAGGTTGCCGCCTTAGAAGCGGTTTCTGTCCATTGATGATAATGGATTAAATCTTTTGAGTCTTTATAATCCTTTATTTGCTCAAAAAGTTCGTTAGCTTTATCCCAATTTTTTTCATTACGGAAGTTCGTTGCTTGGATATAAAGACATTCTTTTGCTTTATCAACCGAATCGTTATATTTGCCCAATTTCGAATACAAATCATACGCTTCGCTATACTTAGCATCGGCAAAGAGAGCATTTGCCTTTTCGTATTTTTGCTTTGGTACAAATACCGTAGTATAAACAATAATTGCAGCGATGACAACACAAATTGACGGAATTGTTATAGCGGCAATCTTTTTATTGCGCTTTTTCTTTTTTGCAAGCAATTCTTTTTCTGCAAGAATTTTACGCTCACATTCATCGATTTTGTCCTCGGAATCTTTATACTCTTTAATGGAAGCAAATTTTTCTATTGATTTATTATAATCGGCTAATTTATCATAGTAATCACGATTCATCAACCAAATTGCGCCCTGATAAACGCATTCATTGATTTTTTCTTTGCAATCCTCATAATCACCAAGTGATTCAAAAAGTTTTACTACTTTATTATAATCACTTTCACAACGAGCTTCGTCCATAGCATTAATTGCTTCTTGATAAGTATTCTTTTTGTTGATTGCGTTGATGGTTTCTACATATCCTTCTAATTCCGCTTTTAACTTTGAATCAGCAAAACGGAGTGCTTTTTCATAACTTGAAGAATTTTCAAAGGAATTAGTCAAATTTCCTAAATCGGAAACCTTTTTTACACCGGTTTCAATCAAGAGTTTTCCAATATAAATCATCGGGTGCTTCGGTGCAATTTTAAGTGCTTCTTCAAGTGCTTCGTCGGCTTTTTCATTTTCGCCGTCTTCAATTAAAAGCAAAGCACGGTCAATAGTTGCTTCAACATTTGTTCCGTTGCTTACGATACTTTCCTTATTAGTCTCTTTTTCACCGCTATTGATAATTTTCTTGATACCGCGAATCAAATCCTGCATGAAACCGAGCTTGGACATATCCTGTGCTTGAAGATGAGAAAACTCTTCGGGCAGATCATAGGGATCCATATCTTTATATGCCGGTATGAGCATCTTCTTTGCACCGTTTTTGATGAGGGCAAGATAACGACTCCATTCGTTCTTTACCCACACGGCATTGAAATATTCCGGTTTTGTACCGAGAACGACCATAACTTTTGAAGAGTTCAGCGCAGCGAATATGTAAGGTTCGTAAGCGGTGCCGAGTTTATCTTCTAATGTGATTGCGGCAAAGAATACCTTAAACCCTTCGGAGGTTAACTGATGGTATAAATCATTTGCCAAAACCGAATCGGGTGTTCTTCTGCCGCTGTTATCTGTTTCTTTGTAGCAGATAAATACATCAAACGGTTCTTCTTTTTGGGAAATAGCAAGAATTCCCTTTTGAATTTCATTGATTGTACTTGCTTCTTCCTCATAAATCGCCTTTTGATAGTCATCCGCATACTGTAAAGCAGATTTATAGTCTTCGTCATCAAAAATCGAGGTGAACTGTGCACGGTTGACCGTAGGAACACGCTTATTTGAAGTTGGGTCTTCTACATATTCAATACCGTAACGGCAGAGGACAAGAGACCAATACGCTTCGGCGTCGGTGTTGTCCTCGTTCAAAATCTGCTCGTAAATAGACATTGCCTTGTCGAAATCGTTGTTTCGACGAAAATGATTGGCTCTGTCATATAAATTTGCTTTTTTGTCGTCGTCAAGACGAGGCAGGGTCTGCTTTGTGCCGCAGGAATCGCATACGCCTACGGTATCCCCTTGATTAAATTCGATTGTGCCTCCGCACATTTTACATTTAAAAATTGACATTATTTATTCTCCTCACCGTTTATTAGTTTTGCAATTTCGGCTATATAATCAAAGTTTCGGTCGATAATAAACTCGTATTTTTTATCTGACATTTTATACTTTCGAACTTTGATTTTTTTCTTGTGGTTAGTGTTATAGTCCCGTATTGCAATTAGTGCATCTAAGTAATGGGTATCAAAATGGGAAAGACACCCAAAATCTATTTGAGTGATATCAACTCTGAAAAATACATTGTTTCTATATTTTTTCCAGCAATTATCATCAGATGACAAACTACTATATACAGCTCTTACTTCAAGTTCATAATCCCATTTTTTATCTTTTATATATAATGATTCTACAATTTCATTGACATCAAAATTGTGTCTTGAAATATATTTTCCTGTATATTGCACACGTTTTAGTAAACAATCCGCTATACCATAGTTTTTAGGAAGAGCAATTTTTATGGAACAACCCCTATGACCATCTGCATAATGAGACCACATCAGTTTTTTATTCCTACTCCGAGATAAGCATACAACCCTATAATCGTCAATATTTCCCTGCGAAATAGAATCGCTTTCGTATGGGTCATTTAACATATCTATTCTAGATGCAAAGATTCCATTGTTTAGGGTACTGTTTACAAATTCTAATCGTGTATATTTATATAACGAATCTGATTTTCCCATTTCATTTCAACAACTTACACTTCTTATTTCTATCTTGTATCAAATTCATTAGTTCGTTCCCACTTGATTCCGTTTCATCTAAATTATCGGAAAGGACGGCATCGGTGAAGGTGGAAAATTCTTCTTTGATACGGGTTCCAATATCGGATAGATTTTCGTTTGACATCGGGTCGGAATAGCGCAGTGCCTCATAAACTTTTGAGCAAAGGGCTTTAAGCATAGGTGCTTTTGCTCGGTTGGTAAGGTTTTGTGCTTCTGCGGTTAATTCTTTAATAAATGCCGTGTTTGCTTTAATCTTTGCATCAATATTTGAAACAACCGTGCCGGCGGCTTTTGCGGTGATAACGGCAATAGCGGTAAATGTCAAGACCAGCAGGCAAACCATTATACCTACCCAATTCGGCAGATTCGGTATTGCCATAGCAAGTGAGCCGACAACGAGCATTATAATCAGTCCGATATAACTAATTGTTATCAGCGGAATATTGTAGAAAAGTTTTTGAAGATTATCGGGCTTAAATGCAAAATAGGCGCATATAAGTTGTCCGATAAACGCCAAAGTTATAAATATGTAACCTGCCCAAAAAGCGCCGCCGAATTTTGACATCCCTGCGGCTTCACCAGGGGTTACAAAGCAAATTACATTAAACAGAGCAAAAACAATTGCCCAAATAATAGCATATATCTTAAAACTTTTTTTCATTTTCTTTCTCCTTTAATTGATTGTGCATTACGCATAGAAAATAATTAAAATCGTGCGACCGCATTACGGCGGTTAATAGATTGCGGCTGTCGCCGCAGATTAGCTCGCTTACGCTCGCATTGGATGATTTCCGATTTGAAAGTTCAAGAGTCAAGATTTATCCACAAAGCGGGACGAACACCAGCTTCATCCCAAATAGTAACACCTGACTCCCCCTCGCATTGCAGAGATCCAACGAGAGAAACTTCGGCTACAAAATCTTGAGAGCAACCAGGAGAACGAAGCCACCAGAAAGTACCCATCAGATCATCCTCATTCATTGTGAATGCTCCCTGCGCTACTGCAAAAGTTGTTGGTTCACACACTCTTGCTTCCGACGAAGAAAAATATTTTTTGACTTCAGCAATGCTCAACAAAAACACTTTATCTATTGTGGAATTACCGGGATTGATATCGTATAGAGGATTTTTATCAGCTGATACAGTTATATTTTCAATTTGTGCCTGTTCTTCTGTGCTAAAAGCATTATTAAGGAATGTGCTGTTAAGCCAATTGCGAAGTGAACTGTTTTCCCAGGTGTTACCCTCACGTTTATTTTGGTATTGTTGACAATCCAAAACATATTTGCTGATTAAAAGTAACTTATTTCCCTCTTTGGCAAGTATCTGCCATTCGATTGGTTTCTTTTCTCCGTTTTTGCTTTGAGGATAACTTCCAAATAATATTGGTGTTTTCAATAATTCGACTATTCTTATAGGTATATAAGAAAACGTTCTTATCTTTTCCAATCTTTCTTCATTATTAATGAAATCAAAAATATATCTTTTTGTCTCTATTTCCCTCTCGATTTTAGAAAATATACCATTTTGGCTTTCGTCAACAAGCTTTTCCTCAAGGTTTCGGATTTCATCATCAAGGCACTGACACTGTATAGCGTTTTCAGATTTTATCGCTTCCGCTTTTCTTTCAATTTCCTCCGTCGAATCGAGGCTTTCAATATCATTAGCTATGGAATTAAGTTCTTCTTGAAACGCTATTATTTCATCGTCAAGTTCTTTTTTCTTTGCATTCAGTTCTTTTATATTCCGAGCAAGTTCTTTTTTTTGCGAAATTGCAAAAACTCCGAGAGACACCCGATGTTTCTCTTCGGAAGAGATATTCTTTTCAAGTTGTTCTTTTTGAAATGTCAGCGACTGAATTTTCTCTTTTAGTTCACTTAACTTTGTTGCTTTGCTGATAACATTGTTTTTATCTATTTCAAATTGAGAAAGTTGTATCTCATATAACTTGCCGAGTTCTTCTTTTTTCCTTTTTGCCACATTAAGTTTTTCCTGCACTGTTTCAAACGGTGTGTAATTTTCCAACGCTTCTATTAGCTGGGCAAAGATATTTTGCGCTTCGGCTTTTTGATTTATCAATGTTTGTTTAATATTTTCTGCTTTTTCTCGGGATTGTTCTGCAATAACTGCCGAATCCCTGTAATTTCCAATTTCCTTAAAGCGCTCGGAAACTCTAAGAAAATCTTCTGCTGAATTATTGAGAAATTCTTCATTTTTTTCACATTCTTTTAAGTATTTGTAGGCAAAGTTGTATTTAATATAATTTATATCTTCTTCAAGCTCTGCAACGAGTTCTTTACTGCCGAAACACACCGCTTTTTTATAATTCATGCTATCATCAAACAGATCTTCCTCATTTTTAAGTTCTTCTTTTTTACGAACCTTTAACTCCTCCATAAGCTTACCAAGATATGCTTCGGCATTCTTGGGGTCAATATCAAGCACTTTTTCGCAGTATTCGTCTGCTTTATCCCATTCGCCGTCTTCAAGGAACATAAATGCTCTTCCAAGTAAGCTTTGAGTTCCGTTATTTACATTCACCGCCTGAGATGTTACATGATTTTCATTTTTACCGAACAGTTTATCAATGCCCCTTGTCAAGTCCTGCACAAAGCCGAGCTTTGTGCAATCTTGGGATTGAAGACCTTTAAACTCATCGGGCATATCATAAACATCCATATCCTTATAGCAAGGAATAAGCACTTTTGTTTTATCCTTTGCCATAAGTTTTAAGAATCTTGACCATTCGTTCTTTACCCAAACGGCATTAAGATATTCATAATCCGTTCCCACAACGAGCATTACTTTTGCGCTGTTAAGGGCAGAGAATATATATGGCTCATACTGCGTGCCGAGTTTATCTTCAAGTGTGATTCTTGAAAAGAACACTTTATATCCTTTTTCCGTTAAGTTGTCATATATATCCTGCGCTAAAACAGAATCTGGAGTTCTTGAACCAATATTATCGGTTTCTTTGTAGCAAATAAAAATATCGTATGGCTCTTCGTCTTTGCTAACTGAGAGAATTTCACCCATAATTCTGTCTATTTCTTTTGCCTGATCCTCATAAACAATACGAGCGGACATATCGGCATTTTCAAGGGCTAACTCGTAGTTTTCATCCTTGCACATTTTTTCAAATGAAGCACGGTGACAGGTAGGAATTTTATTAGCGGTTGCAGGGTCGTCAACATACTCAATACCGTAATTACAAAGACACAAACCCCAATATGCCTCGGATTCTTCGGGAAACTCGGCAATAATTTGTTCATATATTGCTCCTGCTTTATCAAATTCACAAGCCATACGAAGACGATTGGCACGGTTATAAAGATTAACTTTCTTTTCGTCATTAGTATCCGGAACGGTTTGCTTTGAACCGCAATACTCACATTCAACTACTTTTTCATTCTCGGCAACATTTAAGTCGCCTCCGCACATTTTACATTTTAAGATTTGCATGATTATTCCCCTTCTGCTATTAATTCTTTAATAATTTCATATTCATTGTTCAGATCAATCAAAATGGTATAAAAGAGCTTTCTTGTGTTAATCTCTTTATCGTCAACAACTTGTAATTTAAATTTAAATTCTTTTATTTTATCACAAAATGCTGTTATTTTATTCTCGTTTTCGTTCAAAGATTCGTTATTTAATCTTTTTTGTTCAATATCATGTAAAAAATTTTGCTTTTCTTTTAAGAACCTCTGAATATCATTTAAAGAATTTTTTGATTTTTCTAACAAACCAATAAAACCGATTTCACGACTATATGCTGCTTTACAATCCTGACAAATTTCAAAATCATCAAACGGTATTGTTGGTTTTTCGCAAGACAAACATTTATATTTTTTCATATTATTAATCATAATTCCTCTCCACATTCAAGACAGAATTTTGCTCCTGTCGGAACATCTTTTCCGCAATTTGGACAGGTTGTTTGGAATTTATGACCACATTCGGGGCAGAATTTACCTTTTGCTACTGTTTTTCCACATTCCGGGCATACAATTTTATTCTCGTCTGTTTTTTCTATCTTTGTTCCGCATTCAAGACAGAATTTTGCATTTTCAGGTAAAGGTGCTCCGCAAGCAGGACAAACGGCGTTTTGCAACCGGGCAGGATTATTTGCGGATTGATTTGCGCCGTTAACATCATTAAACACGCCGTCCATTTGTCCCATCATCATTCCTGCCATCTTCATTCCTGCCATCATACCGACCATATCGGATGCAGGAGAGCCGCTTCCGCCACCGCCGACAGCAGGTCCCATATTTCCGATGCCCTCGGCAAAGGACTTTTGAACCTCGGCTTGAACATAATCTTTCTTGGTAATGCCTTGTGCTTGCATAACCTGCGCTTCGGCAAAACCTGCCTGTCTTGTTGCTTCGGCTTCTGCCTGTGCTTCAATAATTTTTCTTTCTGCTTCACGCTTTGCAATTTCGGTTTGTGTTGTTTGTTTTTCAAGTTCAATTTCTCTTTGAGCTGCTGTAACTTCCGCCTGTGCTTTGGCTTGAACCTTACGAACTTCGGCTTCAGCTTCGGCAGTTCTCTTTTGAATAGAAACAGTATAAAGCTCACGAAGCTTTTTGAAATTCGGATTTTCTTCCGGCAAAATAACGGTCGTCAAATAGAGCTGAGGTATTGTAATACCGTATTCTTCAAAACCGGGCAAAATTGCCGATTGCAATTTTTTAGATAAGTCTTCAAGATGCTCATCAACTTCTAAAATGTTAACACCGAGAGATTTTATTGATGTTGTTAAATGCGATTTAACGGCGGTTGAAATAAGCGGTCTGAATGAACTTTGCAACGATTTTGTAAAGTTTATGCCGTTTTCTCCCCAAGCAATGCCGTTTGTTGTTCCAACAAGCTTTATAAGCAATTTTCTGCTATCGCAAACTTTAATATTCATTTCACCGCTTGCACCTATTTCAAGCGGTAATCCCGAATCAGGGTCTATGTAACGAACTTTTGAATCCGTTCCCCATTTAACTCCCATTTGGACTGTTTGGTTGATAAAATATACCTCGCAATGGAACGGAGAAACATCATCGGTAGCACGGTTCAGTGCTTTACCTATAAGCGGAATATTTTGCGTTTCAAGAGTGTATCTTCCGGGACCAAATAGGTCAAGTGCCTGACCGTTCATAAAGAAGATTGCTTCTTGACTTTCGTGAACGATTAACTGCGTTAAGCTGTTAAAATCTTCGCAAGGGTGTTTCCAGATAAAAGTGGTATTGTCGCCCTCGTATTTAATAATATCGGTAATATGTGCCATTACTTGTCATCCTCCTACTTTCAATGCTCAATGTTTTGTATGGTTGGCTAAATATTGATTTTTAAGTCGTGATATTTCTTTTAACTTTTGTTCGCTAATATCGTTTTGCTTTTTTAATTCAAGCAATTCGCCGGGCAAATTTTTCATAATTTGTTTGCGTATTTTTTTGCCTTTTATTCCACGCACAATTGATACTATCAGAAAAGCATAAAATCCTATTAGAGGAATACAAATAAATCCCATGTCTTTTTCAGATAAAACTGCCGCAAGAACAACAATCATTACAAAGCAAACGAACATAAATATTAAAAATGGTGTAGCATATTTTTTGTTATAGGCAATTTTTTTGTCGGGCTTATTCGTAAAGTATTCGTTAAGTTTTTTATTATAAAGGTTTACTTTTTCTTGATGTGCTTTTAAATCAGTATCATAACTGGCAATAGCTGATTTAATGCTCGGCAAATTATTATAATCAGATATAAAACTATTTTTATACTGTATATCTATTGCACTGTATGGAGAAATAATTTGAGAATTTTCTTGTTGCGTTACAGATTTGCCGTTTTTTATTACCGTTCTGTATCCCGATATATAGCTGACTCTATGTAAACTCTTTTCAACTATTTCCATAGCAATTTCTAAATCTGCTTTTTTAATTTCTTCATACTTTAGATTATTTTCAATCATTTCTTGTTTTATTATTTCAAGTGCAGCTTTCATAAGCATACTTGCCTGGTGTGCTATTTCAAAATAATTCAAAGCTTCCGCTTTGTTTTGAAATTTGCCATAAAACTTTGGCTTATCAATTGATAAACCTATTGTTTTTGCAAATTTAATAGTTTCGCTATAAATGAAAAGTTGATTTTCAAGAGAACCGTTGCCTTCGGAATTTATTATATTTAGTGCAGATGACATTCCCTGCGCTAATTCACTTGAACGCCTAATATCAATATGAGCTGCACAATACCCCTTGTAATACAATGCTTTCCAATTCTTAACATCACATTCCAAGCATTTTGAAAAATACAAATATGCCTCAACAAAGTTATTTGATTTTAAGGAATTACAAGCCAATTCGTAATAATTGTTAATTTTCTCGGTTTCGTCTATTTGAACCTTTCCGCTTATTTCTACTTTTCCGGAATGCTCAATTTTAATTTTTTGGACTTCGTCCTTTACTTGTATTGCAGCACCGCAATACATACAAAATCCCTTTTCCATAGTGTCGTCCAATTGAACTGCACCGCCGCAATTAGGACATTTAATTTCAACAACAGCCATATTCCATATCCCCTTATATTATTTGTCTTCCTTAATTTCCAAATTGTCAACGGCAAATTCCAGACACAACTGGATAATTTCATTTCTCGTGCGTCCGGTCTTTTCTGCGATTTTGTCAAGCTCCTCAACGAGCTCATTTGTAAGTCTTGATGATACAACCATAGTTTCGCCCCTATATTTTTTCGAAGTAATAATTAATTTTTTGTCCATATACTTCACCTTTCTTGTTTACTATTATATTACAATTGTATTTTAGTTGTCAATACATATTTTATACATTTGTAATTATTTTCCGAAAACCCAACAATATTCTTACATTTATTATAAACTACAATTGTAAAAATTACAATAGTAATCTGTTATTTCAACACGGTTATATCATTAAATATCAAAAAACACAGTTCTTCATTTTGGTCAAAGCTTGACACTCTTACATATCCGTATACATTTTTCATAAAAAATACCTCCGCATAGGAACATTTTACTTGTTCCGTATACGGAGGTAGTAATTATATTGTCTTTTTACATCAAAAAGTCGTTATAGCCTTTAATTAAACCTAAAAGTCTTAAGAAATAGACTATGCCGGAAGCAAGGTTCAAAAGGTAGGGCAAAAAGGCGAAGTAAAACTTTTTATTTTTCTTTGTGAGCACGAGCAGGTACGATGCGCAAACAAGATACAAAAGGAAAGCGAAGAAATACTGTCCCCATGAAAAATTGCCGTGTGTTGCTCTCGGCCCTGTTTCGGCGACAAAAAGTGCCTCCATAACCGCCAAAACGAATGACCCCCAGCTAAGGAAAAGCGGCCGCAGACTTATGTCTTTTTTTCTCACAAAGTAAATTAAAATCACCGCCGTTGCGACTACAGGAAAGAAGAAATCGCAACCGAGACTTACGATATAATGTTTATCGGAAAGAAAGTCCAAAATTCTGTCGGACGAAAGAATTATAGAAGACTGCTCTTCTGCCGAGCTATACAAAGAATCGGTTTGGAAGAAAACCGGTATAATCGAAACTAAAACACAAATACCGAAAATAAGAGCGCTAAAGAACGATTTTGCTTTTGTTTTAATAAAATCGTAAATTAATACTATTAACATAACGGGTGCAAAAGCCAAAAGGAAGTTAGGCTTTGCGAAGTTAGAAAAGAAAAGAAAAACAAAGAACAAAAAATATTCTTTTATGCCGACCTTTTTATTATAATAAACATCTTGAATTCTAAAGTAAAATATCAGTGTAAGCACTGCAAAAAGGCGCATTAAAATATAGGTCGAATTATGCCACGGCTGAGTTGTTATTGTTTGAGCAACATAAAAATGTTCCCAATACCTTGGAAAATAGATACTTGCAATAAACAAAAGAGAAACGCTAAATGCATATACGGCGGGACAAAAGGTATCAGCAATTTCTTCATTACTTATTACCCTATAAAGTGTTTTTATAAGAACAGTTATAAAAACGGCAGTTAATAAAACAATTAAGGACATTAAAACAGATATTGCCGAATATGTGCCGAAAAGTTTATATGTACCCTTTAAGAGAATATGCATAAGAGAGTATCCGTCACCGTTTATTGCGGCAACAATATGCGAAGGAAAATCGCTTATAAGTTTTGAGTACACAAACCGGTCAAAAAGACGGTATGTAATAAAAAAGACAAAACAAGAAACAAGAACGTCAAAAGAATATAAAATATATAATTTTGTTTTACTTTTTTGCATTTTTTCACTTCCTTTATTTTCAAATATTTTAACATATATAGACTTTTATGTCAAATTTACCTACTTGATTTTACTTCTATAAAAATGTTATAATGTGTAGGTAAAACCTATTCTTTTTGTGGGGGAATATTATGAAAAAAATTATTAAAATTTCAATTTGTCTTATTATAATATTAACCTTAACCGCCTTAATTCCGCTTAGCTCACTTGCGGACAGCAAACCTACTTATGTTTTCGCAATTGATGCGGGTCACGGCGGAAGTGACCCCGGTGCTACCGGTATTGACGGGCGTTATGAGGCAAACGACACAATCAGAGTCGCTAATATTGTTACTGCCCTACTTAAAGGTCAAGGTCAAAAGGTATACAGTCCGAGCCGTGCGGTAGGTCCTAAATACCGTGCTTACGAGGTAAACGAAAAAAATGTTGATTTTTTCCTCTCAATACACAGAGATTCTAACAAATCGAGTTCTGCAAACGGCTTTACCGTATATACTCACGACCCGACACACGAAGTAAGAAAACATAAAAAACCAGACGGCAGCAATTACGAATATATGCCCAATGAATATTCAAACAAGCATACTCTTGACGACAAAATGTCTTCTTTGTTAGTACAGGAAATTTCGGCTGCCTGTCCTTCCCTTAAGTCAAAAGGCAGATATTTCGGCTCTGCCGCGGCGCCTACTTATGAAGACTACTACATAAACGGTATTTCAAATATGCCGAGTTGTATTGTTGAGCTCGGTTTTGTAAGCAACGCAAACGATAACGCCATTTTCGATAATAATGTCGTTAATTTAAGTGTTGCGATAACAAAAGCACTATTAAAAACCGCCGGTTTACCTGTAGGTGACGATTTACTGTCGGGTATGAGATTTTTAGAGTATGGCGAAGGCGACTGGTTTTATAATGCCGCCGAGTTTGTTATAGCCAAGAAATATATCACCGGTTATTCGAGCGGATATTTCGGTCCTACCAACACAATACAGCGTCAAGACTTTGCTCTTGTTTTGGCAAGAATAGACGGTGCGGACTTATCGGCTTATAACCACGAAAGTACATTTGGCGATATCCCCGCTTCACAGTATTACACTTCTGCCGTTAACTGGGCAAAGGAAAACGGCATAATCAACGGATACAGTGATTCGGTATTCGGACTCGGTAACTCGCTTACAAGAGAAGAGCTTGTTACAATATTCTACAATTATGCACAGTATAAAGGCAAGATTACTTCTGTAAACCCTGCAAAGGCTCAAGCCATGACCGATTTTAACTTGGTTTCAGACTGGGCTAAGGTACCCGTTGAATGGGCGATAGATAAGGGTGTTATAAGCGGTCAAGGCGGAATATATATTTCTCCTAACGGTAAAACTCTCCGTTGCGAATTAGCGCAAATTCTTTATAATATAAGCAATAATTCTATACTTGATTTATAATATTAAAATAATAAAAAGCACTGTTAACAAATGCGTTAACAGTGCTTAATTTTTTTGTATTTACAAATCGAACTTTTCTTTATCCTGAACGGAAATGTCGTCACCGATTTGAACCTCTACAAGTTTAAGCTCGTTTAAGGCGATAACTGTATGCTTTTCGCCCGATTTCATAGTTATAACATCGCCTGTTTTAACTATACTGCGTTTACCGTCAACAACGGTTTCGCCCTCGCCCGAAACGACTACCCAAATCTCGTCACGGTTTTTATGAGAATGATAGTTCATTTTATGGCCTTTATTAAGCGTAACTTTAACGGTCATACTGTTTTCGTCAACTTCTAAAACCCTAAAGCTTCCCCAAGATTTTTCGGCAAACATTATTTGTTGGTCTATTTCGTCAACAAAAGGCTTAATATAAGAGGACTGCTCCTTGTCGGAAACAAGAATGCCCTGAGGAGAAGCGGAAATGATTACATCGCTGACACCCATTGCCAAAACTGGCATTGCAAGTTCGTTAATTATATTAACATTTTTGCAAGTGTCGTTCATAATGGCTTCGCCTATTGAGCTTTCGGACATTGCTTCGGCCAAAGTGTTCCAAGTTCCTATATCTTTCCAAGAACCGGAAAATTTAAGGACTTCTATCTTTTCTTCCTTTTCGACAACAGCATAGTCAAAGCTTATTTTCGTTAAAGTGTCATACTTATCAAACAAGTCTTTATAGTCCTTAAAATCAATAAGCTCGTGGGCTTTCTTTAGGACATAGCCTATTTTATAAGCAAAAACTCCGCCGTTCCAAAGTGCACCGTCTTTTATGTATTTTTTGGCGGTTTCTTCGTCCGGCTTTTCCTTAAAGGTTGAAACGACACTGATATCGTCATCGGTTTTAGGTATAATATAGCCGTATTTTTCGCTCGGATATGTAGGCTTTATTCCCATAAGGACTAAGTTGGCATCGCTTACAAGTGCTCTGTCGCCTAATTTTTTAAGGCACTCGAAATAGTCATCGTCCACATACGGGTCTACGGGGCAAACGACAACCGATTCGTCTTCCGATACACCCTGTACTTCGTTTAGGTAAGCCGTAGCAAGAGCTATTGCCGGAAAGGTATCTCTCCTGCAAGGCTCAACCGAAACGCCGACCTTATCGCCTAACTGGTTATGTATGGCGGAAACTTGTGATTTTGATGTTGCAATCGTTACAACGGCATCGTCATCAACAGTTTTTATCTGCCTAAATACCCGTTGCACCATTGATTCATAGCTTCCGTCTTCTTTTTTGAATAACTTAATAAACTGCTTTGAACGAATATCGTTTGAAAGCGGCCAAAGGCGTTTGCCTGAGCCACCCGATAATAGAATTAAATTCATACAGTTCTCCTTAAAATTACCTTTCGGCTCTCATGGGGTTATTAAGAAAATCTTCGTATGCAAGTTTTATACCGTCTTCAAGTTCGGTCTTATAATGCCAACCGAGTTTTTCGGCTTTCGATACATCGAGAAGCTTTCTCGGTGTGCCGTTAGGACGGCTTGTATCCCAAAGAATTTCACCCTCGTATCCTACAACCTTTGCTACAAGCTCGGTAAGTTCCTTAATGGTAAGTTCCTTACCCGTTCCGGCATTCACCGTTTCATCGCCCGAGTAATTGTTCATAAGGAATACACAAAGGTTTGCAAGGTCGTCAACATATAAAAACTCTCTGAGCGGTGAACCGTCTCCCCAGCAAGTAACACTCTTTTTACCTTCAAGTTTTGCTTCATGGAAGCGCCTAATAAGTGCCGGTAAAACATGGCTGTGCTCGGGGTGGTAATTGTCGTTGGGACCGTAAAGATTAGTAGGCATAACCGAAATATAATCGGTTCCGTACTGTTTATTTAAGAACTCACAGTATTTAAGTCCCGAAATTTTCGCAAGAGCATAAGCCTCGTTTGTCTTTTCAAGTTCACTTGTCAAAAGACAGCTTTCAACCATAGGCTGCGGAGCCATACGGGGATAAATGCATGACGAACCCAAAAACTCGAGTTTCTTACAGCCGTTCTGCCATGCCGAATGAATAACATTCATTTCGAGAATCATATTGTCATACATAAAATCTGCCAAATGATTTTGGTTTGCTATAATTCCGCCGACCTTTGCTGCGGCAACAAATACATATTCGGGTTTTTCATTCTTGAAAAACTCTTCAACCGCATCTTGCCTTGTAAGGTCAAGCTCACTATGAGTGCGGGTAATAATATTTGTATAGCCTTGTCTTTTAAGTTCTCTTACTATTGCGGAGCCTACCATTCCCCTATGTCCCGCTACATATATTTTTGCGTTTTTTTCCATCATAATATTAAGCCTTCGCTTCCTTTAATGCTTTTTCTCTTTTGGCAAGAGTTCTGTCGTGCTCTGCCATTATTCTTACAAGCTCTTCATAACTTGTTGTTTGCGGGTTCCAACCGAGAACGGTCTTTGCCTTTGTCGGGTCGCCCCAAAGATTATCAACATCAGTAGGTCTAAACCATTTCGGGTTTACGCAAACGAGCATCTTGCCCGTTTTGGCATCGTATCCCTTTTCGTTTACACCTTCACCCTCAAAGCGAAGTTTAATACCGTTTGCGGCAAAAGCTTTTTCAGTAAAGTCACGGACAGTATGCTGAACACCGGTTGCAATAACAAAATCGTCAGGCTTGTCCTGCTGCATTATAAGCCACATACATTCAACATAGTCCTTAGCATAACCCCAGTCACGCAAAGAGTCCATATTTCCAAGCTCCAAATGGTCTTGAAGACCTTCGGCAATTCTTCCTGCGGCAAGAGTGATTTTTCTTGTTACAAAGTTTTCGCCGCGTCTTTCGGACTCGTGGTTAAACAAAATGCCGTTTACACAGAACATTCCGTAAGCTTCTCTGTATTCTTTTATCATCCAAAAGCCGTACTGTTTAGCAACGGCATAAGGTGAATACGGATGGAACGGAGTTTTTTCGTTCTGCGGTACTTCTTCTACTTTTCCGTATAATTCGGATGTGGAAGCCTGATATATTTTGCAGGTCTTTTCGAGTTTAAGCATACGGACAGCTTCAAGAATTCTTAAAACGCCTATTGCGTCAACATCGCCCGAATACTCAGGAACATCGAAAGAAACCTGAACATGGCTTTGCGCCGCAAGGTTATATATTTCGTCCGGTCTTACCTCTCCTAAAATTCTTATTAAAGAAGTGGAGTCGGTCAAATCGCCGTCATGAAGAACGATTTTATCAATAATATGGTCAATTCTTCCCGTATTGGATATTGATGCTCTTCTGGTAATGCCATGTACTTCGTATCCCTTATCTAACAAAAATTCTGCTAAATAGGAACCGTCTTGACCGGTTATACCGGTTATAACTGCTTTTTTTGCACTCATTTGTATCACTTCTGACTTTCTAATTTATTTTAAGCACAGAGCTTAACGGTACCATTTTAACCGCTTTTTTCACCTTTTACAATGCATAATATTGATAAGAATTAGCACAATATTGACTTTTTGTGTTTTTTGCGGTAAAATAACAATATCTAAAGAATAAAGGGTGATAAATTTGGTAAATGAGAAGTCGGTAACTTCCGAAAGAATTTTATACACACCTTCCCCATTTGCAAAGAAAAGTTTACTCTATCTTCAAGAAGCAGGAACACTTAAAGCCTTAAAACCGCACACAAACAAGCGTTCAAGCCTTTCGTCATACTTGTTTTTTATCGTGTTAAACGGTGAGGGTACACTAAAATACGAAAAGGAAGAAATTAAGCTTAAAAAAGGATATTGCGCATTTATCGACTGCAAAAAGAAGTATTCGCATAAGACATCAAGCAACAATTTATGGGAACTTGCCTGGATACATTTTGACGGCGAAAATATGCCGGAAATTTACGATAAGTTCATAAAACGGGGCGGAAAAAATGTTTTTAAGACTAAAAGCACCGAAAAATATGTTTCTATTATAACTGACCTTTACAGTGTTGCAAAAAGTGACGATTATATAAAGGATATGAAAATTAACGAGCTTATTTCGGGACTTCTGACCGAAATTATGAAAACTTCGCTTAAAGAAGAAATGGGTGATAAATTATCAAAAAGCGAATACGGGCTTTCGGATATTTTGGAATATTTAGAGCAAAACTACAAACAAAAAATAAGTCTTGACGAGTTATCGGAAAGGTTTTATATAAATAAATTTTACCTAACAAGAATTTTTAAGGAAAGGTACGGCGTTTCGATTTTAAGTTATGTAAACAGTCTTAAAATAACGAATGCAAAACAGCTTCTCAGGTTTTCGGACAAAACGGTCGAAGCAATTTCCTTTGAATGCGGTTTTTCTGACGCAAATTATTTTTCGAGAACCTTTAAGAAGCTCGAAGGTGTTTCGCCTTTTGAATACAGAAAAATGTGGGTGCAGTAATTTACTGTACCCACATTTATTATTTATTATAAAAGTCCTACTATTTTTAATTCGTTTTCGAACTCTTTAACTTTATTTTCGTCAGGGCCTAATATCCTGTCCCTTTTCGCCTTTATCTTTTGCGGTGTAATAATTGCTTCAAACAATCTTATTAACCACATTAAAGGCAATAAAACAGGTGCTTTACATAGGACGGGATATTTAATTTTCATATCACAAAATTTCGGAAAAACAGCATAAAAAATGTTTCTTGCCTTAACCTTTTTTACATTGTCTTCGCCTTTTTTATTAAGCATAACACTTGCGGTGCTCTGTAAATCTTGTTTTCCGTAAAGTCCGCTCTTAAAAAGGAAAAGTGTAATTGTTTCGCTGATATCATCAAAATCGCCCCTGCCTAAAAAAGCATCGGCGGTTTTTCTTACATTAAAGTAAAACTCCTTAAGTTTAACCTTTTCGAGTTCCGTTTCAATATAAGAATAGTCGAGATTGAACTTTAGTATAAGTATACAAAAATCAATTAAATATTTAAGTCCTATTCCACCCGCTCTATAGTGTTTCGAAAAATGCAAAAACAAATAAATAAACAAGTCTTCATTACTTAAAACATATTCGTTTTTGTTTTTTTCGGACACAACGGCTTTTGAAAAACCGTCTTTAACATACGAATATAAATCTTCATGGTAAGACGGAATAAGCTTTTTATGAAGCTCTAAAAGAATTCCTTTTTTCTCGAAAATATACTCGTGGTCGCTCTCGGTCCGTCTTATAAAGCCCAAATTTGATGTAAGAATAGGAATTATCCTTATAAGGTCTTCTTCCCTTATCAGTATATCAATATCGTTCATTTGGCGCTCGACGCTTTTCGGGTAAATTTGTTTAAGAACAGTACCTTTAAGCGGCATATAATCAATATCATTTTGTGAAAAAAGTTTGAAAATTTTAGCTATTTCCAAGCTTTGCTTCGTGTCTTCGGCAACAAAAAAACATACATTATTAAAAAGCTCTTTTACGAACAAAGAGTCTTCTTCCATACCGCAAATCTTTGCGCCTTCGAGCATTATGGCTGAAAGCTGATGCTTTTTTGCCGTCTTTAATGCAAAAGCAAAATCTACATCAGCGGGAATTTCGCATTTTCTACCCGTTAAAAAGGCTTTTATTAAATTGATAACCAAAAGATATTTATCTCTAATCATCATTTTTCACCCGTTTATTTTACAGCCGTTCCCGCTTCGATTTTTGTTAAACTTTCTACCGTTTTACGACCGCCTACCACTGCGCCGCAGTCGATATGAACACCCTCGTTTATTGTCGCACCGTGGTCAACAATTGCGCCCATATTTATTATACAGCCTTTTTTTATGACAGCGCCGACATTTACAGTGGCATTTGCCAAAACGACCGTACCGTCTGCAATCTCCGCATTATTTGCAACATACGCCGTAGGATGAATTATTTTTGCGAGTTTGCCGCCGCTTTGCTCTATACGGTTTTCAAAATCAAGGCGGACTTTGTTATCGCCTATTGCGGGATAAAATTCAACATTATCGTCAATAAAGTCGAAAAAATCGCTTGTCTTGCCTAACACATCGAATTTATTTCCCAAGAAAGAAAATTTTGTTTTTATTTCGCCGCTTTTTATATAATCATCGTCAAGAAATATGATTTTCTCATACTTATTTATGTCTATTGCGGCATTGGCAACAACTTCTCCGTGCGCACCGGCACCGATTATTACAAGCTTCATAACTGCCTCCGAAATCAAAAAGTCTTAAAAAGCTTACATACTAAACGCTTTTTAAGCGGTAACATTAAAACTGTATCTTTGGGGGCTGACTTAATAACCTTTTTGGCAAGAGATTTTATCTCTTTATCCTTTGCTCCTGATTTAAGCACGGAAAGTGCGTATACAAGAGTGTATTTATAGGTTAGCGCATAAAGTTCATTGTTTTTATCCATAAAATAGTCGGAAATGGTTTTATATGCTAACAAGTGTTGACTTGTTTTAATAAAATAGTCATCGTTTACAATGTCCATAGTGCTTTTATTACCGTCACTCTTACGCATGACATAATAGTAAAACACCGTATCACAAACGCCTATTTTATTTGCTCTCGAAAACACTCTCGGAATGACGGGAGCATCATTAATTTTAAGATTATCTTCCGGCAAAGGAAGACCTAAAAAAAGTTTTGCTCTAAACAGTTTAGTGCATAAAAGGAACGAAAATTCGCTTTTTTCGTCTTGACCGTAAAGTTGGTATATGGCATTTTTGGCATCATATACCCGTACATCTTTACAATTATTACTTTTTTTGGGCATATCGTAATCGTAAGTTTTTGTCAAGCCACACTGTATTATATCTAAATCATTTTCGTTTAATGCATTTACTAAAATTTCGAGCGTATCTTTAAGGATATAATCGTCACCGTCTACAAAGGTGATGTATTCGCCCATCGCTTTATTAATTCCTACTATTCTCGCTTTGGCAGCACCCGAATTTTTAGGCAACGCAAAAACCTTAACACGGCTGTCGCTTTTGGCAATGTCGTTACAAATTTCTAGCGAATTGTCCGTAGATTTATCGTCAACCAAAACAAGTTCAAGATTATTATAAGTCTGATTTAATATGCTTTCGGCACATTTTCTTAAATACTCTCCGACATTGTAAACAGGAACAATTATACTGACGGTACCTTTTTTCATTGTTTTATTCCCTTATCTATATAGTTCTTGAAGGAAAAATCGCTGTTATTGGCAAGTTTTATTGCTCTTGCAAAAATACTGACATTGGAAAGACCGGCAATTATTCCGTCACAGGACGAGAGTGTATAAACATCTCTTATTACTTCAAGTCCCAGTTTATAGTGGTGGTCTTCCCTTTGGGACTCCGAAAGCATAACGGTTTGGTCGCCGTCAGTTCTTATTACATCATCGTAAAAGACAACATTATCACCAAACGCATTTTTGAACTTTTCTATGGCTTCTAAGTCATCGGTAGCAAGAAATACCTGTTCAAAGTCGCCGCCTTCAAACACCTTTTTTGCTTCGGCTAAATATTCGTCAACCGTTACCATATTGGGATGGTTTTTGTAATGCTTCTTAAAATCGGCGCCTCTGACATGTACCGCTAACGTTTTTTTGTCAGATAAAATATTGTTTATATCACCGTTTATCTTTTCTTTGCAAACCGAGTTAAGGCGCAAGTTTCTCTTTATTAAATCGGCGAGTTTTTCCATATATTCATCTGTCGGTAAGTAGTGATTATTAAAGTTAAATGTCTTTAATAGATAATCTCTGCGTAAAAAATTATGTTCGAGTACATATTTGCTTTTGTAAGCCTCTTCTAAAGAAATGGAATACGGCTGTTCAAAATAATATTCGAAAGTATTATTCGTGCCGTTAACGGGATGATTCTCGTGATAGCAAGAATGGTCCGGAATTTCGACAACCGGTATAAAACCTAACTCTTCGGCAAAATAAATTTCGGAAAGCAAAAATCTTATTTCGGCGAACAGCCCGTCACAACCACCTGCTTTACAAATACAAATGGTTTTTCCTGCATTTTCATTGCCTAAACTGACGATGTTAAGTCTAAACGGGTTTTTGCCTATTTCTAAGACTTCGTCAATAAATTTTTTATCGCCTAGTCTGTTTAAGACTTTTAAGATACATTTAACTTTATCGTTCATTATATCACCTGCTGAGTTTTTTCTTAATACCTGACAAAAGCTCTGTTCTGTCGTTTTTGCCGAGTAAACAGAAGAAGTTAATCAAAATGCCCAAAACGGCTATAACTGCACAAACAATAATAAGCCTTATCCAGCTCGTTGCCGACCAAATCATTGAAAATACAACTGCAATTGCTATAAGCATAGCTGTGGTAATAAGATTTCTTATTACAATCTTATAAATAAACCACGGACTGATACCTAAAATCTTTCCGGCATAATTAGGAACAAAAATACCGTTTTTAATTAAGTTAAAGATTGTACTCGTGCCTACAACAATAAGCATTTTATAGAAATCAGATTTAACAAACTTCAATAGTACAAATACCGTTCCGCATGAAAGACTTGCGGTTACAAGTGTTACAATACACATAAATTTTAATTTATTGGCAGACGCAAAAACATTTGTAACCGGATAAACTATAAGTGATACCGGATATTCGATTAATACCGCTAAAGTAAGCCACATAAGTGTTTGGGCATTCTGGGACGGTACCCAAAGCTTATAGAATGCTTTACCGTATGTTAAAAATATGGCAATGGGAATGCTCGTAAACATAGCCATTATTTTCATTGAGGTTGACATTTGTCTTACAAGCGATTTTTTGTCGCCTTTGGCAAAGCTTATGGTAAACTGCGGAGCAAAAACGGAACCTGCCGTTAAGAAAAGCGAACTTACATATGTAGGCAAGGTCTTCGATATAGAAACTATACCCATAGGTCCTGCGCCGACAAAAAGGTTTGTTATAAGTAAGTCAAGTCCGGTTGAGAGTACATTTCCGAGTTGTGAAATACTGTTCCAAACACCCGAAGCCGTAAGCTCTAAAACCTTCTTAATTTCAAAAAACTTTCGTTTAATTTGTACAGTAGGCATTAATGCCTTTGTGTAATAAATGTTTCTTATTATTACATAAAATGTGCAAACAAACGAGGTTAGTCCTATATACCAAACCTTAGGCGATAAAAAGGCGAACATTCCTACAAGCATCAAAGCTTTAATTATGTATGACTCAACCGTTCTTAAGGATACAAGCTCAAGTCTGTTCTTTACATACGCCGCATTGTTATAAATACCGCCTATAATCGAAGCAAACATTGCAAGAAATGTAAACGCCCATAGAAGCCGTACATCAGATAAAATGTTTGCCGGTACATCGAACAGTTTATTCATAAACAATATTGTCAATGTGCACGGAATAGTTAAAACTGCCGAAATAACAACATTTGATATAAGTACAGACGAATAATACTTGTTTACATTTTCAAAGTCGTCCTTGTAAAAATGAACGGCTATAAATCTACCCGCCATAGAGTTAAGGGCGGCAGTAAATATTTGAATGTAACTTACAAAATTATTTGCAAGTCCCAAAAAGCCGTAAGCCGTAGCGCCTACGTGCTTTACTAAATACGGCGTTAAGAAAAAGCCGATTGCTATATTAACTGCGAAAGACAAAACCTGCGATACTACATTAATTAAAGTTTGTTTGCCTTCCGAACGAACAAGATTTGCATTCATAGTTTTCACTTAAGTAAAGAAATTACTGTTTTCTCCAAATCATTTTATTAATAATTCCGACATAGCTTTGAATAAGTTTAACTACCTTAGTGCTGACATTTTCGTCACTGTAAGCCGGAACAGTAAGGCCTTCGTCACCGTTCTTATGCATACTAACGGCAAGGTCAACTGCCTGTAAAACATACTCGGACGAAATAGAGCCTATCACGAATACACCCTTATCCATAGCTTCGGGGCGTTCGGTAGATGTTCTTATAGATACTGCCGGGAACTTGAAGAATGAGCCTTCTTCGGGTATTGTTCCGCTGTCGGAAACAACGCAAAAAGCATTCTTTTGGAGCTGGTTATAATCGAAAAATCCGAGCGGTTCATGTTTAATTACACGCTTGTCAAACTTAAAGTTTCTTTGTTCAATATACTTTTTAGAACGGGGATGGCAGGAATAAAGTATCGGCATATCATATTTTTCCGCCATTGCATTAACGGCGTTCATAAGAGAGAAGAAGTTTGACTCTATGTCTATGTTTTCTTCTCTGTGTGCCGACAAAAGTATATACTTGTTAGGCTCAAGCCCTAACTTACTTAAAACATCACTGTCGTTTATCTTTTGCTCATTTGCTCTTAATACTTCTGCCATTGTAGAGCCTACAACATAGGTGTTTTCAGGTCTTACGCCGCAGTCTAAAATGTATCTACGGGCATTTTCGCTGTAACATAAGTTTACATCACTTGTTACATCGACAATTCTTCTTATAACCTCTTCAGGGAGATTTTCGTCCTTACAACGGTTTCCTGCCTCAAGATGGAAAATCGGAATTTTAAGACGCTTTGCAGAGATTACGCAAAGGCAAGAGTTTGTATCACCGAGAACCATAACGGCATCGGGCTTTTCCTTTGCAAAAAGGTCATAAGATTTGGCTATTACATTACCCATCGTCTGACCGAGTGAATCGCCTACAACACCCAAATAGAAATCGGGCTCTCTTAGTCCTAACTCGTCAAAGAAAAGCTTGTTAAGATTATAGTCGTAGTTTTGACCGGTATGTACGATTTTCAAATCGAAATACTCGTCACATTTCTTAACAATTTCGGACAATTTGATAATTTCGGGTCTTGTACCCATAACAATCATAACTTTAAGCTTAGACATAAATTTTCTCCTTAAATTTTATAGTTTTTATAAAGTGTTTTGTGCTTTTTTATAAAAGTTGACATTTCGTCAATCATTTTATCGTAATCAGGGATAAGAACATCGTATCCGCCGAGAACCGGCAAAAGTGATTTATCGACTTTCTTGTTGTCGATTGCATTTACGGTCTTATCAGTTCCGAAAACTCTATCGAATATCAAAAGAAGTTCATACTTACTTATCGCATAATCGGGAACGAGTTGGAAAAGTCCGTGTGCTTTATTTTTAAGCAAAAAGTCTATTTCCTTTGCAAATTCCACTGTAGTAAGTCCCGTCCAAATGGCATTTTTATATCCGCCCACGGTATCGCCGCTGTTATAAAACCAGTTAAATAGTCCGTTTCCGTCTTTTTCGTATTCGGGGCCTACGAGCGAAGTTCTTATTGTAATATCCTTTTCGTTAACAATTTCGCCTATTGCCTTTGTTTGGGCATAAAAGCTCTCGCCGTCAGGGGTATCGCTTAATGTGTAACTTCCCTTCTTACCCGAGAAAATACAGTCGGTACTTCTGTGAACAACAACAGTTTTTGTGCCCTTGGTTATTTTTTCGAGAAAGTGCGGCAAGAAACAGTTAATATATGTTGCCTTTGCTTTATCTTCGTCAGCATCATTATTTATAACAGCACTGCAGTTTATCACCGCATCGAAGTTTCCTTTTAGTATTTCGCTTTCTATTTTTTCGGTGTCAAAAAAGCTTCCTACAACGGTCTTTACAATATCCGATTTATATTCGCTGTATCCTATTATCTCATGACCTATATCACTTAAATACAGCGCCACGGCATGTCCTACCATACCGGCAGAATCAATGACGAAAATTTTCATATCAAGCTTTCTCCTCCCAAGAGGCTATCTCGCTTTTAATATAGTCGAGTGTTAAAAGCTTCTCTTTTACTTGTTCTACCGTCATAAGAGAAGTATTATTACTGTTAAATTCGGTTAAAGTATTGCGCTTAACATCACCGTTTGTAAAGTATTTATCGTAGTTAAGGCCTCTCTTATCGGAGGGGACTCTGTAAAAGTTGCCAAGGTCGATGGCGTTTGCACATTCTTCATTTGTTAAAAGCGTTTCGTACATCTTTTCGCCGTGACGGATACCGATAGTTCTTATCTCATAACCGGGCGAGAAAATTTCGGTAACGGCTTTTGCCAAAGTTTCTATAGTACAAGCCGGTGCTTTTTGTACTAAAATATCGCCGCTCTCACCGTTCTCGAATGCAAACAAAACAAGGTCAACCACTTCGTCAAGTGACATAACAAATCTTGTCATATCGGGGTCTGTTATGGTTATCGGGTTGCCGCTTTTAATTTGGTCTATCCATAAAGGAATAACCGAGCCCCTTGAACACAAAACATTACCGTAACGGGTACAGCAAATCTTTGTATCCTTACTGTTGCGGCTCTTTGCAACAATTACCTTTTCCATCATTGCCTTTGATGTTCCCATAGCATTAACGGGGTATGCCGCTTTATCGGTCGAAAGGCAAATAACCGTTTTTACTTTCGCATCAATAGCAGCCGAAAGCAAATTGTCGGTGCCTAAAACATTGGTCTTTACCGCTTCAACGGGGAAAAATTCGCAAGACGGAACCTGCTTTAGCGCAGCGGCATGGAAAATATAGTCTACACCCGACATTGCGTCCTTAATAGAGCGGATATCTCTTACATCGCCTATGTAAAATTTAACCTTACCTGCAAACTCGGGGCACTTTGCCTGAAGCTCGTGGCGCATATCGTCCTGCTTTTTTTCGTCACGGGAGAAAATACGGATTTCTCCTATATCGGTTTTAATAAAGTGTCTTAAGACGGTATTACCGAACGAGCCCGTTCCTCCGGTAATCATTAGGGTTTTTCCTTTGAAAGATGACATATTATTTCTCCTTTATCTGTTATAATCCCATGATATATTTTCTTTAATTATTTTTGCGGGGGCACCTGCTATAGATACATTTGATTTCTCGATAGGTTTAGTAACAATGCTCCCCGTTCCGATAACACTGTCATGCAAAACTTTTGCACCTTTTAGTATTTTTACATCTCTTCCGCACCAAACTCGGTCTTCTACCAAAACATCCATAGACTTGTTTATGCGGACTTTGTTTTCGTCAAGGACTGCATGTCCGTCACCTGTTCTTACATCAATAGTATCGGAGAACAAGCAATCTTCTCCGACAGTGATTTTTGTCCCCTCAATGGCGGAAAACTGAATTTTGCCCGAAAGAGTTGTGTTTTTACCTATGGTAATTTCGCTGTTGTCTTCTTCTATCCAAAATACGGTATCACCTAAAAATACATTTTCTTGGACATTTATTTTATTACCGTTTCCGTTAATAAAAATTTTTATTTTGCTTTTTGCGCCCCGTTTAATATTAACCGTATTGTTTTTACCGCAAATTTTAATATCCGATTTTGATATTAAACGGTCAATATTAAGGACATTGCCTTTGCTTACGGATATTTTGTTTTTTAGAAAAAACTTATTAAGTATTTTTCTTAAAAAAGGTTTGTTTAAGAATGCTTTGATTTTATTTTTCAAAAACATTATCTCCCTATCCTGTTTATTATTCGTGTGTACTGATAATAAGCACGGTCAAATAAATTAAAATATCTTTTTCTTACTAAGTCGCCTTCTTTTTTTACAAGGCTTAAGTTTTCGCTCATTTCCGAAAGTCCGCCGCCTAAATAATCGCAAACGGTTTTATCTATGTAATAAAAGGGAATATTATTATAGAATAGTCTTGCCAAAATATCATAATCGGCGCAGATTTTCATTTCTACATCGTAATCGCCGTATTTTTTAATTAAGTTTGCACCGAAAAATACACTTTGGTGGCAAAGTCCGCTTTTAAGCATATATTTTTTATCGATTTTGCTAACTTGTGAATATGCTTTACCGTTCATAAAATAATTTCCGTAGATTACTTCGTCACCTGACAAGTTATTATTTAATATGAGTTCCTTAACGCTTTCCAAAACATCGCTTGTATGGAATTTATCTCCGCAGTTCATAAAAATCAAGTATTTTCCGGAAGCATATTTAATGGCTTGATTCATTCCGTCATATACGGTTTTGTCCGTCTTGGAATAAACCTTTATCTTTTCACTTTGCGGAATAACACTTAGTGTGTTATCTTTGGAATTTCCGTCTTTTATTATTATTTCGTAATCGTCTATAGTTTGACTTAATACCGAATTTACGGTTTCTTCTATGGTTTTTTCGGCATTAAGGGAAGCTATGATTATACTGAAAGTAACCTTGCCCATAAATTACCCCACAAATTTTTTATGTAAAAAACACATTAGTCTAAAGTATGGCTCAAAAGGAAGAAGGAAGGCAAAAAGTCTGAATTTAAGCGGGTTTACCGTTCCTTTACCTCCAAAATTCCAAGTCATAAACTTATACGGATATATGTTTTTTTCTTTTAATTTTTTAAGGTTTTCGTTAAACTCTTTTTTAGGCAAGTTGAGTTTCATAAGCAAATAAGTTGCCGACTCTGCACAAAGCTGTTGCCTTTTTAGTATATTAGAAAGGACATCTTGACCTAAATTTTCTAACTTACAGCGGTCATACTCATTTTTGTAAAGAGAAAAAAGAGTTTGCATATCGAGATAATGCTTTTCTTGTTTTTCTCTGCTGACTGTCCGCATGGCAGAGCCGCTTCTTTGTCTGTATACATATATAGGTGCATATGTTCTATGGCAAATCTTTTTGCGGTATTTAACCTGAAAAGCCCACAAATAATCTTCGCCGTAGTTTAAGTCTTCGTTCAAAAATATATTATTCTTAATAAGATAATCTCTTTTACAAATATAAGTCCAAACAGAACCGCTTGAACCGTATGAATTATCTTCCGAAATCGAAAATTCTTCCCAGTTATCCTCACAAAAGCTTTCGCTTTCGGGACAGGCTCTATATCCTATTTCGAATACATCAATATTTTCGTTTATAAGGTAGTCGTCAATCTCGCAGAAAAAGTACGGTGCTATCATATCGTCTGGGTCTATAAACCAGACATACTCTCCTTTTGCATTCTTAAAGCCGTTGTTTCGTGCAACGCAAACACCGGAATTTTTTTGAGTAATGAGTTTTATACACTTATGCTCTTTTGACCATTCTTTTATCACATCTGCCGATTTATCGGTTGAACCGTCATCAACACAGATAATTTCCATTTCGGTTTCTTCGATGCCTTGGCATAAAAGTGACTTAAAACAGTCGGGCAAAAATTTTTCCACATTATAAACGGGCAGAATAAAACTTATTTTTATCATTAAAATCCTCCGAACATGGTAAAGTGGTCATAATTGCTAGTCCTAAACAGTTGTATGATAAGTAAACCGACTACAGCGAGTTTGAAAGCGGTTTTGTTTTCCCCCTCTTGTACTTCAACCGCATTTGTTATTGCAAGACCGGCAAATACCGCAAAATACATACTCATTCTGAAAATGTTATCGATATTAACGGCAAAAGCTTGAATTATAAGGCCTAAAAACATAATGTTCATATAAGGCTCATACATAGGCTTTTGAGCAATAAACTCGGGCGAAGGCTCCATTCTGCTGATGTTTCTGAGCGAATTATTACTGTCGTGAGCCAAATATATTCCGCAAAATGTTAAAATGGCAAGTTGAATTATGAATCCAGAAATAGTTAGACCTGTTGTTCTGTCGGAATAAGCCATCAAGTCGTCATTCCAGGCAAAAAACTCAACTACGCTGTTGATAACTCTCGGAAAAGCAAGGGCTAAGAACCCTGCTATCGCAACAGCTATTCCCTGTTTGTAAGTTATTCGCAAGTTTCTTAAAGGATAAAATAGAAGAAAAATAAGTGCCGAGGAGTGGAACAAATAGGCGAAAAAGACCAGAATAATAAACGGTATCGGCTTTTTCCTTATCGCCATATCGAAAGCAAAAAAGCAAAGTCCTAAAGCCAACGCCTGTCTTAGTCCCGTCATGGAAAAGTATCCGTAATTGAGTGCAAACAAAAAGAGTACACTCATAAAATAGTCTTTACTGTATTTTTGCATTAAATAGCTATATCCGCCCATAAACACGGCGGCAATAAGTACAAAGTATCCTCTGTAAGTAAAGCCTAATTTACTTAAAACATTACCTACAAAATAGAAAAACGGGTCTTTAGTATCTTGCGCTATTACAGATTTCCATGATTGCGCCAAAGTACGCTTGGACTCATTTATAAAAAATCCGGCATACGCTACGTTGTCGGCAGTATAGTCGACACTTCTGTATCCCATTACAAAGACGCACCCCGCAAAAATAAGAAAGGCGGCGAGTTTTGAATTTTGCTTAAAAGAAAGCGAAATAATAAAACAATAGAACAATAATGCCAGAATAATTAACATTTTTTATCCCCTAATCAATTAAGATTATTTATTAAGCAGTTTATTATAAACATCGAAATACTTATCGACATTTTTTTGTTCTGAAAAATTGACTTGCGAAAAATCAACACAGGCCTTACTGTAAGACGCCTTGCCGTTTGACTTTATAAGCTTAATCTTTTCATAAAGGTCGTCAACATTTCCGTTTTCGCAGACATAACCGCACTCATTTCCTATAAGTTCGGGACTTGCCGTAGTATTGTAGACAACAGCGGGAGTGCCGCAGGAAATTGCTTCGGCGGTAACAAGACCAAATGTTTCAGACTTTGAAGCCGATACAAAAACATCGGCTATGTTGTACCATTTTGAAAGTTCGTTTTTGTCTTTAACGGGGCCTAATGAAATAATGTTTTTAGGCAGTTTCTTATTACATTTCCCGATTAAAACTATTTTTTCGTGTTCACTGAGCATACCCGAAAGTTTAATAAAATCGTCTATTCCGTTAAGATTATTAAAATCTTTGGCGACACCTAAAATAATAAAATCGTCTTTAAGATTATCGGGCTTTTGAGTTTCTTTCGGACAAAATACATTTTGGTCTATCCAGTTATAAACTACCGTACTTATTTTTGCATCTTTAAGTATGCTTAGTTTCGCTTCACTTAAAACCCAATTCGAAACACCGACAACTGCTAAATCTTCTATTCCGTTAATAAGCTGTTTTTTGTTATTAAGTACATATTTGCTTGTATCAAAAAACCAACTTATATTAAACTTTCTCTTAAGCGGACAGTTTCCGCAGTCGGTTTTCCATTTTTGGCACTCAACATCGGTGTAATAACAGCAGTGCCCCGTAAACATAAAGCAGTCGTGGAGAGTTAAGCATACGGCAATATTTCTTTTTGATAAATACTTAAAAAGCATATTTATGTTCATATCATTTGAATGGATAATATGAATATGAACGACATCGGGGGAGAATTCTTCGAGTGTTCTTATAACTCTTTTTGTCTTAAGGTGCGAAAAATAGCCTTGAAGACCTGTTATTCTCGATAAAAGCGCATGAATTTTTCTATCGAAAACATTACCTATCTTTTTAGTATTCAGAACATCGCTTTTACCGATATTATATATGAATAAGCTTTTATGTCCCGTATCGAGTGCTCTTTTATGAATGGAAAGAGCAAGTCCGCCGGTACTGTACTCGGTTGTTGAATTAATCTGCGCTATGCGAAGCTTTCTTTCACTTAAAAGTTCACTGTATATTTCAAAAAATGCCTTTGCGTTTTGCTTTTTATCGAAATTTTCTTCGGCAAACTTCCGGCAGAAATCGCTGTATTTATCTTTACCGTCATTAAAAATTTTAAGTATTTTTTCCAAAACCGCATCAACATTTTTGTTTTCTACAACATATCCGCAGTTTTCACCTACAAGCTCGGGGTTTGCGGTAGAGTTAAACACAATAACGGGGGTACCGCAGGAAAGCGCTTCGGCGGTAACCTTGCCGAATGTTTCTTCGCTCGACATTTGAACAAACACATCAGCAAAAGAATAGTATTTTGCAAGTTCATTTGCACCGTCAACAAAATCTATCGAAATTATGTTATCGGGCAAGTTTATAGAGCTGTCCATTTTGCCGACAAGAAGAATTCTTGTGTCGGTATCTATCTTTGAAGCAAGGTCAATAAATAAGTTGATGCCTTTTGAAAGACCGCCCTTATCTGCCCATTCGGTTGCAACACCCAAAATGACTTTTTTGTCTTTAAGTCCTAATTTTTCTTTTACAAAAAGACAGTCGTCACTGAACTTAAAAATATCCAAATCGAGAGCATTATAAACTCTTTTTAATATGTCGGCATTCTTAAGATACGATTTTGAAGCTTCGTTTCTAAGCCAGTCGGAAACCGCAACAACGGCATAAGGCGACATTTGCTCGAAAGCCCGTTTTTTATCGTTATACATTGACTTTGAAAAGTCGAAAAACAAGCTCGGGTTATCCGCTTTTTTACGGGGACAGTTTTCACAGCCCGTCTGCCATTTATAACACTTATCGGCAATATAATGACAGCATTTACCCGTAAAATACCAACAGTCGTCAAGCACAAACACCATTGGTATTCCTTTTTTTGCAACATAATCGGTCAACATCTTAAAGTTGAGAAAGTTACCGTGAATAACCTGTATGTGAATGACATCGGGCTTGATTTTTTCAATGTAATTTATAAGTTTCTTTGTCGCAAACCTTGAAAAATAAGCCTGTTTTCCTACGACACGGGATAAAACGGCATGGACTTTATGGTCAAAAGTATTACCGATACGGTAAAAGTCGTCACCCTTATAATACTCGGGTGTGGCGACAAAAACCTTATGTCCGTTATTTTCCATTTCGGACTTAATATCCGCAATGGACCTGCCGCTGCTGCGGCTGCCGTAAATACCGTTAATAATAAGTAGTTTCACTAAGACACTCCAAAATATTTCTTGAAATCTTTTCTGAGTCTTGACTGAATGGCTTCTATGCTGTGGTTTTCTTTTCCGCAGTTAAAGCCTTTAATTGCATATTCGTTAATTAGCCCGTCATTACTTAAAAGTTCTCTAAGCTTAGGCTCAATTTCTTCATGGCTTGTTGCTACAACAGCCGAATCGGTTTTAAGTAAGTAGTCGGCAAAAGCCACATCGGGAGCACCGACTGCAAAGGTACATCTTGCATTGGCAAAGTGGTCTACTATTTTTGTCGAAAAAGACTGATGTACCAAAAGTCTTTCCTTAAAGCGCATTGATTCTACATGTACTAATATATCGGCATCCGACTGAATGGCCGGTATTTCGGTTACGGGAACACGCCCCATAAACTTAATGCTTTTTACACTGTCGAATTTAGTTTTTATCTTCTCAGTTAAAGGTGTACCGGAGTAAATATAGAGCTCGTGTCTTGCGCCTATTTTATCGAGTGCTTTACCTACATTGTAAAGCTCTTCCCAACGGTGGTTACCCAAATTTCCGGTGTATACAAGCTTCTTTTCTTTTCTGTAGTTTTCTTTAAGCGGCGGAGTATCGGCAAAAACACTGCCCTTTGTGCAAATATAACAGTCCTTACCGAAATCTCTTTCGCACTCGTTCTTTTCTATATCGGACACAACATACATATAGTCGCATTTTTTGATGGTTTTCTTAACCGTTCTTCTTTGAGTAAGTCTGTCAAACCAAAAGAAAGGGTTAAGAGAAAAGAGTCTTAAAGAGTAATTGTCGTCACCGTAATATGCGACAGACGGCTTTTTGCTTACCTTTTGAACATACTGCTGTACCGTATTCATATAACTCTCTTTGAAAATAGGCAAAAACAAAATATCGGCATCGAAATCTTCGATTATCTTTTTAAGTTCAGCCGTTCTCCATCTGCCTATCCACCACAAAAAGCGCCTTGCCCAAAAGAAAATTCTAAGCGGATGGGCTTTCATTTTATTAAGAATACCCTGATTTTTTTCGCTTAAAACCTCGGCGGTGTCTTCGCTTTCAACGACATTCCCTACCTTATGCTTTTTGGAAATAAGGTTTTTGGCGATATCGCCGATAGTTATTTGATAGTATTTTGCTTTTACATTGTTTTCGGGCTTACCGCTGTCGCAGTATATATTAAGGAACTCAACATCGTCCATACCCTCAAAAATATCGCAAAAGGTTTTGCCGAAGTTATTATTTCTATTCCATGCAACTATCGAGACTACTGCAATTTTCATACATCTTTCTCCTCGGCTTTTACCAAATCTTTTTGAACTAAATCTTCGGTAAACAAGTAACTTACCGTGTCGTTTGTTTCTTCATTAATTTTGAAGCCTATTTCCTCTAAAGTTCTTCTTAAAAGAATGTTTTTCTTCGTCTTGTTAACCTTAAAGAAACCGCTGTCGCAGTTTTCTTTTTTAATAAGATAACTAAAGAACGCACTTTCGACAAACTTACCGGCAACACGGCAAGACATTGCAAATTCGGTAAATGTAAGCTTACTGTCTTCTACCTTATACTGAGCGAAGCCTACAATACCGTAAGAGCCGAAATCGTCACTGCACGAAAAAGAAATATTAGTATGATTTTCTCTTGAAACTACATTCTTAAATTCTTCTTCGGTATATTTTATTCCCGACATATTAAGCTGATTTGTTCTTACAACAAGCTCATAACAACGCTCTTTTGAAGCATCGTCAACGGGTGTAAACATTTCAATTTTCAAATGGCATTTTTTAAGGAATTCTATTGTACCTAAATTGTCGCCCGACTTAATTTTGTTTCTTTTTTCTTCCGCTTTGTACATTAAGCGTCTGTTTTTACTGTCTTCGGTTACGACAACATCAAATTCGGGGTAACTTAAAATACCGGTAAGTTCTTTTTCGTCATAAACCCTTACCTGCGGAAGAGCCGAAGAAACTTCGTTTCGCTCGAAAGCAGTATCGTCAATTAAAGCAAATGTGTCAATTCCGATATTAAGAAGCTTTGCAACCTCTTTAAGTGACGAACTTTTAGCGCCCCAGTTTATTTGAGGATATATGAAGTATTCGTCTATACCTAACTTTTTCATTACCTGCATTGTGATATCGTAATCGTTTTTACTTGCAACTGTTTGAATGATGCCTCTGTTATCGAGTTCTTTTATCGTATCTAAAATATGCGGTTTGAGTTTAAGGGCGAACGGATCATCAACATCGATTAAAATGCCGTCCCAAACGGTGTTATCAAGGTCCCAAGCAAAGCACTTTACTTTACTTGCCGGAACGGTTTTTTCTTTTCTTTTTCCCTTAACAAAATCGCACCAAAGTATATCGAGCTCGGCCTCTTTATCGTTTTCGGGATATATTTTTACAAGATAGCCCGACTTAGAACAAAGGTCGCTTAACTGCTCCTTGCCCAAAATATACATATTTTCGCCCTCGTTTATCATTAAAGATGTTTTGAAAACGGGGGTATGGTCATCAAAAATTTCTACTATTAAATGGTACGGTTCTTTGCTGAAGCTGTAACCGTGGAACAAAAACGCATCGGCTATATCGTTGTTTATAACAGACTTTCTTAACTTCATTCGTCTTATATACTCACGAACACGGATATAACCCCAACGGGCTTCCATAGGAGCCTTCAAATTTGCGACTTTTCTTAATTGTTCGCCGAGCTTTTCATTCTTCTTTGTCATAGCGAGATATTCTTTCTCAGTTAACATCGAAGGGAAAATAACCGTCAGCATATTAGCCCATTTACGGAACTTAACTCTGACACCCTGACCGCAGCAGCCTTTTTCATTTTCATAAACATAAAGTCCGTTGAAAAAGCGTTTACATCTGCCGTCAACACGGGGAATAAAATGTACACAGTTTTTATAGCAAAGCGGAGCAGAGCATTCAAGACAATGCTCTTCCCACATAGTAGGTCTTACTGCCGTAATATCGAATTCTTCAGCAATATTGAGTTTATAGGTAGGCTCACCTGCTATTTCGTCTTTGTTTGAATAATAAAACTGATACATAAAGTCATCCTTTTAATTTTTCAAAATATTCTACGGCTTCTCTCATATTAAGTGACTGCATACCGTATTTTTCGTTTAATTTTTTATAATATGCGAAAATGCTGTCAAGCTGCTTAAAGTGGAAATCGGTCTTAACACCGATATTGTGCGGATGCCACCAAAAATGGAAAACAAGTCCTTTCTTTGCGGCATTCTTCATTTGCCCTTTTATTCTTATTACCTTAAGCCACTCAAGGAAACACAAGGGCTTTAAGAAAGGCTTATACATACGAGAGCCTGTAAGAGCATAAACTCCGTTTTCTTTTTTTGGTATGTAACCGCCCTTACCCGTAAGTGGCAAATAAACATCAGATAGTCTCAAAATTCTTAAAAGCGGGTTAAATGTTATATTATCGTGAATCCAGTCCCGCTCTTCGGGTCTAAATGCCGTTATGCCCAAATCTTTTAATTCTTTTGCATATTCGTCAGTACACTGATTTCGGGGTAAAACGAGCGAAGTTAAATTATAGCCTTTATCTTCGGCGATTTTTCTTGCCGCTTTTATGTCTGCCTTAAACTGCTCTATGGTTTGTCCTTCTTCTTTGCAATAATAGTGCGAAAAGGTGTGACAGCCGATTTCCTGACCTTCACACTCAGAAATTTTTTTAATTAGCTTAGGTGCATAAAAGCAGGGCGCTTCTTCTTCGTTAGTTCCGATATCCTTAAAGCACCTGTACGCCGACCTTTCGGGTATCTTGTATTTAGGCATTAAGTCTTCACTCGGAAAATACTTTTTAAGTTCATTAAAAGAGTCTGCAAACATAAAGCCTACAGTTGCCCAAGTTGCATGAACGCCGTTTTTCTTAAATGTTTTAAGCAGTCTTGGTATTGCAACATTTCTTGCGCCTAAAATATGGTCTTTGTATTCTTCAAGCGTTGTAACATCCTGCATTCCCCAAAACATTTCAAAATCAAGAGAAACAATTAATGTGCCTTTCATTAAATCACCTGAAATTAATTATATATCGTCACTTCGTTTTCCGTAGTAAAAGCCTAAGAGTAATACGGAAATATTGAAGCCCAAAATTCTATATATAAGAGAAATAATTTTCTGCTTTTTCTCTATCGAATATTTTGCGATTTTATCGACCTTTTTGAGCCGCTTTTTAATATCCTTATAATATTCCTTATCGAGTCCCTTAGATTTTCCGACAGTAATAAAAAACTGGTAAGAAAGATAAGACAATGTGGCTTTTTTAAGCAATTCACTGTCGGTATAATCTTTATATACATTATACCAACGGTCTATGACGGTAATCTGGTCTAAACAGCTTTTATACCGCTTTTGACCCGTTGCATTTGAAACAGAGCCTTTTCTGTGGACATGCATATAATTATCAACATCGAGTACGGCAAATGAAGAAAGTTTTCTGAAAAAGTTCATATTCCAGTCTAAATCTTCTATAGTTAAATTCTCGTCAAAGAAAAACTCGTTTTGAATTAGAAATTCACGGTTTACTACCTTTGTCCAACAAGAAGTTTCATAATTTTTATGCGCTATCAACCAGTAAATAAGCTCATAAGGTGAATTCTTAACATCTGACGGTACGTTTTCAAAACTTAAATGTTTAACAAGTTTCTCGCTGCCGTCATTTCTATACGAAGCTCCCGTTAAAAGAATATCGGCGGGAGTTTTTGAAAGTTTATTATGTATCTCGTCAAAATAAGTATCGCCCACAATATAGTCATCGTTATCAACACAATAAACATATTCGCCGGTCGCTTTAGAAAAAGCAATGTTTCTCGCCTTAGACGGACCGCCGTTCTTTACATGAAAGACCTTAAATCTATCGTCACTTTCGGCATATTTATCGCAAATTGCCGGAGAGTTGTCTTTTGATTCATCGTCAACTACTATAACTTCAAAATCAGTAAATTTTTGGCGTATTATACTGTCAAAACAGTCTGCTAAATACTTTTCGGCATTGTAAACGGGAATAATTATGCTTAAAAAAGGCATTATTGTTTCTCCTCATCAAAAAATATTTTAATAAGCTCATTTTTTACATTCTGACAGGTATAGAGTTGTGCCATTTCGTTTCCTTTGTTTCCAAAGGCTTCGCTTTTTTCACTGTCGTCAAAAATCTCAATAATGTGCTTCGCCATAGAAGAAGAGTCGCCCACCGGAACAACATAACCGTTTTGCCCGTTTTTAACTAATTCTCTATGTCCCCTGTTACTTGCAACAACAACAGGGTTTTTAGATAGCATTGATTCAACTATATTTAACGGCAAACCTTCACGCTTTGAGCATGAAATTACCATATCGACAATATGCTGATAATCTTGAAGATGCGTACAATAGCCCAAAAATTCTATGTTTTTTTCAATTGCGTACTCTTTTATTTTTGCTTCGAGCATTTCTTTATTAGGCCCTGTTCCCGCAAACAACAAAAGTGCATCTGGGTATTTTACGGCAACATCTTTCATCATATCTACTGCCATTATTTGATTTTTGTTGTCATTAAATTCGCCGATACAAAGAATAAGCTTTTGACTTTCGTTATAGCCCATCTGCTTTCTGAGTTCCGCCTTTTCTAAAGTGTCGACCGCAAAATAACGGTTAGCATCAACACCTATTCCGTGAATTCTCGAAACGGGGCATTTGAATTTCTTTGACGCTAAATCGAAATCTTCTTTCGTTATGGTAATAAGTTCATCAGTTAAATAACCGAAAAACTTTTCGATAGGATAAAATACCAACCAGTTCTTTTTTGGAGCATCGGAATAAAAGTGAAATCCGTGAGCTATATAATAAACTTTTGTACCATTTTTTCTGAGTTTTCGTGCGGCAAGACGGGTTAATATTCCGCCCATAGGTGTATTACAAACAATTATGTCATACTTTTCCTTTTTTATTATCTCTTTAAGCTGCTTATATGCTTTAAGATTATCGGTCGTTAAAGGCGACCTTGTAAAGGGTATATCATAATTTTTATCGACATTTTGGAGTTTAAGACCGTTTTTTTCGCCCAAGTTGTCATGACCGACAACATGAACCTCGTAACCTCTCTCCTTAAACTCTTTCATATAAGGTAAATGAAATTCGCAAAAATGGCTGTAAACCGTAGCCGCATATAAAACTTTCATATTCTCACCGAAACTTATAGTATATTTTAAGATTTGTGCTTTTTTGGAAGATAAACAGTAAGGTAGTGTACTGCAATTTTAAGAAGAATAGCCGCAAACAGAATAAACGCAACGATAACAAACCAGTTAAGCGGGAAGAAAATCTTCTCGAATACGGGAATTATTATTTTCTGTACAACATAAATTTCAAGCGTTAAGAATGCCACTAATCTGAAAAACGTCATAAGCCATGACGGAATTTTCCTAATTGCATTTTCGAACAATAATACGGTTGACGAAAATGTAGTTGAAAACAGCAATAAACTAAGCGGAATAAGTATTTGAAAAATAAAATATTTCGGGTTGCTCCTAATTTTTGTGTCCGCTAAATAATACAAAACCGCAAACACAAGGGTTAAGATTATCGACAAAACCTTGTTGCTTGTAATGCGAAATGCACCCTTCTTGACGGCAATACCTAAAATCATAGAACCGAAATACAAGAAAAGAATCGAAAAATTACCGGTATCGTTCATAAAGTAAACGCTTTTATCGGTAAACAGCAAATAATAAAGCATATATACTAAAAGCCACGATAAAAGTAAAATTCTTGTTGAGTCAACCGACAGTTTTGAACAAAAATAAAGCGGTATATACAAAATCATAATGGCGCCGAAAAATACAAACGGTGTCGGCAAAATGAAGTTTTCCACAAAGAAATATAACGACATATTAGTAAAACTGTTTGCCGGTACCGAAACAAAACCTGTCAAGATGCAAATAAGCGTCATTATAAAAATCGAAGGATAAATTCTAATCCAACGCTTCATATACCATGTACCGAAATCGCTTTTAACTCCGTTTCCGTAACAGTAACCGGAAATAAAGAAGAATAAAACATCACCTATAAGTCCGCCTACCGCCAAAGCTTCGGTCGGGTAAACATTGTTAAAATGCGTGTTGGTAATAAGACAAGTCGCTATAACTCTAAGTAAAATAATTGAATAACTCGTTTTCTCCGTAAGCGGACAAAGGAGAATATCCGAAAAACTAAAGAAGCGTTTATTTGATGTCATATTATCTCTGTCACCCATTCCTTAAAGTTATCTATTTCACCTCTTGCGGCTTTTAAGTATGTTTCATGAATTTTAGCGGTTAATTCACCGGCATCGGTTGTAATTTCATAACCGTCAACACTTAAAACGGGAGTTACTTCCATAGCCGAGCCGCAAAGGAAAGCTTCATCACAAGTATAAAGCTCGGTTCTGTCAATACTTCTTTCGGCAACTTCAATTCCCAAAAATCCAGCAATTTTTATCACCGTATCTCTCGTAATACTCTCAAGAACACTGTCGGTAAGAAGCGGTGTTACAAGCTTACCGTCTTTTATCATAAAGAAACAAGAGCCGGGACCTTCGGATACTTTACCGGCATCATTAAGGAAAATGCAAGTATCATAACCGTTTCTTAAAGCTTCTCTTTGTCCCGAACGGCTATTAATATAATTGGCACCGCACTTAATTCTCGGGGAAAGGTTTGTGTCGGAAATTCTTCTAAAGGAAGTAACACATGCCTTAAGACCTTTTTTGTTGTATTCTTTGTTCATACGGCCCTTAGGAATAGGCGCTACAAACATATCAACGGGCTCAGACGACCCCCAAGAGCCGAAGCCGTCAACAAAAAGAGTTTGTCTTACCGAAAGATTCTCGTCATACTCGTTCGCTTTAATAACATCGACAAATGCTTTCTTTAGTTCTTCTTCTTTATACGGACAGTCAATTTGAATGAGTTTTGCAGACTTAATAAGTCTTTTATAGTGGTCCTTAAGCCTAAAAGCATAAAGATGCTTGTTTTTTTCATTATAGTAACACGGAATGCCCTCAAAAACATTGAGGCCGAATTGCGATGTCGGCGCCAAAATATTTATTTTGGCATCGTTTACATTGAGTATTTCACCCTTGTACCAAATAAGTCTGTTAGCAACATCATATTTCATTCTGTAACTTCCTCCGTCTGTTTAACATTTAATGACGCATTGTTTTTTTCCATATTTTCGGGTGTTTCTTCAACATCTTTAGTCGAAAATACCCTTGCAAAGGTCAAAAACCAAACCTTTATATCAAAAAATATTCCGTATTTTTTTACCTTGTCTATGTAAATATTATCATAGTACACTTTTTCGTCCCAAGAAAGCTCGTTTCTGCCTACCGCCTGTGCTAAACCGGTAACACCCGGCAACACCGTAAATCTTCTTTTGTAATCGTCATTTAATTCTTCGTACTCGGGAAAATGACCTACAACCGGTGACCTTGGTCCTACAAAAGCCATATCGCCTTTAAGTATATTGAAAAACTGCGGAAGCTCGTCAAGGCTTGTCTTTCTGAGTATCTTGCCTACTCTTGTAATTCTTGTGTCCCCTGCAAAGCAGTAAACACCGCTTCCCATGTTTTGAGCATTCTCAACCATTGACCTGAACTTGTACATCTTATAAGGCTTAAAATCTTTGCCTATTCTTTCCTGCTTAAATATGGCCGGACCTTTTGAGTCAAGTTTTACGGCAATTGCCAAAATAAGCAATAACGGACTTAAAACTATGACAAAAATTCCGGCAATAAGTTTATCTATTATTTTTCTGAGTGCGAAATACATAACCGAGGACTCCTAATTTTATTTTTTAGATTCGACTATATTTTTAACTATCTTAGCAATATCCTTGCGAACGCATTCTTTATTGCTTTCGAATGCATCTTTATCTGCTTCTTGGCAAACAAGTTCAAAATTTCTTAGCTGTGCCATTTGAGTTTTGAATGCAACATCTATCTGTTCAAGTGAATCGCACCTATCTGCATTGCAAAATGTTCTCGATAAAATCGCCCTTGTTGAGCCTAAGCGGTAATGTTCCATAATAACCTTGCTCGATTCAAGCGTTCCTTCGCCGATACTCGCAATTCCACCAAAGCCGTACGGTATTCCTTTTTTCTTAAACTTTTCGCAAAGCATTTCTACTGTTCCGTCCGCCAAAAGTTCGAACATAAAATTTAAGCCGTAAGACAAATGCAGGTCATTTATGCCGATATGTATCTCGTCAAAATCGAATTTCAACACATCGTCAACACATTCCACCGCTTCTTTTGTTTCAAGAAGAAGCGTTGTTTTTGCCCTGCCGTTTACGGCTTTAAGAAAATTATTAACTTCATCTGGGGTTTTCCAATAAGGTAACATAACTATATCGGCACCGGCATTAATGACGGCGTCAATCTCATCTTTTGAGTCTTTATTCCAAGGATTAACTCTTACAAGCATTTCGGCTTTTGTGAGTTTCGGGGCAATAACGGAAATATCCGAAATTTTATGGTGCGACTTTACGGTATCACCTTTTTGGCGTTCCTCTTTTCCGAGTGTTTCAAGGTCAATCCATATTCTGTCAGCACCATACTTTTCGGCTATTAAAGCAACATCAAGGTTGTTGGTTATATAAAACAAATTAAGTGCCATACTAAAACCCCTTTTGGCAAAACCCAATAATCTAAAAAAATTATGTGTGCAATCGGCGCAACATACCATATTGATTATACCGTAAAAAGCGGCGGTTGTCAATGATAATATATATATAATATATAATAATGGCAGCCTTAACCCATCGTCAAGACTGCCATCTGTTTTGCAGCATAAATTATTTGTTCGCCGTTTCTTTTTGCTTTTCGAGTTCGCCCGTTCCGCCTTCTATGTAACCGTCACCGTTTACCGCCTTCGAAAATGTACCGAAAAAGCACTTAAAATCAAGCAAAAACGATAATTTTTCGGCATATTCGCCATCTAATTTTGCTTTAACGGGAATTTCAAGCTCGTCCCGTCCGTTGATTTGAGCAAGACCTGTAAGTCCCGGTTTTACATCGTTGGCGCCGTACTTGTCTCGCTCTTCTATCAAATCATACTGATTCCAAAGTGACGGTCTCGGCCCTATAATGCTCATTTGTCCCAAAAATATGTTAAAAAGCTGCGGCAATTCGTCAATCGAAAATCTTCGCATAATTTTCCCGACTTTAAGCAAATACTGTTCGGGATTTTCAAGCTCATGTGTCGGAATATCATGCGGAGTATCAAGTCTCATACTGCGGAATTTGAACATATTAAAATAAGTTTTATGTAAACCTACTCGCTTTTGGACAAAGAGACTCGGTCCGGGGTCTTCAAGCTTAATAATAAGCGCAAAAATAAGCATCGGTACAGCAAAAACAACTATGCCGATAAACGAAAACACAATATCAAAAAGTCTTTTAACAAAGTGCTTGTACATTAATAATCTTCCCCAAAATTAATCTCTTGAATACAAATCTCTTGTGTAAACCTTGTCTTTTACATCGTCAAGCTCCTTTGCCTGACGGTTGGCAATTATTACATCGGAAATTTTCTTAAATTCTTCAAAGTCTTTAATAACTTTACTGTTAAAAAATGCTTCTTCCTTATAGGTCGGCTCGTAAATAACAACCTCAATGCCCTTAGCCTTAATGCGCTTCATAACGCCTTGTATACTGCTTTGGCGGAAATTGTCACTTCCCGATTTCATGGTAAGTCTGTAAACGCCTACGGTTTTAGGCTTTTTAGACAAAATCTGGTCTGCAATAAAATCTTTTCTCGTTCTGTTAGACTCTACAATAGCCGAAATTATATTTTGCGGCACGTCACTGTAATTTGCAAGTAACTGTTTTGTATCCTTTGGCAAACAGTAACCGCCGTAACCGAAGGACGGGTTATTATAATGGTCGCCTATTCTCGGGTCTAACCCTACACCGTCAATTATCGATTTAGTATCAAGATTTCTTACCTGAGCATAGGTATCAAGCTCGTTGAAGAAGCTGACTCTAAGCGCCAAATAGGTATTGGCGAAAAGCTTTACGGCTTCCGCTTCGGTAGACTTCATATATCTTATTTCAATATCGTCTTTAATAGCACCGTCTTTTAAGAGCTCGGCAAATTCCTTAGCCGCTTTTGTAAGCTTTTCAGTGTTATCCGACATACCGACAATAATTCGGCTCGGGTAAAGATTATCGTAAAGAGCTTTTCCTTCACGCAAAAACTCAGGGCTGAAAAGGAGATTATCGGTATTGTATCTTTCCTTCATTTGCGCCGTAAAGCCCACAGGAACCGTAGATTTTACAACCATTACCGCTTCGGGGTTCACCTTTATTACCTTTTCTATTACACTTTCGACTGACGATGTGTCAAAATAGTTTTTTACTTCGTCATAATTTGTAGGAGTTGAAATAATTATAAATTTTGAATCACGAAAAGCACTCTCAGCATCAAGAGTCGCCTCAAGATTTAAGTTTTTATCCCTTAAATATTCCTCTATTTCTTTGTCGGCAATAGGCGATTTTTTGTCGTTAATAAGTTTAACCTTTTCGGGTATTATGTCAACCGCTTTTACTTCGTTATTCTGTGCAAGAAGCACTGCTAACGAAAGACCTACATATCCGGTTCCTACAACGGAAATTTTCATTGATAAAACTCCTTATACCATGTTGCAAATTTTTTTAAGCCTTCTCTTAAAGGTGTTTTCGGCTTAAATCCGAAATCTCTTTCGAGCGCCGAAACATCGGCATAAGTTATCGGAACATCGCCCGGTTGCATGGGGACTAGTTCCTTATGCGACTCGAAATCAAAATCTTCGGGCAAAACACCGCTTTTTACAAGTTCTTCCCCTAAAATTTTTACAAAATCAAGCAAATTTTCAGGGTCATTATTACCTATGTTATAAATGCTGTACGGGGGAATCGGGAGAGAGTCTTCTCCGTTTTTCTTTTCGGGAGCGCATTTAATAACCCGAAGCACTCCTTCAATAATATCGTCAATATATGTAAAATCTCTTTTACAGTTACCGAAATTGAATATTTTTATCGTTTCACCGTTAACGAGTTTATTTGTAAAGCCGAAATAAGCCATATCGGGACGCCCCGCCGGACCGTAAACCGTAAAAAATCTAAGTCCGGTAATAGGGATATTATAAAGTTTGGCATAGGCATGTGCAATTAACTCGTCAGATTTTTTAGTGGCGGCATACAAAGAGACAGGATTATCGACCTTGTCTTCAACAGAATAAGGAATTTTCTTATTTGTTCCGTACACACTCGAAGAAGAGGCGAAAACAAGATGTTCGACCGGATAATGCCTACACGCTTCCAAAATGTTATAAAAGCCTATTATATTGCTTTTAATGTAGGCATCGGGGTTTTCTATTGAGTAGCGGACACCCGCCTGAGCCGCAAGATTTACCACAACATCAAACTTATATTTTTCAAAAAGGTCATTTACGCTTTCTTTATCCGAAATGTCGGCTTTATAAAAAGAAAAAGGCGTTCCGGTTTTTAAGGCTTTATCTTCAATTTGCTTTAAGCGGTATTCCTTTAAGGAAACATCGTAATAATCGTTTAAGTTATCGAGACCTACGATTTCTATGTCCTTTTCGTCTAACAGCTTAAGCACAAGATTTGCACCTATAAAACCTGCGGCGCCTGTAACAAGAACGGTTTTATTATTAAGATTAACATTAGTTTTAAGCATAAAGCCGTTCCACTCCTTAGTTAAACTAAAGCAAGACAAAAAAGCCCAACTTTACTTTTACATTCTAACATATCTAGAGAAAGATTTCAACACTGTTTTTCAGTAACATTTTAGCATTTAAGGAAAATTTAACTTAGCTTTTTATTTTATTTATTGCACCCTTTTCAAGCCTTGAAACCTGCGCTTGAGAAATGCCTATTTCGTTTGAAACCTCCATTTGTGTTTTCCCTTTTAAGAAGCGAAGATTTAAGATGTTTTTTTCACGCCCCGAAAGTTTATCTATAGCATCTCGCATTGATATTTCGCCAAGCCAGTTAAAATCATCATTATTGTCACCTAACTGGTCTAAAACGAACACCGAGTCACCGCCGCTTTCCTGATAAGCAGGTTCATAAAGGGACATCGGCTCTACTATGCTTTCGAGTGCCACTACGACATCTTCCCTTTTTATCCCGAGAGCAGTCGCTATTTCAGTAACGGTAGGTTCTCTTTGCGTTTTATTTATTATTTCTTCCTTAACCTGCATTGCTCTATAAGCCGTATCCTTAATAGAACGGCTCACCTTGACAAAATTATTATCCCTTAAATAACGCCGTATTTCACCTATTATCATCGGGACGGCATAGGTCGAAAACTTTACATTTTGAGATATATCAAAATTGTCTATCGCCTTTATAAGACCGATACAGCCTATCTGAAAAAGGTCGTCAGGACATTCTCCTCTGCCCCAGAAGCGCTTGACAACACTTAAAACAAGTCTTAAATTGCCTTTTATTAAGCGTTCTCTTGCAAACATATCGCCGTTTTTTGTTTTAATAAGCAGTTCTTCTTTTTGACTTTCTTTAAGCAAAGGCAGTTTTGATGTGTCTACCCCGCAAATTTCAACCTTTCCCGTATAAATAAAAAGCCACCTCCGGTATTTTCTATTAAAATTATTACCCCAAAGGCGGCTTTTTAATCACATTTTGAAAAATGAACAAAACACAATAAAATATTTTTTGTAATGTAGACTTTTGGCGAAATAAGTGTTATACTGATTTTTAAGGGGTGAAATCAAAGGGATGAAACTTTTAAGGGACAAAAAAAGCATTATTTTTATTGCCGTTTGTTTGGTTTTAGTTGCCGCTTTAATAGCAGTAAGCATTGTTTCGGTTAAACTTAACAAGAATCTTTCAGATAAGAAGAAAGAACTTGCGAGTGCAAAGAAAAGTATAAGCTCGTATTCTTCTAAGATTGAAGAGCACAAAAAAACCGAAAGTGAAATGCAGTCAAACAACGACAGTTTAATGCAGGAAAACGAAGGCTTGAGAGCGCAGCTTGTTGCAAAAAAACAAGCTGCCGAAAAAGCCGCTTTGGAAGCTAAGAAAAAAAGAGAAGCTGCCGCCGCCCTTTCGGCAGAGAGAACCCAAAGCATTATAGACGCCCTTTCAAGACCTAAGCAAGAACAACAGGCAGCGTTGCCTAATGTTTGTTATTTGACCTTTGATGACGGACCTTCCGATAACACCCTTGCCATTCTCAACATTCTTAACACCTATCATATAAACGCTACATTTTTTGTTGTAGGCACGGGAAAACTCGAATATTTGCCACAAATAGTTGCAAGCGGAAACGCTGTAGGACTCCATGCAAATTATCACGACTACAACAGAATTTATGCAAGTGACGAAGCATATTTAACCGACCTTAAGGGAATATCTGACAAGGTGGCTTCCATTTTAGGATACGCACCGCAAATTGTCCGTTTTCCGGGAGGAAGCAGTAACAAAGTAAGCCAGATTTGTCCCGGACTTATGACAAGGCTTACCTCCTTAGTACCTAATATGGGATACTCTTATTTCGACTGGAATGTTTCTTCGGGCGATGCCGAGGGCAATAATGTAAACCCGAACAAATTATATAATAATGTTATTGCCGGTGCCATAGGAAAGACAAGTATTTGCGTTCTTATGCACGATACGCTGAACAAAGGTACTACCGTTGAAGCATTGCCGAGAATTATAGAAGGGCTCTATTCTTTAGGTTTTCGTTTCGAAGTTATCACCCCGCAGACATACGGTTATCATCATTCAAGACTCAATAACTGATTTGGAGTAACTATATGCTTTTACATGCATTTGCAAAGCTTAATTTAACACTTGATATTCTAAACAAAAGGCCGGACGGATACCATTCTATCAGTTCGGTTATGCAGTCTATATCACTTTTTGATGTTGTTAATATAGCTAAAAGCGATACATTAAAGGTGTCTTTCAAAAATCCCGATATTGACGCCGAAAACAGTACGGCGCTTAAGGCGGCAAGGGCGTTTTTCAGTGCCGCAAATATTAAAAGCAGTGCTCAAATTTACATCGAAAATAACATTCCGTTATCGTCCGGTATGGGTGGCGGAAGTGCCGATGCGGCGGCGGTTTTAGTGGGTCTTAACAAGCTTTATAAAACCGGTTTTTCAAATGCCGATTTAATAAATATCGGCAAAACTGTCGGTGCGGATATCCCGTTTTGTATTGTGGGCGGTACGGCTAAGGTTACGGGGATAGGCGAAATTGTTGAGCCTATAACTCCGCTTAAAAAATGCTATGCCGTCATTCTTAAAAACGGAATTAAGCCGTCAACCGCTTATATGTATAATGAGCTTGATAAAAGCCTGTCCGATAAAGCCTTTACCGATAAAATGGTTTGTGCCATAAAAAACGGCGACAGACAAAAATTAAGCGAAAATATAAGCAATGCGTTTTTAACCGTTTGCGACAAGCAAAAAGAATTAAAGATACTTAAGGACTTAGGCGCCTATCTAACGGGACTTACCGGTAGCGGACCTACGGTTTACGGTTTCTTCACCGAAAAAGAAAAAGCAAAGGCTATAGCAAGTAAGCTTAAAGAAAACGGCTTTTGCGCCTTTTATGCCGAAACGGAAGATGTCGGTGTAAGGGAAATTTTATAAAACTTGAATAAAAAATTTAACCTCCGTCAAGAATTTTGGCGGAGGTATTTTTATGAAAAAATTATTAAACCCTACCTTTGATAAGGCTTTGCTTTTTGGACTTATTTTTTCGGTGCTTTTAAGCTTTTCGAGATTTGATGCAAGTTGCGAAGATTTAAGAAGCAATATTTTAAGACTCCATATAATAGCAAACTCGGACTCAAAGTCAGACCAAAATCTTAAGCTTAAAGTAAGAGATGCCGTACTTAACAATACATCTTCATTATTCATAGGCTCAAAGGGCCTTGACGACTCTATCTGCATCGCTCAAAAAAACATAGAAAAAATAAACAGTATAGCGAATGACACCCTTAAAAAAAGCGGTGTAAACTACACCGCAAAAAGCAAAATAGGTAAAAGCTATTATAAAACAAGATACTATAAAACCTTTACCCTACCTGCAGGATATTATGATTCGCTCATAATAACATTAGGCACGGGTAAAGGTCATAATTGGTGGTGCGTCATATATCCCGAAATCTGCTTAAACGGAGCCTCAAAACAAAACCTTAATGTGAGCTGTTCCGATAAAAGCAGCCGTATAGCTTATAATTCTAAAAAATATACTATTCGTTTTAAGACGGTCGAGATATACGAAAATATAAAGAAAAAGGTTAAAAATTACTCAAGCTCAAAAGCGCCGGTATAAAGCTGATAGTATGTTCCCTTTTGAGCAATTAAGTCTTTGTGATTACCTCGTTCTATTATGCTTCCCTTATCAAGAACCATAATTACATCTGAGTTCATAACGGTTGAAAGACGGTGTGCTATTACGAAAACCGTTCTTCCCTCCATAAGCTTATCCATGCCTTTTTGTACTATCGCTTCTGTTCTTGTGTCGATAGACGATGTTGCTTCGTCAAGTATCATAACGGGCGGGTCCGCAACGGCGGCACGGGCAATGGATATTAACTGGCGCTGTCCTTGGGAAAGATTTGCACCGTTATTTGTTAGCAAGGTATTGTATCCGTCAGGAAGTCTTACTATAAAGTCGTCTGCACCTGAAAGTTTTGCGGCATTTATACAGTCTTCGTCTGTTGCATCAAGTCTTCCGTAACGGATATTGTCCATAACGGTTCCCGTAAATAAATTTGTTTCCTGCAAAACAATACCGAGAGAACGCCTTAAATCAGACTTTACTATTTTGTTAATGTTTATGTTATCGTATCTTATTTTGCCGTCTTCAATATCGTAAAAACGGTTAATAAGGTTTGTTATGGTAGTCTTTCCGGCACCGGTTGCACCTACAAAAGCAACCTTTTGTCCCGGTCTTGCATAAACAGAAACATCCTTAAGCACCTGTTTGCCCTCAATGTATGAAAAATCTACATTTTCCATAACAACATCTCCGGCAAGTTCGGTTAAGGTAACCGTTCCGTCACCGTGCGGATGCTTCCATGCCCATTTGCCGGTTCTCTCGGTTGTTTCGGTCAAAACCCCGTCAACAACCTTTGCGTTAACAAGCTTAACATAACCGTTGTCGCTTTCCGCTTCGCTGTCCATAAGCTCAAAAATACGCTCGGCACCTGCAAGAGCCATAGCAATTGCATTTATTTGCTGTGACAACTGATTAAGGTTACCCGTAAACTGCTTTGTCATATTAAGGAAAGGTACGATAATGGAAACCGTTATCGGAACAAAAGCACCGGAAATAATGCCCTTAAAACCGATATTCGGAATTTTAGTTACAAGGAAAATACCACCTGCAATAGCGCATAAAACATAAAGTATATTACCGATGTTCATAATAATCGGTCCTAAGCAGTTCGCATACGCATGAGCCTTAAAGCCGTCATAGTAAAGCTCTTCGTTAACCTTATCAAATTCGGCCTTTGACTGTTCTTCGTGGCAGAATACCTTTACAACCTTTTGACCGTTCATCATCTCTTGGATATAGCCCTCGGTTTTACCTACCGACTTTTGCTGACGGATAAAGTATTTTGCCGAGCCGCCGCCTATTTTCTTTGAAACAAGAAGCATTGCTATAACACCTAAAAATACAACAAGCGTCATCCAGAAGCTGAAATAAAGCATAATACATAAAACGGTTAATACTATTACTCCCGCTTGAAGCAAACTCGGGAGAGCCTGTGAAACGAGCTGACGCAATGTATCAATATCGTTTGTGTAATGGCTCATAATGTCGCCGTGCTTGTTTTGGTCGAAGTATTTTATCGGAAGTGTCTGCATCTTCGAAAACATTTTTGTACGAAGCTTCGAAAGGAAGCCCTGAGTAATAACAGCCAAAAGCTGTGAATAAAGGGTCATAAATATAATCGAAACGACATAAAGTGACGCCAAAATAATAACAAGCGGAATTATTTCCTTTTTGGCAAGTGCCCATATTGCCGATTTATCGACACCCTTTATCCATTCGGGCTTTTTAACATATTCTTCGATAACCGAAATAACCTTTTGAATAAATACCGCCGGTATTGACGAAACAACCGAAGAAAAAATTATACAAACACCGGTTATGGGTATTAAAACGGGGAAAAAGTTAAAGAGCATTTTTACAACACGAATTAAAGATTTAACATTTATCTTTTTGCCTGTGTTCATACCCTTTGGTAGCCTTTGATTACTCATTTGCGTCACCCCCGTTCGTCTGCTGGTCATATACTTCTTTATAAATTACGCTTGTTTTAAGAAGCTCATCGTGGGTTCCGACATTTACGATTTTACCGCTTTCCATAACGATAATCATATCGGCATTCTGAACCGAAGAAATGCGCTGTGCAATAATAATTTTCGTAGTGTCCGGAATATAGCTTTCAAACCCCTTGCGGATTTTGGCATCGGTTTTTGTATCAACGGCACTCGTAGAGTCGTCAAGTATCAAGATTTTAGGCTTTTTAAGTAATGCACGGGCAATACACAAACGCTGTTTTTGTCCGCCCGAAACATTAGTGCCGCCCTGTTCAACATGGGTTTCGTACTTTTCGGGGAATGTTTCAACAAATTCGTCTGCACAGGCAAGTCTGCAAGCCTCTTTTATCTCTTCGTCTGTTGCATTTTCGTTGCCCCAACGCAAGTTCTCGCTTATTGTTCCGGCAAACAGAAGATTTTTTTGCAAAACCATAGCAACGGCGCCTCTTAAAGCATCAAGGTCGTATTCTCTGACATCTATTCCGCCTACAGTTACACTGCCGTCTGTTATATCGTAAAGTCTCGGTATTAACTGAACTAAAGTCGATTTACTCGAACCCGTACCGCCGATTACACCTACCGTCATACCCGATTCTATTTTAAGGTTTATCTCGGATATTGCGAAATTTTTACCGTGCTTTTGATACTTAAAGTTTACATTCTTAAACTCTACCGAGCCGTCCTTAATCTCTTTTATGCCGTTTTTGGGGCTGACAAGATTTGACTTTTCGTCTAAAACTTCGGATATTCTCTTTGCCGATTCCGCCGACATAGTGAGCATTACATATATCATCGAAATCATCATAAGCTGCATAAGAACTTGGAAACCGTAGGTTAGCATTGCGGAAATTTCGCCGACATTGATACCGCTGTTACCGCTCAAGATAAGATAAGAGCCGAAAGACAAAACGAATATCATATTAAAATATATGCAAACCTGCATAAGCGGAGAGTTAAGCGCAACTATGCGCTCCGCTTTTGTAAAGTCTTTTCTTATATCTTCACACGCATCGTTAAATCTTTCAGTTTCGTACTCTTCTCTCGAAAAGCCCTTTACAACACGCATTGCCCTAACATTTTCTTCAACCGATTCGTTAAGACGGTCGTATTTCTTAAATACTCTTCTAAATGCGGGCATTGCCTTTTTGGCAATTAGTATAAGACCGAACGCCAAAATGGGTATCATAATAACAAAGCTTGTAGCAAGTTTTCCGCCCATAATATAAGCCATTATTATTGAAAAAATAAGCATAAGCGGTGCTCTTAAAGCAATTCTTATTATCATCATAAATGACATCTGAACATTGTTGACATCGGTAGTCATTCTCGTAACAAGCGAGGATGACGAAAACCTATCTATATTGCTGAAAGAAAAATTGGAGATATTGTAAAACATATCATGCCTTAAATTCTTTGAAAATCCGGCAGACGCTTTAGCGCACGTGTAACCTGCTATGCCGCCAGAAGTTAGAGAAGCCAATGCCATAAGCACCAAAATTCCGCCGGTTTTAAGTATTGAGCTTAATGTAGCATCTCCGCTTTCTATTGAGTTTACAAGTCCCGATGTTATATACGGAATTATGCACTCAATAACCGCTTCGGCAAATATAAAGAAAAGCGTTAAGAAAACAGGTAACTTGTATTCTCTTACGCATTTTGCCAATTTCTTAATCATTTTTGAGTTCTTCCTCCAAGTTTTTCTTTATTTTATCAAAGGTTACAAAGAAAGCATTAAGCTCTTCTTCACTTATCCCCTGCCTTAAAACTTTTTCTCTCTCGGCAAAAGATTTCATAACCTTTTTATGCAAACAAACCGCCTTATCGGTCAGTTCGATTTTTTTGAGTCTTGCATCACTTTCTATGCTTTTTCTTACAATTAAACCGTTCTTCTCCATTAGTTGCAGCATTTTTGTAGCAGTCGAGCGCCTTATTTCCAAATGCTGTTCAAAGTCTTTTTGGAAAATGTCCTTGTTACGGTTCTTGTAAAGATACCCTATAACAAAGCCGTGTATTCCCGTTGACGGGTCAAGCTCTTTAGGACATCTTTTCCTGAAATCTCTTTTAAGCAGATTACTCATAGCGCGAATTTCAAAGCCGATTGCTTTCTCTTCCATAAAGCACCTCCGAAATTGTTAGCATACTAACATATTATATTACCGTCAGTCCCCTCTGTCAAGCATAATATTGCATAAAAAAAGCGGTGGAAAAGTCTTAATTTCCATCGCTTTTAAGTATATTTGCATTTAATCAATGTCTTTTCTTTCTTCAAAAAAATACTCGTATTTGCCTTTTCTGCTTTTTTCTTTTATTTTTGCGTCTGATAAAAGATTTTTAAGCTTATTCTCGGCGTCTTTTCCTATGTACTCTAAAAAGCATTTCTCTTTATCGCCCTTTGAAACCGACAAAAGCCCGTCCGAAAAGTCATAAAACCTCGGCATAAAGGAGTAACTGCCCAAAAGATTTAGGTCGCTTATTTTAGTGCCTGTCACTTTTTCGATATTTTTGATAACAGCTTCGGGAAGACTTCTAAAGTCCGACACATCAAAATCTATAACAATTTCTTTAATAACCGTTTTAGGCGTAATAACACTTAAGAGTCCGACATCGGCGCCCTCATAAAACTGATTAAACTGCACTTTTATATTCTTTTTCTTAAGTGATAAGTCACTTGTATCAAAATAGTATTCATTAAGACTTTGAAGCTTTCTTCCGACACCGAATTCAAAATACGGGTCATAATTTTTATCGGCAATTTCCATTATGTTTGCCGCATCGGGAAAGTCAATTTCCAAAACAGCATAGTCATCGGGACTTAAAATTTCGCTTAAATATTTTTCTATCATTACATCACGACCTTTTCTTTATTTTAACACACCGTCTTAAATAATTAAAGAGTAAAAACAATTAAGTTGACGAAAAATTTTTTATATGATAATATAATATTAAATTTAAGATAAAGTAAGGTGAGAAAAACGGAAAACGAAAACTTTTTAACTACAATAACCCCGAAGCGAAAACTTTTTAACTTAAACTTCAAAGAAACATTTTCTTACAAAGATTTGATTTTTTTATTTGTTAAGCGCAACTTTGCCGCAAAGTACAAGCAAACTGTTTTAGGACCTTTATGGGCAATAATTCAACCGCTTTTGACAACCGTTGTTTTCACCGTTATTTTCGGCAACCTTGCAAAGCTTACAACAGCCGATATTGACGGAAATTTTGTTTTACCCGCTTTTCTTTTTTATATGGCAGGTAACATATTCTTCAGTCTTTTTTCTTCGACCGTTACATCTGTTTCGAGCACCTTTATAACAAACCGCCATATTTTAAGCAAGGTCTATTTCCCAAGACTTGTTATGCCTATTTCTACGGCGCTTTCAAATCTCATAACCTTTATTATTCAGTTTGTTATGCTCATTTTGTTTGTCCTTTACTTTTCTCTTACCGGTAATTACAGCATAAAGCTTACATATATGGTTTTGCTTTTACCCGTTTGTCTTATTTCTTTAATCATTATGTCGCTCGGCTTCGGAATTATTATTTCCGCCGTAACTACAAAGTACCGTGACCTTATGATGCTTGTAGCTTTCGGACTCCAGCTTTGGCAGTATGCTTCACCTATTGCGTACGGCCTAAAACTCGTTCCGCAAAAATACGAATTTATTTATATGCTTAACCCCATAACACCGCTTATTACGACTTTCAGATATTCCGTTTTCGGTTTCGGATATTTTAAGGTTTCGTATTTCGTTTACAGTTTGGTATTCTCGGTGTTTGTATTCCTTTTGGGTGTTGTTCTCTTTAACAGAATAGAGAAGAACTTTACCGACACGATTTAGGTGACTTGTATGAATGAATGTATGATAAAAATAACCGATGTTACAAAAACTTATAAATTAGGTCAGATAGGCTCAACAACATTAAGAGAAGACCTTAACAGATTTAATGCCAAACTCTTAAAAAAGCCTGACCCGACACAAAAAATCGGTGCGAAGCCTATAACAAAAAACGAAATATTCAACGCTCTTGACGGTGTTTCTTTAACCGTAAACAAAGGCGAAAAGATAGGCATAATAGGTCATAACGGCGCCGGAAAATCTACTCTCCTTAAACTAATCTCAAGGGTTACGGGACCTACAAAAGGCGAAATTTGTCTTAACGGTAAGGTGTCTTCGATGCTCGAAATAGGAACGGGTTTTCATCCCGAACTTACGGGCAAGGAAAACATCTATCTTAACGGTGCAATTCTCGGAATGACAAAAAAAGAAATAGACGAAAAGATAGACGACATCATAGATTTTTCCGAGCTTCGTCAGTTTATTGACACTCCGACAAAGCGCTATTCTTCGGGTATGTATGTTAAACTCGCCTTTGCAGTTGCCGCTTTTCTTAACAGCGATATTCTTATTATGGACGAAGTATTGGCGGTAGGCGACCTCTCTTTCCAAAACAAGTGCATTAACAAAATAAACTCGGTTGCCAACGAAACGGGCAGGACTGTTCTTTTTGTTTCGCACAATATGGATACAATAAGAAAACTTTGCGACAGAACTATCGTTTTATCTGACGGTAAAATCGTTTTTGACGGTGATACGGAAGATGCCATAAGATTTTATATCGGCAACGAAGATTTTTCCGAAAAAACCGTTGTTTTCGAAAACAAAAACGCAAAGAGCGGTGTATTTTTAGAAAAGGCGGAAATTTTAAGCCATGACGGCTTCTTAATAAACGAAAACGAAAAAGTAAAGGTTAAACTTACAGTAAAGTCGGACCGCTGTATAAAGGGTTTATCCGTCCGCTGTCCCATTACGGCAGCCGATACGGCGGTAGGCTTGTTAAACGGCGATAATTTAGCCGATATTAAAGCTGGAGAAAGCTTTATTACACTTACTCTCGACACTTCCCTGCTTTCGCCCGATACTTATAAACTTTCATTCGTTTTATATGAGCAAAGCGAAACAGGCGGCATCCAAACGCTCGATAAGAAGCCCAAAGCGGTTACACTTTTAGTGAATGGCAATGCAAAGTGGAGTAAGCGTTACTGGGGAAATGTTAAGTTTCCGGATATTAAAGCGGAATAAATTTTATAAAACAAAAAAGCGTCCGAAAAAACTTTCGGACGCTTAAATTTTTATCTTTTAATAGTTTTCGGCGCTTATTTCAAAATAGCTCTTGGGATGAGCGCAGGTAGGACAAACTTCGGGAGCCTTTGTTCCGACAATAATATGTCCGCAGTTTCTGCATTCCCAAACCTTAACTTCACTCTTTTCGAATACCTTATTAGTTTCAACATTTTTAAGAAGTGCACGGTAACGCTCTTCGTGGTGCTTTTCGATAGCGGCAACCAAGCGGAATTTCTTTGCAAGTGCATCAAAGCCCTCTTTTTCGGCATCCTTTGCAAACTCCTCGTACATATCGGTCCACTCAAAATTTTCGCCGTCTGCGGCAGCCTCAAGGTTTTGGGCGGTATCGCCTATACCGTTAAGCTCCTTAAACCACATTTTAGCATGTTCTTTTTCGTTCTCCGCAGTTTTAAGAAACAAAGCGGAAATCTGTTCGAAGCCTTCCTTTTTTGCCTTTGAAGCAAAATAAGTGTATTTGTTTCTAGCCTCAGATTCACCCGAAAATGCCGCCATTAAGTTTTTCTCGGTTTTTGTTCCTTCGTAAATATTTTTAGCCATTTATATCACCTTTCTTAAAATATATTATAGACACATTTTACCATAAAAATACAATAAAAACAATATTACAAACTAATTGTATCTAAGATTTCTTCTATATCCTTAATAAAATCGTTTTTCCTTGTTTTAACCGTAAATATACCTTTGGGCGATAAATTAAGCGAAGACATTAATTTTTCTGCCTTTTTGTTATAAGATATTCCCGACATACAAGTACTTATTAAATAAATATCGCCTTTTATTTTATCCTTATTCTCCGATAAAAACGATTTCATAAGATAGCTTACATCTTCGCACCAAATGGGATAAAGCGCAATTATTCTGTCGTAGTTTTCTAAATCTTCCTTAACGGTTAAGGACATATTTTTTGCCGTTTCACCCTTTAGCTGCCAAAAGCATGTTTTTATATATCCTAAAACGCCGTCACGGTTTTTACCGTCATCAATTTTAATAAGCTCACAGTTTTCGAAGGCTTCCGCAACCTTCTTTGCCGCTTGTTCGGTTAAATTACTTCTAGTAACATATAAACAAAGTGTTTTCATATATTTTCTCCCATTTAATAAATTCCGTTTTCCGTTACGGTATAGTCCATCAAAACATCGTCAGTGTCTGAAGGTATAAAATCTAAACAGTTCTTTTCAAAACAAATGCATACCTTTTTTAATTTCGTACCCTTAAGAAAACGGTCGTAATATCCCCCGCCGTGCCCGAGCCTATTACCTTTTTTATCGGCGGCAACGCACGGTATAACGGCTAAATCTATGCTCTCTTTTTCTATTATATTACTAAAAGAGCAAGGCTCCATTATTCCGAAAGCTCCGGTTTTAAGCTTAGATAGGTCGTCAGTTTTTACGGCAACCATATCGCCTTTATCTTTACATTTAGGTATGCATACGGTTTTACCCGTTTTAAGTGCCTCCTTTATTATAATGTCCGTTTGCGGCTCACATTTTGTACTAACATATACAAAAACAGTTTTAGCCGCCGAAAACTCGGGCAGAGAAAGTACTCTTTTTGATATTTCCAAACTTGCATTTTTAATATATAAATCGGAAATTTTGTTTTCTTTTATCCTTTTTCTTAAGTCGCTTTTCTGCATACCGTCACTTCCCGTAAATATAATAGCATTGTTTTACTATAAAAGCAAACAAAAAACACGGGCTATAAAACTATAGCCCGTGTTTAACAATAAATTAAATATTATTCTTTAGTTGCTTCTGTCTCTTTAAGCGTATCGTTTTCAGTTTTCGAAATGTGCAAAGTAAGCCTGTCAAGTGCACGGAAACTTTTGCGGCAAGAAACGCCGCTAATAAAAAACTTAAATTGATTAATGATTCATTAATAATCAGCATACTTTCTTTTACACTTTGGGCAAGCGGATCCTTGGTTTCTAATCCTGATTATCTGTTGCCACTCATTTCCGCAATTTGCACAAATCCACCATGCTTTTTTTCCACTATTCGGAAGAAAGTTTTCTGGTTTTTTGCCGTCATTTTTCTTGTAATTCCATTCAGATGCCAATTTTGGATTGATTGTTTTCAAGTCATTAACTCCTACGATTGGCACACGTCCTGCGCAAGCTGGACAACCTATGCCTTTGCTTCTATTGTTCGGCGAAGAACGCCATTCATGACCGCATATTTCGCACTGCCACCATATTAAAGTAGGGCATTTTGCAGTAATATCAAACGGAGTTAGATTTCCGTTTTTTGTTGGATGCCATTGTTTTAATAAGTAAGGCTTATTATCAGCTAAAGATCCACGCTTCTCAACGCACTTTTTAGTAAAACTCTTCCCTCGCTTTTCCAAAGAGCATATCGGACAACCGCTGTTTCGCTTTCCCGCTCTCTGTATAATTGCCGTTTCCCATTCATGCCCACACCTTGAACATTTCCAAAACACTCTATCATTTGAATTAATCCCAAACATTGCGGGAACAAGCGGAGCATTCTTATCATAATTCCAATCATCTATCAAATCCGGTCTTAATTCAACAAGAGAGTTTGGAATATGAGATAGATAATTTTTTATTTTATAAGCATCTTGCTTTAAATCCACACGAATATTGCTCAAGTATGATTCAAATGTGCGACGAAAAAACATGTTTTTACGAGTATCGATTGAATATAGCAAAGCATAAATAATCTTTTCTAAACTTTTTTTGTTTTTTATTTCTACGAACCATGTATAATCGGAAACATCATTCCATTCATCATTCCATTCATCATTGCATTTTTCTTTTATTCTCAAAAGAATAATTCCGTTTTCTTTACATGTTCTGTATTTTTTAATCTCTCTTTTATGTTCCTCTTCCGTTTTATGCCAGTTTAACCCATCAAATTCTATTCCGCATTTAACTGATGGAATATATATATCTAATTCCATTCCATTATTAAAGACATCTCTATACTTGTTTACAGCATCAGGATAAAGTTTTTTAACATAGAAAAGTATCGCCTGCTCTGCGAAAGATGTTTGATAGCGTTTATTGCACTCCGGACAACCTGTTTTAGACCCAACCCTATCATGAATACTTGCAATCCATTCGTGTCCAAATTTACACTTCCACCAAACTTTTATAGCATTTTGCTTTGAGAAATCACAAGGTTTTAAACCACCATTCCTTGTAGGGTGCCATTCCTTTGCAATATCCGGGAAGAGAGTTTGAAAATCATTAACACCTTTTACGGTTCTATGCCCAGAACAAATAGGACAGCTGTTTGGATTACGCATTTTACGAACAACACTCATTGAATAACTATGTCCTTTCTCGCATGTCCAAAAAGCTTTTATTTTGCTTCCACAAGTCACTATATTTGGCGACAACCCTATTTTTTTATTTTTTTCAAAATCCCAAATTTTAGAAAGATGCTCATTTTGAAATATAGTTTCTCTTCCCATCAAACACCACCCAAGCCATTCGACAATTTATATGTTTATATAAATCGTAATACATTTCTGATAACAGAGAAAAGTTATATAATATCCTCTACTTTAACAAATGCATATAAATCGAGAGTTGTACATAAGCTTTTAATAATTTTTACCTTATTTTATCGATAATAATATTATATCACAAAAAAGATAACAATTCTATATCTATAATTATTTAAATTACTTATTCAAATCTAAGAAGTTCTCAGAACTAAATCGAATAAAACAAAAAAGGCTACCGACTGTCGCTTTTTAATAACAGAAACTATCTTTGTAACTTAGCGTAAGAAAAGAATTCAGGCTTGGCCGGAGATGTTTTGTTGTATACCGAAAACACGGGCTATAAAACTATAGCCCGTGCAAGACTTGAATCTACGAAAACTGCTGTTACTGTGCCATAAAGTCGCTTTTTATATTTTGTCAAGCAAATCACATTATGTGCACCTTACTAAAAGTTTATAAAACTAATCTGCTCTTGTTATCCATATTGTGGTTATGGTATTTCGCTTAGCATACAAATTCCAAAGCAAAAAATACTAATCTCGATTTATTATTTATTGTATTACTTTTCCATAACCTTTTATTTTTGATTTTTGCTAAAACAGGTTTGATTTTTTTAATTTCATAACGACTGTACAAAAAATAGTTTTTCAAAAACGAGCCTACAAATGAACCCAAATAATTAATAGGCCCTACACAATATTCCTGATAATCGGTTTCACAATAGTCTACGACTTCAAAAAAGGCAAGAATATGACAAAAAATCAATTTTTTCTTATCCGAATTTTGTATGCTCATAATACTTGTCGAACGCTGTAAATAATAAATTAAAGGAATGTTTTTAACAACTATTTTATTTATTTTCGGCAATAACATTGATGTCATAATAACGTCTTCATTATTCTTGCCATCGCAAAACTCAAGGTTTTCAAAAAGGCATTTTTTATACAACTTATTCCATGTGATAAAATTAAGACAACCGTTTTTACCGTTAAAATACAATTCTGTATACGCTTCTTTTCCGGATAAAATTTTAACCGGATAATCTTTATTAAGCAAATTCGAATTGTCTAGTATTTCGTTTTCGTTAAATTTTAATAACCCGACTTGAGCTACATCACAGTCGTTCTCGGTGATTAAACTATACATAGTTTCTATCATTTTTTCGTCCGCATAATCGTCACTGTCAAGAAAAGCTATGTATTCTCCTTTTGCTAACTTAAGTCCTAAATTCCTTGCAGAACTTAATCCGCCATTTTCTTTATGCGTTACCTTTATTTTGGAATTATTATACGAATCACATATTCTTCCGCTATTATCTGACGAGCCGTCATCGATTAGTAATATTTCAATATTTTCATAGGTTTGGCTCAATAGCGAACTAACACACTTACGGATGTATTTTTCTACATTATAAACAGGAACTATAACGCTTATTAACGGTTTCATCGGTTCACCTACATTAAATAAACCGGTTTATTAATGCTTTATTTAGATGTTTTTAAGTCTGATTTATCAGAGTACATAAAAACTGTCCCAAAAGCAAACAATAACCGATATTGGTTAATATGATTATATACCAAAATCGGTTATTATGTCAATAGGGAGATGACAAATTTTATGATTTCTTATGAAAATTTATGGGAAACAATGAAGAAAAACAATGTCACGCAATATGCCCTTATAAAAAAATACAATATCAGCCCTGCGCAAATCACAAGACTTAAGCGAAATGAAAGTGTAAGCACACATACAATAGAGATGTTTTGTAAGATATTACATTGCAATGTCCAAGATGTAATGACATATATTGACGATGAAAATAATTAAACCGCCGTAAAACTAAGTTTTACGGCGGTTATTTTATTGCTTTTGCCAGATTAATTAATAATACCCTAATGCTTTTCCTTTTTCATAAACAAGGTGTGCCAAGAAATCGTACCCGTACTCATTAAGGTGAACATTGTTCGCATCGTTATTATAATGGAGCGATGCCGGTACCAAATATGATGCTATAGCATTCTGGTCGGCGGCTGTCGGTGTGATACCTTCATAGCTTAAGCCGTTTTGCATAGCTTCAAGCCGGAAGTTTATGGCGTGACTGCCGAAAGCCGAAGCAAAGGCATTGTCGTAACTGCTTTCCCAGTAAGGAATAATTACTATGTATTTTCCGTTACCGTGATAATTTATCATTGAGTTTATTTGAGATATAAACTCTTCGGTTGTGGAAAAGCCTCCGTTTGCACCCATTAAATAAACATCAACACCATCTCGTTTTGAAACAGCCGTACTGCTCATGACCGCTTCAGAACCTGCAGGCAGGGTGATATCGGTTCCGGTTACCGTTCTTGAAAGATACATAGAGTAGCTTCTCGGTTCCCAAACAAAGTTTTCGAAACTTAACGAGTAAAGGTCGTTGCCGATTTTAATATTGTTAATCGGTATCCCGTTACCAAGCAAACTCGTAAAATCTATTCGCTTTCCGCTTTCCGAAACAAAAACCGTATCATTTTGATTCCCTATGTATATGCGTGATTCCTGCGGATAAAAGCGCAGATTGTCTTTTAGATAAATCTTTAATGCGCCTTGACGAGCCATAATCGCAAGTGTTTTTTCACCGCCGTCACCACCGTTAAGAACGTTGTATCCGTCACCTACAAGTCTTTGCAAAACCGTAGGATAGCTTGACGAGTGCATATCCATTCCTTCTGTTATACTGTCACCCCAACAGGCAATAACCGGTCTGTCGTCTAAATAAAGCGATAAATCAAGTGCCGTAGAGGTATTACCCGAAGGCGTATCAGGTGTTTTATTTGCATTGCTCTGACTCTGAGACTTTTTCTCCTCAGTTTTTTCTTTTTATCGTCTTTTTGCTGTACGGTTTTTATGTTTTTATCGTCTTTAGTTTTTACATTTTTTGTTTTCTTGCCACACGAGCAAAAAGTAATTAGCATAATAACCACCAAGAAAATTGCCGTTTTTTTCATTATGTTCTCCTATAACTGAAGTACCCAAGAGACTTTCCTTGCTCATACAAAAGGTGCTTACGGTCCTCGCCTTTCATCAAGTATTTCCATAGATAATACGGAATTATAGTGTATAAAAATTTGTAAAACGGCAAGGTTAACAAGAAAAATACAATTCCCTATAACAAATAAATAAGAATAAACCCGTAATACCTTTTTTCTTTTCCATACTGGTTTTCTCCTTATAGACTAAATATAAACGATACGGAACATACAAATTGTAGCATACTTACCTTTCATTTTCAATGATTTATGAAATTTTAGTATAACTGCCTTTAAAACATAAAAAACAAAAAACCACCCGATGGGTGGTTTTTGTTTGGCGCCTCAAGTAGGACTCGAACCTACGACAACGCGGTTAACAGCCGCGTGCTCTACCGACTGAGCTATTAAGGCAAAAAGTGTTGGCATCTACTTATTTTCCCAGGCAGCTGCCCGCCAAGTATCGTAAGCGCAAGTAAGCTTAACTTCTGTGTTCGGAATGGGAACAGGTGGACCCTTACCGCAATCAACACCAACTATTTTGCCGCCTCTTGACGACAAAAAGAATTATATCACAACGCTTACCGTTTGTCAACAGTTTTTTTATAAATATTTATATATTTTTGTTT
>JAZUIE010000005.1:0-25156 GCA_045642125.1 Acutalibacteraceae bacterium | reverse complement strand
CGACTTGCATGTGTTAGGCACGCCGCCAGCGTTCGTCCTGAGCCAGGATCAAACTCTCTAAAATATTGTATTAGAACACCTTTCGGTGCTTTAATCTTTTAGATGAGCTTTTAGCTCTCTTCGATGCTGGTGCATCGTCTTTTTTGTCCTTTGATTTACTTAAATTTCTCTAAGAATCGTTGGGTCCTTATTATTGTCGTTGTTTAATTTTCAAGGTCCGTTTTTTGCCGCCCTTTCTTACGGGCGCCCGATTATAATACCACACTCGTACCCTTTATGTCAACACTTTTTTTACAAAATTTTTAACATTTTTTTATTTATTTTTTAACAGAGTGTATCGGTACAATATATTGTATATAATAATAACTTATTACACTATTATTTTTCGTCTTCCGTACGCTTATCGACAATATACCGGGGACGCTTTTTTGTTTCCAAATAAATCTTGGCAACATATTCGCCTATAACGCCTATGCTTAACAGCTGAATTCCGCCCAAAAAACAAATGATACTTACGGTTGAGCCCCAACCGGCAACGGCATTACCGAGCAAAACGGTTACTACACACCAAACAATACCGATAAAGCTTATAAGCGAAATCAAGAGCCCTAAGGCGGTTATTAAATGAATAGGTTTAACAGTAAGACTGGTTATGCCGTCAAAAGCCAAAGAAATCATATCTTTAAGGGAATACTTTGCAGTACCTTCTACCCTTTTACGGCGCTCATAGGTTACGCAGGTACTCCTAAAGCCCACAAGCGGTATCATACCCCTTAAATATATATTGTATTCGCCAAAATCTTCGAGCTCTTTTAGCACTCTGTTTGAGAGCAAACGGAAATCGGCATGGTTATAAACGACCTTTGCGCCCAAAAACGACAAAAACTTATAAAAGCCTTTTGCGGTTGTTCTCTTAAACGCAGTATCACTCCCACGGTTGTTTCTTACACCGTAAACGATATCCGAGCCTAAAAGATACTGCTCAAGCATTTTGTCAACGGCATTAAGGTCGTCTTGACCGTCACAGTCTAATGATATACACGCATCACATTTATCGGTTGCTTCATTAAGTCCGGCAAGTAATGCTTTTTGATGACCGAAATTTTTGGAAAGCTTTAAGCCTTTAATTTCGTTGTAATCGTGAGCAAAACGACAGATTACTTCCCAAGTTTTATCCTTACTGCCGTCATCGACAAGCAGAATTTTGCTGTCCGGTGAAATTTTTTCGGTTTCAACAAGTTCTTCTATTTTATCCAAAAACATCGGGACGGTTATGGGCAAGACCGTATCTTCGTTGTAGCACGGTATTACCATATAAAGTACAGGTGTCATAAAATGCCCCCTTTTAGTAAATCTATTATATTATATTTTTGTTTTTTGTCAACACGCGCCGTTTTCGATTATTATAAGAAGCTTTTTAAGTATCTTTTTTTCGCTTCTTGATACGGCAACCTGCGATATGCCGAGTTTTTTTGCCGTTTCACTTTGGGTTAAGTTGTCGAAATAACGGTATTTAATGAGCGTTTGTTCACTGTTATCAAGCTTTTTTAACGCCATTTGCACCGTTATTCTGTCGGCGAGTTTTTCTTCGTCCATTAAGACCGCAACATCGGTTTGCTTTTCGCTCTCGTCATCTTCGGCAGAAGTCAGCGATACTACAGCCCGACAGGCGCAAAAAGCTTCGCTTAATTCTTCTGAGCTTACATTAAGGCTCTCGGCTAATTCCTTTATGCCTATTTCTCTTGAAAGAGCCGTTTCCATTTCCGCTTTTTTGCGTGTCGCTTTAAGATAAAGCTCTTTAACTGTTCTCGACACCTTTATGCTTCCGCCGTCACGGAAAAGGCACCGTATTTCGCCCAGTATTACGGGGACGGCATAGGTTGAAAACATAATTCCCCTGTTGTTGTCAAAATTTCCTGCCGCTTTTACAAGTCCCGTACAACCGGCGGAAAACAGGTCGTCATACTCTATTCCTCTGCCCGTAAAGCGTTTGCAAAGACTGTGGACAAGTCTTAAGTTGCTCTTTACAAGTGTTTCGGTTTTGTCTTCACATTTTTGCGGCATATCTTACACTAATATGTTTTTTAAGGGTTACAACCGTTCCTTTACCCATTTTTGATGTTACCTTAACATTGTCACAAAAGCTCTCCATAACGGCAAAGCCGAGACCTGCCCTTTCGTCACCTGCGGTGGTATAAAGCGGTTCCATAGCTTTTTTTATGTTCTCTATCCCGACACCCTTGTCCCGAATTTTAACCGTTAAATCGTTGCCCGTAATTTCGGCATTTATGTATATGGGGCCTATCTCGTCTTTGTAGGCATGGACTATGCAGTTGGTTACCGCTTCGGAGACTGCCGTTTTTATATCGCTTATTTCTTCGACAGTCGGGTCGAGTCTTGAAGCGAATGCCGCCACGGTAGTTCTTACGAAGCTTTCGTTTTGAGAATTTGACGGCACCTTAAGAGAAAACTTATTTTTTATGGGCATTACTTTCACTCCTTTTTTTAGGTTCTTCTATTTTTATAATTCTTTCTATTCCCGAAAGTTTCATAACCTTATAAATGTTAGGCCGCATTCCGCAAAGTTCTACTTGACCGCCCCTTTTAGACAAATTTTTATAGCGCCCTAAAACTAAACCTATTCCCGAGCTGTCCATAAAGGTTACATTGTAAAAATCGAGCACCAAAAGTGACGGCATATTTATTTCCACCGCCGCATCAATTTCGGTTCTCATTGCCTTTGCGGTATGGTGGTCAATTTCGCCCGATATCATGGCGGTTACCACCTCTCCGTTAACACTGCATTTTACCGACATATTTTCACTCCTTTTGCTAAAAAAATAGGACAAACCGTTATGAATATCATAACGATTTGTCCGTTAAAATTTTAGTATGTTTTGTTGTCTTTTTTTATATTATTTACTGCCTTTTTGTCGGGTAGAGTCTATATACTTCTCCCGACAAATAAAGTGAGCCGAAAATAAATACGCTGCCGCCTGTTTTAATAGCATTTTCTTTGGCTTTTTTAATTGCGTTTTCTAAATTTTTCTCAATTATTATGTTTTTATTGTATTTTTTTGCAATATTGCCTAAAATTTCGGCTTTTTCGCATCTTTCGTAATCTATTTCGGTAATAACCGCCGCTTTTACAAATTTAAGAGTTTTACTCAAAAATTCGTCTGTATCCTTATCATGCATCATTGCTATAACCGCCGTTACATTGTCCGCTTTTTTAAGAAAATCGCATAGAACATCTGCGGCATCGACATTATGTGCACCGTCAAGAACGGTTACGGGGTTTCTATCAATGATTTCGAGCCTTGACGGAAAAGAGGCATTTTTAAGGGCTATGGGAATTTTACTTTCGTCATAATAAACGCCCGAATTTTCGACTGCACTAATAGCCGTTATGGCATTATAGCACTGGTGTTTGCCTAACATTTTAAGGCTCATGCGCTTCCCTTTATATATGAATGAATTTTCTTGAAATGTGGAAATTATGTCTTCGGGTTTTTTGGGTATAAAAAGATTATTTGTATGCTTTTTTATTACCGCAAGTGCACTTTTATCCTGTGACGGAATGGTAACAACGGGAATATTGCCTTTTATTATTCCGCATTTTTCTTCGGCAATTCTCTCTACCGTGTCGCCTAAAATTTTTGTATGGTCAAGACCGATTTTGCAAATTACCGAACAGCAAACATTTTTAAGAGCATTAGTAGCATCAAGTCTTCCGCCCAAGCCGACTTCTACTACGGCAACGTCCACCTTTTTATCGAAAAACCACAAAAAACACATGGCGGTTATGAACTCGAACTCGTTAAGCTTAACTTCGGTTTTTATTACCTTTTCGGCATAAATGCAAACTTCCTTTTCTTTTATATACTCGCCGTTTATTTGCATTCGTTCTCTGAAATTTACAACATAAGGCGATATGAAAAGTCCCGTTTTGTGTCCGCTTTCACGCATTATTTCCGAAATAAAAAGTGCGGTAGAGCCTTTGCCGTTTGTTCCGGCAATATGAAAGCTTAAAAAGTTGTCCTGCGGGTTATTTAGTTTATCTAAAGCTTCACTTATTCTCGAAAGTGTTGCAGGGTAGGTAAACTTGCCTAAAGAATGTATATATTTAAGAGTTTCTTCGTAGTTCATAATCTCACCTTACTTCCGGTAATATTTTATTACTAACATCTTAAAGTGTCAAGAAAAAAGGCATAAAAAAACCGACATAAAATTTATGTCGGACTAAGTTTTTTCTTTTATTTCGGGAGAGTTTGTTCTGCAAAGTATATAGTCAATACTTACCCCGTAAAAATCGGCTAATTTTATTAAAGTTTCCGTAGGCGGCACTCTTTCACCGTTCTCGAATTTTGATAATAATGCTTGTTCAATGCCTGTTTTCATTTGAACATAAATTTGAGTGTACCCCTCTTTTTTGCGCAACAGTTTCAAATTGTTTTTCACTATCATCACCTAATGACATTATGTCATATTTATTATTGACAATTATGACAAATTGTCATACAATATGACTATCAAAAAATAAATTGCATTATTTTACTGTAAATAATGTGATGGGAAAGGAAAAATTTATGAAAAAAGCAAAGAGATTTTTGGCAACTTTTTTGGCGGTTACGCTCATTATTTGCAGTGTATCATGTTTAGGGCTTACGGCATTCGCCGAAGCCGTAACATCAGGCACATGCGGAAAAAATTTAACTTGGAAGTATAATACGGAAACTTATACTCTTGAAATTTCGGGCAGCGGTGTTATGAACAATTATAGTGACGATGACGGGCTGACTACTGCACCTTGGAACAATTTTTATAACCGAATGAAAACTCTTATAATCGGCGACAGTGTAACAAGTATAGGCTCTTCTGCATTTTGCGGTTGCACCGGACTTACGAGTATAGAAATACCCGACAGCGTAACAAGTATAGGCAATTCTGCATTTTCCTATTGCACCGGACTTAAAAGTATAGAGATACCCATCAGTGTAACAAGTATAGGCTCTTCTGCATTTTCCGGTTGCACCGGACTTACAAGTATAGAAATACCCGACAGTGTAACAAGTATAGGCAATTATGCATTTAGAAATTGCACCGGGCTTAAAACTGTTACAATAGGAAACAGTGTAACAAGTATAGGCTCTTCTGCATTTGAGAGTTGCACCGGACTTACAAGCATAGAAATACCCGACAGCGTAACAAGTATAGGCTCTTCTGCATTTTACAGTTGCACCGGACTTAACACAGTTACAATAGGAAATAGCGTAACAAGTATAGGCTCTTCTGCATTTTACAGTTGCACCGAACTTACAAGCATAGAAATACCAAACAGCGTAACAAGTATAGGCTATGAGGCATTTGGATTTTGCACCGGACTTACAAGTATAGAAATACCCGACAGTGTAACCAGTATAGGCTCTTCTGCATTTGAGGATACTGCTTGGTACAATAGTAAGCCGAACGGACTTGTCTACGCAGGAAAGGTTGCATATAAATACAAAGGCACTATGCCAAGTAATATTTCTATTGTACTTAAAGACGGAACTTTGGGTATTTCCGGTTCGGCATTCTCCGATTGCTACGGACTTACAAGTATAGAAATACCCGACAGCGTAACAAGTATAGACTATGAGGCATTTTCCGGTTGCCCCGGACTTACAAGTATAGAAATACCCGACAGCGTAACAAGTATAGGCGATTCTGCATTTTCCTATTGCACCGGACTTAAAACTGTTACAATAGGAAACAGTGTAGAAAGTATAGGCAATTATGCATTTGAATATTGCATCGAACTTAAAGCTGTTAAGTATTTGGGCACCAAACAACAGTGGGATAAAATCAAAATTGGCGAAGGTAATCAATGCTTGACGGCTGCAACTTTGGAAACAAACGAGCAAACGAAAACAATAAAAAACCTTACTTGCACAGCTTACACAAAAGCCACTCTTACTCTTTCTTGGGATAAAGTGGACGGAGTTAAGGGATACAGAATTTACTGTGTTCAGCTTGATAAGACCTATAAGGTTAAAGGTGCAGATGTAACAAGCTATAAAATACAAAATCTTAAAGAATGCAAAAACTATGACTTTAGTATTTGCTATTTCGTAAATAACGGAAACGGCGATATATATAGCGAGTATTCTGAGTCTTTCAGATACTGTACAAGACCGAGCGGAGTAACTGTTACCGAAATAAATAACAGTTCTTCGGATACTAAACATTCGTTTACGGTTACACATTCTACCGTTAAGAATGTTTCGGGATATGAAATTAAGTATCAGTTAGTAGGCGCTAAAAATTATAAGACCTATAACAGAACAGCCCACACCGCTAAAACAGTCGAAGTCGCAAAGGCAGGAACATACAAAGTATGGATAAGAGCTTATAAGTCGGCAAAATATGACGGCGTTAATAAGTTTAAGGCTAACGGCGACTGGTCGGAAAGCTACACCGTTGAAGTTAAGTAACACCAAAACCAAATATAAAAATAAAACTACCGTGCCAAACGACACGGTAGTTTTTTATGTCTTAATCTTAAATATCTTTAATTTGTTAATCTATCAAATCATAATATTCGCTTATGTCTACGGGCGGCATAAGTAAATTGTTGCCGTTTTCGTCATAAACCTTAAAAATTTCAAATACTTTTTGCATATCTCTTTTAATGTTCTCTTTTGAATCTGAACAGCCCAAAACTCTAAGTACCATTTGTTTTAACTGTCCTTTTTCCGATTCGAGAATTTCGTCACCTACGGCTTTATCGAGAAATGCATTTATAACTCCCGTTGATTTAAGGACTTCTTCGTAACCTTCGATTTTTGCAATTTTACCCGGTTTCATAAGGAAAGATATATTCCAGCCGTAAAGATTACCGAAATGCGGGTCAACCTTACTTTTAAGTTGTTCTCCGCTTGAGCCGAAAATCGCATAATCTATCATCATTTCCATTGGGTCAAAGCCGCAAACTTTTCGCAAAATTTCGTTTTCCATTGAGCCTGTAAGTCTAAAGCCGATGTCGTAACATTTTGCAATGCCGCCGTCCATAAAGCACTGCATAAAAAGACAACCCTCTTTTATACCTAAGTCTTTGAACATCTTTTTTGCCTTCGGAGCAATGGTCTTTTCGTAATCGCTTAAATAAACGGACGGATATGTGTAGGCAACGCCCATTGCATTTACGCCCTCATAATAAGATTTCTTATGCCAGTTTGCCAAAGCCGTTAAATACGGCTCACCGTTTTCAAAAGCCCAAAAGCAGTCGATTTCGTCACCTGTCAGATATTTTTCTACAATAACCTCGTTACATTTAGACCACTTTTTTGCATACTCGTAGCCTTCTTTTAGTTCGGAGTAATTCTTGCAAACTCTGACTCCCCTTGAACCGCTGCCGTCAGACGGCTTTACCAAAACCGGATATTCAATGTTTTCGGTATCATTTTCAGAAAAATTATCGGCAAGTTCATATTCGTCAACAACCGGAACGCCGTATTCTTTCAACAGCTTTTTGTATAAAGTCTTATGTGTAAAGGTAATAAACTGTTCTTTAGTTCCGTAACACGGCAAACCGCTCTTTTCACAAATTTCAGCATAATAAGGCAACATAGAATCAGTGTATCCCATTAAAACACCGTCAATATTATTTTCTTTGATAAATTTTACAACGGCATCAACATCGGTTACACTAATAACATAATGCTCGTCAGCAATAGCCTTTGCGGGTGAATCGTTAAAATTATCGTAATAATCAATAACAATTGCCTTGCCGCCTCTTGCCTGTACATTTTTTACTATTCCTTCTTGAAGCCTTATTCCTCCGAGAATTAAAAGCTTTTTACCTTTAAGATTTTTATGCACTTAAATACTTCCTCCGATAATTTTTATAAACAATAAAACAAACGATATATTAAACTTCTTTTAACATGCCGCTTATCATATCATTAATGTCCTTTTTCGGTTTCCAGCCCGTATCGGCAGTAAACTCGGAACTGTCAAGACCTGCCCACAAGCAGATATCTTTTTCTTCTAGACCTATTTTTGGCCTTTTAATACCCGCTTTTTCACATTCTGCGGCAACAACATTAGCAAGTTCAACTAAAGTAATACGGTTTTTGTTTATTCCTATATTATAAATTCGTTTCCACTTGGAAACATCGGTGTTTATAAGAGCAAAAACCGCCGACACCGCATCCGAATCGTCTAAGTACGAAAAAACTTGTTTTCCGCCCACTAAGTTTATTTTACCGTCATACTTTGCCGCCTTGCATAAAGCTCTCGGCAAGTTTTGGCTTTTGAGTACACAGTCGAGCCTTAACGAACTGTAGACCGTATCGCTCCCGTTAAGCATTTCTTCTAAAAGCTGTTCGACAGCATATTTTGCCATACTGTATGTGGTGTTCGGCATAACGGGTGTATCGACAGTCCTTATTTCCTGCCTGTTTCCGTATACGCCCTGAGAAGAAACAAATATTAAACTTTTAACATTGTTGTTTTTACACGCAGAAAAAACATTTTTCGAATAAACTATGCTTTTTGCTATTTCTTCTTCGCCTTTTTTAAGTCTGGCAAATGCCATGTGGACAACACAGTCAAAATTGTAACTGTCCTTTTTTGTAAAAAAATCTGAAGAAGATATAATTTTAATATCTTTGTACCCGTTTTCTTGCGTAAAAGTTTTAACCGTTTGCTCGTCATTTTCACTTCTGCATAAAACGAAAACCTTAAAACCGCCACTTTTTATAAGCTGTTTTATAAGTTCTTTTCCCAAAAAACCCGAGCCGCCTGTAACAAGAATGTTTTTCATTTGTTCACCTTTTGCTTAATATTTCAATCTGCAAAATATGTCAACTCTTCAAGTATCTTTTGCATATCCTTTATTCCGTATCTCTGGTCACACGGCAAAGGCAAAATGTTTGCCGCATAGTCTTTTTCAAGACAGTCGCCGTAACACAGCACATTAGGCCAAAGAGTCGGAACATATATTTTCTTTTCGGCAAGTTTTTTCTTTATCTCTAAACCGTTTTCACAGTAATAAGGATACGAAAACGGTCCATCGGGTAATCTTAATTCTAATTTGTTGCTTTCCTTTAGTTTACCGTGCAAATACGAAAAATTTTCTTCTCTTATTTGCTTTATTTTTTTATAATCTAATCTGCCGAGCATTTTATGGGTTAACTCGGACATCTGCATAAGCGGAAGTATGTCGAGCGAATCGTCATTTTCCCTGAACTCCGCAAAATGCGCAGACGCACCGTCTTTTATTCTGCCGTCAAGATGTCTCGCTCTTTCTGACGAATCGTCAACGGGCAGGTTTTCGTTTAACAATGTGTCGGTAGAAAGATATGCTCCGTCAGGTACACCGAAAAATTTACGGCATGTGTAAAGTGTATCGACAGAATTTACGGGTTCTTGAAAAAACGACTGTACATTGTCGACAATTATTCTTTCGTACTTTTCTTTAAGACTTATAATTTCACTGTTGTCTAACTGACCGTAAAAATTAACGATATACAAAAATTCGTCTTGTCCGAGAGTCTTATTAAAAACAGGTCTTAAAGATTTATCGGTATGATAGTATTCGTAAGAAAAGCCTTCTCTTTCGCAAACAAGCGGTATACAGTCGCAAATAAAATACGGAATGTATATTTTTTTAATGCGTTTGGCTTTCATTACGTAAACAAGCGCATTTCTTGCACTGTTAAGTGCTATTAAGTCACAATAGAACTCTCCGCCGTTATTAACAATGCTATCGGTACCAAAGTATCCGCCTATTTCTTTCATTTAACAACAACCTTTACAAAGTCACTGACATTATTCATAACCTTTTCAAGTTTTATTTCGTCATTAAACTTAAGAACCAAAGTACCGATTGCTTCGTTTGCAGCACTGAAACCGCCGACCTTAGTTCCCTTTTCTATCCATAAATCTCTTTCGAAAACATTATCTTTTATTTCGTCAGATATCCAAAGACTGTCAAAAACACCGGGCTTATCGCTATGTAAAACTACCTCTGCCCAGCAACCGTCATAAGGCTTTTGCTCTATTCCCACTATCGGCATTCCGACTGCGGCACGAACTGCATTTTCAACTAATTTTACACCCGTTGCATATTCAAGACATTCAGAAAGACGGTTGCCGCCACCACGGGGTGTGCATTCCATTATATATGCTTTTCCGTCAGTGCTTTCACGGGTTTCGATATTATAAACCGATGTTTTAAGGTCAAGCAGTTTTATAAGCCTTTGAAGTTCACAAGCAAGTTCCTCTTGATGCTCTTTTGTCATAGAAGACGGCCAACTGTATCCGGCAGGTGTATACGGGTTTTCCGCATTTGCATCAAACCTTTGAGAGTCAAAAGAAACAAACTTAAGTTCACCGTCAACCGAAAAGCTGTCCGAGTCGGACGAAAAGCCCTTTTGTGTAATAAAGTCTTCAATAATAAACTCGTCACAATGAGAAAACGAGAGCGCATATTCTATACTTTCTTTGAGCTTCTTCGGGTCTTCAACCTTTGTAACGCCCTTAGAACCTGCGCTGTCGGTAGGTTTAACTATAACGGGCCAATTAAACATATTTACATCTTTTAATGCTTCGTCTATGTTAGTATAACCCTTTGCGGTAGGAACATTAAAGCCGTTATCTTTAAGAAATTTTCTGAATAGGCCTTTGTTTTGCATAATGCATACCGATTCGTAAGGACCTACAGACGGCAGTCCCATTTCCTGAGCAACATAAGCCGCCGTAACAACACCGGGGTCACATGCAAAAGAAATAATGCCGTCAATATTAAGACGCTTAGCCGCTTCAAGCGTTGCTTCCTTATCAATTATACTTATATTGCAGTACTCGTCAGAATATTTATGCGCAATATTGTCGGGCAAAAAGTCACATGTTATTACATAAAGTCCTAACTCGTGCGCAGCTTTAATAACGGGCAATGCGTATCTTGAACCACCTAAAACCATTAATTTTTTCATTTCTCTTGCTCCCTTATAAAAATTGATTTATCACAAATCTAATGCATAAAAGCTTTACATATTTTTAAGTTCGCTAATTGACTCTTCGATAATTTTTATCTTATCAAGTGCTTTTTTAAGGCCTTCTTTTTGCTGTTCTACGACCTTTTCGGGGGCTTTTGCCATAAATCCCGCATTATTAAGCTTTTTCTCGAAAAACTCTTTATCTTCGAGTGCCTTACTCATATCCTTATTAAGGCGTTCGATTTCGGCGTTTATATCGACAAGCTCTTTTGTGGGCATAAATGCAACCGCATCTTGTGTTACAACACGGACAGCGCCCTCGCTCTCAAAGTTCTTATCTACCGCAACATCAGATGCGTAAGCAAGACGGCAGATATAGTTTTTACCTTCGTTAAAGATATCGACAAAATCGGTTTTAACATTAACCGTTGCTTTCTTTGAGGGGGGAACATTCATTTCGGCTCTTCTGTTCCTTATCGCCTTAATAAGCATCATTATCTTTTCGAAATCGCTTTCTTCTTTTATGAAAGCAAATTCTTCTTTATATGTAGGCCAAGAAGATACCATTAAAGCTTCGCCGTTATGCGGAAGCGACTGCCAAATCTCTTCGGTTATAAACGGCATAAAGGGATGCAAAAGCGCCAAAGCATTCGTAAACACATACAAAAGAACACTTCTTGCGGTATCTGCCGCTTTTTCGTCTTCTCCGTTAAGACGGGACTTCGATATTTCTATGTACCAGTCGCAGAAAACATCCCAAATAAAATCGTAAAGCTTTTGTACGGCGATACCGAGTTCATATTTATCGATATTATCGGTAACTTCCTTACACAAAGTGTTAAGCTTTGAAATTATCCATTTATCTTCGAGTGCAAGGTTGTCTTTATCAAGCGGCAAAACCTCGTCACTCTTAAGATTCATAAGGATAAATCTTGCGGCATTCCAAATCTTATTGGCAAAGTTACGACTAGCCTCAACTCTTTCGGGGATATAGCGCATATCGTTACCGGGGCTGTTGCCGGTTGCAAGAGAAAATCTCAGTGCATCGGCGCCGTATTCGGCAATAACCTCAAGCGGGTCAACACCGTTGCCTAACGATTTAGACATTTTCCTGCCCTGACTGTCCCTTACAAGACCGTGTATAAGCACTGTATCAAAGGGAACTTCGCCTGTTTGTTCTATTCCCGAAAACATCATTCGCATAACCCAAAACGGTATAATATCATAGCCTGTTACAAGCGTATTAGTCGGGTAATAATGCAAAAAGTCTTCGGTTTCTTCGGGCCACCCTAAAGTCGAAAACGGCCAAAGAGCAGACGAAAACCACGTGTCAAGCGTATCGGGGTCTTGAGTTATATTTGTGCTTTGACATTTAGGGCATTTCTTTACACCGTCTTTGGATACGGTTATTTCGCCGCAGTCGTCACAATAGTAAGCAGGTATTCTGTGTCCCCACCAAAGCTGACGGGAAATACACCAGTCACGGATATTTTCGAGCCAATGGAAATACACCTTTTCAAAACGCTTAGGAACGAACTTTGTTTCGTCATTCTTAACGGCGTCAATGGCGGGTTTTGCCAAAGGCTCCATTTTAACAAACCACTGTTTTGAAACACGGGGCTCTACGGTTGTTCCGCAACGGTAACAGGTGCCGACATTATGCGAATAGTCTTCTACCTTTACAAGTGCGCCCTCTTTTTCGAGGTCTTCAACTATAAGTTTTCTCGCTTCAAAGCGGTCAAGTCCCGCATATTTAGGATAATCGTCAACTATTTTTGCATCGGCGGTTAAAACATTTATTACTTCCAAATTATGGCGAAGACCTACCTCAAAGTCGTTAGGGTCGTGAGCCGGAGTAATCTTAACAACACCCGTACCGAAATCGGTTTCAACATAATCGTCCGCAACTACGGGAATTTCTCTGCCTACTATCGGCAAAATAAGAGTTTTTCCGACAATATCCTTATATCTTTCGTCTTTGGGGTTAACCGCAACGGCAGTATCGCCAAGTAAAGTTTCGGGTCTTGTTGTTGCAAGTTCGAGATAACCCGAGCCGTCCTTAAACGGGTAGCGAAGATGCCAAAAATGGCCCTGCTGTTCTTCATACTCGACCTCTGCATCGGATATCGAGGTTAAGCAGTGCGGACACCAGTTTATTATTCTTTCGCCTCTGTATATAAGTCCCTTATTGTAAAGCTTTTCGAACACTTCGTTTACGGCCTTTGAACAGCCTTCGTCAAGTGTAAAGCGTTCTCTGTCCCAGTCACACGAAGAGCCCATTTTCTTAAGCTGTTCGATTATTCTTCCGCCGTATTGTTTTTTCCAGTCCCAAGCACGTTCCAAAAACGCTTCTCTTCCGATATCGTCCTTAGTTATGCCCTCTTTACGCATAGCTTCAACGATTTTCGCTTCGGTTGCTATCGAAGCATGGTCGGTGCCCGGAAGCCACAAAGTATCATACCCTTGCATACGCTTAAAACGAATTAAAATATCCTGAAGCGTATTATCGAGAGCATGTCCCATGTGAAGCTGTCCTGTTATATTCGGGGGCGGGATAACTATTGTGTAAGTTTCCTTACCCGCTTCTCTTTTAGCATGAAAGTACTTACCGTCAAGCCACATTTTATAGATGCGGTCTTCTACCTCATTCGGGTCGTACTGTTTATTAAGTTCCTTACTCATATTTTTAACCATTCCTTTTTATCGTCCGAAAAAAACGAATAATTTGTATTTTTCTGCAAATACTTATCTTGTCAGCCCGATAGTTTGGCGTTTGCAAAATCGGACAGACAGCCGCCGTAACTTAGAACATATAGGTTGCGGCGGTTTCTTTTTTATATTTTATACATTATATATTATATGTCAAGTTTTGTTTGCTCCGCTTTTTCGCTTTGCTTTATACTTCCTGCCGCAGGGAGATTTTTTGTTCTGTACCTGTGTTCGTCCGGCATAGTGCCTTTATCATAGACAACGGCCTTATAAAGTCTTTGACCTTTTTTCTGCGTCATAACCGCAATACCTGCGTTGTTTCTCGTTGTTTTAAGCGGTACGGACGCCGTATTTATAAGAAGCTTTCTTCCGTTTGTCGATGTTAGGAGCATATCGCAGTCTTCTTTTAACATAAATACGGTATGAAGCTTATGCTTTTCGCAATAAGCGGAAATCAGCTTCTTGCGGTTTGCCTTTGTCATATATGACGAAAGCGGCACTTTTGAAATTCTGCCGTTTTCATACACAAACAACATAAAGCCTTTATAGTCTTTTGTTTCGACCATATACAAAGAAGACTCGTTAGGCTCGTAATTTAACTTACTGCCGACAAATTCGCCTAACACACTCGCTTTGCTGTCATCAAAATCGGATACCTTCGCCTTATATACCTGCGCCGCAGTTGTGAAGAACAAAAGGTCACGGTCGTTAGAGGCTTCTATAATCTGCGTAATCTTGTCGCCTTCTTTTAGTTTTTGCTCTCCGCTCATACGAAGCGACTGCGGTGTTATCTTCTTAAAGTAGCCGTCTTTTGTAAAGAAAAGAGTTACGGGAGAGTCGTCAACAGGCTCGATATAATCGTCCGTATCGTCACTGTCAACTGAAATTATTTTTGTTTTTCTCTCTGCGCCGTACTTCTTAATCACTTCATTAAGTTCGCTGATTATAATACGCTTAATCTTAGACTTTGAAGACAAAATATCTTCCATCTCGGCAATATCCTTTTCGAGATTATCGATGTCTTCAAGTCTTTTAAGAATATACTCACGGTTTAAGTGGCGGAGTTTGATTTCTGCTACATATTCGGCTTGAATTTCGTCAATTCCGAAGCCTATCATAAGGTTAGGCACAACCTCTCGCTCTTCTGCCGTTTCACGCACGATTTTAATCGCTTTATCTATGTCGAGCAAGATTTTTTGCATACCCTTTAAGCGATGCAGTTTTTCTTTAGCTTTCGACAAATCAAAATAGACTCGGCGCCTTACACATTCTTCTCTGAATGCAACCCATTCGGAAATAATCTCCTTAACGCCCATAACTTTGGGAGAACCCGCAATTAAAATATTGAAATTGCAGGAAAAACTGTCTTGAAGCGGTGTTAACTTAAAGAGCTTTTTCATAAGCTTTTCGCTGTCTGTTCCACGCTTTAAGTCAATGGCTATTTTAAGACCGTCAAGGTCGGTTTCGTCACGAATGTCGTTTATTTCGGTCAGTTTTTTTGCCTTAACAAGTTCAACAACCCGCTCGATAATCTGTTCGCTTGTGGTAGTCGGCGGTATTTCGGTTATCTCGATTAAATTTTGCGATTTATCGTAAGAATAAACCGCTCTTACCTTAAAGCTTCCCTTACCCGTTTCGTAAATTTTCTCTATATCTTCACGGTTATAGAGAAGCTCACCGCCTATCGAAAAGTCGGGTGCTAAAAGTGTATCGGCAACATTTATACTGTTGTCCTTAATATAATTTACGGTCGTTTCGCAAACTTCCTTTAGGTTAAACGAACAAATTGAACTCGCCATACCTGCCGCAATACCCATATTTGAGTTTACAAGAACTGTCGGAAATGTAACGGGAAATAAGGTAGGCTCTTTCATAGTTGCATCATAGTTGTCTACGAAATCTACCGTATCTTTATCAATATCGGCGAAAAGCTCTGCGGAAATGGGCGCTAACTTGGCTTCGGTATAACGGGAAGCCGCACACTGCATGTCCCTTGAATACGCCTTACCGAATGAGCCCTTTGAACGGACAAACGGGTGCAAAAGCGCACCGTTACCCTCAGACAGACGCACCATCGTATCGTAAATCGCCATATCGCCGTGGGGGTTTAACTGCATAGTTCTGCCGACAATATTCGCCGATTTAACGGTTGAGCCGTTTAGAAGCCCCATATTATACATAGTATACAAAAGCTTACGGTGGGAGGGCTTGAAGCCGTCAATTTCGGGTATCGCACGGGATACGATAACACTCATGGCATAAGGCATAAAATTAGACCTTAAAGTGTCCGTAACCTCCTGCTCGAGCACCGTTCCGCCACGTGCAATATAGGCGTTTGCCGTATTCTTTTTAACTTTTGTTTCTATCTTCTTTTTAGCCATTTTTTCTCACCTTGAGTCTTAAAAAGTTTAACTGATGTCGGCATCGTCCATATAAAGATATCCGTTTTCGGAAATATAATCTTTTCTTCCCTGCAAGTTATCGCCTAAAAGCAAATCAAACATCTCACTTGTCTTCTCCGCATCTTCGGGGAGAATTTTTATGAGTCGTCTCGTTTCGGGATTCATTGTGGTAAGGTTCATCATATCCGGTTGGTTTTCACCGAGTCCCTTTGAACGGGCAAGAGTATATTTCGCATCGCCGATTTTCTCCAATATGTCCTTTTTCTCGTTTTCGTCATACGCAAAATAGGTCATATCCTTTGTTCCTATTTCGTAGAGCGGAGTTTCGGCAATAAAGACTTTACCTTCGTATATCAAAGTAGGCATAAGGCGGTAAATCATAGTTAAAATAAGAGTTCTTATATGAAAACCGTCAACATCGGCATCGGTACATATAATAATCTTATTCCAGCGCAGATTATTTATATCGAATGTTGAAAGCGATTTGTTGGCTTTCGATTTTACTTCAACACCGCAGCCTAAAACCTTAAGAAGGTCGGTTATTATTTCGCTTTTGAAAATCTTATCGTATTCTGCCTTTAAGCAGTTAAGAATTTTACCTCTTACCGGCATAATCGCCTGAAAAGCGGCGTCACGGGCAAGTTTACAAGAGCCTAACGCCGAATCACCCTCAACGATGTAGAGCTCCCGTTCGTTTATGTCCTTACTTCTGCAGTCCACGAATTTTTGAACACGGTCAACTAAAGAATTGCTCGTTTGAAGCGTTTTCTTTATATTAATGCGCTCTTTTTCGCTCTTTTCACGGCTCCTTTTATTTATAAGCACCTGATCGGCTATCTTATCCGCTTCGGCTTTGTTTTCAATGAAATAAACCTCGAGCTGGTGCCTTAAAAAGTCGGTCATGGCATCGCAGATAAACTTGTTTGTTATCGACTTTTTAGTTTGGTTTTCATACGATGTTAAGGTTGAAAATGAAGAAATTACAAGTGTTAAGCACTCTTCGACATCGGAAAATGTTATCTTGCTTTCACCCGATTTGTATTTGTTTGTCTGCTTAATATACGAGTCAATTTGATAAGTAAAGGCATTTCTTACCGCCTTTTCGGGTGCGCCGCCATGCTCAAGCCAACTTGAGTTATGGTAATATTCTTTAAGAGTTCTTGTGTTTGAAAAGGTTAAAGCGGCATTGATTTTTACCTTATATTCCGGCTTGTCCTCCCGGTCTTTACCTTTTCTTTCGGTATGCCAAACCTGAATGCCCGTAAGATTTTCTTCGCCTACAACATCCTTAACATAGTCTTCAATACCGTTTTTATAAACTATCTCTGTTTGGATAAATCTGCTTCCCTGCTGTTCTTTGAAAACGAACAAAAGACCGTCATTGACTATCGCCTGACGCTTTAGTATGTCAAGAAAATACTCTTTCGGGATATTTATATCGGTAAAAACATCTATATCCGGCTTCCACTTAATTTTCGTACCGGTATCCTTGCCGTCATAAGGCTCCCTTTTAAGGCCACCCTTATTAAAGCCCTTTTCGAAATGTAAGCTGTACTTATAACCGTCACGCTTAATTTCGACATCCATATACTCGGCGGAATACTGCGTAGCGCAAAGTCCGAGCCCGTTAAGACCTACTGAGTATTCGTAGTTATCGCCGTCATTGGTGTTATACTTACCACCGGCATAAAGTTCGCAAAAAACGAGTTCCCAGTTATAGCACTTTTCTTTTTCGTTATAATCGACAGGACAGCCTCTGCCGAAGTCTTCGACCTCGACCGAGCCGTCAGTATAGAGCGCTACATTTATTTTCTTGCCGTAGCCCTCTCTCGCTTCGTCTATTGAGTTTGAAATTATTTCAAAAACGGAATGTCCGCAACCGTCAAGTCCGTCAGACCCGAAAATAACACCGGGGCGCTTACGGACTCTGTCGGGTCCGTCAAGCTTTTTTATGCTTTCGTTTCCGTACTGTGCAGTTTTTTTAGCCAAAATATCCGTTCCTTTCGCAATTTTATACAGTATATATTATATACCATATATTGTGCCCCCGTCAAGTAAAAACGGCAAAATTAAATCAAAATATTGTAATTTTTTTATTAATTTTGTATTGAAAAATCTGTTTAATGATAGTATAATAATTGTATATTTATTTTGGAGGCTCTTATATGCTTAAAAAAGTTTTAGCTTTAGTTTTATGTTTATCCACGGTAGCACTTGCAGGTTGCTCTCTTTCTAAGAAGAAAGAGTCAAAACCTAAGGCACCCGAAAAGAAAGAAGAAGCAGAAGAAATCTCGGTTATTAATAATCTAACCGGTCTTCCGCTCAGCGATAAATCAAAAGAAAACGCAAGACCTGTTGCAATAATGATAAATAACATTAATATCGCTCAACCCGTACAAACAGGTGTAAACAAAGCCGATATAGTCTACGAAACCGAAGTTGAGGGCGGCATTACCCGTCTTTTAGCGGTGTTTAAGGATATTGAAACCGTTGACCAATTAGGTACGGTCCGTTCGGCAAGATACCCCTATGTCGACCTTGCAAACGGTCACGATGCGGTTTACATTCACTGCGGTCAGGACCCGACCTACTGCGCTCCCCACCTTAAAGACATTGACGATATTTCAATTAATGCCGGTGTTTGCGGCGGCAAGAGAATATCAAACGGTCTTGCAAGTGAACACACTCTCTACACATTCGGCAAAGAGCTTCTTAAAGGTATAAAAGAAAAGAAGATAAGAACTACAACCGATAACAATACACCTTGGCTTGACTTTGCAAAGGAAGGCGAAAGTGTTGCGGTTTCGGAGCTTACCTGTAACAAAGTAAGTGTAAGCTTTTCTTCAAGCTATAACACAACCTTTAATTACGATACGGAAACTAAAAACTATGTCCGTTCATTCGGTAACACCGTAAGAAAGGACTATGTCACCAAAGATACCACTCTTGTTAAGAATGTATTTGTTTTAATGACTACGATTTCTACCTATCCGGACGGTAAGCACAGAAGTGTTGCTCTTACAAACGGTATCGGCTACTACATTACCGAAGGTAAATATGTTCCGATTAAGTGGACAAAAGGCTCAACGAGAAACGGCTTTAACTTCACCGATAACGAGGGCAACCCCTTAAAGGTTAACGCCGGTAAATCGTGGGTTATGCTCGCCGACAGCAGAACTTCACAGCCTAAATTTGAATAATTTATAAGAGGAAAACTCAATGATTAACGAAAGTGTTAAAAAACTTGTTTGTTACGGACTTGAAAAAAATCTTTTTACTAAAAGGGACGAAATATTCGTAACTAACAGAATACTTGAAGCTTTAGAACTTGACTCTTTCGAGTGCGACAAAACTTATTCGGATGTTGACCTTTTCTCGGTGCTTAAGGAATTGCTCGATTATGCCGTTGAAAAAGGAATTATCGAAGACAACATAACGGCAAGAGATTTGTTTGATACAAAGCTTATGGGACTTATGCTTCCCATGCCGTCTTTTGTTACCGATAAATTTTACGAGCTTTATAAGCAGTCGCCCTTAAAAGCAACCGATTACTATTATAAGCTTTCCTGCGACAGCGATTATATTCGCCGTTACAGAATTGTTAAAGACCTTAAATGGCAAACCGAAACGGACTACGGAACGCTCGATATAACGATAAATCTTTCAAAGCCCGAAAAGGACCCGAAAGCGATAGCCGCCGCAAAGTCGGCTGTACAGTCGGGATATCCTAAGTGTCTTCTTTGCAAAGAGTGCGAGGGCTATGCCGGAAGAATGAACTTCCCTGCCCGTCAAAATCACAGAGTTATTCCCGTAAAGATAAACGACAGTGACTGGTTCTTTCAGTATTCGCCGTATGTTTACTATAATGAACACTGTATCGTATTTAACAGTGAGCATACGCCGATGGCGATTAACGAAAAGACATTCAGAAAACTTTTTGATTTCGTTAAACAGTTCCCCCACTACTTTGTAGGCTCCAATGCCGATTTGCCGATAGTAGGCGGCTCTATTCTCTCCCATGACCATTTTCAGGGCGGACATTACACCTTTGCGATGGCAAAAGCCGAAATCGAAAAAGAGCTTACCTTTAACGGCTTTGAAGATGTAAATGCCGGTATCGTTAAGTGGCCTATGTCGGTTATCCGTTTAAGCGGAAAGGACACAGAGAGAATTATTACACTGGCCTCTCTTATCCTTAAAAACTGGCGTGAATATTCCGACAGTTCGGTTGGAATTTTTGCTTACACAGACTCCACACCGCACAACACGATAACACCGATTGCCCGTAAAAACGGCGATAAATTCGAGCTTGATTTGGTGCTCAGAAACAACATAACAACAAATGAACATCCTTTAGGTGTTTTCCATCCACATGCCGAGCTTCACCATATAAAGAAAGAAAATATCGGTCTTATCGAGGTTATGGGACTTGCGGTATTACCCGCCCGTCTTAAAGGCGAAATGGCACGGCTTAAAGAGTTTATGCTTGAAAATAAAGACATAAGAAAAGACGAAGAATTATCAAAACATGCCGACTGGGTTGACGAAATAAGAGAGAAATATTCCGATATAAACAAAGAAAACATAGAAAAAATTATCAATGACGAAATCGGTATTTTATTCTCAAAGGTTTTAGAACATGCCGGTGTATTTAAGCGAAACGAAGAAGGTTTTGACGCTTTTATACGATTTGCAAAGTCGGTAAAATAACAACTTAAATAAATGCCAAAAAGTCACAGGTTTTTACAGCCTGTGACTTTTTTTATGTCGGTGAATGTCGCATAAATATTTTTTACAATGAGTTTGCGTACAAAAAACAGGTGTGCTTTACTGTCCTTAAAGCACAAAAGAAAGGAAAAATTTATGATTATTGCAGACGTAAACCATCAAATTTTAACTTTGAGTTACAGCGGCATTATTTCCGACAGTGTCAGATTTTTGACTATGAAATTTAACTTTTCGGACGACTGGGACGGATATGCAAAAACCGTAACATTTAAGTGCGGCGACAAAACCGTATATGTTGCCTTAATGAGCGAAAACGGAATGTGTGTAGGAGATAACATCTGCTATGTTCCGCAGGAGGTTATTAAGGCTCCCCTGTTCACTGTTTCTGTAAGCGGTGTTAATAATTTGTCGCTTTTAACTTCGTCCGAAGAAACGGTAAATGTAGAAAAAAGCGGTATTGACGACAGCATTCCCGCAACTCCCACTCCGTCAGAATGGAATCAGCTTTTGGAAATTGCAACCAACACAAATGCCGTTGCCCAGTCAGTAAGAGACGATGCCGATTTAGGCAGGTTTAACGGTCTTGACGGCGAGAAAGGCGATAAAGGTGATAAAGGTGATAAAGGTGATAAGGGTGATAAAGGCGATGACGGAAATGACGGTGTTAAAGCGCTCGTCTATCTAAACAAAATCGTAACATCAGAAGATGTTACACATTACCCGCAATTTACCTTAATTGACGAGCACTTTAACCGTACTCCGAGAACAGGAGAAACTTTTATAGGCGTAGTCCAAGAAACACAAAACACCTCGAAGAAATCTTTTATTGTAAATTTCAAAGTTAAAAGCGTAGTCGGCAGCACCGTTTGCTGTGAAACCGTAGATTATGTTGAAACTTTTCCGTCTTACGAAGCGGAAGAATTCAAGGTTATTAAAGAACTGACACTTGCCGAAGATACTGTCAAGGTTAAAATCTCGGAAGACAGCGAAGGAAATCCGTTAAGTTCACACGTATTTAAGAAACTTCGTATAACAGTAATCACCGAATATGTAACAAGCAATTCCGGTATATTCAGAATAAGGGATAACGGGACTCATTCGATGTGGTATGTTTCGTCTTACGCCTCGCCAACGCTCGGAAAAACCTACTTTGACGAAGTAACATTTAACTTCTACCCCGAAAGAGACCTTACTGTTGCAACGGGACTTGTGAGAAATGCATTCAGTGTAACACAAACTGCACCTATGCAGTCGTGTGCCGGTGACTTGCACAACAACTTGTCTCTTCTTGAAATCTGGAACACTGAAAATTTAATGAAAGCCGGAGGAAAAATTTTAGTCGAGGGTATTGAGTAACAAATGTTTAATCTTATTCTTAAAGCACTTACAAACTGGCTTATACCCTTTGTTTGCGGACTTATAATCAGTATGTTTGTAAGCTCGAAGCTCAAGTATAAATCGCTAAAAGAAGGACTTAAATGCCTTTTAAGAGCGGAAATTATCCGCTCTTATGATAAATATACCGAGCGTGGACGCATTCCGATATATGCAAAAGAAGCTCTTTCAAAGGAATATAAAGCCTATCATTCACTCGGCGGTAATGATGTTGCCACCGACTTATACACTCAACTTTCAAAGCTTTCAACATATTAGTATAATAAGGAGGAAGATTATATGTTTAAGATAGCACTAAATGCCGGACACGGATATAATACAGCAGGAAAGCGTTGCTTAAAGGCAATAGACAAAAACGAAACAAGAGAATGGGCACTTAACTCCCGTATTTGCGATAAAATCGAAAGCAAACTTAAAAATTACTCGGGATACAGCCTTATAAGACTTGACGACACAACCGGTAATACGGATATTGCTCTTAAGAAAAGAACCGATAAAGCTAATAACTTTAACGCCGATTTCTATCTTTCCATTCACCACAACGCCGGTGTAAACGGCAAATCGGGTGGCGGAGTTATCGCTATCGTATATAAGACTATTAAGGACGGAAGTGTAACTAACGAATGGCAAAAGGCGCTATACAACAGTGTAATAGAAAAAACAGGGCTCAAAGGTAACAGAGCCGTTCCGCTTCAAAAGCAGGACTTACACGAGGTAAGAGAATCAAAAATGCCTGCGGTTTTGCTTGAATGCGGTTTTATGGACAGCACGGTTGATACGCCGAAAATCTTGACTGACGATTTTGCCGAAAAGGTTGCCGATGCCTGTACCGAAGTTTTGGTAAAAAAAGGTAATCTTACTAAATTAGGCGGCAATGCCGTCCCGACAAGCGCACCTGCTACCGTTTCTACACCCGCTGCCGCAAAAACAGTTGACCAACTTGCAAAAGAAGTTATAAGGGGACTTTGGGGCAATGGACAAACAAGAAAAATTCGCTTAGGCAGTGCCGGATACGATTATTCAGCCATTCAAAAGCGAGTAAATGAAATGTTAAAATAAGGCGGTGATTTTTTTGAAAATCAAATCTAAAGCTTGGCTTAAGGCCGCCGCAATAAGAGCCGTCAGAACAGTAGCCCAAACCGCTGCGGCAATCATAGGAACCGAAGCAATGCTTTCAAATGTTAACTGGACTTTGGTTTTAAGCTCTGCCGCATTATCGGGAATTTTATCTGTTTTAACCTCGCTTTCGGGTCTTCCCGAAGCCGAAGAAAAGTAATTTTTCCGAGCATTAAAAATTATGGAATGCCCAAGTAGTATACTTGGGCATTTTCTTTTATTACCGAAACATTCAAGCCCTAATCAGATTTTGGAACAAATTTTCCGCTGTGCTTCGGTATAATTAACAAAAAATAACAACTGTAATTTATTAAATTTTCTTTTTATGGTACTTGAAAAATACGAAATATTATTTTATAATTATCCTATATTTATTTTACCGTTGGGGGAATTATTCATGGATAACAATAAGCGTCCTGAAAGTATGGAAAGAATTAACTCACCTGTTCTTGCAAACGCATTTATTGACGAACAGGTTAAGGCACTAAAAGAAGAAATAGGCGATAAAAAAGTTTTACTCGCTCTTTCGGGCGGTGTTGACTCTTCGGTTGTTGCCGCATTACTTATTAAGGCTATCGGCAAACAGCTCGTTTGTGTTCACGTTAATCACGGTTTGCTTCGTAAGGGTGAGCCTGAGCAGGTTGTAGATGTTTTCAAAAATCAAATGAATGCTAACTTAGTATATGTTGATGCTATTGACCGCTTCCTTAATAAGCTTGAAAATATATCCGACCCCGAAGAAAAGCGTAAAATTATCGGCGCTGAGTTTATCCGTGTTTTTGAAGAAGAAGCAAGAAAACTTGAGGGTATCGAATTTTTGGCGCAGGGCACTATTTATCCCGACATATTGGAGAGTGACGGCGTAAAGGCGCACCACAATGTCGGCGGTTTACCCGAAGACCTTAATTTTAAGCTTGTTGAACCTGTAAAGCTTCTTTATAAAGACGAAGTTCGTATGGTGGGCAAACAGTTAGGCCTCCCCGATAATATGGTTTACCGTCAACCCTTCCCCGGTCCCGGACTCGGTGTTCGTTGCACCGGTGCTATTACCCGTGACCGCTTAGAGGCTCTACGTGAATCTGATGCGATTTTGCGTGAAGAATTTGCTTTGGCAGGTCTTGAGGGCAAGGTTTGGCAGTACTTTACGGTAGTTCCCGATTTCAAATCAACCGGCATTAAAGACGGCAAACGCCTTTGGGACTGGCCGGTTATTATCCGTGCGGTAAACAGTATTGACGCAACAAGCGCAAGTATCGAAGAAATTCCCTACAGTCTTTTGGGTAAAATTACAAACCGCATTTTAACGGAAGTTAAAGGTGTTAACCGTGTCCTTTACGACCTATCCCCCAAGCCGATTGCGACTATTGAGTGGGAATGATAGCAGTTGGCTTATAAGTAATCAAAAAGTCTTGAAATTGCTTGGATTTTTGGCAGTTTCAAGACTTTTGTTATTTATAATGATAGCTTTTTTATAGCCATAAATTTTATCGAAAACATATCGGCAAATAAATTTTGAACCATTAAGCCGAAAATCAAATGCTTTGGGTGCAGCGGACGAACTCAGTACGGGAAACGGCAACGGAGATCGTCAATAACGATCTGATCTACGCATAACAGTCGCACAGCGGCGGGGAACAAATCCCTGCCGCCTTTTCTATTTGTAACAAATTTGTGAAACCTCTTGACAAATCGAAAAATATCGATATAATGTATAGTATGATCACAAGTTCGTTTGAAGGAGGTGTTCGGATGGAGCTTGACGAAAAGCGTACTCCTGTTGTTTTCAAAGCGTTATGCGACGAAAACCGTGTGCGGATTCTC
>JAZUIE010000004.1:0-7061 GCA_045642125.1 Acutalibacteraceae bacterium | reverse complement strand
AGGGGTTTTAAGATGTTTTTTGAATATATATCTTCTTCCCCTAAGGAAACAGAAAAAATTGCTTTTCGATTTGCAAAAAACTTAAAAGGCGGAGAAGTTATCGCCTACTTAGGCGGTCTTGGAATGGGTAAAACCTGCTTTACAAGGGGTCTTGCAAAAGGTCTCGGCTTTGACGGTTATGTGACTTCCCCGACATTTGCTCTTGTAAATGAATACCGTGGCGGTAAACTCCCGCTGTTTCATTTCGATATGTACAGAGTAAGTACTGAATTTGACCTATATTCAACCGGTTATTTTGATTACTTGTCAGAAGACGGTATTATTGCGGTTGAATGGAGTGAAAATATCGAAAGCGTTCTTGAAGATAAAACAATTTTTGTTAAAATCGAACGGTTAAGCGATACAGAAAGAAAAATAACCATTTTCGACAGAAACGGATAATGCTATGAAGATACTATCAATTGAATGTTCGGCTTCTCCGGTAAGTGCCGCAATAACAGAAGACGGCAAAATTTTAGCTTACTCTTTTCAAAATGTTAAAATAACACACTCGCAGACTTTACTGCCTACCGTAGAAAATTTAGTTAAAGCCGCTAAACTTACTTTATCTGATATTGACGGTATCTCGGTTGCCGCAGGACCCGGCTCTTTTACGGGGATCAGAATCGGAATCAGTGCCGTAAAGGGGTTAGCACAGGCAAACAACATTCCGGTAGTAGCTGTATCTACACTTCTTTCGATGGCATATAACTTTACCGACTTTGATAATACTATTATCTGCGCTTGTATGGATGCAAGATGCAATCAGGTATATAATGCCTTATTCGAAATAAAAAACGGCTCTGTTCAAAGGCTTCTTGAAGACAGGGCAATTTCAATCGACTTATTATCGGACGAGCTTTCGAAAATAGACAAAAACATAATAATTTGCGGTGACGGTGCCGATTTGGTTTTTGAAGCCGTCAACAAACAAAAAAATATTAAAATTGCTTGTGAAAATCTAAAATTTCAGTCGGCTTTAGGTGTTGCACTCGCCTCTCTTGACGATTTCAGAAACGGTAAAACGATAACCGCAAACGAACTTTTACCCGTCTATTTAAGACTTCCACAGGCCGAAAGAGAATTAAAAGCTAAAGAAAAAAATAAATAAAGCGGTGATTTTATGAAAATTGCAATAGGCTGTGACCACGGCGGTTTTGAACACAAAAACGCCATAGCCGAACACTTAAAAGAGCGTGGATTTGAGGTTATTGACCTTGGAATTTACGAAAACAAGTCGGTTGACTACCCCGATATCGCAGAGCTTGTAACTGCTCAAATTGTAAACGGCGACTGCGAACTCGGTATTTTAGTTTGCGGAACGGGTATCGGTATGTCTATGGCTGCTAACAAAGTAAAAGGCATAAGAGCTGCGGCATGTAGTGAGCATTTTTCCGCAAAATACACAAGAATGCATAACAATGCGAATGTTTTGTGCTTAGGCGGTCGAGTTATCGGTGTAGGTACCGCTTTGGAACTCGTTGATTTATTTGTTGATACTCCCTTTGAGGGCGGACGCCATCAAAGGCGAATAGATAAAATAACAGAAATTCAAAATAAACAGTAAGGAGTAATTAAAATGAATGAAAATGTATTTATTATGGATCATCCCCTAATTCAGCATAAACTTTCTATTCTCCGTGACGAAAAAACAGGCACCAAACAATTCCGTGAACTTATAAACGAAATTGCAATGCTTATGTGCTACGAATCTACAAGAGATTTGCCGCTTAGAAGCATTGAGGTTAAGACACCTATAGCTAATGCAAAGGCTAAAATTCTTGACGGAAGAAAAATGGCTATCGTGCCTATTCTTCGTGCAGGTCTCGGAATGGTAGACGGTTTGCTTAATCTCATTCCGTCAGCAAGAGTCGGACATATAGGTATGTACCGTGACCCGAAAACACATAAACCGGTCGACTACTATTGCAAACTCCCTGCCGACCTTGACGAAAGAGATGTTTTTGTTCTTGACCCGATGCTTGCAACCGCAGGAAGTGCTATTGCTGCCGTTACGAGAATAAAGGAATTTAATCCTAAGAGAATTAAATTTATGTGCATAATTGCGGCTCCCGAAGGTCTTAAAGCCTTCAGTGAAGCCCACCCCGATGTTCCGGTTTACTGTGCAGGTCTTGACGACCACCTTAACGAACACGCTTACATAGTTCCCGGTCTCGGCGATGCAGGTGACCGTATATTCGGTACAAAGTAATTAAATATTAAGTTAAAAGGCACCCGATTTTTTCGGGTGCCTTTTTTGCTATACTATTTCCGCTAATATCTTTTCAATTCGCTTTTCGTCAGCTTCCTTAACGGTAATTTTAATGCCCTCAAAGCTGAACTCGTTGCCTATCTCTGTATTGCCCTCAAGCATTGTCGTAACAAAACCGCCTACCGTTACATCGTCATACTCTTCTTCGTCAAAATCAATATCAAACTCGTCAAAGAAGTCGTTTATCCGCATATCACCGTCAACTAAAAAATGCGTATCGTCTATACAAAGGAATTCTTTTTCAAGGTCGTCAGTTTCATCAAATATCTCGCCGACAAGCTGTTCTAATACATCTTCCATCGTAATTATGCCCATAGTACCGCCGTACTCGTCAAGAACAACTACCATTTGGCTTTTAGTCACTTTCATTTTTTCGAGTACATCGTTTAACGGCATCGTCTTATGGACAAAGGTAACCGGCATCATTAGTTCACGAATGTTTATTTTCTCTTTTGTAATAAGTTCCTTAAACACATGGTTTAAGTGAAGAACACCTATAATATTGTCGGTTGTTTCTTCAAATACGGGGAGTCTCGAATAACTGCTGTCAAATATTTTCTTTATATTGACTTCGTATGGGTCTCTTATATCAAGACCGACAATATCAACTCTCGGAGTAATAATTTCGTATGCGCAAACATCTCCGAAATCGAGGGCGTTTTGAATAAGGTCACATTCTTCTTCGTCCAAAACTCCTTCGTCTTCAACAATATCAATTATATTTTCAAGGTCGTCTTCCGTAACAGTGTCCTTTGCTGTTTTTTTGTTTTCCCAAAGCTTTGATATTAACTTTACAAAAACAACAAATACGAAGGTTACAGGACGAAGAATAAGGGATATTACATATAAAGGCACCGATACAGTTTTTGCAAATTTATCGGGAATTCTTTTAGCTATAACCTTTGGCGAAACTTCACCGAAAATAAGAACAAGCAAGGTCATAACAATAGTTGCAACAAAAGCCATGTCTTCGCCTAAATATTTAATTACAAGAACAGTGGCAACAGACGAAGCAAAGATATTAACAAGTGTATTCCCGACAAGAATAGTGCCTAAAACCTTATCATAATCGTCATAAATCTTGAGTGCCAAAAACGAAGCTAACGACTTTTTGGCGCCTTTTTCTTGCGTCAAGTGGTATTTATTAAGTGATGCAAAAGCTATTTCACTTGCAGAGAAAAATGCCGAAAACAAAAGAAATAGCGGAATGCTTATAAAATACAATGCGGTCATACACTCTCACCCGCTTTCTCGTCTTCGTCATATATCTCTCCGACAAGCTCTTCGAGAATGTCTTCAACGGTAACAATTCCGAGTGTAGTTCCTGATTCGTCTTCAACTATCGCAAGGTTACGCCTGTGATTACTCATAAGGGACAATAAATCGTCAACGGGTATATCGGGCTTCGTAAAATATGGATAGTCCATAACACTCGCAAGAACGATATTATTTTTGCGTTTAATATATGCTTTAAGGAATTTTCTTATTTGTAATATTCCCTTTACCCTGCCGTTGCGGTCAACGACCGGTATTCTTGAATGTCCCGTCTTAGAAATGAGACTTAAAATCTCTTTAGTCTTCATAGTTGTTTTGATTTTAAGAACATCGTCCCACTTTACAAGAACTTCTTTTGCGGTAACACCCGAAAATTTAAGTGCTGATTTTACGAGTTCGCCTGTGTCTTTATCGAAATTATCGTTATCCGATATGTTATTAACTATGTTTTCGAGTTCGTCCTTAGTCATTGTTATATCGGCATTTTTTGTTTTGTTAAAAGGCAGTACGGAAATTTTTGCAACAAGAGATAAAACATACGATAACGGCTTAAAGACCTTCATAAGAAACAGCAAAAGTCCCGAAGCCTTAAGGGCAAATTTTTCGTTGCAGGAATGGGCAAAACTCTTAGGCACCATTTCTCCGAAAAGGAAAATTATAAACGAAGTAACAAGGGTCGCCAAGCTTACAGTTTGAGCACCCCAAAATTTTTCTGCTATAACGACAGAAAGCGTTGCCAAAGCAACGCTTGAAATATTATTCCCTATTAAAAGGACAGAAAGAGCCTCATCAAAATTATCTAAAACCTTAATAACATTATCGGCACCCTTTACACCCTTAGATGCCATACCGATAATATGAATACGGTTGACCGAAGCCAACGAAATTTCAGTACCCGCAAAATATGCACAAGCTAATATAAGCACACAATAGAGTAAAATACTACTCCCGGGGTCATCCATTAAATTTCAACTCCTAAAAAATTATTTTTCGAACTGTTTATATGCGTCACAAACTTCTTTTGCTTCGCCTATCATTTTAATTTTACCGTGGTCAAGCCACATACAGTGTTTACAAAGTCGCTCAATTTGTTCAATAGAATGAGATACTATTATAACGGTAGTATCGCCGTTTAACATTGCATTGATACGGTCTTCGCATTTTTGCTGGAACAAAAAGTCACCGACAGACAAGATTTCGTCAACTATTAAAATATCAGGTGTCGTAACCGTGGCAATGGCAAAGCCTATTCTCGCAACCATACCTGAAGAATAGTTCTTCATAGGTACATCTAAAAAGTCACGCATTTCGGAAAACTCAACTATATCCTCAAACTTTTCGTCCATAAACTTTTTTGAAAAGCCCAAAACCGAACCGTTAAGATATATATTTTCTCTCGCCGTAAGTTCAAGGTCAAAACCGGCGCCAAGCTCAATAAGCGGTGCTATAACACCGTTTGTTTCAACCGTGCCCTTAGTAGGTTCCAAAATACCCGAAATTACTTTAAGAGTTGTACTTTTTCCCGAACCGTTAAGACCGAGAATTCCGAAAACATCGCCCTTTTTAATATCAAAAGAAATATCGTTAAGAGCAATAAAGTCTTCAAACATAAGTTTTCTTTGAGCAAGTTTAAGAAAATACTCTTTTAAGCTTTCGAGTTTTTCCTTGCTCATATTAAAATGCATTTCAACATTTCTCAGTTCTACGGCATTTTCTATATTCAAAGGTAATTCCTCCAAAAATAAAGTTAATTAAATATGAAGAATAAATTTACGTTGCGCTTTCTTGAATACCAAAGCTCCGAGAACGAAGAAGAAAAGCGAAAAAGCAATACAAATTAAATTTTCTTTAAGTGACGGGAAGGTATGACGCATTAAAACATCTCTGAAAGCTTCAACATAATGAGTCATCGGATTAAGCTCGATTACATAATAGATAGCTTTATGTCCCGAATCTCTTATAAGAGAAATAGGATAAAGAATGGGTGTTAAATATATCCACATAGTAAGCAATACACCGTAAAGATGCGCAACATCCCTGAAATATACCGTTATTGCGCTTAAAAGCAATGACATACCGGCAACAAAGAAGAAACAGTATATAACCGGTATCGGGAACAAAAGCGAATAAAGCGATAAAAACGATGTATGAAGTGTAATGCTTCTTACGATAATTACAAGCAAAACAGCAATTAAACTAAATAAGAAATTAACGAGCGAAAAAAGACATTTTTCTAATGGGAAAATGTATTTCGGTATATATACTTTTTTAATGAGTGCCGCCGAGCCGATAATTGAACTCAAAGAAGCAGTCGTAGCCTCCGAGAAAAATGCCCAAATTGAAGCACCTACAATATAGTAGGTTGCAAAGTCTTCCGAGTTGCCCACCCTTAAAAGAATGGTAAACACCTTAGTCAGTACGAGCATCGTAAGTAAAGGATTAAGTACACTCCACGCAACGCCTAAAAAAGACCTGCGGTATTTTATCTTGAAATCTTTTGAAACAAGATTTGCAAGAAGCGGAGTAAATCTTTTGAAATCATAGAAAAATTTAGCGAAACCTTTTTTATTGGAATTTGCCAAAATAAGTCACCTTTCAAGTACCAAGATTTTGTTTATTATAGCATTTTTTAACTAATAATGCAAGGAAAATTGACAAAACTATATACGGTGATGCATTTTATGCTTTCGATAATTATAAGAACAGTTATGATGTACATTGCGGTAACTGTTGCCATTAGACTTATGGGTAAACGGCAAATAGGTGACTTGCAGCCTAACGAACTTGTAATAACACTTTTAATATCGGAAATTGCCGCAATACCTTTGCAGGATATAAATCAGCCCGTCCTTGTAGGCATTCTCGCCATTTCGGTGCTTATAATTCTTGAAATAATATCATCTGTTATATCGCTTAAAAGTATTTCTTTGCGAAAAATTATGAACGGAAAATCAGTTGTAATAATAAAAAACGGTACAGTTGACCAAAAAGCGATGCAAGATGTAAGAATGACAGTTCTTGACCTGCTTGAGCTTTTAAGGGCAAAAGATATATTTGAATTAAGTGATGTAAACTATGCGGTACTTGAAGTTAACGGAGAATTAAGCGTACTCAAAAACGAAAAGCCTAAAACCGGCTTACCACTCCCCGTTATCGCTGACGGAAAGATTATAAATGAATCATTAAACGCACTTAATGTGGATAAAAAAGAAATAATGAGTATCCTTAATAAAAAAGCACTTTCCGAAAAAGATGTGTTTTTGTTAATGCTCGACCGCTACGGAAACATTACAATTATTAAAAAAGATATTTAGCGTGTCTTAAAAAAGTGGTGATTAAAATGAAAAGACTTATAGCTGCCGTTTTGCTTTTGCTTCTTACAGTTGCTGTATATTATGTGAGTGCAGAGTGTGTTGAAGACTATACCGAAAAGTATTCAAGCGAAATAAAAAAGAGTATATCATTACAAAGTGAC
>JAZUIE010000003.1:0-17470 GCA_045642125.1 Acutalibacteraceae bacterium | reverse complement strand
TACATTAAGCGAAATATTATCCAACATACATTTATTGTCCTTTTGGTAAATGCAAAAGTAATTTTCACATACTACATTCATCTTTTTCTCCCCTAAAATTAAAAAAGTGCGCAGCCGAAGCCACGCACCGAAAAATGCACGACTCCGATTTGCTACCACACAAAACCTTTTATCCTACTTGAAGACAAAAAGCAGAAGTCCGCATTTTTACCGAAGTAAAAAAGACTCCAAATAGGATAAAAAATATTTGGTTTTGTGTGGTACTCATATTATAGCATACAAATTATAAATTAGCAACAAAAAAAGACGGTCAGTTTTGACCGTCTTTTTTGTTTTTATAAAAACTTATTCAGCTTTCTTTTTGTCCTTAATGCCAACGATTAAGTTAACAATTATACCGAGAATAAGTGCACAAGCGATAGAGGTTAATGTTACCTTTCCGAACGAAACGGTAAGGCCACCGATACCGCAGATAAGAATAACGGCAACAACAAAGAGATTACGGTTTTCGCCAAGGTCAACGCCCTGAATCATTTTAAGACCGGATACTGCTATGAAGCCGTAAAGTGTAACACATACACCGCCCATTACACAGTTAGGAATGGTGGCAAGGAATGTTACAAAAGGACCGAAGAACGAAATTATGATGGCTAAAACAGCAGTTGTGAAAATCGTAATAACCGAAGCGTTACCGGTAATTGCAACACAACCTACCGATTCGCCGTATGTGGTGTTAGGACAACCGCCGAACAAGGCACCTGCTATTGAACCTACACCGTCACCGAGAAGAGTTCTGTGAAGTCCCGGTTCTTCTAAAAGTTCTTTGCCTATAACGCTTGAAAGGTTTTTGTGGTCTGCAATGTGTTCTGCAAACACAACGAACGCAACGGGGACATAAGCTACCGCAAGAGCTGCAATGTAAGTAGGAGTTATTTCTTTTATACCTTTATATGCAGTTATGAAGGTGAATTCGGGAATGGCAAAAATTGTTGTATTCTTAAACACGCTGAAATCAATAATTTTAAGTGCATCATTTCCGGTTTTGATACCGATTATAGTGAAAACCGATGCAACGATATAACCTGCTAAAATACCGATTATAAACGGAATAAGCTTAGTCATTTTCTTTCCAAATACCGAACAAATAATAACTGTGAAGAGAGTGACAAGACCGCAAACCAAGCAAAGTTTCGGCTCAGCAACTGAAACGCCGTCTGCATTAAGTACCTTGCCTACAGTAAGGTCACCTACCGCATTACCTGCAAGAGAAATACCGATTATTGCAACTGTGGGGCCGATAACTACTGCCGGCATAAGCTTGTTTATCCAGTTTACACCTGCAAATTTAACAACGATGGCGATAACTACATATACAAGACCTGCAAATACAGCACCGATAATAAGTCCCGCAAAGCCGAGTGCCGCCGGAACACCACCGGCAAAAGCGGCAGCCATAGAGCCTAAAAATGCGAATGACGAGCCTAAGAAAACAGGGCTCTTAAATTTGGTGAACAAAAGGTAAACTATTGTGCCGACACCTGCGCCGAAAAGCGCTGCCGACTGACTCATTCCGTTACCGATAATAGCGGGAACGGCAATTGTTGCGGCAAGTATTGCCAAAAGCTGCTGGAATGCAAACACGATCAATTGACCGAATTTGGGTTTGTCTTTGACATCATAGACAAGATTCATTTTTTAACTTCCTCCATATTCTGCACACCATAGTACAAATTAATATTTATATAAAAGCGAATGCTTTATATACTTTCAAGTAAATCAACCGAAATTTTATCGTCAATGGGCGGCATTTTAACCGAAATCCGTTCGTTTTTCGATGTCGGAACATTTTTGCCTACATAATCTCCTCTTATGGGAAGCTCTCTGTGGCCCCGGTCAACTAAAACCGCAAGTTGAATTGATGCCGGTCTTCCTGCCGACATTATTGCATCAAGCCCCGCTCTTGCCGTTCTGCCTGTAAATAAAACATCGTCAACCAAAATAACGGTTTTGCCGTTTACATCAAAGGGCAGTTCAACCGTGTTAGTTACAGGTTCTGAGTTAATATGACTTAAATCGTCACGGTAAAAGGTTATATCAAGCACTCCCGTAGGAATTGTCACGCCCTCAATTTCTTTTATGTTTGCGGCAATTATGGAAGCTATGGGAACGCCGCGCCTTTTTATCCCCACAAGGCATAGATTATCCGAGCCGTTGTTCTTTTCGAGTATCTCATGGGATATTCTCTTTATTGTACGCATAACCGTAGGCTCGTCCATAATAGATGCTTTGAATTTGCGCATACTTTTCTCCCTTTCTAAGTTACGGCAATAAAAAAGCCGTGCAATGCACGGCAAAAGAAATACGAATATATTTGTATGTATATATACATATAATATATATGTATCCTTGCCGGTATCTCAGTACCGAGATTAAAGGAAACTTTTAACATAATTATAATACCACAATATGTTCTGCTTGTAAAGTCATTTTTTACAATTTATATACAAAATATCGAAATTTTTTCTAAAGTAAAAAAAGTCACGAAGATGCCGTAATCATACGGAAAATCACTGTTTTTCACCGCCTGAAAAGGCAGTTTTGAAACACATCTTATTAAAATTGTAGGGTTTAACAATAAAAATGACAAATAATGTCAATAATTCTCTTAAAAATTGTTACAACTTTGTAATATTTGATTTTTCTTGTAACCTTTTGGTCATTTTGCACAAAAACAACTAAGGTTTCCTATTTGACATATATTGATTTTGTGCATATAATAGGATACGGCTTAAAGAAACGGCGCAAATGTGCAAAAATATAATTTTATTTTGCGCTGAAACGAAAAGGAGTCATTGAATGAGTTTTATCCCTGCAAAATTGGCAAAGACCCGTATTGCAATGATAAAAGAATCGCTTATAAAGTACAGCAGATATATTTTAGCCACTGCACTTTGTATTGCAACTGTTATTTCTTTTGAATTGCTTAATACATCGGTAAAAACCTTTGTTGTTTTTGACGGCAGCAAAACCCAAACAGTTCATTTGCTTAAAGATAATGTGAGAGCTGCTTTATGCTCTGTTAATTTAACAAATGAAGATTACGAAATATTATCGACCGAGAAAAAGGGAACGGTAACAAAAGTTAATATAGGTTACACATTCCCCGTAACAATTAAAATCGGTGAAAACTCGGCAACTGTTAAAACTTCCAAAGCAACTGTTGCGGAAATCTTGCATAAAGCGGGTATTTCGCTTGACGGTGACGATATAGTCGAGCCGTCTGCCGATACGGTTATTACGAAAAAGGCGACCGTTAAGTTTTCCGATATTTCTTATTTCTCGGGAACCTATACGGAAAAAATTCCGTGTTTTCTTGACACGGTTTATTCCGCCGACAGAGAAAAGGGCGATAATTTAATCGTAGGCGGTGCGGACGGTGAAAGGCTCGTTTCGTACACAACTAAAACAGTAAACGGCAAAGCGGTTAATACCGTTGTCAATAGTACGGTTGTTCTTAAATCTGCCGTAAACGGCAAACAAATAGTAGGCACTAAGGCGCCAAAGCCCAAGGCGGTAACAACGAGTGCGGCTGTTCAGTCTGTATCGGCACTTAGTCCTGAAAGTCCTATCGGACTTGATGCAAACGGTAACCCCGTAAACTATACAAAGAAAATTACCGTTCAGGCGACCGCTTATACCTATACCGGCAAAAAGTGTTCTACGGGTGTAGCACCTAAGCCCGGATATATTGCGGTTAACCCGAATGTTATCCCTTACGGAACAAAAATGTATATTAAAACACCGAACGGCAGTTTTATTTACGGCTATGCCGTTGCGGCTGACACGGGTGGGTTTATTAAGTCAAGACCTAATAATGTTGACCTTTTTATGTCAACGAGAAGTGCTTGTAATGCTTTCGGCAGACAAAATGTTGATATTTACTTTATAGGCTAAAATTTAAGCGGATAGGGAAATTCCTTATCCGCTTTTTTATTATTAAAATTGATTTTTTATATAAATTGTGATACAATAACTAAAAATAAATTTGAAAGGCGGTTAAAAATGCTTTTTGATGTGTTTGAAAAAATATTCAAAAAACTTAAAAGCACCTTTTTAAGCAGAGCATTTCTTATATTTTGTCTGCTCGGTGTTGTTAATACATTTAATACCGCCGTTTTTTCGTGGGCATTAAGTTTTCTTTTACAAAAGAATATGTCCGCAATATTAGGCTATATTTTGTCGTTGCAAGGCGCCTATTTTTTAAGCTGTAAGTTTATATTTAACTGTCCGCCGACACTTCAAAAGTACGAGAGATTTTTAGTTTCGTATATTCCGAGCTTTATAGTTTATGTCATGCTTCATGTCGGAATGATAGCGATGTTTAATCAGTTTTGGGGTACCTTTGTCGCCGTTGCGCTTAGCGGTCCCGTTACCTATATAATAATAAAACTTTATGCTTTCGGCGCTTCCGCCAATAAACAGCCTAAAAAGAAAAGAAAAAATGAAGAACAAGATTAAAAGATATATATATGATACGGTCGACTCGACAAATCTTATTGCAAAAGAACTTGCAAAAGAAATAAATGACGATGCGCTTATTTTGGCGAAAGAGCAAACCGCCGGCAGGGGAAGAGAGAAAAGAGTTTTTTATTCCGCTTCGGGCGGTATATATATGTCCCTTTTGGTGCACCCGAAAACGGTTGTCCAAAATGCACCGCTTTTAACCTTTCTTACAGCCGCCGCCGTTTCAAAATCGATAAAAGAAACACTTTTAATTGACAATAAAATCAAATGGGTAAACGATATTTTGGTAAACGGCAAAAAAGTATGCGGAATTTTGTGCGAAAGTGCTTTAAGTGAAGACGGTAAGCGGTTAAAGTATGCCATAATCGGAATAGGCATTAACTTTTCTATGCCAAATGACGGCTTTAACCCTGAAATTAAGGATATAGCGGCATCGCTTTTAACCGAGAATGACGAAGAAAAAAGAGAAATTTTAATAAACAGTATAACGGATAATTTTTATAAGCTTTATAAAGATATGGAAAGCAAAAAATTTATGGAGTATTATAAAAATAATTCCTGTGTTTTAGGAAAAGAAATTGAGTACTTTTCGGGCAGTACCAAAGAAACGGCAACCGTACTCGATATAACGGATAAAGGTGAACTGTCTGTTTTGCAAAACGGCGAAAATAAAATCATTTCGCCTTTTGAAATAAGGATACTCAGAAAATAAATACCGGTTTATTAAGATAATTTGCTCTAAAAATAATTTTTTGGCAAAAACGACTTGCAAATGACACTTATTTGTGTTAAAATACAACGGTGCCGAAAATACGGCATATATGCGCTGATAGCTCAGCTGGATAGAGCATCTGCCTTCTAAGCAGAGGGTCGGGGGTTCGAATCCCTTTCAGCGTGCCAATAAAACAAAAGACTGCTTCGGCAGTCTTTTGTTTTTATCCAATCCGAAGGATTGGTATGTAATCACGCTTTTGCGTGTATGTAATCGCCGTAAGGTGTATGTAATCCTGCAAGGCAGGTATGTAATCACACATCTATGTGTATATCCATTCCTTCGGATTGATAACATACAAACTGCGTTTGATTTCATACACGATTTGTGTCGTGATTACATGCATTTTCTGCGAAAATGATTGCATACAAGGCTTCGCCTTGATTTTTTGTCTGATAATTGTTATACTGTTATTCGGTGATTATATGAAAGATAACCCTTTGCTTAAATGTGCTGAACAATTGGCTGTTGATATTGATAATTTATGCAAATCGTTACATAATAAAGGTAGTTCTAATACTGTTTATCAAATCAGGAAGTCGTCTTCAAGTGTATTTGCAAATATAACAGAGGCGCAATATCCGCAAAGTTTAGCGGATATGTTATCTAAATTTAAAATTGCCCGTAAAGAATGTGCCGAAACAGAAAGTTGGCTTAAGTTATTACATGCCAACTGTTCAATAGACGAAGATACTTTTAAAAAGTATAGAAATCTTTGCGGAAGAATAGAGCGAATGCTGACCGCTTCTTGTATTACTATTGAAAAGAAGATTGAAATTAATAAATGACTAAACATAACAAAACCGCCGAATAGCTAAAAACTGTTCGGCGGTTTTTCACCGTGCATTTTTGGTTTAGAATAACTGACCTTTAAGCTTTAATTTTTTCTTTTTAGGGAAAGTTTTTTCGTATACTTCAAAATCGGACGGGTATTTTTCGCAGACGAAATAGCCTTCAGGCGTACTGTATTCACCCGTAATACCGTCAAGATAACCCGTTTTTAGCTCTTTTAAGAGAAAGAAAGACGAATCTTCGCTTTCGGGCAGTCCGTGATACCTTATGCCGTATTCACGAGCATAGGTAAAACCGCTTTTGCCGTAAAAAAGTATGTTCCCTTCAAACATAACGGCACCGAAGCCCATTTTTTCGGCCTTATAAAGAGAATAGTCAAGAAGCATTTTGCCGTAGCCTTTTCTCTTCAATTCGTTTTTAATGCAGATGGGGCCCATAGTAAGGACGGGAATTTTTCTGCCGTCATCCGAGTCCACAACCGCCTTTACAAAAACATTTTGACCGATTATTTCGCCGTCTTTCTCTAAAACGAAGTCAAGCTCGGGGATAAAATCGGGGTCAGACCTTAAGCATTTAAGTACAAAATGCTCAAGACAGCCCGGACGGTAAACATTAAAAAAACTTTCTCTAACTAAGTTTTCAACCGCTTTATAGTCTTTTTCTTCTTCTAAACGGATAGTAACGTTATTTTTGTTCATTTTTTTAACCTCCAAATTTGCTAACGCCAAACAACTCCGAGAGGTTACGGTAATGTATTTGCAACCTCTCGGTTACATTACAATATCCGTTTTTTTGCACTTAATCAAAAAGCACTTCTCCTAATAATTTTTTATTTTACGGATAATTCTTAAAAGCCGAATTTATCCTTAAAATACTTAATTTGTTTAAGCACCGACTCTTTCGATGTTCCGCCTTCGGAAATACGCTTGTTAACACAGTTTACAATATCAATTTCCTTATAAACATCGTCACCGAAAAGTTCGCTTTGCTCTTTAAGTTCACTTAGAGTTAATTCTTCGAGAACTTTATTTTCGTTTATACACTTGCCTACAAGTGTTCCCGAAATTTTATATGCCGTTCTAAATGGCATACCCTTTTTAACAAGATAATCTGCAAGGTCAGTTGCGTTTATGAAGCCTTCTTTTGTGGCATTTAGCATATTTTCCTTATAAAGCTTAACCGACTCAATCATTCCGGCAAAGACATTAAGGCACATCTTAACCGTATCGACCGCATCGAAAACGCATTCCTTATCTTCCTGCATATCTTTATTGTAAGCAAGGGGAATGCCCTTAAGGGTTGTAAGGAGCGAAATTAAGTCGCCGTAAACCCTGCCGGTCTTGCCCCTTGTAAGCTCTGCCATATCGGGGTTTTTCTTTTGGGGCATTATAGAAGAGCCGGTAGTGTAACTGTCGGACAGCTCTATAAACTTAAATTCGCTTGTTGACCAAAGAATGATTTCTTCGGAAAATCTCGAAAGATGTGTCATAACAAGCGATAGACAGCTTAAAAACTCAACGGCAAAATCACGGTCGGAAACACCGTCAATACTGTTAAGGCAGTAAGAGTCAAACCCTAGCTCTTTAGCTTCAAAATCACGGTCGGTTTTATATGTTGTACCCGCCAAAGCGCAAGAGCCGATAGGCGAAACATTAAGACGGCTTCTTGCGTCCTTAAGCCTTAGTATATCACGCTCAAGCATAAAGGCATAAGCCAAAAAATGGTGCGAAAAGAGTATGGGTTGCGCCCTTTGAAGATGGGTGTAGCCCGGCATAACCGTATCCTTATACTCTTCGGCTTTAAGGACAACCGCCTTTATTAAATTTGTTAGGGCTTCGCATACGCAGTCAATTTCGTCCCTTATATAGAGCCTGAAATCGAGCGCAACCTGGTCGTTTCTTGACCGTGCGGTGTGAAGCATTTTACCCGTATCGCCGATACGCTTTGTAAGCACATCTTCGATAAACATATGTATGTCTTCGCTCGACTCGTCTATAATAAGCTTTCCGCTTTCAATGTCCGACAAAATTTCGCCCAGTGCAGCTATTATCTTTTCGGCGTTTTCCGAAGAAATAATACCGCATTTTCCGAGCATGGCGGCATGACTTACGGAGCCTTGTATATCCTGCTTATACATTTTTTTATCAAAGCTTACGGAAGAATTGAAATCGTCAGCGAGTTTGTTAACATCGCCCGAAGTCCTTCCTGCCCACATTTTTGCCATACTAATCTTCCTTTATTAAAGATTGTTTTTCTTTTTCATTTTTGCATGGACCTTTGTAGAAAGTCCGTAAAGGTTTATGAAACCTGCCGAGTCTTTTTGGTCGTAAACTTCGTCTTCGTCAAAGGTTGCGATTTCGGGGTCGTAAAGCGAATAGGGAGATGTAACACCTGCGTTAATCATATTACCCTTATAAAGCTTTAAGGTAACATCGCCCGTAACATATTTCTGCGTTTCCTTAACGAATGCTAAAATGGCATCGGTAAGCGGTGTAAACCACTGAGCATTGTAAACCATTTCGGCGAGTTTTTGAGCAACCAAAGATTTATAATGAGCCGTTTCCTTATCGAGAGTAATAGTTTCGAGTACCTTATGGGCATGATAAAGAATAGCACCGCCCGGAGTTTCGTAAACACCTCTGCATTTCATACCTACAAGACGGTTTTCGACTATATCGAGAAGTCCGATACCGTTTTCGCCGCCTAACCTGTTAAGCTCGGTAACAATGCCTACGCTGTCCATTTCCTTGCCGTCAACTGCGGTGGGAACACCTTTTTCGAAATGAATTTTAACATAGGTAGGCTTGTCGGGAGCCATTTCCGGAGAAACACCCATTTCAAGGAAGCCGTCCTTATTGTATAACGGCTCGTTTGCGGGGTCTTCAAGGTCAAGACCTTCGTGTGACAAGTGCCAGATGTTCTTGTCCTTTGAGTAGTTTGTTTCACGGCTTATCTTGAGCGGAACATTATGAGCTTCCGCATAGTCGATTTCTTCATCTCTCGATTTAATATCCCATTCACGCCAAGGAGCGATAATAGGCATATCGGGAGCAAATGCCTTAATTGCCATTTCAAAACGAACCTGGTCGTTGCCCTTACCGGTACAGCCGTGGCAAATAGCATCGGCGCCCTCTTTAAGAGCAATTTCGGCAACTCTCTTGCCGATAGGGGGACGGGCAAAAGCGGTACCTAACATATAGTCTTCGTAAAGGGCACCGGCCTGAACGCAGGGGAAAACATAGTTATCCAAAAAGTCCTTCGTTAAATCTTCAATGTAAATTTTGGAAGCACCCGTTTTAAGCGCCTTTTCTTCAAGACCCTCAAGTTCGCTTTTCTGACCTACATTTCCCGAAACGGCAATGATTTCGGGGTCGTTGTAATTTTCCTTTAACCAAGGAATAATTATTGATGTGTCGAGTCCGCCCGAATAGGCAAGAACTATCTTTTTGATTTTTGACTTATCCATAGTTTGCACCTCTTAAAATAATAACAATATTCTGTAAAAACAATATTAACACAGTTTTTTACTTTATGCAAGTACTTTTGCATAAATATTCTAAAAAAGTGCAAAAATATTCATATTTTTTGCATTTATGCATTTTTATGTGGTTTTTTCGAGTATTCTGCCCCTTTTTATGCTCTCTTTTCCGAAGCGTTCTCTTAAAGCCGACACCGAATATTCGATAATTTCTTCTTTTTCTTCCGTTTCGCATTCCCCGAAAACATCACGCTGGACATTAAGACAGGTATCGTCTTTTAGGTTTATGGCTCTAAAACCTATCGAGCGAAGCGGAGTTTCAAGCGGACAAATTTCGCAAAAAAGGTCCATAGCCGATTTTGCCAGAGCCATAGAACGGTTTATGGGGAAATCGAGTTTTTTCGAAGCCTCGTTTTTTTTAAGATACTTATCTCTTATATTAACACTTATTCCCGTAGCGCAAAGGTTCTTTGCCTGAAGCTCTTTTGCTATTTCTTCGGCAAGACCTATATAAATTTTCCAAACCGTTTCGTATGTTTTAATGTCGCTTTTAGGCGTAGTGCTTCTGCCGACACTTTTCGGGATATAATCGTCTGTTACGGGTGTTACGGGCGAAAAGTCGAGCCCGTTTGCATAATTTTTAAGGCAAACACCGTTTTTGCCGAAGATTTTTTTAAGCACCCTTTCGTCACCTGATGCTAAGTCGCCTATCGTAAAAATTCCTATGCGGTTTAATTTATCGCAGGTATGATTTCCGACAAAAAGCAAATCGCTTACGGGCAAATGCCATATTTTATCCTTGAAATTATCCTTGCTTATAACCGTAACGGCATCGGGCTTTTTCATATCCGAGCCTAATTTGGCAAACACCTTATTAAAGGAAACGCCTATAGAAACGGTAATGCCGAGTTCTCTTTTAACCGTCTTTCGTATTTTTTGGGCAATTTCTTCGCCCGAGCCGAAAAGAAGAGTACTGCCCGTAACATCGAGCCAACATTCGTCAATTCCGAACGGCTCTATTATATCGGTAAAGCGGGAATAAATTTCCTTTGCCTTAAGAGAATACTCTTTGTATTTTTTGTAGTCGGGCGGTAAAATTATGAGGTCATTGCATTTAAGCCGTGCTTCAAAAACGGCTTCGCCCGTTTTAACACCGTATTCCTTTGCGATGTAGTTTTTTGCAAGAACAATTCCGTGCCGTTCTTCAACACTTCCGCAAACGGCGACAGGGCAGTCTGTAAGTGTAGCATTAGACAAGAGCGAAACCGAAGCAAAGAAATTGTTAAGGTCCGAATGTAAAATAATTCTGTCTTTCATAAAACCGCCCTTTCAAAAAATAAGAACAAATGTTCGTTTATATTATAAAAAAAATAAAACGGTTTGTAAAGACTTTTTTTAAGTTGCCGGAATTTTCATTTTATCGAGTGCTTTTATATGCAGTCTTTCGGTGTGGCGTTTGCTGTAACAAATTTCTTCGGCAATTCTTGTAAGACTTTTTTTACATATATATTTTGAAAAGAGTATTTCGGACAAAAGACCGCCGTCAACATTTTCTATTGTGTTTTCGATTTGCGATAACCCTTTTTTAATTTTGTTTGTTTCCTTTATGTATATGTTCTTTTTTTCGGGGTTTATAAGGAGCATTTCGCTTATCCTTTTAAGCTTTAACCATAACACACCGTACTGACTTAAATACTTGCGCTTAATATCTCTTTCTTCCATAATTTTAATTCCTCCTTTTTAATTTTCGGTAATACGAGCGATACAAACTGTCCGTAGCTTAGTTTAGTTTTGTTTTTTAAGTTGTAAAGGGTTACGAGTTTAACCGTAAGGGGAATAGACTTAGAGAACCCGAGTGTTCTGTCTTTTATTTTCCTTTTTTTGATTAACAGTGCGGTGTTTAAGCACTCTTCCGAGCAGTAGCCGACCTGGTCTTTTTTAAGCGTCTTTCCGCAGCATTTACAATATTTTTTGTCGGTTTCTTCTATTTCGGCGCTCTCGCACTTAGGGCAGCATAGCCATTCCTCAAACGGCGCCGATAAATCGCCGTGATGTTCCCTTAAGGTTTTAGGTGTCTTAAAAAATTGTTTGCAGTCCGTACAATAGTACATCTTATTTGTTCCTCCTAAAAAAGTCTTGACAATTACGAAAATGCGTAATATAATATGTGTGTAAGGGGAATATTTACGACATTTCGTAATTTCAAGTGTATTATATTACGAAAATTCGTAAATGTCAAGTAAAATTTTACGAAATTTAGTAAAAGGGGATAAGGATATGCCTGAATTGTATGAAAGAATAGAAAGTTTATGCAAGAAAAGAGGTATAAATGTAACAACCCTTTGTTCCGATTGCAACATATCGAGAGCATCTCTATCTGATTTCAAATCAGGCAGAAAAAAAACACTTTCTGCTAAAACGCTTATGGCCATTGCCGATTATTTTGATGTCAGTGTTGATTTTCTGTACGGGAAGACGAACACTAAAAACAAAACCGAAGAGTTAAAGGTGGCGTTGTTCGGCGGAGACTCCGAAGTAACGGACGAAATGTGGGAAGAGGTTAAGCGTTATGCGGAATATATTAAGGAGAGAGGAAATGGAGACCGATAAGCTTTACCGCATGGCGGACAGAAAAGGTATTAAGGTAGATAAATTTTCAGTCAAGAAAAACAGCTCGGTTTCGGTTAAATACGGCAACAGGCTTTTTGTTGCCATTGATGACGAACTTAACGGTGCAAACGAAAAGGTTTGCTTGGCGCATGAGCTCGGGCACTGCGAAACGCTGAGCTTTTACAATATATATTCGCCCTTTGATATAAGAGAGAAGCACGAAAAACGGGCAGACCGCTGGGCAATAAAGAAACTTATTCCCAAAACGGTTTTTAATAAGGTTATAAAGTCGGGATACGATACGGTTTATTCACTTGCCGAGTATTTCGGAGTTACGACCGATTTTATGCAAAAAGCGGTTGAATATTATAAAGGTGCATAAAGTACTTGAAAAATTATTATATATGTGTTATTATCATTTAGTAATTAAATGTGTTGATAAAGGAAAGTAGGATAAGAAGTTCGCTTTAAGAGAGAAACGGCCGTGGCTGAAAACCGTTTTATGTGAGCCTTATTTGAAGTTCCCTTTGTAGCAGTACCGCTGAACTTTTTAATTGTAGGCGGTAACGGGTAGATTCCGTTAAAAATCTTCGGAGTGTTTGCTTTTGAGCGAAAATTACGGGTGGTACCACGGAGCGTATTGATTTTTAAGCTTCGTCCTGTTTAAGGACGGAGCTTTTTTATTTTTTAATAATATTTTCGGAGGAATGTGTTATGAAAGAAGCATTAAAGGCGATAACAGAGGCCGCCTTAAAGGCTGTCGCAGAAGTAACTGACGAAAAACAAATTGAAGAATTAAGGGTAAAGTATTTAGGCAAAAAGGGTGAGCTTACCGCTATACTAAAGCAAATGGGCTCGGTAGCACCCGAAGAGCGCCCGAAAATGGGACAGCTTGTAAACGAGGCTAAAAAGGAGCTCGAAAACAAGATAGGCGAAAAGAAAGAAATGCTTAAGAATGCCGCAACCGAGCTTAAGCTTAAAGCCGAAACGGTTGATATTACAATGCCGCCTAAGAAAAGAAATGTGGGTAAGCTTCATCCGCTTAATTCCGTTCTTAACGATATGATAGATATATTTAAGTCTATGGGCTTTTCCGTTTTGGACGGTCCTGAGGTTGAAACCGACCACTATAACTTTGAGTGTCTTAATGTTCCGGCAGACCATCCGGCAAGAGATATGCAGGACACATTTTATTTGGGCGAAAATCTCCTTTTAAGAACTCAGACCTCCGCAACGCAGATAAGAACAATGGAAAAAATGAAACCGCCTATCCGTGTTATTTGTCCGGGAAGAGTATTCAGAGCTGACGAGGTTGATGCAACGCATTCGCCCGTTTTCCACCAGATAGAAGGACTTGTTGTTGACAAGGGCATTACAATGTGCGACCTTAAGGGTGTACTCGAGCAGTTTGCCCGTGAGATATACGGCAAGGAAACAAATGTTAAGTTCCGCCCGTCATTTTTCCCGTTTACCGAGCCGAGTGTTGAAGTTGATGTTACCTGCTCGGAGTGCGGCGGAAAGGGTTGCCGAGTTTGTAAGGGAAGCGGCTGGATAGAGATTTTGGGCGCCGGTATGGTACACCCGAATGTACTTAAAAGCTGCGGAATAGACCCCGAAGAATACAGCGGTTTTGCTTTCGGAATAGGTCTTGACCGTCTTACAACAACCCGTTATAAGATTAGCGATATCCGTCTTCTTTTCGAAAACGACAAGCGCTTCTTAGAGCAGTTTTAAGGGGGATATATAAATGAAAATTTCACTTAATCAGTTAAAAAGTTATGTTGATATAAATGTTTCGGTAGAAGAACTTTGCGAGAAAATGACTCTTGCCGGTTTTGAAATCGAAAGTATTGAAAAGCAGGGCGAAAACCTTAAAAATGTTGTCGCTGCAAAAATTCTTAAGATAGCACCCCATCAAGACAGCGACCATTTACAAATTTGTCAAATGGACATCGGAAAGGGTGAGCCTGTTCAGATAGTAACGGGTGCGCAAAATATAAAAGAGGGCGATTTGGTTCCTGCCGCACTTGACGACAGTTATTTGCCTAACGGCGCCCATATAGTTGCGGGAAAGCTTCGTGGTGTTGACTCAAACGGTATGCTGTGCTCAGGTGAAGAATTAGGGCTTACCGAAGACGATTACAAGGGCGCTTCGGTTTACGGCATTTTAATTCTTCATGAGGATAACTGTCCTGCCGGTACTGATATGCACGATGTTTTGGGACTTAACGACTATATAATTGACTTTAAGATTACCGCAAACCGTCCCGACTGTAACTGCTTTTTAGGTGTTGCAAAAGAAATTTCGGTTGTTTTGGAAAGTGAGTTTAAGGCACCTGAAATCAAGTACGAAACGGTCGGCGGAGATATAAAAGACTATATCTCGGTTGATGTTCAAAACTACGATTTATGTCCGAGATATATGGGAAGAGTTGTTAAAAATCTTCGCATAAAGCCGTCACCCGACTGGATGAAAAAAGCGATTATTGCTTCGGGTATGCGTCCTATCAACAACATAGTTGATATTACAAATTTCGTTATGCTCGAAACAGGTCAGCCTATGCATGCATTTAACTATGACGAACTTGCCGATAAGAAAATCATAGTAAGGAATGCCAAAAACGAAGAAAAAATAACAACACTTGACGGCAACGGGTATGACTTAAACACCGATATGCTTGTTATTGCAGACGGTGAAAAGCCGTCCTGTCTTGCGGGTATTATGGGCGGAAGAGAAAGTGAAATTGAAGACGACACCAAAAATCTTTTCCTTGAGTCCGCAAAGTTCCGCAGAGATAATATCCGCCATACCGGAAGAGCGCTCGGTATAAGAACCGAAGCGAGTGGACGCTACGAAAAGGGTGTTGACATAATAAATGTAGAGTTTGCAATGGAGAGAGCGCTTACCTTAATAAGTGAACTTGACGCCGGTGATATTGTAGACGGTGTTATAGATAAAAATAACGGTTTACCCGAAGAAAGAATATTAAATGTTAAATCGGACGATATTTTGGCGCTTCTCGGTGTTAAAATTCCCGAAGAAACAATGGTATCCATTCTTAACCGATTAGACCTTAAAACGACCGCAAATAACGGAGTTTTAACCGTAAAGGTTCCGTCTATCCGTGACGATGTTGAGGGCAGGGCAGACCTTGCCGAAGAGGTTATGAGAATTTACGGTTACGACCATATTGTAGGAACTCCCATGCGTGGCGATGTTGTAAGAGGAACACTTTTAAGCGAGAGAGTAAAAACGGATAAGATAAAAAATCTTCTTTGCTCTTTGGGTGCTTACGAAATTGCAACATACTCGTTTATTTCTTCGTCTGCGCTTGATACTCTTAACTTAAAAGAAGACGATGAAAGAAGAAACGCAATAAAGCTCTTAAACCCGCTCGGTGACGAGTATTCCGTTATGCGTACACAGCTTACGACAAGTATGCTTTCGGTGCTTTCGACTAACATAAACCGTAAAAACGAGTCGGGCAGATTTTTCGAAATAAGCAAACGCTTTATTCCGAAATCTTTACCGCTTAAAGAACAGCCCCACGAACTCCCGACTCTTTCAATAGGTATTTACGGTAAAGACGAAGACTTCTTCACCTTAAAGGGCATAACCGAAGACCTTATGAAGCTTTGCGGAGCATATACGGTTTACGAAAGAAGCAATGAAACCTATCTCCATCCGGGAAGACAGGCAAGTATTAAGGCTAATAACATTCCCTGCGGTGTGATAGGCGAAGTACACCCGTCTGTTGCCGATAAGTACGGAATAGAAGAAAGGGTTTATATTGCCGAAATTAAGCTTGATGTCTTGCTCGATATAAATAAGCGCAAGACGGTATTTAAGCCGCTTCCGAAATTCCCCGCCGTTCAGCGTGACTTTGCGTTCCTTTGCGATAAGGATATCCCCGTAGGAACACTTGAGGGTGCCATAACAAAGGGTGCGGGAAGACTGCTCGAAAAAATTGAACTTTTCGATATTTACGAAGGCACACAAATTCCCGAAGGCAAAAAGAGTGTTGCATACAGCGTATTTTTACGCTCTGCCGATGCTACATTGACTGACGAGCAGATAGAAAATGCGAGTGCAAACATAATAGAAAAACTCGAAAAAGTCGGCGCAGAGCTTAGAAAGTAATGGTATTTATAACTGTTTTAAGGCAGGTTGTAGTGCTTTTTATTCTTATTTTTGTCGGTGTTATATTATCGAAAGTAAATATAATAAACGAAAAAAGTATAAAATCGCTTACCGATATAACGCTTACTGCCGTTATTCCCTGCGTAATAATCAAGTCTTTTATAAGGAAATTCGATGCGAAGACCTTAAAATATGTTCTTTTAAGTTTTCTTTTTGCGGCTATTGTCCATATAATTTTTATTCTTCTTGCAAAATTATGTATAAAGGATAAGGACGAAGCGAGAAAGAGTGTTTTAAGGTTTGGCTCGATTTTCGGAAACTGCGGTTTTATGTCGCTTCCCATTCAAGAAGCAATTTTGGGTGAAAAGGGTGTAATTTACTGCGCTTCTTTTATCGCAATATTTAACCTTTTTTCGTGGACCTACGGTATAGTTCTTATGAGCGGCGACAAAAAGGAGATGTCACCTAAAAAGGTCTTTATAAATCCGGGCGTGATAGGACTTATTATAGGTCTTTTAATATTTGTTTCGCAAATAAAGGTGCCGCAGGTTGTGTCACTTCCGATAGGTTATCTTGCGGCACTTAACACACCTTTCCCGATGCTCATAATAGGCTATCATTTGTCAAAATCGAATATTCTTTCGGCTGTTAAGGACAAAAAACTTTTGTTTGCGTCTGTTTGCAGGGTGCTATTGTTTCCCGCAGTTGCGGTCGGAGTTTTGCTTTTAATAGGCGTAAGGGGCGATTTGCTTTTAAGCATGGCAATAAGTGCATCTTCGCCCGTTGCGGCTTATACAACGATGTTTTCTTATAAGTATGGACGAGCTACCGATTTATCGGTAAATATGGTTGCCGTTTCTACATTAATGTCACTTTTTACAATGCCCGTATTGTCGGCGCTTGTTAAATTTATCGGAAAATAAGTAAAATTTTTTAATTTTACTATTGCTTTTAAGACTTACTTGTGATAGAATACTATGGCGGTCAAAAAACCGCCATAGTAAAAACATAGTATTTGCGCCGGTAGCTCAGCTGGATAGAGCGTCTGGCTACGGACCAGAAGGTCGGGAGTTGGAATCTTCTCCGGCGCGCCAAATCAGTGGGTGCATCCAAGCGGGGCACTCACTGATTTTTTGTTAAAACGGCGCAGAAG
>JAZUIE010000002.1:0-17332 GCA_045642125.1 Acutalibacteraceae bacterium | reverse complement strand
TGCCGACCTCTTCATTCCGCTTAACTTCAATGACAGCAAGTACAATAACTACAGAGCTGACTGGATGTTCATGAAGCTTACCTTTAAGGCTAAGATGTTCAGCGGTGAAAAACCGATTGTCGGCGTACTCAGAGGTAGTAACACAGGCGATGTTGTTGACGGTACATATTCCGAAAGAGGATATGCTAACAACGGCATGGGCGACTATGTTCAAATGGTTGACGAAGGCGGAACCGATACCAGAATAACCGCTTCAACATTCAATGAAGAAACCGGCGAATATGAAGTAGTTCTGAGAGTTAGAGGAAATGCTTGGTGGTATAGACTTCCGAACGGCAATACATCTGCTATTACCATTGGTAACTTAGAGTACAACGGTAGCTGGCATGATGCTTATGATTCTACAATGTCATTTGCATTCTCCGATCCGCATCTCTATTTCATGGACGAAAATGCTACAGGTATTCTTTACGAGCAAGACGGAGTTACTCCTGCTGAGTATGACCTTCCGCCTTTAACCGCTAACTATATTGACCTTATTTCAGGTCATGAACAGACAGGCAACCCGACAAAGGGCAGCTACCAAATCATGAAGGCTTCCTCTCAAAAGTGGAGCAGAATCGGCGACAAGAGACAGTTCAAACTTTATGATTACCGTGAAGGCTTCTTCGGAACAGGTCACGACTATCAGCTTAACGGCAGAGTTGAGCCTACCGAAGATACTGACGGCCATATTGATTACTACACTTGCGAGTGCGAAAAGTGCCAAGGCAAGTATTTCCGTGACGAAAACGGTATTGACGAGTTAACTTATGCAGAAACCGTTCTTCCGATGTTGGGCGCTGCTCAAATGGTAACTGTTGGTGCTTCCGGCTTTGTCCCCGGATATTACAACAGAGAAGGTACTTGGGTTGAGCCTAAGCCGATTCCGGCAAACGTTATTCTCCCGCTTAACTTTACGGGTATGAACTTTGATAAGATAGAAGACGAATACTTCTATGCTAAGCTCACCTTTAAGGCTAAGATGCTTGAGGGCGACAAGCCGATTATCGGTGTTGTAAGAGCTGATAACCACGGTGGCAATATCGTTGATGCTACATTCTCAGAAAAATCATGGGCAAACAACGATATGGGTGACGATGCAACAGATTCTATCGTTTCTTCTGTATACGACCCGTTAACACTCGAGTACTCAGCAATTATTAAATTGCGTGTAGGTATTTGGTGGATGACTCGTGATGACGGTATTTGCGTTGGTATTACTATAGGTAACTACGAGCATAACGGCGCATGGCATGATGCTTGTGATACCGAAATGTCATTCGCATTTACAGATCCGCATCTCTACATCTTGGATACAGCTGCTGAAAATATAGTTGACGAGTATAGACTTCCGCCTTTAACTCAAAACTATTTCAACACTGATATGACCTATAGTTACACAAGCGTTCCTTGCACAGGTGCCGACCAGCTTCTTAACGCTCCCACAAACAAGTGGAGTGTTGAAGGCAGCTTCGACAATGTTGTAATGGAAGACGTTAACACAGAGTACTTCGCAGAGTGTGACCATGAATTCAGTGAAGACTGGACTTATGACGACAACTATCACTGGCATAAATGCTATTACTGCGGTGCTAAGGCTGATAAGACTGCTCATACATTAGTTCCTTACGATGTAGTAGCCGCTACGCTTACTGATGACGGTGTTATCTACAGCGAATGCGAATGCGGTTATACAGCTGAAGAGATTATCGCAGCAGCAAGTGATGTAACAATTGATACTGATACATTTACTGCTAACGGTTCAGTTCAGAAACCGACCTTAACTGTTAAGGACGCTAACGGAGATGTAATTGACGAGCAGTATTATGATGTAACTTGGTCTAATGCAAGTTCTACCGCTGCAGGTGATTACACTGTAACCGTTACATTTAAGGACCTTTATGACGGAACTAAGATATTTAACTATAAGATTGAAAAATCTCAAGAAGACTTCGTTATGGACTTTATCGGTTGCTCAGCTTACACAAAGGCTACCTTAACTCTTACATGGAATAAGGTAGACGGTGTTAAGGGTTACAGAATTTACTGTGCTCAGCTTGATAAGGCCTATAAGATTAAAGGCGAAGATGTACTCACCTATAAGGTACAAAACCTTAAAGAATGCAAGAACTACGACTTTACTATTTGCTATTATAAGAGCGTAGGCGGTAAAGATGTTTACAGCGAATATTCAGCAAACTTCAGATACTGCACAAGACCGAGTCCGGTTGATGTAGTTTCATTGAAGTCGAGTTCTTCAGGCAGTACTCATTCATTTACAGTTTCTCACACTTCTGTTAAGAATGTATCGGGATACGAAGTTAAGTATCAACTTGTAGGCGCAAAGAAATACGAAACCTACAACAGAACTACCGATGCTGAGAAGACCATCACAGTTAAGAAAGCAGGTACCTATACTATTTGGACGAGAGCTTATAAGTCGGCTAAATATGACGGCGAAAATAAGTTTAAGGCTAACGGTGACTGGTCCGAACCTTACATTGTTGAAATAAGCTAATTAAAACCTAATAAAAAACTACCGTCTTTGGGCGGTAGTTTTTTTATCCTTAAAAATCAAACAGCATTGTATCTAAACTGCTCAAGCATTCCGGCAGAAAATTCTTCTTGACTTTTTTCCTCGGTTTGGCGTATACTACTATTAGCATCTAATATGGTTTGAACCGCACTGGGCAATTGGAGCCCTTTAGCCGTAAACCAGTTAGGTGCTTTATTTATGCTTACATCTAACAAATTGCCATTGGAAATTTGTTTGTCAACATATTGTTTGATTTTATTATTACCATAATCATCTGTTTTGCTATATAGGCTTGCAATTTTATTTATTTCAGTTCTACCCAAATGTTTGTTAAGATGTATTGCGACAATTACATCATCACCATGTTTATTTACAAGCTCCGTTAAGGCAACAAAACTGTTTTCATCCCTTACCTTGCTATCCTTAAAGTATTCCTGCTGACCTGCGGACAGTTTATTGCCGTCTGAGTCTTGCTCGTAAGACATTGTAAAATAACTTTCGCCGAAATTTTAATCGGTCATAGTATCTTTTATATTTTTATTGACTTTTTGGGAAGAAATGGGTATACTATTATCAGTAGAGTTTGTGTCCGACTTTCCGGACCGCTCTACTTTTCTTATAGTGCTTATATCATATAGTATTTTTTCACCGTTTGTTGTATTGGCAATATGCAGTATTGCTTTCCAAACGGTTTTATTTTTATCTTGAATATAAGTGGTCCATTTGTCCCAATTGATTTTACCGTTATTATCAAGCCAATCGTGAGGATGTATGCTTAATTCTTCAAGTAAATCTTCATTAACCTTTACACCCTCATTAATATCAAATCCAAATATTTTATTGACTTTTCAGAATTATTGGGTATATTATTAGTAGAGATACCGTTTTTCAGGGCGAAACTCTTTGAGAGCCGCCCAACATCGTTTATACGATGGGCGGTGTCTCTTAATTTTTTTGTTGACTTTTTTCCTCGGTTTGGCGTATACTACTAGTGGAGTTGATACTTAAAATGTTGTCGGGAAGCGAAAGCATTATCCCGAGGATGTTTTGAAGTTTATCAGCTCTTTTTTTATCACCGTCTAAAATTCTGTTATCTTTTATTGCAGCGTTTATAAAATTTATCGTATTATCTCTACCATAAATTGATAAAATATGATTGGTTTCAGTTTCAATAGCATTTATATAAGCTTTTCCTGTTTTTGATATATATTGCAATAGGTATTCCGTCTGAATCGGTTTCCTTGATGTTTTCTTTTGTGGTGAAAAAAACATCATATCCGCCTTCTGCTTTTGCTTGTTGTTTTATTCGCTTTTGTTCTACAGTTTCTTCTGAAGCATATCCGGTTAATGTTTCTTTTATATTTTTATTGACTTTTTGGCTCGGTTTGGTGTATACTGTCATTCGCAAGGTTGAGAATTCTTGACACCTCGGAAGGTTGAATTCCTATGGTGGTAAGAAGTTTCTCTGCCTTGTTTTTGTTTAGAACTACCAATTGTTGATTGCTTGAATATTTCATGATTAGATTTATAAAGTCATCTAATGGATATATACTTTTTATTAAATTAACAGTATCGTTTTCCATTACTTGATTTTTAATTATACCAACAATAACATACGATTTTTGCCCTTTTTTATCGTTCATTTGATAATCGGTTATGATAGTTGCTTTATTGCCATTATCAATTACTAAAGGAGCCGAATTTATTTTAGTCGGTAATTTTTCAAAAAAATCAATCGGTATTCCGTGACTTGAATAGTGCTGATTGTTTCCGCTGTCTCTTCTGCTTTTTCTAAAATCAGATTGATTCATAGCAAAAGGATTGTTTGAAATTCCAATACTTTGCAATTCATTTGACGGCATTCCTACATAAAGTGAGTTGCTACCGTTAAATTTTTTATTTTCAATAAGAGAAAGTTGTTCTGAATATGCTATATTTTTTGTTTTCTTGATACTAAACTTCTCACCGGCATTTTTGTCGGTGTTTTTTATATCCTTACTGTTTATAAGCCGTTCAACATAATTATCAAGATATGTAAGGTCGGTTTCGATGCTTTTAGCCTGTGGATATCCCTTAAGCTTTGTTATAAGCTCTCTTATTAATAACCTTTGCCTGACAGTAACAACCCTAAAATTTAATTGTACAATTAGACTTAAGTAAAAAAACAAGCCGTGTAAAATCAGGTATCCTGAAATTACACGGCTTTTTATTTTTAGTTATTATTACTGTTCAGTGCTTACAGGTGTTTCGCTCGAAGTGTTGTTTTCGGGGTATTCAATATTCTTCGGCTTAAATCTGTCGGTTGCTTTTGTATATTCTTTAACCTTAAGAGTTTTTGCAAACTTTTCTATTTCCTTTTCGAATTCTTTATCCTTAAGGTTATGACGAATCTCGGTGTCTAAACTTGTTAAATAATAAGAGTCTTCATTGATATCAAGTCTAATAAGTAATGTCATACCGAGGTCATTGTCTTTAGTAATAAGTTTAACTTCGCCTACAGCCATTTCCTTTACAGAGTCATAATTAACATTTTCGGCGGTTGTATCTTTAGTGCCGAACAATGTTGCATAGGGGTCTTTAGGTCCGCCTTCGGTTGTTTCTTTAGGTTCTTCGCCGTAATAATCGCAGTAAGCATCTCCAAAGGTCATATTGCCTTTTTTAATTTCTTCGCAATAGCGGTTAAGATCGGACTTTGCTTCGTCAATATTGATGCTTTCCATATTTGAAAAATCAACATCAATTTGGTCCGCAACAGCAAAGTTTTCATTCATATACTTTGAGATTTCGTCTTCGGCAACAGGAGTTTTACCCTCTTTACCGTAAATAGACTCAAAATAGCATTCGGAATAATACTCGTCTGCCGAATACTTCGCAAAGGTTTCTTTGCCTACGCCGTTTGGTTCGTATATCTTTGCATAATCGTATGTTTCCCAATAATAATCGGCATACTGCTTATAGGTTTCATAAGTTGAATCTTTCTCGGCATCAAGCTTATTTTCTTTGCATTTAATCTCGTAAGCAGCTATCATCTTTAATTTATCGAGAGTTTGTTCTTTAACATATTTTGAAAAATCTTTTTTGTCGATTTTTTGCTTGTAATAGTCGCTTCCGTCATCAATTTGAATTTTATCGTCTGTTGCGGCTAGTTCGTCAATTTTTTGACGGGCTTCTTGGTCGGCTGTAATCATTGCACAAAGATAATAACCGGATGTAAACTCAACATCGCCTATCTTAACGGCAACTTCATCTTTCTTATGACAACCGCAAATTGTCAAGGCAACTATTCCCGCCAAAACAAGCGGAAAAGCTCTTTTAATAAATTTCATTTTTGTTTTCCCCCAATGAAAAGAATATACTTTTAAGTTAGATATATAAATTATATAACAAAAACATAAAAAAGTCTACAAATTTTATTTAATTTACATTTTGTTAAATATTCTTATAATATATCGGCTAATTTGCTAATAATTTTTGTCGGACTCTCTTTGTCGCTTAGTTTAATTACATAAGCCAAATTTCCGGTTGTTGCAAGAGTAAAGCTATTGCCGAAAGTGTCCGACAGTTTATTTACGACATCTTCTCTTATCTTATCGGTTTTAAGAATAACGGAGCCTTTTCCGTTTACTATTTCGCTTATACCCGCTGCTGCCGATTTGTTTCTTACAAGCGCAATGTTAATAAGTCCCATAACCGACTGCGGCGGCTCACCGAAGCGGTCGCAAAGCTCGTCTACAACATCTAAAGAATCTTCCTTTGTTTTTATATCGGCTATCCTTTTGTATATGCCGAGCCTTGAAGAAAGACTCTCTATATAGTTTTCGGGTATATGCGCCGAAATATTAAGGTCAACGGTACATTCTGCCTGAGGCTTAATCTCTTCGCCGTTTTCTTCGCTTACTGCTTCATTAAGAAGCCTTAAATACATATCGTATCCTACGGCCTCCATATTGCCGTGCTGTTCACCGCCTAAAATACTTCCGGCGCCCCTTATTTCGAGGTCTCTTAAAGCTATCTTAAAGCCTGAGCCAAACTGAGTAAATTCTCTTATCGCTTCAAGCCTTTTTTGTGCGGTTTCGTTAATTATCTTGCCGGTCTTAAAGCAGAAATACGCATAGGCTCTTCTCGGTGACCTGCCGACTCTTCCACGCAGCTGGTGAAGCTGGGATAGTCCCATTCTGTCGGCATTCTCGATTATAAGGGTATTAACATTAGGAACATCAACACCCGTTTCAATTATTGTCGTGCAAACTAAAATATCAATTTCGTGTTCTATAAGCCTTTCCCAAACGCCGCTTAACTCGTCTTCACTCATTTTTCCGTGGGCAATACCTATTCTCGCCTCGGGTATCCGTTCTTTAAGGCGGGAAGCGGCAGACATAATAGTTTCAACCCTGTTATGAAGATAGTAAACCTGACCGCCTCTTCTCAGTTCCCGTCTGATAGCATCGGTCAAGATAGCATTGTTTTGCTCTAATACATAGGTCTGAACGGGGTAGCGGTCGCCGGGTGCCTCGTCTATCGTTGACATATCTCTGAGTCCCGACATCGCCATATTAAGAGTTCTCGGAATAGGTGTTGCCGAAAGGGTAAGAATGTCAACAAACGGATAAAGCTCTTTAAGTCTTTCCTTTTGGGCAACACCGAAGCGCTGTTCTTCGTCAATTATTACAAGACCTATATCCTTAAAAGATATATCCTTTGAAATAAGTCTGTGGGTGCCGATTATCATATCAACGGCGCCCGATTTTATTTCTTTAATAATTTTTGTTTGCTCTTTTTTGGGAACATAGCGGTTTAGAAGCTTAATTTGTACGGGCAGGTTTCCGATACGGCTTAAAACCGTGTTGTAGTGTTGCATTGAAAGAATGGTCGTAGGAACAAGTAAAGCGCACTGTTTTCCTTCGCTTATGCACTTAAATGCCGCTCTCAGTGCAACTTCTGTTTTTCCGAAACCAACATCACCGCAAAGGAGACGGTCCATAGGAACAGGTCTTTCCATATCGTGTTTTATTTCATTTGCAGAGCGTATTTGGTCTTCGGTTTCTTCGTACTGAAAACGGCTTTCAAAATCACTTTGTAAATCAGTATCGGGACCGAAAGCATAGCCCTTACTCGACATTCTTTTGGCATATAAAGCGGTTAATTGCTTTGCCATATTTTTGACCGCAGATTTAACTCGGCTTCTTGTTTTTTGCCAAGAGTCACTGCCTAATTTGTTAAGCTTAACACCCGTGTTGTCGGCTGAGCCTATATATTTGGAAACTAAGTCAAGCTGTGTTACCGGTACATATAAAACATCGCTTCCGGCATACTTAATTTTAATATAGTCCTTTGTAATACCCTTGTTGGATATTCTGTTTATTCCGTCAAAAATGCCGATACCGTGTGTTGCGTGGACAACATAATCACCGTTTTTAAGCTCGTCAAGAGAACCTAAAGCCTTTGCATCTTTAGGTATTTTTCTTTTCCTTTTATTTTCACTCTTTACTCGGTTGCTTGTTATTAAAAGGAGTTTAGCATTAGGTATTTCGAAACCTGCCGATATAGAGCCTAATGCTACTACAACACCGCTTTTTGGTGTTTTTGGAAGTTCGCCTAAAAGTCTTGCTTTTATATTTTGTTCGTTTAATTCTTTTACGGTTATTTTTGCGGCTTTTTCTTCACCTGCAAGTATTACTACAAGTCCTTTTTGGGCAAGTGTATACGATATATCGTCAAGCAGTATTTTTATATCGCCCGAGTAAGGCGCAGTTCTTTTGAAACTGAAATTATATATATCTTTAAGCGATAAAGAATAAGACGCTTTAGGGAAGCTTTCAAAAAATACGGCATTCTCGGTTTTGCTTAAAAATTCCGCTTTAGAAAGGTATAAATTTGCGGTGTGTTTTGAGAGTGTACCTTCCTCTAAGCAAAGCTTTATGTCTTCGGCTGCCGAAAGTTCTTTGCTTTTTAATGTTTCGTTTACATTTCCGCTTTCGAGTACAAATGTTAAAGTATCATTATCCAGATAATCAAAAACCGTGTAAGGTCTTTCATATAACAGCGGAATATAAGTGTCGCTTAAAATGGGGAAGCCGTCTGATAAGGCGGAAATGTCAAGCTCAATATTTTTAACCTGATTTTCTGTTAACTTTTTATCGTTTTTAATAATTTCGTTTAATTTATTTAAGAGTACTTCTTTATCGAAACATAATTCGTTTGCAGGGAAAACCGTAACACTGTCGCAGTTTTCGGTTCTCCGTTGAGTGTCGGGGTCATATTTGCTTATTGTGTCAATTTCATCGTCCCATAGTTCTATTCTTGTGGGCAAGTTATCGTTAATGGGGAATATATCTATTATTCCGCCTCTTACCGAAAACTGACCTTTGGCTTCGGTTAAGTCTGTTTTTGTATATCCCGAAGATATAAGCTTGTCGCAAAAAGAGTCTAAATCTATTTTGCTTTCTTTTGTAATTACTAATTTGCTTTCTTTTAGAACTTGCGGCGGCAAAGTATATAAAAGTGCAGAAGAAACCGATAAAACAAGCACGTCAAAAGCCCCATCAAGAACTCTCGATAGGGTGTCAACACGCTTTAATTCATACTCTTTTGAAAAGCCTGCAACTTTTGTTAAATTGTAGTCACGAACGGGAAGATTTACGGCACTTAGACCAAAAGAACTAATATCATCCGTAATTATACTTGCCTTAACTTCGTCACTTGTTATGACAACGGCTTTTTTGCCCAACTCTCGGCAAAGTGCCGAAATCATAAAAGACTTGTGAATTGACGAAAGTCCCGAAGCGGCAAGTGGAGTTCTTTTTTCTTTTAGGTTGTTAAGAAGCCTTAAATATTCCGGTTCGCCTTTTAATATGTCAAATAAAAAGTCCATCAAATTTATTTGCTGTATTTATTCATAGCCGAATCAATACCGCTTTTTATTATCTCTTCTATCGAGAGAACGGTGTTATCAAGTGCTTTATTAAGTATATCGGCTTTGTCTTTGGGAATTTTCGAAAGGACATAATTTGCAAGGTCATAATCTTCATTTGGCTTTTTGTCCACACCGATTTTAATACGCATAATTTCTTCGGTGCCTAAAAGCTCTATTATATCCTTAATACCGTTATGTCCGCCGGCACTGCCTTTTCTTCTTATTCTTATGTTTCCCATATCGAGCGAAATATCGTCAAAGAGAATTATCATTTTTTCACTGGGTATTTTGTAAAACGAAGAAACGGCGCTTACAGCCCTGCCGGAGTTGTTCATAAATGTTTGCGGTTTAACTGCCAAAACACGCTTACCGTTAATAATACATTCTCCGAATAAAGCCTCGAATTTGTTTTTGTTAAGCGTAAACCTATATTTCTCGCATAACTTATCAACCGCCATAAAACCTGCGTTATGTCGGGTGTTTTCGTATGTAAGTCCGGGGTTTCCGAGTCCTACGACCATAAAATCAAATGCCGATTTACTTGACCTAAAAAGCATTTTTATCACCGTTATTATATTATCACATTTTCTGTCTTAATTCAAGAAAAACACAATACCGCAAAAATCTACAAAATTTACTAACCTAAACCGACAGTATTTTGAGCCTTATTAAACTATAATTTTTATAAAGGCGGGGGATAGAAATGACGGTATATGCCGATGTACTTATAATACTTAATTTTGCGGTTGATTATTTTTTAATAAAGCTTTCGGGAAAGCTTTTGTCGAATGAAATTAACAACATTCGTTTGGTACTGTCCTCAATAATAGGAGCACTGTTTTCGCTTTACATATTTTTTCCCGAGGGCAATATTTTTTTCAGAATAATACTCAGAATTTTTATGTCGTCACTAATAAGTGTAACGGCATATAAGATAAGAACAGTTAAGGCATTTCTAAGAAACACAGCCGTAATATTCGGTGTAACCTTTTCGTACGGCGGAATTATGTTTGCACTCTTTTACTTTTTAAGGCCGAACGGAATGGTAGTTAATAACAGTATAGTTTACTTTAACATTTCGCCGTTACTTTTAATTCTTGTAAGTGTAATCTATTATTTTACGGCACTTATTATTAAAAGGTGCTTCGGCAACAATTTGGTGAATGCCGAAAAGTGCAAAGTGAAAGTAAAACTTTTAAGCAACGAAACAAGCTTTACCGCCATAATTGATACGGGAAACGGCTTAAAAGATGTTTTCGGTCAGGGCGAAATAATAATCGTAAGGGAAACATTCTTAAACCAACTGAAAAAAGGAAAAAATGACGCAGATTTAATGAACAGATATAGGGCAATTCCGTGCAATACCGCTATAGGAAACGGACTTTTACACGGGATAAGAGCCGATTTTGCAAAGATAGAGTATAACAAAAAAACAAGAGAAATTAAAAGTCCGATTATAGTATCGGCAAATACTAAGCTCGACAGTGATGCCGAAGCAATAATAAGTCCGAGGGTACTGATATGAAAAAATATTACGGTGTGTTCAAGCTGAAAATAATTGATTTTTTTATAGGGGTTTATAAAAGATTTTTTTCAAAACCTCATTATTATATAAACGGTCCCGAAACCTTGCCGCCGCCATTAAAGGCGGACGAAGAGCAAAAGCTTTTGGAAGAAAACAGCGAAAAAGCAAGGGAACAGCTGATAGTTCATAATTTAAGACTAGTGGTATACATTGCCAAAAAATTTGATTCTTCGTCAGTAAATATCGAAGACCTTATTTCGATAGGTACAATAGGACTCATAAAGGCAGTAAATACCTTTTGTCCGCAGAAAAACATTAAACTTGCAACCTATGCTTCAAGGTGTATAGAAAACGAAATTTTAATGTACCTTAGAAAAATATCGTCAAGGAAAAGCGAAATTTCCATTGACGAGCCGCTTAATACAGACTGGGATGGCAACGAGCTTTTGCTTTCCGATGTTTTGGGCAGTGACGGCGAAGAGGTTTCAATGAAAATAGAGCAAGAAGACGAAAGAAAACTGCTTTTGTCGTTTGTAAATGAACTATCCCCGAGAGAAAAACAAATAATGCAAATGCGCTTCGGCATGGCAGGTTATAAAGAATATACTCAAAAGCAGGTCGCCGACACACTGGGTATTTCGCAGTCATACATTTCAAGACTTGAAAAGCGAATAATAAATAAACTTAAAAAACAAATCGAAAAAGCGGGATAAATTTAATTAAATGTGTTTACATTATAAAATAAATATTGTAAAATAATATATGTATAGTGATGTTTATGGGGGATAAAATTGTCAAGCAAGAAAATTATCATTAAGGGTGCAAGTGAGCATAATCTCAAAAATATCGATGTTGAAATTCCCCGTGATAAATTAGTTGTATTCACGGGACTTTCGGGAAGCGGTAAATCTTCTCTTGCATTCGATACCATTTATGCCGAAGGACAAAGAAGATATGTTGAAAGTCTGTCTTCATACGCAAGACAGTTTTTAGGACAAATGGAAAAACCCGCAGTTGAAACAATTGACGGGCTTTCTCCCGCTATATCCATAGACCAAAAAACGACATCTAAAAACCCCCGTTCAACCGTAGGCACCGTTACGGAAATATATGACTATTTGCGTCTTTTATATGCGCGTGTCGGAGTTCCGCACTGTCCTGTTTGCCATAAGGAAATAAAAGCGCAGTCAACCGATAATATAGTGGATACCGTAATTTCGCTTAAAAACGGAACAAAAATTCAAATTTTGTCGCCCATAGCAAGAAACAAAAAAGGCGAATACGCAAAGGAATTTGAGAGAATAAGAAAACTCGGTTATATAAGGGTAAAAATTGACGGAGAAATAACCGAAATAACGGACGGCTTAAAGCTTAATAAAAACCAAAAGCATACAATAGAGGTTGTAATTGACCGAATAGTAATGAAAGAAAATATCCGTTCCCGTGTTGCCGACAGTATCGAAACGGCGCTTAACCTGTCGGGCGGACTTGTTAATGTTGATGTTTTAGGTGAAAAAACGCTCGAATTTTCACAGAGCTATGCCTGTGAAGAACACGGTATAAGTATTCCCGAGCTTACACCTACAATGTTTTCGTTTAACAGCCCTGTCGGCGCTTGTCCTACCTGTACGGGTATCGGCAAGTTTATGCGGATAGATAAACGCCTTTTAATAGCAGACGAAAACAAGTCGCTTCTTGACGGTTGCATAAAAGCGGCAGGTTGGGGAGTTAATTCTTGGCTTAACCCCGATTCAAGCACGATTTCCGAGATGTACTATAAGGGTATATCCGAGTATTACGGCTTCGATATAAATACCGCTTGGAAGGACATTCCGTCCGATGCTAAAAATGCCGTTTTGTACGGAACGGGCGATATTAAGCTTAAACTTAAAAGAAGCGGATATTTAGGCGGCGGCACTTATTATGCGCCTTTTGAGGGCGTTATAAATAATCTTGAGCGCCGATATAATACCACAAAGAGCGACTATGCAAGAAACGAAATAGAAAGCTATATGACCGAGCACGACTGCCCCGACTGTCACGGCAAGAGATTAAAGCCCGAATTTTTAACCGTAACCGTGGGCGATAAAAACATTGTCGAATTTTGCGATATGTCGGCATATAATGCGCTTAAATATATTGAAACGCTTAAATTTTCAAACAGAAATGAAATGATAGCGAAGCCGATATTAAAGGAAATAAAAGAAAGATTGAGCTTCCTCGTAAGTGTGGGACTTTCCTATCTTTCGCTTTCCCGTTCGGCAGGGACTCTTTCGGGCGGCGAAGCGCAAAGAATTCGTCTTGCAACGCAGATAGGCTCTGCTCTTTGCGGTGTTTTGTATATTCTTGACGAGCCGAGTATCGGTCTTCACCAAAGGGATAACGAAAAATTGCTTAACACCTTAAAGCATTTAAGAGATTTAGGCAACACCCTTATAGTTGTTGAGCATGACGAGGACACTATGCGTGAAGCCGATTATATACTTGACATAGGTCCCGGCGCCGGAGTACACGGCGGAAATGTTGTATTTTCGGGGACACCTAATGAGCTGCTTAATTGTAAGGACTCGGTAACTGCCGACTATTTGTCGGGCAGAAAGAAAATTCCGGTACCCGAAAAGAGAAGAAAGGGAAGCGGCAATTTCTTAACCGTAAAGGGTGCTAAAGAAAACAACCTTAAAAATATAAATGTATCCGTTCCGCTCGGTGAGTTTGTTTGCGTAACCGGTGTTTCGGGAAGCGGAAAGTCGTCACTTGTAAATGATATTATTTATAACATTTTGGCGAACAAATTAAACCGTGCAAAGACGATAGCGGGTGAGTATACTTCGGTTGAGGGACTCGAAAATCTCGATAAAGTTATAAATATCGACCAGTCACCCATAGGCAGAACACCGAGAAGCAACCCTGCGACCTATACCGGTGTTTTTACCGATATTAGAGAACTTTTCTCAATGACAAAGGACGCAAAAGCCAAAGGCTATAACGCCGGAAGATTTTCGTTTAATGTTAAAGGCGGCCGCTGTGAAGCTTGTTGCGGTGACGGTATAATTAAAATCGAAATGCACTTTTTGCCCGATATTTATGTTCCGTGCGATGTTTGTAACGGAGCAAGATATAATAAGGAAACCTTGGCGATTAAGTATAAAGGCAAGAACATATATGATGTTCTCGAAATGACCGTTGAAGAGGGTATGCATTTCTTTTCGAGTCACCCTAAAATTTATAAAAAGCTTAAAACACTTTACGATGTAGGACTCGGTTATATAAAAATCGGACAACCTGCGACCACTCTTTCGGGCGGCGAAGCACAAAGAGTTAAACTCGCAACCGAGCTTTCCAAAAGACCTACCGGCAAAACATTTTATATTTTGGGCGAGCCTACAACGGGACTTCACACTGCTGATGTTCATAAGCTTATTGAAGTTTTGCAAAAGCTTGTCGATACGGGCAACACCGTTCTTGTAATCGAGCATAACCTCGATGTCATAAAAACTGCCGACTATATTATCGACTTAGGCCCCGAGGGCGGTGACGAGGGCGGTACGGTTGTTTGCACCGGTACACCCGAAAAGGTCGCAAAATGCGATAAGTCGTATACGGGACAGTTTCTTAAAAAAATATTATAATTAACATATTATTAACTTTTTTTGCGAAATTTGTCGTATAATCACTTAAAAAGGATAGGGGGATATGTTTGTTCGGCTATGTTAAAACGCAAAAGGGCGAACTCAAACTAAAAGAGTACGATACCTATAAAGCGGTATATTGCTCCCTTTGTAAAAATCTCGGCAAGAGTTACGGAATTTTGGCAAGACTTACACTAAGCTACGATTTTACCTTTTTGGCGCTTCTTAATATGTCATTAAAGGACAAATGTAACGGCTATAAAACCGGCAGATGTACCTGTAACCCCTTAAAAAAGTGTAATTACTGTGTTGATACCGATTTTTTGGATATGCCGTCTTCGGCGGCGGTTATTATGCTCTATTATAAAGTGCTCGATAACATTGCGGACGAAAAGGGCGTTAAAAAGTTAGGCTTTTTGTTTGTTAAACCTATTTTCAAAAGGGCATATAAGAAAGCCGTAATAAAATATCCCGAAATAGGTAAGACTGTTAAAGATTATATAGAAAAACAAAACGAGCTTGAAAGAAGCGGTGCTGACGATATTGATACGGTATGCGACCCTACAGCAACCGCTCTTTCAAAGATTTTTGCGCTTTGCTCTTATAAAGATAACGAAAAAAGAGTCCTTGAACGAATGGGTTACTGTGTCGGGAAATATGTCTATTTGACGGACGCATTTTGCGATATCGAAAAAGACAAAGAGAATAATAATTTTAATGTACTTAAAAAGTTCGAAAATAAAAAGGAACTGACCGAGAGCACCGAAAGACAAATATATTTTTGCATAAACGAAGCGTGTAAGGCGTTTGAGCTTTTAGATGTAAAACGGTATAAAACGATACTCGGAAATATACTTTATTTAGGTCTTGAAGATACTTATAAAAACATTAAGGAGAAAACAAAATGAATGACCCCTATCAAATTTTAGGTGTTTCAAGAAATGCTACTGACGAAGAAATCAAGGAAGCATACAGAGCTCTTGCAAGGAAATACCACCCCGATAATTATGCCGATAATCCGCTTTCGGACTTGGCGGGTGAAAAAATGCAGGAAATAAACGATGCTTACGATGCCATTATGAACAGCAGAAGAAACAAAGGCAAAAGCAGTTCTTCCTATTCCGGATATAAGGACCCTGCCGGTTCTTCTTTCCCCGATATATGCACTCTTATAAACGAGGGCAGATACGAACAAGCCCAAGAAGTGCTTGACGGTATCCCCGTAAGCCAAAGAAATGCCGAATGGTACTATCTTAACGGCAGTGTGCTTTATAAAAGAGGTTGGTTTGACCAGGCGTATACGAGCTTTGCTTCGGCAGTCCGTATGGACCCGCAGAACCCCGAGTACCGCAAGGCTATGAACAATGCTCAAAATCAGTCTGCAAGTCAGTATAATAACCCCTACCGTTCCTACGGCGGTGCAAACAACTGCTCAACATGTGATATTTGTCAGGGCCTTATTTGCGCCGACTGCTGCTGTGAATGTATGGGCGGCGACTTGATACCGTGCTGTTAAAGTTATGAAAAATACGAAGAATATAACGCTTTGCGCCGTTATAAGCGCCCTTTCGGCAGTCTTTATGCTCTTAGGCTATTTTCCGTATTTTACCTATGCCGTTCCCGCCGTTGCAGGACTGTTTTTTATCGTCCCTTTAATTGAGATAAATAAAAAGTATGCTCTTTTTTCGTATATAGTAAGCTCTGCTTTGGTTTTGCTTATTGCCGAGCCCGAAACAAAGGTACTTTTTGTTCTCCTTTTCGGATATTATCCGATAATAAAAGCGGTTATAGAAAAACTAAAAAAGCCCGTATGCGAATGGCTTATAAAAATTGCCGTTTTTAATATATCGGTACTTTTATGTTACGCCATTCTTAAGCTTTTAACTAATATAGATGTTGACGATTTCGGCGTTTTGGGTAAATACGGCGCATATATTTTCTTAATGATATCAAATATCGCTTTCGTCCTTTACGATATAGCAATTTCGAAAGTAACCGTCTTCTATCTTTGGCGTCTGCACGGTAAAGTGGAAAATATCCTTAAAACAAAATAAATAATTATTTTAGCCCGACACTTAACATAAAGTGTCGGGCTTTTTTATTTATAAAAATATTTACAATTTTATACATTTGTGATATTATGATAAATGTCACACAAACTTAATATGGGTAAACTGCGAGCGTGTTTTTTTATTTGGTAAAAATGCATACTCTTTCTTTGGAATTCTCGTTTTTTGCCCAAGTTTGTGTGACGACAATCGGAGTTATGCATTTTTCGGTGTGTGTGGCTTCGGTTGCACACACTTTTTTTGTTTGGAGGAGAATTATGAAAAAAAGAACAAAACTTTTAGCAACTTTTTTAGCGGTTGTTATGGTGCTTACAACCGTTTCTTGCTTGGGACTAACAAGCTTCGCTGACGGTTCTAACGGCAAGATGTTCGTTATCGGCTCAAAGGGCAATACAACCGATACGGCAAACGTATTTGTTCCTTTGAATCTTGACTCTTATTATGACGCAGGCACGGTAAAGGTAGCTTACGCAAAGTTTTCTTTTGATGCCAAAATGATTTCGGGCTCAAGACCGATAATCGGTATTTTAAGAGGCAATAAGGCCGGAACAAGATTAGGTTCTTATTCAGAGCAAGGCTATGCTAACAACAGTATGGGTGACTCTGCAGACGAAGTTT
>JAZUIE010000001.1:0-4356 GCA_045642125.1 Acutalibacteraceae bacterium | reverse complement strand
CGACTTGCATGTGTTAGGCACGCCGCCAGCGTTCGTCCTGAGCCAGGATCAAACTCTCTAAAATATTGTATTAGAACACCTTTCGGTGCTTTAATCTTTTAGATGAGCTTTTAGCTCTCTTCGATGCTGGTGCATCGTCTTGTTGTCCTTTGATTTACTTAAATTTCTCTAAGAATCGTTGGGTCCTTATTATCGTCGTTGTTTAATTTTCAAGGTCCGTTTTTTGCCGCCCTTTCTTACGGGCGCCCGATTATAATACCACACTCGTACCCTTTATGTCAACACTTTTTTTGCTAAATTTGAAAAATTTTTTATATTTATTAAAAATAACGCAAAAAAGCCCTAAAAAAGGACAAAAGATAGCAGTTTTGCTACCTTTTGCCGTGTTCTTTAATGTACTTTGTCCATTTAATGTAACCGTATGTGGTGTTCGTTAAATATCCCGCCTTTAAGACGAGCAAAACATACTGTCCCGAAAGAATGTTTATTACCGTTTCGAGTATTGCGCTTACATACCACGCTATCCACTGCTCTCTGTATCTTAAAAGAATGAATATTCCGTTGGCTATTCCGACAGCGCTGACACACGCATCAAGATAGCAAACGATATTTTCGAGCAACGGGTTTTCGGCAAGTATGCCGTAAGATATGTCGATTTTTGTAAGAAGCCACCCTACCACCGCCGTCCATACGAATATGGCGCTTATTATGAGCACTTCCTGCCAACCGCTTAGTTTTCGTACCTTGGTAAGCTCCTTTTTCTCTTCGTCAGGCTTTTTGTTCCAAACGAAAAAGCTTACGATGTCGCAGGGTATCCAGAAAAGCAATGTGGTTGCAAGTGTCGCAAAACGGTAGGCACAGACAATGCAAATTGCAATTTCGGTAATCTCTACAAGCAACGACATTAAAAAGTTCCACTTCGACTGCTTTGATATTAAAAGTTCGCACATTACATTCGAAAAAATGTCGGTAAGGTAAAGCGCCATTATAAGTTTGCCGTTTACACCGCCTATGTCTTCTTCGGGAAACAAAAAGGCAAACACAAACGACAGTACGACAATACACAAAAGCCAAATTTTTTCGTAAAGTGTAAAAAAGCGCCAAAGACTGTTTAGTTTGTTTTTTATCGCCGTCATACTACTTTGCTATCTTCTCCGCCAAATCGGCAAGTTCTTCGTCCGAATAAAATTCGAGCGTTATCGCTCCGCCGTTTTTGGTCGGTTTTATGTTAACCTTTCTGCCCAGCTCTTCTTTGAGCGCAAGTTCGACTTCACGGTAATAATTGTTTGTTTGCGTCTGCTTTTTAGGGCTTTTTTCAGATTTTATTTTCTTAGAAAGATTTTCTATGTCACGAACAGAGCCGCCGTTTACCGCAACCGAAAAGGCTTCTTTTCTTAAAGCCGTATCTTCGATGGATAAGAGTGCTCTTGCGTGACCTGCCGAAATCTTGCCCGACTTAAGGGCTTCGGTTTCTTTTTCGTTAAGCAATAAAAGTCTTAAAGCATTTGTAACGGTACTTCTCGACTTGCCTACAGTCTTGGCGACATCTTCCTGCGTTAAGGAATATGTATCGACAAGCGACTTGTATCCGAGTGCTTCTTCTATCGGGTTTAAGTCAAGCCTTTGCAGGTTTTCTATGAGCGCTAACTCCTTAACCGTTCTTTCGTCAACATCCTTTATTACAACGGGGACAATATCGAGTCCTGCTTCACGACAGGCTCTCCAGCGGCGCTCTCCCGCTATTATCGAGTACGAGCCGTTCGCAAGGGGACGGACAACAATAGGCTGAATAAGTCCGTGCTGTTTTATGCTCTCGGCAAGTTCCGATATTGCGTCTTCGTCAAATTCTTTTCTCGGCTGTTCACGGTTAGGCTCGATATCCGAGAGCCTGATACTTACGGCACCTTCGCCGTCTGCCGCATTTTCGTTAAAAAGTGCTTCAAGGCCTCGTCCGAGACCGCCTTTCTTTGCTGCCATATTCATTTCCCTTTCTAAATCTTCTTGTTTCTTTTTATAAACTCTTTTGCCAAATCGTTATAGGCACAAGCGCCCTTTGAGCGCTTATCGTAATACTGTATCGGCATTCCGTAGCTCGGCGCCTCGGAAAGTCTTACCGCACGGGGTATTGCGGTTTTATAAAGCTTGTTTGCAAAATACTTTTTTATTTCGCCGACAACCTGATTTGTCAAATTAAGTCTGCCGTCATACATCGTAAGAACTATACCCTCAATATCAATGGTCGGGTTATAAAGTCTTTTTATCTGCCTTATTGATGCGGTAAGCTGGGAAAGTCCCTCAAGTGCAAAGTATTCGCACTGAAGCGGTATTAAAACCGTATCACTCGCATTAAGCGCATTAATTGTAATTAGTCCGAGTGACGGGGGACAGTCAATAAATATGTAGTCGTATTCGTCTCTTAACGGAAAAACCGCTGCCTTAAGAGCGCTTTCTCTATGCTCTTTTTCTATAAGGTCGACTTCGGCGGCGGCTAGATTTATTGAAGAGGGGATAACCGAAACATTTTTATAAGCTGTTTTAATAACCGCACTCTCTGCCTTAGCGTTGCCTATTAAAAGCTCATAGGTCGACACCTTAACATCTCTTTTGTCTATTCCGTAACCGCTGGTCGTATTGCCCTGCGGGTCGGCATCAACAAGCAAGACCTTTTTACCCGATATTCCGAGTCCTGCGGCAAGGTTTACGGCGGTGGTCGTTTTTCCGACTCCGCCCTTTTGGTTAACGACCGAAATGATTTTGCCCAAAAATATCGCTCCTTAATTTATGAATTATATAATATAGATATATATAATAATATAGTATATACATATATATTGTTTTCCGCACGGCAATGTTTCACGTGAAACATTGTTTGTGAATAATATTATAACAGTACCGGAAGAAAAAGTAAACAAAAAATTACCGCCAATGTCAAAAACATCGGCGGTATTATAAAAGATGTTACTTGTCGTCCGACTTAAATATAAGCGAACACAAAAAGCCTAAAAACAGTGCGGCGGTTATTCCGGCGCTTGTTGCGGTAAGTCCGCCCGTAAAGGCGCCCAAAAGTCCCAACTCCTTTACGGCTTCCTTAACGCCTACCGCCAAACAGTACCCGAAGCCGGTCAGCGGAACTGTCGCACCGGCTCCCGCAAACCGTACAAGCGGTTCGTAAAGTCCTATTCCCGTAAGAATTACACCCGAAACGACAAAACCTACAAGAATTCGTGCCGGAGAAAGCTTTGTAAAGTCGATTAAAATTTGTCCTACAAGACAAATTGCACCGCCGACAAGAAAACTTATAAGGCATCTTACAATTATAGACACATTATCACCTTTTTGCTTAATGTTTCACGTGAAACATATTTCGGTAATAGTATTGTCTTTTATAGGAAAATTATGCAAACAAATTACTTTTTTATCTTGTCCCAGTAGTTTTTATAGCTTTGCTCGGTTTTGTTGTCGCCGTATGTGTAGTATTCGGCGTTCTTTAGGTTGTCGGGCAAATACTGTTGCTTTATATAATGGTTTTCGTATGAATGGGGATAAAGGTAGTTTTGCCCCTTTATTTCTCGTTCTTCGCCGTCAAAGTGCTTGTTTTGAAGCTGACGGGGGACAGAGCCGAAGTTTCCCGAAGAAACATCTGCTATTGCCTTATCTATCGCAACAACACCCGAATTCGATTTAGGCGCATTGCAAACGGCGATAACCGCATCGGCTAAGGGTATTCTCGCTTCGGGGAGTCCTACGGCATTGGCAATATCGACCGCCGACTTGACAATGGGTATTATTTGAGGATAGGCAAGTCCGACATCTTCACAAGCGCAGACCATAAGGCGCCTACAGGCGCTCGGCAGGTCACCGGCGGCAAGAAGCCGTGCCAAATAGTGAAGTGCGGCATTTGCGTCCGAGCCACGCATAGACTTTTGGTAGGCGGAAACGATATCGTAGTGCTCGTCACCGTCCCGATCATACCTTACGGAGTTTCCCGCCAAAATCTGCTCGGCAACCTCGTCTGAAAGTTCGGTTTTGTTTTCTTCGTCAGTTAACATAATACCGAGTTCTAACATATTGAGCGCCCGTCTTACATCACCGGCGGCGGCTCTCGATATCTTCTTTACAACTTCGTCTTTTATTTTATACTTCTTCTTGTTTTCGTTTGATAGAATTTTAACCGCTCTTAAAATTACTTCTTTTATATCGTCAGAAGAAAGGGGCTTAAACTCGAAGACGGTCGAACGGCTTAAAATGGCGTTATATACATAGAAAAACGGGTTTTCGGTTGTCGATGCAACGAGTGTTATATCGCCGTTTGCTATAGACGAAAGCAAAATTTGCTGCAGCTTGTGATTAAAATAC